>CAZCUW010000027.1:0-32279 GCA_964502035.1 uncultured Sphingopyxis sp. | reverse complement strand
ACCGGCGCCGGCCCCATCAGCACTGTTCCCGCCGAACCGGCCGCGCCAGTCGCCGGCACGCCTGACCCGGTGGCGGCGGCGTCCGCAGTGCTCGCCGCGATGCCCGTCATCGCCGCGATCATCGCCCCGGTTGTCGGCAAGCCGACCAAGGCCGGCGAACCGGTCGCGACCGCCACCAGCGCCGCTACCCCCGCCCCTGCTGCCGACCTGCCGTCGGCGACGTCGCTGGCCAGCGGGCCGCGCCCCGTCGCTGCCAAGCCCGGCGCCCCGGCCAGCGAGCCCGCCCCGATCACCGCGCCGGTGACGACCATGTCGCGCCCCACGCCGCCGACCGCGCCGCGCGCGACCGCCGGAACCGAAGCGCAGCCTACTAAGCCCGTCGAAGCCGCGCCGTCGATGACGATCCAATTTGCCCAGCCGGCCGCCCCGGGCGCCGCCATCACCGCGAGTGTCGCGCAACCGATGATCGTCACCGAACGCGTGCTCGATCTTGCCAGCGATGGCGCCTGGATCGACCAGCTGGCGCACGACATCGCCGCGACCAAGTCAGACAGCGGCGACATCAGCTTTCGCCTGATGCCGCGCCATCTTGGCCGCCTCGACGTCGCGATGCTGGTCGGTGACGAGGGCGTATCGCTGAAGCTCGACACCCAGAATGACGCGGCGGCGACGATCGTCACCGCCGCGCAGGGCCGCCTGGTCGAAGACCTGCGACAGCAGGGCGTGCGCGTAACCGGCAGCGAAGTGACCTGCACCCCGGGGGACAATGGGCGCCAGATGCAGGGCCAGTCGCAGGGTCAGGGCCGCGCCGCCGCGCAGGACGTCAGCCATCTGATTGAAACCGTTACCGAGCGCGCCAAAGCGCGCGATCCCGAAGAGGCCGCTGACCGCCGCGGCCGCTTTGCCTGACCATAGAGGGTATGACGATGACCAAGGATAAAGACGAAGCCGCGCCCAAGAAGAAGGGCAAGTTCAAAAAACTGCTGTTCATCGGCGTCGGCGCGATCGCGCTGATCGGCGCGGGCGCCGGTGCAGGCATTTATTTCGGCGCGCTGTCGGCGCACGAGGTCAAGCCCGAGGATCATTATCCCAAGCTGGTCGTGCGCAGCGACGGCGAAGAAGCCCCCGCCGCCGAGGGCGAGGACAAGGAACCGGCGCCCAAGGTTGGCACCGTGTCGGTGCCCAACGACAAGTTCAAGGTCGATCCGCGCAAATATGAAGTCACCTATTACCCGATCACCGATGCGTTCACGACGAACCTCGCCGACGGGTCGGGCTTCTTGCAGGCCGGTATCAGCCTTTCGACCTTCTATGACGGCAAGGTTATCAATAATATCAAACGCCAGGCGGTGCCAATCCGCTCGGTCGTGCTTATGGTGCTGGCCGAACAGGATCCGGCGCTGCTCTCGACATCGCAGGGGAAACAACGACTGCAGCGGCAATTGACCGCGGCAATCAACGATGTGCTGCGTGAGAAAGAGGGTTTTGGTGGTATCGACAATGTCTATTTCACGAGCCTGGTGATCCAGTGACCGTTCGCGAAAAATCCGTCAAAGCCGTGCAACCGCCCGCCGCCCCGACCACCGAGGCGGCCGACGCCAAGGCGTCGCTGTTGCTGCGCAAGGCCGAGGGCAGCTATGCCTTTCCGGCGCTCGACAGCGTCGCGGTTCAGTTTGCGCGCAGCGTGCGCGACCTGATCCGCGCGCTTGGGGTGCCGGCGATCCAGGTCGAGCGCGCCGGCGGCGGAACGATCAGCTTTGCCGACTGGAGCGCATCGACCGCCCCGGCAATCTTCTGGCGTTACCACGCGCCGCCGCTCAAGGGTCCGGTCCTGCTCGCTGCGCCGCGGCCGTTGTTGCTTCAGCTCGTCGACATTTTCTATGGCGGCAAGGGCGGCCTCGCCGCCGAACGCGAAGAGTTGACCGATGCCGAGGACCGTTTCGCGGCGCGGCTGGGCCGCGACATGGGGCTGCAACTCGCCGCCGCATGGGCCGACAAGCTGGTTATCGAGCCCGAGCTCGACTGCGTGACCGGCGATCCCGCCAAGCTCGCCGCGGTGCGCGCCGATGACGAGATGTTCGTCCAGCGCTTCGTCCTGCGCGGCGCGCCGTTCGAGGGCCGGACGATCGCCTGCGCCTATCCGCTCGCCGCGCTGCGCGGTATCGCCGGGGCCGAACCCGCGCCCGAAATGCCCGGCGCCGCCAACCCGGTGTGGGCCGGCGCGCTCAACAAGGCGCTGCGCGACGTCCGCCTGCCCGTCCGCTCGGTGCTGGCACGCCCCGAAATCAGCCTCGTCAAGCTGCTCGCGCTCGAGGTTGGCGACATCATTCCGCTCGGCATGCCGCGCCATGTGCCGGTGACCATCGCGGGCCGCAGCTTTGCGGTCGGCAGCATCGGCGAGGCCAATGGCAACGCCGCCATCATGATCGAACATATCGAAAAAGGACCGAACCATGACTGACCTCAGCGACGCCCCGACGGCGCCCCGCGCCGACCGCCGCGACAACAAAAATATCGCCGCGGCGCCCAATTTCGATCTGCTCGCCGGCGTTTCGCTGCGCGTGTCGGTCGAGGTCGGATCGACCTCGATGACCCTTGCCGAACTGCTCGCGATCGACGAAGGCAGCGTGATCGAACTCGACCGCGCCGCGACCGACCTGCTCGACATTTACGCCAACGGCACCCTGATCGCCAAAGGCGAGATCGTCAGCGTCGATGGCCGTTACGGCATCCAGGTCGCCGAAGTCGTCGCCCCGGCGCGCGGCCTCGAAGGCTTTGAGCGGAGAGCCTGATGTTCGAATATATCCTCCGCTTGGCTCTGCTGCTGCCGCTCGTCGGCGGCATGGCGTGGGGCAGCCTGTGGCTGTGGAAGCGCGTCCAGATGGGGGTGCCGCTTGTCGGCGGCGCCGCGAAAACGCGCGCCGTCGAGATGGTCGACGTGCTGCCGCTCGGCCCGGGATCGAAGCTCGCGGTGGTCGAATTCGCCGGACAGCGAATCCTGGTTGCCGTATCGCGCAACGGCATCACCCGCATCGCCGACGACGGCCAGGGCGACTTCCATGCAGATTGATCGTCGCTTCTGGCTCCGCGCCGCCACACTCGCCGGGGGCGCCGCGCTGCTCTGCGCCGCGCCCGCCGCTTATGCCCAGACCGCCGACGGCCTCAGCCGCGCGGTGAACGACATCGGCGGCGACGGCCGCCCGCTCAGCCTGTCGCTGCAAATCCTCGTCCTGATGAGCCTGCTGACGGTGCTGCCGTCGCTGCTGTTGATGATGACCAGCTTCACCCGCATCATCATCGTGCTGTCGATCCTGCGCCAGGCGCTTGGACTGCAACAGACGCCGCCGAACCAGGTGCTGGTCGGGCTCAGCCTGTTCCTGTCACTGTTCGTGATGCAGCCGGTGATCAGCGAGGTGAACCGCGTCGCGATCACCCCCTATGGTCAGGAACAGATCGACATCGGCGAAGCCGTGTCGCGATCGGGCACCGCGCTGCATGGGTTCATGATGACCCAGACGCGCAAGACCGACCTGATGATGTTCGCGAAAATCGCCAAGGCGCCGGCCTATGCCAGCCCCAAGGACGTGCCGTTCTCGATCCTGCTGCCCGCCTTTGTCACCAGCGAACTCAAGACTGCGTTCCAGATCGGTTTCCTGATCTTCCTGCCCTTCCTCGTCATCGATCTGATCGTCGCCTCGGCGCTGATGTCGCTCGGCATGATGATGTTGTCGCCGACGATCATCTCGATGCCGTTCAAGCTGCTCTTGTTCGTGCTCGTCGACGGCTGGGCGCTGACGATGGGTTCGCTCGCCGCCTCGTTCGGGACGTAGCGGCGTGGAAACCGATTATTTCATCGGCATGGCGCAGCAATCCTTGTGGATCCTCGCCCTCGCTTCGGCGCCGATCCTGCTCCCGGTGCTCGTCATCGGGGTGCTTCTCGGCATGGTTCAGGCGGCGACGTCGATCAACGAACAGACGCTGACCTTTGTCCCCAAGCTGATCATCGCGGCAATCTGCCTCGCGATCTTTGGCGGCAGCATCCTGGTGCTGCTCACCGATTTCACCCGCGACATCTTCGCCCAGATCCCGGCGCTGGTGCGCTAACCCGGCCGTGGACCCCGCCGACATCCCGAATATCGAGGCGATGCTGCAGCTGTGGATGCTGGCGATGATCCGCCCCGGTGCGGCGTTCATCGCAGCGCCGGTATTCGGCGCGACCAGCGTCCCGATCCAGCTGCGGCTGGTCATCGCGCTGGCGGTCGGGATCCCCGCGGTGGCGGCATCGGGCATGGCATTGCCCCCCGAAGGCATTGTGTCGGTCCCCGGCCTGCTGCTCGTCATCGGCGAGGTCGTGATCGGGCTCGGTATCGGATTCATCCTCCAGATGGGACTCGCCGCCGCGCTGCTGGCGGGCGAGGCGATCAGCAACGCGATGGGGCTGGGCTTTGCATCGATGGTCGATCCGCTCAGCGGCGCATCGAGTTCGGCGATCGGCCAGTTCCTGTCGATGCTGGCGACCGCATTGTTCCTCGCCGCCGACGGCCATCTGGTGCTGATCGACATCATCGTGGACAGCTATACCGCCCTCCCCCCCGGCAACGCCTTCCCCTCGTTCGACGCGATCGGCGGCGTATTGCGGTTCGGCAGCCTGATGTTCGCCGCCGCGTTGACGATCGCGATGCCGGTCGGCTTTGTCCTGATCCTAGTCCAGGTCATCATGGGCGTCATCGGCCGCTCGGCGCCCGCGCTCAACCTGTTCGCGGTGGGTATTCCCGCGACCCTGCTCGCCGGTATCGTCCTGCTCGGCGTCGCGACCCCGGCGATGGCCGAAGCAATCGTTCGCATCCTGTCCGACGCGCTCGACGGCGCGCGGATGTTCGCGGGGCTCTGAGCCGTGGCGAGCAAACCCGACAAAGACCAGAAAACCGAACAGCCGACCCCCAAGAAGCTGAGTGATTCGGCGCGCGAAGGCGACGTGCTGATGTCGCGCGAGTTGGCGACGGCGTTGATGATGCTCGCCGCCGCGGGCTGGATCGTCGCGGCGGGCGGCTGGTTCGTGCAATCGGCGGGCGATCTGCTCCGCCGCGGGCTGACCTTCTCCGCCGCCGACGTCGCCGATTTTGCGCCGGCCGAGGCGCTGATGCGCAATGGGGTCGAAATCCTGCTGCCGCTCGCCAGCCTGTTCGCGCTCGCGCTGGGCGCCGCGGTCGCGGGGCCGGCGCTGCTCGGCTCGTTTGGCTGGCGTGGCAAGGCGCTGGCGTTCAAGGGCAACCGGATGAACCCGATGACCGGGCTCAAACGCATGTTCGGGATGCAGGGCGCCGCCGAACTGGGCAAGGCGATGGCCAAAGTCCTGCTGCTCGGCACCATCGGCTATTGGCTGGTGGACCGCAGCCTTCCCGCGATCATGACGATGGCATCGACCGACCTGCTCGCGGCGATCGGCCTCGCCGGACAGGCGATCGGCCATGCCATGCTGGTGCTCGCCGGCGGCCTGGTTGTCATCGCGCTGATCGACGTCCCGGTGCAATGGTTCCAGCGTAACCAGCGTCTGATGATGAGCAAGCAGGAGGTGAAAGAGGAAATGCGCCAGTCCGACGGTGCCCCCGAACTCAAACAGGCGCAGCGCCAGCGCGCGCACGAAATGTTGAGCGGATCGGCGCGCAAGGCGGTGTCCGACGCGACCGTCGTGCTGACCAACCCGACCCATTTCTCGATCGCGCTGCGCTATCGTCCCGGGGTCGATGCCGCCCCGGTTGTGGTCGCGCGCGGCCGCGGCGATGTCGCGCTGGCGATCCGTGAGCTGGCGCGCGGCGCCAATGTCCCGCTGCTCGAATATCCGCAACTGACCCGTGCCATCTATTTCACCGCGCGCGCCGGGCGCGTGATCCCCGACGAATTGTTCGTCGCGGTCGCCACCGTGCTCGCCTTTGTCTTTCAGCTTGAGCGCATGGTCGCCGAAGGCGCGGCGCCGCCGGTGGTCGATGTTCCCGCATCGCACCATTTCGACCCCGACGGGCGCCGTCAGGCTTAAAATTGCCGCAGCGCCGCCGTTAAGGGGTGCGAAGGATTTTTCGTCATGGTCAGTTCAATTGCCAACAGCCTGGGCGCCGGATCGGGCATCGACATCAAACAGCTGGTCACCGACCTGTCCGCTGCGTCGCGCGAGCCAAAGGTCGCGCGGATCACGACGCTGACCCAGCAGAACCAGACGCGGATCAGCGCCCTGGCGCAGGCCCGATCGGACCTTGACGGCTTTGCCGATTCGCTGGGTCAGATGGTCAGCGACGGGACGCTGCGCAGCACCCCGACGGTGTCCGACGACAGCGTGCTGAACGCCACCGCGCGCGCCGGACTCTATGCCGACAGTTTCGCCGCGACCATCATCGTCACCCAGCTCGCGCGCGCTCAAAGCGCCTATTCGGGCGTGGTCGCCGACCGTACCGCCGCGATCGGCACCGGCACGATGACGCTGACCGTGGGGGGTGTCGC
Organism: uncultured Sphingopyxis sp.; assembly: GCA_964502035.1. Taxonomy (GTDB): domain Bacteria; phylum Pseudomonadota; class Alphaproteobacteria; order Sphingomonadales; family Sphingomonadaceae; genus Sphingopyxis. The sequence continues at coordinate 25,787 of CAZCUW010000027.1, read as the reverse complement.
CAAGACGATCACCGTCGATGGCACCAACAACAGTCTCGATGGGCTGGCCAGCGCGATCAATGCGAGCGGCGGCGGAGTGACCGCATCGACCATCGCCGACCAGGGCGGGCACCGCCTGATCCTGAAGGGTCCGTCGGGGGCCGCCAACGCCTTCACCCTCGCCGCCGATGCCGGCGCCGATCCCGGCCTCTCTGCCTTTGCCTATGGCGCAGGCGGCGGGATGACGCTGGGCCAGAGCGCCGCCAACGCCGAATTCACCCTCGACGGCGTCGCGTTTAGCCGCGGCACCAACATCATCGACGATGTCGTGCCGGGCATGTCGCTGACGCTGAAAAAAGCGGCGCCCGGCCAGCCGGTCGATATCGGCGCCAGCCGCCCGCTCGACATCATCAAACAGACCGTCGGCGATTTTGTCTCGGTCTATAATCAGCTGAAAAAAAGCCTGTCGTCGGCCGCCGGCCTGTCGGGGTCGACCACATCGCTGCGCGAACTCGAACGCGAACTTTCGGGGTTGGTCGGCAAGGTCATTTCCAGCCACGGCAGCATCAACAAGCTGACCGACATCGGCGTTTCGACGACCAAGGAAGGCCTGCTGATGGTCGATGAAGCCAAGCTGGCGCAGGTGCTCGCCACCGACGCCGGGGCGGTCGAGGCGCTGTTCAACCCGCGCCGCGACGGCGGGCGGACCGAGACCAGCGACCCCGGCATCGCCTTTGTCCTCGATGCGTTCCGCGACAAGGCGGTCGCGACCGACGGCGTGATCGGCCGGGTCGCCGAATCGCTCGATACCCGCAAGGAAACCCTCGCCGAACAGCTTGAAACGATCGAGACGCGCGAGGACGCCTATCGCGCCCGGCTGGAGAAGCAATATGGCTCGCTCGACGCGCGGCTGGCGGCGTTCAAAGCGACGCAAACCTATCTTGAACAACAGATCAAGCTCTGGACCAACCAGGGCAACAACTAAATGACCGCCACCGCCTCGACCGTCCGGGCGACCGGGCTTTATCGCCGCTTGCAGCATGAAAGCCGCGCCGCCGCCGCGGACCCGATCGAGCTGGTGACCATGCTCTATGACGAGCTGGAAACCGCGATCGGTGTGCTCGGGTCGATGGTCCGGCAGGGCCAGCGCATTTCAGCCACCGAACCCGCGCACCGCGCCCGCGCGATCCTGATCGGGCTCGACGCCGGGCTGGACCGCGATGCCGGCGGCGATGTCGCGACCGCGCTGTCGCGCGTCTATCGCAGCATGCGCCGCAAGTTCGACGATGCGGTGGTGCAGAATGATGCCGAAGCGCTGGCGGAGCTTCTCGACGGTATCCTGACGGTCAGCGCGGCATGGCGGCAATTGCGCTGACCGCCGTCGCATCAAACTGAAAACAGGATCGGCCCGCTTCCCGGGGTGGGGAAGCGGGCCGATGCCGTTTCAAAGGTTCCCGCTGGGTACCCGGCCGCCCTGGTGGGGACGGGCGGCCGGGTGGTCGGGGGCGGACCAGAGCCCCCTTTTTTCAGCGGGTGCTGAAACTCGTGTGGCGGGCGCCGATCAGGCGGCCTGCTGCTGAACCCCATATTTGCGCATCTTTTCGATCAGCGTCGTGCGCTTCAGCGTCAACAGGCGCGCGGCTTCGGAAATGATGCCATCGGCCAGGTCGAGCGCGACGTGGATCTGTTCGAGCTCGATCGTTTCGATCTCGCGCTTGAGGTCGATCGGGCGGCCCGGCGCCGGCGCCTTGCTGAACGGCATGGCAGGCGTGGTGTCGTCCGCGCTGGCCTCGACCGCGGCAAAGCTGCTGGGGACAGCCTGCCGCGGCCGGGGCACTGCGGTGGGGTTCAAAAGCATGGCGACATCGTCGGCGCCCAGCGTTTCGCCGCCATGCAGCACGCTGGCGCGCTCGACAAAATTCCTGAGTTCGCGGATATTGCCCGACCAGCCGTGCTGCATCAGCAACGCCATGGCCTCAGCGTCGAAGCGGCACTTGGCCTCGCCCGGCATCTTGCGCTGGAAGTGGCGGATGAGCGCGGGAATGTCCTCGACGCGGCTGGCCAGGCTGGGGACCTGGAGCACAACCACGCCGAGCCGGAAGAACAGGTCTTCGCGGAATTTGCCATCGGCGATCGCGGCGCCGAGATCTTGGTGGGTGGCCGAAATGACGCGGACGTCGACGGCCTTCACATCGCTGCTGCCGACGCGGACGATCATCCGTTCCTCGAGCACGCGGAGCAGTTTGACCTGCATGTCGAAACGCATGTCGCCGATTTCGTCGAGGAAGAGCGTGCCGCCCTCGCTCGCTTCAAAATGGCCGATGCGGCGGGCGTGGGCGCCGGTGAAGCTGCCCTTTTCATGCCCGAACAATTCGGATTCAATAAGGTCGCCAGGGATCGCGCCGCAGTTGATCGCGGAAAAGGCCTTGCCCGACCGGACGCCTTCGTCGTGGATCGCACGGGCCACGAGTTCCTTGCCCGAACCCGACGGGCCGCAGAGCATGACCGAAGCGTTCGACCGCGCCACGCGGCGGATCATGTCGCGCAGCTGCGCGGCGACCGCGCTGCTGCCGATGATCAGCGTCTCAAGCGCTGCACTGTTGTTCTGCCCCACGGTCATTTCGGTCTCCACCGCGCCCCCCAATTCGGCGCCTTTTCGATGGACCCAGAGATTGACGAAAGTGGTAAACAAAATATTATCCACTCTTGCATAACCCCTTCATAACAAAGGGTTATTGCCAGATTGGATGTATCGGCGGCGCAATTGCGTTATTAACGATCCGATATGCTGCCAAACTGGCACTAATTGTCAGCGGCGGTTCGCCAGCCGAGCGTGATTGAGATGCGGCGGTTGCGCGGATCGAATCGGTCGGAGGGGACATAGGGCTCACGATCGGCGACCCCTTCGATGCGCGCGAAGCGGTTCGAGGCGACGCCGCGAAACTCCAGATAGTGCCGGACGATCTCGGCCCGGTCGACCGACAAGCGCCAATTGTTGGTCCCCGACTTGGCGGACCAGGGTGCCGCGTCGGTATGGCCGCGGACCATCACCTGATTGGTGGCCTCGGCAACCGGCTTGGCGATTTCACTGAACAGCCGGGCGCCTTCTGGCGTCAGCTGGCTGGTGCCGCTGGCGAACATCGAGAAATCGGCGTCGTCGATTACGTCGATACGCATCCCTTCGACGGTTTCGGTGAAGCGCAGGTTGCGCGCGAGGCGTTTGAGGTCGCCCTGTTTCTGGACCCGATCCATCAGCGATTTGGCAACCTGCTGGAATTTCATCCTTTCGCTCTCGCGCCCCGATGCTTCCTTGGGACCGCCGACGGCATCCTTGGGGATGGTGATCGATCGCGTGCCGGTCTGACCGGCGGCATGCGGATAATCGTCGGCGGACACGATCGAATCGCCGCCGAACAGGCCGTTCGACCCGGCGCTGCCCTGCTTCGTCTCGACGATCGTCGGCGCGAAATAATCGGCGAGCGCCTTGCGCTGTTTTTCGGTCGTCGCGCCAAGCAGCCACATGAGCAGGAAGAACGCCATCATAGCGGTGACGAAATCGGCATAGGCAACCTTCCACGCCCCGCCATGATGGCCGGCGTGCGGTGCCTCGATGATCTTCTTGACGATGATCGGGCGCGGCAGATTGGGACGCGCCGCCATCAGCGACCGCGCATTCCGTCAAACACTTCGGCAAAGCTCGGCTGGTTGGCATGTTCGACGCCCGACCGTGCGGCCTCGATCACCAGCGGCTGCGGATGGCCGTGTAGCGACGCGACGATCAGCTGCTTCACGGTATGATACATCGCGCCGTCGCTTTCGATCACGGTGCGCGCGCGCGTCGCGAACGGACCGACCAGACCATAAGCGAGCAACACGCCGAGGAAGGTACCGACGAGCGCCGATCCGATCATGCCGCCCAGAACCTCGGGCGGCTTGTCGATCGATCCCATCGTCTTGACGACGCCAAGCACCGCGGCGACGATGCCAAGCGCGGGCAGCGCGTCGGCCAGATTCTGCAAGCCGTCGGCGGGTTTGATCGCATGGTGGTGATGGTTCTTCAGCGCGCTGTCCATGACATCCTCGACCGCATGGGGATCGAGCGTGCCGGACGAGACAACGACCAGGCGCAGCGTGTCGCAGATCAGATGGATAAGCGTCTTATCCTTGAGCAATTTAGGATATTGCTGGAACAGCGTCGAATTGGCCGGATCCTCGATATGCGGTTCGACCGCGACCGGGCCTTCGGTGCGCATCATCTTCATCAATGTCGAGACGAGCAGGATGCAGTCGAGATAGTCCTGCTTCTTATACTGCGGTCCCTTGAACACTTTGCCGAGGCCGCCGCCGAGCGCCTTGAGGTCGGCGCCTGAATTGCCGATGATCAGCGATCCGATGGCGGCGCCGCCGATGATCAGCATTTCGTGCGGCAGCGCGTGCATGACGGGGCCAAGATTGCCTCCGGTCAGCGCGAAGCCCCCGAACACCAGCAGGATCAGAACGACGATGCCGATTACCGGAAACATGCGGGGGCAACTCCATGCGGGGCAAAGGCCCCAAATTCAAAAGACGTCTTTATGCTTAACGGCAGCCGCGCCGCGATATTGAGCGCGCTCAGTTCAAAATATCGAACAAGGTCTGCCGGTTGATCTTGGCAAAAGCCGCCTGCGCCGCGCCCAGCGTCAGATCCTGGGCATTAAGTTCGGCAATGGCGACCGACAGATCGGTATCCTCGACCGACGACCGTTCGTCGTTCAGCGTGATGCCGCGCGCCGCCAGCCCGTCGCCGATGCGATCGAGCCGCCCCCCCGACAGGCCGAGCGCGGCGTGGCGATCGGCGACCTGGCCGATCGCGGTCTCGAGCGCGGTCAGCGCGGCGCCCATCGCCGGCTTGTTGCCCGCCGTGACCGCCGCCGCCGCATCGCGGATGCCGGTCGACAGGCTGTTGCCCGCGACGACAAAGACGTCGGCGGCCGCTGGAACGGGCGCAAAACTGATATCCGAATCAAACCGCATGACGCGCGCGGTGCCGGCGGCGAACAACGGTTCGCTGTTCGAATCGCGCGTCGCCGCCAGACTGTCGATTTCGTCGGCGATCGTCCCAAGTTCGGCGGCGATCGTCGCGCGGTCGGCGGGGTTCGCCGAATCATTCGCCGCCGCGAGGGTCAGCTCGCGCGCGCGGGTCATCAAATTGCTCACCGATTTCATCACGCCATCGGCCTGCGCCACCAGCGCCGACGCCGAATTGATGTTGGTGTTCCACGCGGTCATGCTGGCCTGCGTCGTGCCGATCGTCGCGATCCGCCGCGCCGACACCGGATCGTCGGACATGCGTTGCAGCCGCTTGCCGCTCGATATCTGGATCTGCGTCCGCTCGATCTGGTCGGCGAGTTTCTGCTGGCGCGCGATTTCGCGCGTCATGCGATTGCCTACGGCGTTAATCATAGTCCGCTCTCCCTTAGATCGAGCTCAGCAGCGTCTGCATGGTTTCGCGCGCGACCTGGATCGTCCGGGCCGCGGCCTGATAGGCTTGCTGAAACCGCAGCAGTTCGGCGGCCTCCTTGTCGAGATCGACTTCGCTCACCCCGTCGCGCGCCGCAGCGGATGCGTCGGCGCGGGTCATCGCGGCGGCATCCTGCGCCCGCGCCGCGGCGGTCGTCTGTGCTTGCGTTGCCAGATAACCCGACCAGCGCGATTCGGTATCATTGGCGCCGCGCAGCGTGCCGAGCGCCAGCATGTTGCCGTTGCTCCCCGATGCGTTGGCGGCGGCGACCTGTTCGGGGGTCAGCGTCGCGGCGGTCAGCGTCGCGGCACTGGTGCCGGTAAACAGCGGCGCGCCCGGATTGCCATTGGCATCGCGGCCCGCCTGATGCGCGGCGTTGAGCTGCGCCGCAAAGCCGGTCGCCATCGTATCGAGGCTGGCGCGCTGGTCGGCGACATGATTGGCCGCTTCCGACAATCCGGCGAGCGAGCCGGTCGCGATCGCCAGCGGCGAACCCCCGACGCTATAGGAGAGGCGCCCGTCGGCGGCGGTGGTCACCGCGATCGGGTTCACCGCGCCGCCGCCGACGAGCAGGTCGCCCGATCCGCTCGCGCGCAGCGTCACCGATCCGTTGTTTTCAAACGTCGCGCTGACGCCCGCCTGCGACGACAATTTGTCGAGCAACCGATCTCGCTCGTCGAGCAGGCTCGCCTCGTTGGTCGAACCCGGACGCGCCTTGCGCAGCCCGATGTTGATCTGTTCGAGCGCGTTCAGATTGGTGTTGAAATCCTGAACCGTCGCCGTCGCCGCGCCCTCGACCCCGTCCGCCATCTTGTCGAGCTGGCCTGCTGCGGTGCGAAAGCCCGATGCGACGTCATCGACCGCTTGCAGAAACTGGCTGCGCAAAGTCTTGTTCGCCGGATCGGCGGTCAATTGGTCGGCGGTGGTGAACAGCTTTGTCAGCCCGGTCTTGATCCCATTGGTCTCATCGCTGAGCGCGCCTTCGACCTTGTCCAGCCAGCCGAGCCTGGTCGCCGACCGTTCGGCGTCGCCACCGGAAATCCGCGAATCCTCGATCAGCCAGGCATCGACCGACCGGCTGACGCCGCGAATCTCAACCCCGCTGGGATTGATGTTGCCGCGATAAAATGCCGAATCGCTGCCGCTGACGGGCTCCATCATGTCGAGTCGCCGCCGCGCATAGCCGGGGGTCTGGGCGTTGGCGATATTGTCGCCGATCGTCGATAGCGCGCGCGAATAGGCCTTGAGCCCGCTGTAACCGATGCCGAGAAGATCGCTCATTGTACGCCTCCAGCCGCATTGCCGGGACGACCGCGGAACTGGCGCTCGACCATGTCGGCGATGCCGAACTGGCGCATCGCAGCGATCGAGTCGGCGGTGCGCGCATCGGCCATTTCGCGGAAATTGTCGGTCGCACTCGACCCGAGCATGTCGTCGCCCAGCTTCGCCTGGCGCATCGATGCCATCAGCTGGCGCAGGATCACCGCCTCGAATTGTTCGGCCGCCTTGCGCAGGCCGCCATCGCCGCCGCCGCCAGTGAGCGTCGGGGTGGCCGAAGCCGGCACGAAGGAAGGCGCCGCGGGCGTTGAGGATATGGGCATCATCATATGATCACCAATTCTGCTGTCAGGGCGCCCGCCTGGCTCAGCGCCTCGAGGATCGCGACCAGATCGCCGGGCGAGACGCCCAGGCGGTTGATCGAATCGACGAGCTCAGACAGCGAGGCGTTGGGCTTCATCAAAAAGGCCGGGCGATAATCCTCGGCGACCTCGATTTCGCTCGATGGCTCGATCGCAGTCTCACCGCGGCTGAACGGGGCCGGCTGGACGACCGTCGGCGATTCCTTGATCGAGACGGTGAGCTTGCCGTGGCTGACCGCGGCGGTGCCGACGCGGACCGCGCCGTTGATCACCACCGTGCCGGTGCGCGCGTTGACGATCACCTTGGCCGGCGGTTCAGAGCGCTGCACGCCCAGATTCTCGATTTTCGACATCAGCCGCATCCGCTCGTCACCATTGCCGGCGGCGCGGATCGCGATGCTGGCGCCGTCGATCATCGATGCGCTGCCGGGGATCGCGGCGTTGATTGCGTCGGCGACGCGCTTGGCGTTGGTCGCGTCGAACTGGTGGAGGTTGAAGGTCAGCCAGTCGCTGGACGCAAAGCCGGTATCGACCGCACGCTCGACCGTCGCCCCGCCGGCGATCCGGCCGCTTGACGGGACATTGACCGTCAGCTTCGATCCGTCGGCGGCATTTACCCCGAGTCCGCCGATGACGAGATTACCCTGCACCATCGCGTAAATCTGGCCGTCGGCGCCATAAAGCGGCGCGAGTACCAACGTGCCGCCGCGCAGGCTTTTGGCCTTGCCGATCGCCGAAACGGTCACGTCAAGCCGCTGGCCAGGCTTGGCAAATGGCGGCAGTTCGGCGGTGATCATCACCGCCGCGGCATTTTTCAGCGCCGGATTGACCCCCGGCGGCAGCGTCAGGCCAAAGCGCGAAATCGCGCCTTTCATGCCCAGCGTCGAATAGTCGAGGCTGTCGTCGCCCGTTCCCGCCAGCCCGACAACGATGCCGTAGCCTGTGAGCTGGTTGGCGCGCAGCCCCTGAAACTGGCCCATGTCCTTGATCCGCTGCGCTTGCGCCGGCGCCGCAAAGGTCAGGCTGGCGATCAGGAGCGCGATCAGGGCAAACAGGGTGGGACGCTGGGACACTTTAGGATCCTTTTCAGAACGGGCTGATGATCGAGAAGAAGCGCTGCAACCAGCCTTGCTGGCTGGCGCGCGCGATCTCGCCCTTGCCGACATAACGGATGTTGGCGTCGGCGACGCGGGTCGACAGGATGCGGTTGTCCGGGCTGATATCCATCGCGCGGACGATCCCTGAAATCTGGACACGCTCGTCGCCGCGGTTGAGCGTCAGCAGCTTTTCGCCGCGCACCAGCATCGTGCCGTTGGGATAGACGGCGGCGATGGTCACGCTGACCTCGCCCGACAGCGCGTTCGATTGTGATGCGTCGCCCTTGCCCTTGAACTGCTGGCCGCCGCCCATCGCGATGTCGCTGGGGTTGAACAGCGACAGCGGCCCGGTCGACGGCGGGGTCAGCCCGATATTGCCGTCGCGCTGGGTTCCCGCCGCGTTGCTTTTGGTCGCGGCGGTGCGCTCGACGAGCTGGATGGTCAGGATGTCGCCGACCTGCCCGGCGCGACCGCCCGAGGTCAGCGGCACATAGCTGCCCTGAAAGATCGAGCCGTTGCCGGGCAGCGGTGCCGGGGGCGCCGGTATCGCGGCAGCAAAGGCGTCGGGCGGCAATTTGTCCTTCGCCGCCACGCCAACCGGCACGAGTGCGAAGGCAAACGCCACGCCAATCGCCAGATTAGAGCGTCTGCGCGGCATTTTTCATCATCTCGTCGGTGGCCTGGATCATCTTGGAATTGACCTCATAGGCGCGCTGGGTCTCGATCATATCGACGAGTTCCTCGACGACATTGACGTTCGATCCCTCAAGCATCCCGCCGCGCAGGCTGCCGCGGCCTTCCAGCCCGGCGGCGCCGACCTGCGGCGCGCCCGAAGCGGGGGTTTCGATCAGCATATTGTCGCCGATCGCCTGCAACCCCGCCGGATTGGCAAAGCGTGCGAGTTCGATACGGCCGAGTTCGTTCAGCGTGCCGTCGGCGCCGGTCGCCGTCACGGTGCCATCGGCGGCGATGGAAATATTGGTGCTATCCTGGGGAATCTGGATCGCGGGGGTCAGCGGCTTGCCGTCCGAGGTCACGATCGTGCCGTCGGGCGAACGACCGAAATTGCCGGCGCGGGTATAGCCGGTGCGCCCGTCGGGCATTTGCACCTGGAAATATCCGGCGCCGTCGATCGCCATGTCGAGCGCGTTGCCGGTGGTGGCGAACGTCCCCTGCGTGTCGATCCGCGACGTGCCGCCCAGCGACACGCCGGTGCCGAGGTTGAGCCCGGTCGCATAACGGTTTTCGGCCGACGACGGCGCACCCGGCGCGGTCATCATCTGATAACTCAGCGTTTCAAAGCTGGCACGGTCGCGCTTGAAACCCGTGGTGTTCACGTTGGCGAGGTTGTTGGCGATCACCTGCATCCGGAAGCCTTGGGCGTCCAGACCGGTTCGCGCGACGTGCAAGGCACCGAAGCTCATGTCATTGTCTCCTTAACGGGGAAGCTGCATCAAATTGGCGGTCGCGCTGTCCATGTCGCGCGCGTCGCTGACCAGCTTGAGCTGGGTATCCCAGCTGCGGCTCGCCTCGATCATCGCGACCAGCGCGGTGGTGGCGGCGACGTTCGATCCTTCGATCGAGCGGGTGATCAGCCGCGCTTCGGGATCGTCGGGCAAGATGCCGTCGCCCTTGACGCGGAACAGGCCGTCAAGACCCTTGGCGATGTCGGACCCGGTCGGGGTCGCCAGCCGGAGCCGGTCGACCTCCTGCGGATTGGCGGCGTCGCCGCCGGCGGGGACGATCCACACCCGCCCCTCGACGTCGATCGTGATCGCGTCGGCGGGGGGAATGGTCACCGGACCCTGGCCGCCCTGGACGGGGTGGCCGTCGCCGGTGGTCAGCAGCCCGCTGGGCGACACCTGCAGGTCGCCGCGCCGCGTATAGGCCTCGGTGCCGTCCTTCGCCTGCACCACGAGCAGCGCATCGCCCTGCACCGCGATGTCCAGATCGCGCCCGGTCGCGGTGACGGTGCCGGCGCGCATGTCGGCGCCGATCACCTCTTCCGACGCCATCGCGCGCGCCCCCGTGCCGCTGCCGTTCAGCCACAGTGCCTGCGCCTCGGCCATGTCGGCGCGAAACCCGGGCGTCTGCGCGTTCGCCAGATTGTTGGCAATCGCCGTCTGCCGGGCCGTGCTGCCCCGCATCGCGGTAAGGCTGGTATAGATGAGTTTGTCCATCTGAAGGCTCCCGGCAGGCGGCTAAATGCGCTGGATCAGCGCATGTTGATGATGGTTTGCGACAGCTGCGACGCGCCCTCGATCGCCTTGGCGTTCGCCTGGAAATTGCGCTGCGCACCGATCAGCATCACCAGTTCTTCGGTGATATCGACGTTCGAGCGTTCGAGCGCGCCCGACCGGATCGCGCCCATCGGGCCGTTAGTCGCGGCGTCGATCGTCGGCGCGCCGCTTTCGCCCGACGACTGCCAATGCGCGTCGCCGACGGGGCGCAGCCCTTCCATCGCGGGGAAGGTCGCCATGGCGACTTTGCCGAGCACCTGCGCTTCGCCATTGGCAAAGGTGGCCGAGACCAGCCCGTCGAGGCCGATCGAGACATTGACCAGCTGGGCGGTGGGATCGCTCGGCGCGCCCGGCGGCAGGACAAAATCGAACGCCCCGGCCAGCGTGTTGTTGGTGACGTTGCCGTTGGCATCGACGGGCAGCAGTTGCAGTTTCTGCCCCGTCGAATCGATCACATTACGGTCGGGGGTCGCGGTAAACGCGCCGTTGCGGGTATAGGTCACCTGTTCGCGCGGCGGGTCGCCCTTCACCACGAACATGCCCTCGCCGACGATCGCCATGTCGAGCGTCTTTTCGCTCGATTCATACGATCCCTGCGTGAACTGCTGGGTGATGCCGTTCAGCCGCTGGCCCTGACCGGCGATCATCTTGGTCGACTGGGTCGGCGACGAGGCGAAGATGTCGCCGAACTGCGCCTTGCTGCGCTTGAACCCGATCGATCCGGCGTTGGCGATGTTGTTCGAGATGACCGACATGTCGGTCTGGGCGCCCTTGAGGCCCGAAAGCGAGGTATAGAATGACATGGCTTTATCCTTCTTAGGTGGTGGGGGTTGTCGGCGCCGGGGTGGCGGCCTTGATGTCCTTGAGCAGCTGGGTCTGTGCCGCGAGCTGCTCCGAAATCTGCTGCAGCGTCGTGTTGGTTTCGCTGATTCCCGCCAGACTGGAAAATTGCGCCATCTGGGCGACCATCTGCTGGTTATCGACGGGGTTGAACGGATCCTGCTGCGACAGCTGCGCGGTCATCAGGCGCAGGAAATCGCTCTGCCCCATCTGCTGCCCGGCGCCCTTCGGCTGGAGCACGACATTGTTGGCGTTGGTGACGTTGTTGACGGCCATTTTATTGTCCCATCCTGAGAGTTTCGTTGATCAGGCCCTTGGCGGTTTCGAGGACCTGGACATTGTTCTGATATTGGCGCGCGGTCTCGACCATCTCGACCATTTCCGCGGCGCTATCGACCGCCGCCTGCCAGACGTTGCCGTCCTTGTCGGCGAGCGGGTTCGACGGATCGTGGCGTTTCGACGGCGCCATTTTCGACGTCGTCACCTGATCGACCTGGACCGTCGCGCGGCCTTGGCTGTCCATCACGGTGCGAAACACGGGTTTGAGCGAACGAAAGGCTTCGGCTTCGCTGCCCGCGATCGTCCCAGCGTTGGCCAGGTTCGATGCGGTGGTGTTGAGCCGAACGAGCTGCGCCGACATCGCGCGGCCGCTGATGTCAAAGACCGAGAAATTGCTGGCCATCGTCATTCGCCCTTGATTGCGCGGGTCAGCGTGTTGACGCGGCCGCTGAGGAACGAAAGGCTGGAGCGGTAAGCGAGCGCGTTTTCGGCGAACGCCGTCTGCTCGGTCGCCATTTCGACGGTGTTGCCGTCGAGCGACGCCTGCACCGGCACACGATAAGCAATCGCGCCGGCCATCGCATCGGCAGTCGAGCCGCCCTGCCGCGCCAGGTCGAGCGCCTTGGAAAAATCGAGGTCGCGCGCCTTGTATCCCGGCGTCGCGGCATTGGCGATGTTCGACGCGAGCATCATCATGCGCTGGCTGCGCAACTGAAGCGCCGTCGCGTGCAGGCCAAAGAGTTTCTCGGATGCCATCATCAAATTCCTTCATTCGCCGCTGGCCCGGTCCGGTCGCTGCCGACGCCGACGCGCGGAAAACACAAAGAACGATGCAATCACCGTGCCAAAAGGCATTTATCTATTATTTTCCGTTATTTAAATATGATCGCCATTGTCGCTTTGGCGTAGCAGTCAAAAAACTGACGACCCCACGCCGCGGCGGCGCCAATCGCCCCGCAAACCGCGACTGGCACGCTTCCTGCAAAAAGGCGGCTGACCATTTTGGACCGAAGGAGATGGATCGTGTCCCATGCTATCACCACCCGCCTGGCCGTTGGCCTCGCGGCCTGTACCGCCGCCGCCAATCCCGCTTATGCCCAGCAGGCCACCGAGGATTGGCAGACGATCGACGTGCTGACCGCGATGGTCGCCAGCGCGCTGGGCCGCACCGCGACCCCGGTCGACCGCCGCATCAAGCTGGCGCGCTGCCCCGAACAGGCATCGGTGACTGCGATCGACGCCAATGCGCTCGCGGTGCGCTGCGCCTCGCTTGGCTGGCGGCTGCGCGTGCCGATGTCAGGGCCAGCGAACGCGGCGCCGACAGCCATGGGCTTTACCCGCCCCGCCACCAGCGCGCCCGTCATCCGCCGCGGCGACAATGTCCGGGTGACGATCGACACCGAAAGTTTTTCGATCAGCTATGCCGCGGTCGCCGCCGAGGATGGCCGGATCGGCGAGATGATCGCGCTGCGCGGCAACGACGCCAAATCGTCGCTGAGCGCGACCGTGATCGGCCCCGGCCGCGCCCGCCTCGACGACTGACCCCCATCTTTTCTTACCCTGACCAGCCCCTGGCCCGGTGACTGTCGGCTTTCCGACGTCACCGGGCCATATTTTTGTCTTTTTTGCGCCGCGCCGCCTTAATCGCCCGCGGCGGCGTCCGTTAAAGCCTTCGTGAACCGCGTCGTCACTTTTCTGACGGCACCGGATGGAGGCAGATATGTCGGGTGACAGCAAGATCGGACCCGTCGGCGGCATCGTCCGCACGACTCCGCTGCGCAGCGTCGCCAGCGATGCAGCAGCGTCGGCCCGCGCGCCTGCGCCGCTGCCAGCGGCGGCCGACGGCCTGCCCGCGGCGCGCCTGATCCGCCTGGCGGGCGGGCTTGCCAATCAGGCGCCGCCGGTCGATGTCGCCCGCGTCGCATCGCTGCGCAGCGCGATCGCCAGCGGCAGCTATGGCGTCCACCCCGCGATCATCGCCAGCGCCATGATCGATTTCCACACCGGCGGGTCGGAATGATGCTCGAAGAAGTCCAATTGCGGCTCAACGCGTTGGTCGGTGCGCTCGACGGGCATGACGCCGGGGCGATCATTGCGGCGACCGAAGAACTGGCGACCGCGGTCATCCTGTTTCGCGGCGCGGCCATCCCCAAGGGCAGCGAGCATCGCGCCCAGGTCTTGATCGGCAAGACGCTGCGCGAGCTCGAAGCCGCCGCAATCCGCGTCAACGTCCTCAAGGACTGGACGCGTCAGCGGATTGACAGGAACCATGACATCCGCGGCACCAACCAGCGTGGAGCCGCATTAAGCTACTGATTACTCTATAGGTTTCTGCCATTAACCGTAAATGGCACGATGATTGCTTTGGTTTGCTGAGACAGCCCTGCTGCATCAGCGGAACCCGATTTATGAATGCCATCAACAATCCCCAGCCCGGCCGCCGCATCGCTGCACCCGTCATGGATGCGGTGCAAACGGCGTCGGCGCGCACGGGAATCGATTTCGATTATCTGGTCGACGTCGCGCGCGTTGAAAGCGGCTATAATCCGACCGCCAAGGCGTCGACCTCGTCGGCGCGCGGGCTCTATCAGTTCACCAAACAAACCTGGCTCGCGACCCTCGACCGCCACGGCGCCAATCACGGCCTCGCCTGGGCCGCCGATGCGATCGGCCGCGATGCATCGGGGCGGCTGACCGTGACCGATCCCACTCTGCGCGAACAGATTTTCGACCTGCGCGACGATCCCGCCGCCGCATCGACGATGGCCGCGGCGCTGACCGGCGACAATCGCGCCTATCTGGAAAGCCGGATCGGGCGCAGCGCCGCGCCCGTCGACCTCTATCTCGCGCATTTCCTGGGCAGCGGCGGCGCCGCCAAATTTCTGACCGCGCTCGACGCCAATCCCGACCAGCCCGGCGCGCCGATGATGCCCGAGGCGGCCGCCGCCAACCGGTCGGTGTTTTACGCGCCCGATGGCAGCATGCGCAGCCTGGCCGAAATACGCGACCGCTTTCGCGCCAAGCTCGAAGACGGCGGCAAGATCGAAAATATGAAATCCTTCGCCCCCGCCGGCTGGCACGCTTCGGCGAGCCGTTCGAGCGGCCTGGCGGGCGGTGGTGGACGTCCCCCGCTGCAGATGATGGAAATTCAGCCCATGCCCCGCAAATTGTCGATGGGTTTTGCCGCCGATGCCTATCGGCGGCTCGCCGCCATTTCGGGCGGCGCGGCATGACCGCCGGCTTCAATATCGCCAACATCGGCCGCATCGCCGGTGCCTCGGCGCTGCCGGTCGGGATGCTCATCCTTGTCGGGCTGATGGTGATCCCGGTTTCACCGTTGATCCTCGACATCAGCTTCGTCGCCAATATCATGATCAGCCTCGCGATCCTGATGGTCGCCTTGTCGGCGGCCAAGCCGCTCGACTTTTCGTCCTTCCCGACCGTGTTGCTGCTGGCAACGCTGTTTCGACTGGCGCTCAACGTCGCGTCGACCCGCGTCGTGCTGGTCCATGGGCATGAGGGCACAGCGGCGGCCGGTCATGTCATCGAAGCCTTTGGCCAGGTGCTGATCGGCGGTGACTATGTCGTCGGCCTGTTCGTCTTTTTCGTCCTGATGATCATCAACCTGATCGTCATCACCAAGGGCGCGGGGCGGGTGTCCGAAGTGTCGGCGCGCTTCACCCTCGACGCCCTGCCCGGCAAGCAGATGGCGATCGACGCCGATCTCAACGCCGGCTTGCTCAGCCCCGAAGAGGCCAAAGCGCGCCGCGTCGAAGTGGCAACCGAAGCCGATTTCTACGGATCGATGGATGGTGCCTCGAAATTCGTCAAGGGCGACGCCGTCGCCGGCCTGCTGATCCTGTTCGTCAACATTGTCGGCGGCCTGATCCTCGGTGTCTTCAGCCACGGCCTCAGCTTTTCCGAAGCCGGCAGCACTTATGTGACGCTGGCGATCGGCGACGCGCTCGTCGCGCAGATCCCGGCGCTGTTGCTGTCGATCGCCGCCGCCGCGATCGTCACCCGCGTCGCCTCGCCGCTCGATCTCAGCGGCCAGATCGGCAGCCAATTTGCCTCACCGCATGTCTGGATGGCGGTCGGTGCGATCCTGTTCATCCTCGGCCTTGTCCCCGCCATGCCGCAGCTGCTGATCCTGCCCGCCGCGGCGCTGTCCTTTGCCGTCGGCTGGCAACTGCGCCGCAGCGCGGCGCTGATCGCCGACGCGCCCGCCCCGGCGGCGCCCGCACCCGACCCGTCGCGGATCGAATGGGCCGATGTCAGCGACGCCAGCGCCTGCCAGCTTGAAATCGGTTACGCGCTGGTCAGCCTGGTCGACGACCGCAAGGGCGCGCCGCTGATGACGCGGATCACCGGCATCCGCCGCCAATTGTCCAAGGAACTGGGCTTTGTCGTCCCGCCGGTAAAGGTCAGCGACGATCTGTCGCTGCCCGGCAACGTCTATCGCATCTCGGTCGCCGGGGTGATCGTCGGCGAGGACGAAGTCTTTCCCCACGAAATGCTGGCGCTCGATTCGGGCGACCTGGTCACCAAGGTGGTCGGGCGGCCGTGCAAGGATCCCACCTTCGGGCTCGACGCGCTGTGGATTCCCAAGGCGACGCAGAATGACGCGATCGCGGCGGGCTATACCGTCGTCGATCCGGCAACCGTCGTCGCCACCCACCTCAACAACAGCATCGTGGGCGCCGCCGCCGACCTGTTCGGCATCGACGACGCGCAGGCGTTGATCGACAATCTGAAAGCGCATTACCCCCAGCTGGCGCAGAATCTCAGCCCCCAGGGCTATCCGCTGCCGCGGGTCGCCAGCCTGTGCAAATCGCTGCTGATCGAACGCGTGCCGCTGCGCGATTTCCGCAAGATTGCCGAAGCGATGGTCGCGATGTCGGCGCAGCAGCTGGGCGAACTCGACCTGGTCGAGGCGGTGCGCCAGCGGATCGGCGCGCTGATCGTCCAGACGATCGTGCCGAGCCGCATGCCGCTGCCCGTCGTCACCTTCAGCCCCGACGTCGAAATGCTGCTCAACCAGGCCGTGCGCGCCAATCCGGGCGCCGAATGGCCGTTTGAACATGGCATGGCGATGAAGATCATCGAACAGGTCGGGCAGGCGGTCGAACCGCTGCTGCTCCAGACGCGCAGCTTTGCGCTGGTTGCCTCGCCGATTTGCCGGTCGGCGCTGTCGCGGCTGATCCGCGCCACATTCCCCGACGTCGCCGTGATCTCCTACCTCGAGATTCCGGCCAGCAAACAAACCGAAATTGTCGCGACGATCGGCGCCGATGTGCCGCGCCTGGCGACCGGGGCCGATGCCCATATGGAGGACCAACCGCATGAGAATTGAGCCTGCCGAGCAATTTGCCGCGACCACCGGCCGCGCGCCGCGCGCGCACGGCTATGGCGAAAGCGTCGAGGCGCTGGTCGACGAATATGCGCCGCTGGTCCGCCGGATCGCCTGGCAGGTGTTTTCGCGGGTGTCGCGGACCAGCGAACTCGACGACCTGATCCAGACCGGCCTGATCGCGCTGATCGAGGCAAGCCGCAATTATGAAGAGCGTGGCTTTGCCTTTGCCACCTATGCGACGACCCGCATCCGCGGCGCGATGATCGACCAGTTGCGCCGCGAGGCCGATGTCGGCCGGTCGGCGATGGTCGCCGCGAAACGTATCCAGGCGACGCGCGCGGCATTGGAACAGCAATTGCTGCGCGCCCCGGCGGCGACCGAAATGGCGGCGGCGCTCGACCTGTCGCCCGAAGATTATTTTGCGCTCGAACGCAATGCGACGCACGGCCGTTCGACCTCACTCGACGAATTGACCGACATCGGCGCCTTTCTGCTGCCCGACGATGGCGTCGGCGCGGGCGACCAATGCGAACAGGACAATCTGATGGGGGCGCTGCGGCAATGCATCGCCTGCCTGTCCGACCGCGAGCAGATGGTCTTGCAGCTCTATTTCTTTGAAGAACTCAACCTGCACGAGATCGGCTTGACCCTCGACGTCAGCGCCGCCCGGATCTGCCAGATCAAGCGCGAGGCGATGGCCAAGGTCGATCGCATGATGCGCCAGATGACCGAATAGGGTCAAAGATCAGGGGGTGACCGGGTGCGGCGTGCGACCAGCTCGGCACCGCACCCGATCGGGGGGAGCTCAGGCCGCCAGCGTCTGGTTGTTCTGCCAAGCCACGCCGATTTTTTCGAAATAGCTCGCCATCCGGTCGATGCCGGCGGCGGTCAGCCGGACGATCGTGCGCCGACGGTCGCGCTCGTCGATCGAGCGCTGGGCAAAGCCCAGCCGTTCGATTGCGCTGATCATGCGAAGCCCCGACGACAACGGCACCCCGGCGCCGGTCGCCAGGTCGCTGGCGCTGAGCGCGCGGCCATGGCTTTCGGCCAGCATCAGGTCGAGCATCATGTCCCAGATCGGACCCGCCAGTTCGCTGCTGCCGAAATGGCTGCGGCGGATGCGCCGGATCTGGATGCTGAACGACACCTGGTTGAACAGCGCCGATGGCGCGGCGATGTCACCGTTGCGTGAGATCGGGGGCGCCGGCAATTCTCCACCGCGGCCCGCCAACAGCTCATGAATCTGGTCGATACGTGACTTTAGCTCGGCAACTTCTTGGTTCGAAAATTGCTGCATGAGAGGATGTCCCCTAAAGGGCAGCACACATCAGGCCGTAACTTCGCGCGTCCGACTGGACGATCCCGCGGCATAGATGATCAGCAGCAGGATCGGATAGGATATATAGACTGACAGGAGCGAATAGGGTCGCGCCAATATCTCCGAGAACATATATTTCTGGATGTGGGCAAAAATGGCGATCAATTGCCAGCCGGTGATCCAGTAGGGCCAGAAACGCTGCGTCTTCATGGCGATCAACCAGAAGCTGAGCAGAACCAGCACATCGATGACGAAGATATTCAGTTCAATATCGGTCCAGGTCGGAAACGGCGTCAGAGCACTGGTGAGAACCGAAGCGATCAGGGCGGTGTAGGCCGCCCACCGCTCAAAGGGACCGCCGCGCCTTATCGCGACGGCCACCGTGATGAGCAGCACCAAATAGTAAATCGCCACGGACCACATTGTGGCTGCTAACCCTTCCTGATGATCAAACGGCCTGCGCCAGCGGCAGCGCGGCAACCGCTGCGTCCGCCTGGTCGTTGCTGCCTTCGTCGACCAGCTTGGCGCTGGCGGGCTTGACGCCGGCACCGAACATGCGGGTTCCCAGGCCAACTTCCTTTTGCGTCACCGTCAGCGCGAGATGCGCGTCGGTCAGCAACTGGCGCACTTCGCCGGCGGCGGCAAGGGCGTGCGCAACCTTGGACATCGCAGCCTGGCCGACGATCGCCGACATATTGGTCTCGCGCCGTGCCGTGGGCAGGGTCGCAGCGAGCTGGGCAATGCGGATCATCGCTTCGTCGATAGCATCTTCGGCCTGGTGAAGGTCGGAAGCGATTTTTTTCGCCGCAGAAACGCGTTCATTCAGCATGTTCTTTTTCCTTGAAAAAGAATGCCACCGGTTTCCCCCCCGTAGCATTCGGCTCGAACTATCAGGTCATCACCCGACCAAGCCCGACAAGGATCGAATAGAGAGCGGAGAAAGCCAAAATCGTCGCAAAGGCGATCAAAATTGGCCAGATAATCCTTTCCATCAACCCATGCCGGTTGGCCGGCTGGGACGCGGTAGGAAATGGCGAACCGATGTCGAAAAGTCGCCGAAACGAACTGCGCCCCGGGTCGGCATCGGCCGCAGGGGGAGAGTCGCCTAGGTCGATCAATTGATATGTCAAAGGCTGATAAGGGGTAACATGATCGAAGACACCGTTAACCGCCAGGATGCGGGCAGCTTCGATCCTGTTGGAAACATTAAGTTTTTTCAAGACACGCCGCACCCGTTCGTCCACCGTATGCGGTGAAACATGCATGAGCCGGGCAATTTGTTTGGAATTTTTGTGCTCATAAACGTGTCGCAACGTTTCAATCTGCGCGACCGACAGCAGGCTGATGTAATTGTCGGGATCGCCGTGCACGGGGTTGGAATAGAGCATCACGAGTCGAAATCAAGTTATGGTAACGGTTTCACCCGACCGCGCATGGCATGGCCGAAACGGAATTTCTCCCCCAAAATGCTCGCTTCGCGGCGATTGGCGCCCTTTGCATTAACCTTGTTGTATGGCAATTTTTTTTTGGCGCGCGGTTGAGGCCGCTTTTTGTCCCGAATCGGACCCTAGGGTCAGGACCTATTAATTGCGCGTTCGAGGTTTGAGGCGATTTTGCTCAGGGCGAGGAGGAAAGGCGCCGGGATATGTCGATATCTCCAGACTTTCCGACGACGCCATGGGCAAAATCGGTCAAATCCCGCAGGGACGTCGAAATGGCTTCGATCTCAGGCCCGCGCGGCCTTGCGGGTAGCGATGCTACCCACTGCACCCGCCCGAACCCGATATCTTCGCCATTTCGACGCCTCGATCGCGCAATTAATAGGTCCTGACCCTATCGCAACGGCGCGTCGCCGCCGCTTTCCTTGAGCGTGCGATAGCGCAGGATCGATTTTTGGATATGGCGGCGCGCGGCGCGGCGCGCGCCGGCCGCATCGCCCGCCTCGATCGCGGTATAGATGGCCACATGGTCACGGTTGATCGTGTGGGCATAACGCTGGTGACGGACCGGATCGTCGCCCTGCAGGTACAGCCGCCGCGACGGGACAAGCCGCACCCCCAGAAATTGGGTGAAGCGCAGAAAATGGGAATTGCCGGTCGCGCGGGCAATCGCCGCGTGAAAGGCGGCGTCGGCGGCCACCGAAGCGTCGACGTCGCGGCTTTCCTCCATCGCCGCCACGGTGCGGCGCAGTTCGACCAGATCCGCTTCGGTGCGGCGGCGCGCGGCGAGATCGGCCATCTCGACCTCGAACCCCATCCGCATTTCGAGCAGTTTGAGCACATCGTCGATCTCGCCAATCTCGTCGGCGGTGACCTGAAAAGCGCGATATTGGGCGCCGTCGGGGACATAGGCGCCCGATCCGCGGCGCGACACCAGCAGGCCGCGCGCCGACAGCCGCGAATAGGCCTCGCGGACGACGGTGCGGCTGACGCCGAACGTCTCGGTGATCTCTTTTTCGGTCGGGAAGCGCGATCCGACGGGCATGCCGCCCGTCTCGATCTGCTCCTCGAAGCGCTGGACCAGATCGTCTGCCAGCGATGCCGCCTTGGTTACCGCCATGGGGGATGGTTATCATTGCGTATCGAAACTGGCTAGGGTCCGAAATCGGGCCGCTGGGCATCGACATAGCTATTCCAGGCGTCGCGCGTCGCAAAGTCGCCGCCGCCATCCCATGCGGCGCCGCTGTAATAGACGAACGGCCGCCCCGATCGCACGCGGACGAGGATCAGATGATTGTCGGCATCTTCGGCAAAACCGGCAAAGCTGGCCGGATCGACGATCACCGCCGCCGCCATCCGTCCTTTTGCGCCGTCGGCCGGCCCCCACCAGCTCATCCGCGCCGCCGCTTCGTCGCGGTCGATTGCGCCCAGCTGACCACCTTGCACCGGCCGTTTGGAAATCCCGATCGCGACGATCAGGTCGCCGCCGTCGCTGGCGGCGATCGTCGATGTCATGCGGGTGAAATTGCTTCCGGCGGGCAAGGTGAAACGCCGCGTTTCGCGCACCGTCCGCACCGTATCGACCGGCCAAGGTTCGTAATCGACACTGAAATCGGCCACATCAACGCCGGACCGCAGAATATGCGGCCGGACATAGTTGCGCGAGGTCCACAGTTTGTTGTCGTACCAGATGCCCAGCCCACCGACCCCGCGCCCGGTGCCGACGTTATAGAAATCGAGGCCTTCGCCGTGGTCGCGGTGCTGATCACCGGTGCGCAGCTGGCGGTCCATAAAGGGCCAGTGCACCCGTTTGCCCCACGCGTCGATTCCCGACGACGACGGCGGTTCGGCGCGTTCGAGCGCGCGGCCATAGATGCGAAACGCGATGCGATTATTTTCCCAGAGCAGGTCGTCGTAACGATAATCGGCGATGACGACGGCGGTCCGTGCGCGTTGCTCGTCGGCGGTGGCGGGCCGCAGCGGCCGATGCTCCTGCGCGAGCGTCGGGCTGCTCGCCAGCAAGGCCAGCGCAAGCGCCACCGCCGCACGCATCACCAGCTCCACATCGTCCCGTCCTCCAGCCGGTTCACCGGCAGATAGGCGCGGGCATAAGGAAAGGTTGCGGCCAGCGCCTCGTCGATATCGACCCCCAGCCCCGGCGCATCGCCCGGATGGAGCATGCCGTCCGCAAAGCGATAGGCGTGCGGGAACACCGCGTCGGTTTCGGCGGTATGGCGCATATATTCCTGGATACCGAAATTGGGGATCGCCAGCCCCAGGTGCAGCGCCGCCGCCATCGTCACCGGCGACAGGTCGGTGGCGCCGTGGCACCCGGTGCGAATCTGGTACAGATCGGCCAGCGAGGCAATCTGGCGCATATGGGTGATACCGCCGGCGTGCAGCACGGTGGCGCGGATATAGTCGATCAGCCGGTTTTCGATCAGCGCCTTGCAGTCCCAGATCGAACTGAAAATCTCGCCGACCGCCAGGGGTGTGGTGGTGTGCTGGCGGATCAGGCGGAACGCCTCCTGATCCTCGGCCTGCGTCGCATCCTCGATCCAGAAGGGGCGCCAGGATTCCAGATCCTTGCCCAGCCGCGCCGCCTCGATCGGGGTCAGCCGGTGATGGACGTCGTGGAGCAGATGGACGTCCCACCCCAGCGCGGCGCGCGCTGCCGCGAACAATTCGGGGACGACGCGCAGATATTTGGCGGTCGACCAGCTGTTTTCGGTCGGCAGCGCGCCGTCGGCGGGCTCGTAGAAATAGCGATCCTTGCTGACGCCATAGGTCGACGCCATGCCCGGCACCCCGCATTGCAGACGAATCGCCCGATAGCCCTGCCGCTGATAATCGCGCGCCGCATCGACCGTGTCGGCGATCGTGTCGCCATTGGCGTGGCCATAGACCATGCACCCGTCGCGCGCCGCGCCGCCGAGCAGTTGATAGACCGGCAGCCCGGCCATCTTGCCCTTGATGTCCCACAGCGCCATGTCGACCGCGGCGATCGCCGCCATCGTCACCGGCCCGCGCCGCCAATAGGCGCCCTTGTACAGAAATTGCCAGATATCCTCGATCCGGTGCGCGTCGCGGCCGATCAGGCACGGGGCGACATGGTCGGCCAGATAGCTGACCACCGCCAGCTCGCGGCCGTTGAGCGTAGCGTCGCCGACCCCGGTCGTGCCGTCGTCGCATTCGATCTTCAGCGTCGTGAAATTGCGCCCCGGACAGGTCGTGATCACCCGGGCTGACACGATTTTCGGCATTCCGTCCCCTCTGCGCCCCATCAGGCGCCAAATCGAAAGTTGTCTGACAACCTTATTGACATGCTCGCCGAAAAAGGAAAGAGATTGTTACCGGTGTCAAGGGCAATGGTCCGGCGCTTGCCCGAAACGGCGTCAGGGAGGCGGATATGAAACGAGACGGCGTGCTGGCCAGCGCGATCATGCCCGCCGTTGCAGCGGCATCGCTTGGCGTGCCCGCCGCGCTCGTGCCGATCAACGCTCCGGCCGCGGCGGCGGTCGCCGAACCGGCAATGCCGCAGCCCGCCGCGATCCTCGCCGCGACGCGCCGGGTCGCCGACTGGCAGCTCGCCAACCGCAGCAATTGGGCGGCAATGCCCGCGGCGCGCAAAAGCGTGCAGAATCCGCGCGACTGGCAACAGGCGACCTTCTGGGTCGCGCTGACCGAACTCGCGCGGCGCGACCGCCGCTATGCCCCGCCGCTGCTCGCGCTTGGCCGCGACCAAGGCTGGAAACTCGGCGACCGGCCCTTCCATGCCGATGACCAGCTGATCGCGCAGGCGTGGATCTGGGCCGCGCGCCACGGCGCCGGCCAGGCGGCGATCGCCCCGGCGCGCGCCTATTTCGACTATATGCTCGCGAACCAGCCGGCGATCGGGCTCGAATTCGTGCCGCACGCCCCGGGCAAGGGAACATCGGATTGCACCGACCGCTGGTGCTGGTGCGACGCGATCTTCATGGCGCCGCCGACGCTGTTGCAGATGACCCGCGCCACCGGCGACCCGCGCTACGCCGAATATGCCCATGCCGAATATCAGGCGGCGACCGCCTATCTGTTCGATCCGGGCGAGCAACTCTATTTCCGCGACAGCCGCTTTTTCGGCCTGCGCGATGCGAAGGGGCGCAAGCTGTTCTGGAGCCGCGGCAACGGCTGGGTGATGGGCGGGCTAGTGCGGATGCTGCAGGCGATGGACAGGAAAGACCCGCGCCGCGACGCTTATGAAGCGCAGTTCAAGGCGATGGCGGCCAAGCTGATCCGGCTGCAAAAGGCGGACGGCTATTGGCCCGCCTCGCTGCTCGACAAGGACCCAGCCACCCCGCCCGAATCGAGCGGCACCGCCTTTTTCACCTATGCCTTTGCCTGGGGGGTCGACACCGGCCTGCTCGACCGCCGCGTCTATCAGCCCGCCGCGGTGCGCGGCTGGCACGCGCTCCAGCGCGCGGTGCAACCGGACGGCATGCTCGGCTGGGTCCAGCAGGTCGGCGACCGCCCCGACAGCGTATCGGCCACCGAAACCCAATTTTATGGCAGCGGCGCCTATATTCTCGCCGGCACAGCGATGTACGATCTGTCGGCGCATCGGACGCGGCGCTGACCCGGCGCCCCGCCCGTCATTTCCGGCTTGCGGCATCCGCCGCGACGCCCACCGCCATAGCCCTCCCTTGGGCTTGCCTGGCCGCCGCCGCGACTATCTTGTCTGCGGCGGCGGCTTTTTCTTTGCGCCGCGCGCCATGATCGCGCGCCGCACGCTGCTGCTCGCGGCGCTGGCCGCCGCGCCGACCGCTGGGGCGCGCCCGCGGCAGGGCGCCTTCGACCTGCGCGCGATCGAGCGGCGACGGCTGTTGCCGCAGGCCGCCGCATGGCTTGCCGCACCGCCGCGCACGATCGCCGCCATCGCCGCGCCGCGCAGCCCGGCGGGGCCGCAGGATTATTATTCGGAGGGCGATTATTGGTGGCCCGATCCGGCCCATCCCGGCGGCGCCTATATCCGCCGCGACGGCGAATCGAACCCCGCCAGGTTCGACGGCCACCGCGACGCGCTGATCGCATTCGGGCGCACCGTCCCCGCGCTCGCCGCCTTGTGGGATCTGACCGGCGAGGCGCGCTTCGCCGCCGCCGCGATGCGCCACCTGGCCGCCTGGTTTGTAAACCCGGCGACCCGCATGAACCCGAACCTCAACCACGCGCAGGCGATCATCGGGGTCAACAAAGGCCGCGCGATCGGGGTGATCGACACGCTGCAAATCGTCGAGGTCGCGCGCGCCGCGGCGCTGTTCGCGCGCAAAAATGCACCGGGCTATGCGGCCATCCGCGCCGGTGTCGCGGGCTTGTTTGGCGATTATGTGGACTGGCTGACCACTTCGGCTTTCGGCATCGAGGAACGCGACGAGAAGAATAATCATGGCAGCTGCTAGTTGCTGCAAACCGCCTCCTTCGCCGCCTTGCTGGGCCGCACCGACCTCCTCGCCGCCGCGCGCACCCGGCTTCAGACGATCATCATCCCGACCCAGATCGAACCCGACGGCCGCCAGCCGCGCGAACTCGCGCGCACCAAACCCTATGCCTATGCGCTGTTCAATATCGACGTGCTGGCGTCGACCGCGTGGTTGCTGGGGGACGGCACGGGCGCGCTGATCGGCTGGGCAACCCCCGACGGCCGCTCGATCGACGGCGCGATCGCATGGATGGCGCCCTATATCGCCGACAAGACGCGCTGGCCGCTGGTACCCGACATCGAATATTGGGACGATTTTCCGGTGCGCCAGCCGAGCCCTGTTGTTCGGCGGCCGCGCGCTCGGCCGCGCCGACTGGCTCGCGCTGTGGCAGCGGCTCGATCCCGATCCGGTGATCGGCGAGGTGGTGCGCAATTTCCCGGTGCGCCAGCCCCTGCTCTGGTTCTAGTTGCGGCGCTCGACCAGCCCACGCGCGATCACCTGTGCCTGAATTTCCGCCGCGCCCTCGAAAATATTGAGGATGCGCGCGTCGCAAAGCACTCGGCTGATCTCATATTCGAGCGCATAGCCGTTGCCACCGTGGACCTGCAGACTGGCGTCGGCGTTCGACCACGCCGCGCGCGCGGCG
>CAZCUW010000026.1:0-36414 GCA_964502035.1 uncultured Sphingopyxis sp. | reverse complement strand
AGGGCAAGATCGAGCGCTGGCATCAGACCCTGAAAAACCGCATCCTGCTCGAAAACTACTTCCTGCCCGGCGACCTTGAGGCCCAGATCGAGGCGTTCGTCGATCACTACAACCACCAGCGCTACCACGAGAGCCTGAACAATGTGACGCCTGCCGACGCCTACTTCGGCAGGGCACCAGCCATCATCCAGCAGCGTGAAAGGATCAAGCGACAGACCATCGAACATCGGCGCTTGCAACACCGCAAGCTCGCCGCCTAACATCAATCCCCAGACGAGGCCCGCACTCCGCTAATTTACGCCGCGACTTGAGCCAAATGTTCTGACGACGGACAGGGGTCGAGGGTTCGAATCCCTTCGCCCGCTCCATCGTTACCATATAGTGTTGCGCGCGTGGGCGCGTCGGTGGCAAGTTCCCGCATGGAATTGAGCCTGCCGGTCACTCGATCGACACGCCCTTGGTGCTGGTCGTCTTTGGCTGCACTCGGCCGTTCTCACGCAATCCATGCTGTCCCGTTGGTTCTCGCCGGCATACGCGGCGTCCGGGACCGGCTTTTACTTGAGGTTTTTGAGTTCGTCGCTGGCGACCCGTTGCAGCGCGGTCGTTTGCTCGGAGCCCAGCCCGAGTTCTCCGGCGCCGCGTTCGCGCGGCCCCAGCGTGGTGGGATCGATGCCGGTGATCGCGCCGAAGGTTACCAGCGCCGACAGATAATAGCCCGCGACGCTCGCGTGATAATGATCATAGCTCCATAGATCGAGCTGGCCAAAGCTGATCCCGTCATAGGGATTGGGGTCCGCAACGGCCGCGCTCATCGCCCTGTTCCATGCCTGGCCGATCGGGAGAATGCCCTTCACGGCCGCATTGGACGCGCGCACGCGGTCGGCGGCGGCGCGCAGGTCGTCGGCCATCGCGTTCACCGGTTTGCCGTACCAATGGCCGCCCGGCTGGTAGGTCTGGTCGGCGCGGGTCCAGGTCGCTGCGAGCCGGATATCGACCGCCGGATTGCGTTTCCGCAAAAATGTCGCCAGCCGGTCGACATCGCGCATATATTTGCCGGGATCGCCCGGCTTGTCGCGATCGAGGGTGCTGAACTCCTGCAGCACCACGACGTCCCACGACCGGTCGAACAGGGCGCGGCGCTCGTCATAATGAAAGCCGAGTGATTTTCCGCCTTGGGTTTCCAAGGTCACGTCAAAGTCCAGCCCGGCCTGCTCACAGAAGGTTCTGAACAGGGCGGGGACACCGCCATAACCGGCGCCATTAAGGTCGGTCACCTTGCCCGCGCCCCAGTTGCGGGCGGCCGAATGGGCGCCCTGCGTAAAGCTGTTGCCGATAAACAGGATCGTGCGCGGCGCGGCTTTTGGCGGTGTCGCGGATGTCGCACCGGCGGCGGTCGGCGCGGGCGCGCTCTCCTTTGCCGTTGCCGCCGGCGCGACCGAAAGCGCAGCACAGCCGATGAAAAGCCAGAGGCCGTGCCTGCGTTTCATATCAGAACTCCGTGGTGATCGAGGTGTACCAATAGCGACCATAGGGGCTGTAAAGCGATCCCAGATAGCCTTCCGACGAGAGCGGCGGTTTTTTGTCGGCGATGTTGCGCACCCCGACGCGCCAGCGCATCGACCCGCCCAGCGCGTCGCGGTCGCGAATGCGGATCTGGGCATAAAGATTGGCCGTGACCTGCGACTTCACCCGCCACGGATTGCCGTCGGCATCGACGAAGCCGAGCTCATCGACCGCGCCGGTGTAGCGGCCGAAAGCGCCGATCTGGAAATCGCCAAGCGACCAGGTCAGCGATGCGGTGCCGCGCCATTTGGGACGGCCATCGGCTTCGATCAGATTCTGGGTTTCGGGCAGCGGCGTCGCGGCGTTGATGTCGCCTGCTTCGCGGGCGGCGACGAGTGCATCGACGGCGTCGCCCGGCGGACGCGCGAATTTGAGCAGCCGGGTTGCATTGATCGACAGATCGAACCGGCCGATCCCGGTCTTGGGCGATTGCCAGTAAAGCCCGAAATCGAGCCCGCGGACGGTCTGGGGCAACAGGTTGATGAACTGGTCGCGCACCGTCGTGATGCGGCCGACTGGGGCAATGCCGGTGCCCGCGAAGGCCGCGATGTCGTCGGCGTTGGCGGCGTCGCGGATAACGTTGGGATTCGACAAACCCTGCAGGCGCAAGAGATAGTCGAGCGCGACCGCGGTGTTGTTGCCCAGGATGCCGACAATGCCCTTTTGCCGGATCGACCAATAGTCGACGGTAAAGGTCAGGCGCCCGAGGTCGCCCGACAGAAAGGCCGGTTCAAATACGGCGCCGAGATTATAGTTGGTCGATTTTTCGGGCTTGAGGTCGGGGTTGCCCGACACCCGGCGCGAATAGCCGACATTGTTGCCGCAAGCATTGAAACTGGTGATGCGCCCGGCGCGCAGATCGACCTCGCAGCGCAGGAAATCCTGGCTGGTCGCCAGACGCGCATATTCGACCGCATTCACCTGTTCGAGGTTCGGGGCGCGGAAGCCCTGCGAATAGGATCCGCGGAGGCGGAAGCCGTCGAAGACGTCCCATGCCGCGGCGATCTTTGGCCGCGCGACGCTGCCGAAATCGCTGTAATTTTCAATGCGTCCGGCGAGTTGGACGTCGAACCGGCGAACCAGCGGAATGTTCATGTCCTCCGCTATCACCGGTATCGCGAGTTCGGCATAGGCGGCGGCGACGGTCCGCTTGCCATAGGTGTCGGGATTGTCGCTGACCGCCGCCGCGTCGCTGATCGTCACCGCACCGCTGACCGCATCGACGAAGGGCGTTGACCCGTCGACCGCCGCATCGCGGTCGTCGCGCTGCGTCTCGCGCCGCACCTCGACGCCAAAGGCCATGCCGACATCGCCGCCCGGCAGTGCGAACAGGTCGGGCCGCGACGCGCGGAAGTCGCCCATCGTCAGCGTCGTCTTTGACCGGCGCCGCAGCTGGAAGGTGATCGCGTCGATCGCCGTCTGCGAACTCGGCGTGCAGTCGCCAAAGCTGAGTGTGTCGACGCAGCCGCCGTTGAACGGGTTATAGGCATCGGGGGTCGCGAGCGCCAGACTCTGCTGGAGCGCCGAGCTTCGCACTGCGACGCTGCTGTCGACCGCCGAGGCTTCGGAATAGACGAAGGCGCTGTCCCATTTGAAGCCCAGGGCTTCGCCGCGAACCCCGATCAGACCGCGCAATTGCTCGCCGCTCACCTTGACCGTCTGTGGCCCGGTGTCGACGAAACGATAGGTCGTCAGCAGCACCGGCAGCCCCGCGGCCGGGACGTTGGTCAGCCCGGGCAGGCGGTTCGGGCTGCCGACCGGTCCGAACGGGTTGTAATAGTTGGTCGCCGGAATCCAGATCTGGTTGAGATTGATCACCGGCGGCTGGATACGGACCGTATCCGACCGGTAATAACCGAATTCGCCGAACAGGGTCAGGTCGTCCGTCAGGTCGTAATGGCCGTTGGCGAAGGCGTTGTAGCGTTTCACGCCGGGCATGACCGTGGTTCGGACCGCGGTGTCATAGCGCAAGTCGCGAAAGGCACCCGTGGTGGCGAGCGCGGTGTTCACCAGGCAGAGGTCCGCCGTCAGTGGCTGGGTGCAGCCGCCAAGGCGGGTCGGGCGGACCGTGAACGAGCCCGCCGCGGTGGTCAGGTTCGTGGAGCCGCGCCGCGGCCGCCCGCCCGTGACCGGCACCTGGAGCGCGGGCCAGGCGCCGCGCGTTGCGCGGCCGTCGGGGGTGAAGGATCCGGCAAAGGCGGGGTCGTCGGCGAACAGCGGCCGAAGATTGGCCGAGGCGGTGAAATCCTGGTCTTCGGCGCGCAAGGCCGTGCGGTCGGTATATTCGAACGAGACGGTGATGTTGCCGCGATCAAAGCTCTTGCCGGCGAGGATATTGCCCTGAAACTCGGTCAGGTGCGTGCCCTCGGCACCGCCATATTGGGCCTGGAGCCGCAGGCCGTCGTAATCATTTTTGAGGACGGTGTTGACGACGCCCGCGACCGCGTCCGACCCATAGAGCGCGGCGGCGCCGTCGAGCAGCACCTCCAGCCGTTCGAGCCCGGTCGTCGGGATCGCGTTGGAATTATAGCTGAGAACCGGCACCGTCCCGGTGTCCGACAGCCCCTGGCTTGCGGGATGGGTGACGATGCGGCGACCGTTCAGCAGCACCAGTGTGTTGCCGACGCCGAGCGACCGGAGGTTGACCGAGCCGACGTCGCCGCGCGCGGCGTTGCTGGTCTGGGCATTGTTGCCGGGGTTGAAGCTGACATCGCCCATCTGCGGAATGTTGCGGATCAGCTCGTCGCCGCTGACCGCGCCAATGGCGTCGAGCCGGTCTTGGCCGACGACGATGACGGGCAGCGCCTCGGTCACCCGCGCCCCTTCGATGCGGCTACCGACAACGACGATTTCGGGCTGCGCCTCGGCCGCATCGGCCGGTGCGGCCTCGCCTGCGGGCGCGGTCGGCGGGCCGTCCTGTGCCTGTGCCGGTGCAAAGGCGAACAGGCTGATCGCGGTGCCCGCTAGCAGCATTGCCGAATTTCTACCCCTCATTGTCCTTCTCCCTCTTGTCTTCGATGGCCTTTGCGGCCCTCAATCCATGTCCTGTTCGACGGGCGGCGCGGCCAGCGGAGACGGCGCGCCGCCGTCCAGCGCCGCCCGCAGCTGGTCGCGGTCCAGCGCATTGTCCCAGCGTGCGACGACGACCGTCGCGACGGCATTGCCGATGAAGTTGGTCAGGCTGCGGCACTCGGACATGAAGCGATCGATGCCGAGGATCAGCGCCATACCGGCGACCGGCACCGAGGGCACGATCGACAAGGTCGCGGCGAGGGTGATGAACCCGGCACCGGTCACCCCCGCGGCCCCCTTGGAACTGATCATTGCAACCAGCAGCAGCGCGATCTGGTCGCCCAGCGACAGGTCGACGTTGCACGCTTGCGCGATGAACAGCGCGGCGAGCGTCATGTAGATGTTGGTGCCGTCGAGGTTGAACGAATAGCCGGTGGGAACCACCAGTCCGACGACCGATTTCTCGCACCCGGCGCGCTGCATTTTTTCGATCAGGCTGGGCAGCGCGGCTTCGGACGAGGAGGTGCCGAGCACCAGCAGCAGTTCGGCCTTCAGATAGCGGCAGAGCTTGAGCACCGAGAAACCGTTGAGCCGCGCGACAAGCCCCAGGACGCCGAGCACGAAAATGAGCGACGTCAGATAGAAGGTTGCCACCAGCTGGCCGAGGTTGACGAGCGAGCCGAGGCCGTATTTGCCGATCGTGAACGCAATGGCACCGAACGCGCCGATCGGCGCCGCGCGCATCAGCACCCCGACGAGCCGGAAAACGACCAGCCCGACCCGCTCGAGAAAGTCGAGGACGGGTGCGGCGGGTTTGCCGACCATCGACAACGAAAGGCCGAACAGGATCGCGACGAACAATGTCTGGAGGATCGAGCCGTCGGTAAAGGCCGACAGAAAAGTGGTCGGGATGATGTCGAGCAGGAAGCCGGTGAGGCTGGCTTCATGCGCCTTTTTGTCGAAATCGGCGACCGCTGTGGCATCCAGCGTGGCGGGGTCGATGTTCATCCCCGCGCCGGGCTGGACCACATTGGCGACAACCAGCCCGACGATCAGCGCGAGCGTCGAAAAGAACAGGAAATAGGCAAAGGCCTTGCCCGCGACGCGGCCGACCGACGCCATTTCCTTCATCCCGGCGATGCCGGTGACGACGGTCAGGAAGATCACCGGGGTGATGATCATCTTGACCAGCTTGATGAATCCGTCGCCGAGCGGCTTCAGCGCCTCGCCGGTCGCCGGCCAGACGTGGCCGATGATTGCGCCGAGCAGGATGGCGGCCAGCACCTGCACATAGAGATGGCGATAGAAGGGCTTTGCCTCCACTGGCGTCCGCTGAGATTCGTCGATTACTATGGCGGCCACGTGTCACATCCTCCCGAGCGCGGTATTTCACCGCTGCTTCTTCAAGTTTATGGTCGGCGCCAGTGCCAGTCCATCGGCGCAAGTTTTTAGTTTAATTCATTGATATATAAATATAAATATGGAAACACCGCGGTGCAGAGCATCAATTTGGTGCGATTTTCCGCTTAGCGATTGGCATTTTGTGCGGTAATCCGCACATATGGCTGACGCAACCGATAGAGATGATTCGCGGCCGCTCGGCGTCGGCCGACGACTGGTTTGGACATCCTTGCTCGCCCTGCTGCTGCTGGGGTTGATCGCGGTCGCTGCTTTGCGCTGGGCTGCCGATCACGCCCGCGCGGCGTCGGACGTCGCAGCGGCGCAGCAGGCGCGCAGTGCCGCAAGCCGCCTGGCCGGCGAATTGCAGAAATTCCGCCTGCTGCCGCTGGTGCTGACCGAATATCCCGATGTCCATGTCGTGCTGGGCGACGGCGACGTGGCCGCGGTCGCGCGCATGAACAGCAAGCTGGAATTGCTCGCCGATCGCACCGATGCCGCCGCCATCTATCTGATCGGCCGCGACGGCAGGACGATCGCGGCCAGCAACTGGCGCCAGCCGCAGAGCTTCGTCGGCCAGAATTACGGTTTCCGTCCCTATTTCCGCGACGCGATGGCAAAGGGCGGCGCCGAGCTGTTCGCGCTCGGCACGGTCAGTGGGCGGCCGGGTCTGTTCATCGCGCGCCGCGTCGAGGATGACGGCCGCGATCTGGGGGTCATCGTCGTCAAGGTCGAGTTCGACCGCCTCGAAGCCGAATGGGCGCGCCAACCGCTCGCAACCTTCGTCACCGACGATCATGGCGTCGTCATCATCACCAGCCGGCCCGCGTGGCGGTTCCGGACCATGGGACCGATCGACGACCGCACCCGCGCGGCAATCCGCGCGGCCCTGCAGTTCGGCAAGCTGCCGCTCGAGCCGCTGCCGCTGACGCGCGTCGGCGCGACCTGGACCAGCGGCACCGTCGGCTATCGCGAGGCCGCGCTGCCGGTGCCGATGGCGGGCGCGACGCTGCACGCGTTCCAGCCGACCGCACCGGCGGAGGCGAGCGCGAACGCGACCGCGCGCACCGCGATCCTGATCGCCTTCATCCTGCTCGCGGCGCTGTTGACCTGGCGGTTCCGCGCGCGCGAGACGCAGCGGTTGCAGCAGGAAGCGCGCCATATGCTCGAGGTCGAGGTCGCGGCGCGCACCGCCGATCTGGTCGATGCCAACCGCCGTTTCCGTTCGGCGCGCGAGGAACTGGCGCAGGCCAGCCGGCTGGGCACTATCGGCCAGATCACCGCCGGCGTTGCGCATGAAATCAATCAGCCGGTGGCGGCGATCCGCGGCTTTGCCGAAAATGCCGGAACCTTCCTCGACCGCGGCGATCCGGCCCGGGCGCGCGACAATCTGGGCACGATCGTATCGCTGACCGAACGGATCGGCGCGATCGTCGCCGAGCTCCGCACCTTTGCGCGGCGCAGCACCCCGGCGATGGGGCCGGTCGAAATTGCAGCGGTGATCGACGGCGCGCTGCTGCTCGTCGGTGACCGTATCCGCGAACAGGGCGTCATAATCGAACGCCGCGGCGAGGTGGCGGGACTGCGCTGCGTCGCCGACCGCGTCCGGCTCGAACAGATTCTCGTCAACCTGCTGCAAAATGCGCTCGACGCGCTGGGCGGCCGCGATGACCCGCGGATCCGGATCCAGACATTGGCGGCGAGCGAGATCGCGATCATCGTCGCCGACAATGGGCCGGGAATTTCCGCCGACGTCGCCGACAATCTGTTCACCCCGTTCGTCACCGGCAAGACCGAAGGCCTGGGCCTCGGGCTCGGCATCGCGCGCGATATCGCCCGCGAATTCGGCGGAACCCTCGACAGCGTGTCGTCGCCGCTTGGCGGCGCCGCGTTCGAACTCAAGGTCCGCCACGCATGACCGAGTTTTTGACCCGCCAGCACATCATCTTTGTCGACGACGATGACGCGCTGCGCGCCGCGACCACCCAGTCGCTCGAACTGGCGGACATCGACGTGCGCGCTTTTGCCGACGCCGAAACCGCGCTCGCCGAAATTGACGCCCGTTTTGTGGGTGCCATCGTCACCGATATCCGGATGCCGCGACTCGATGGCCTGGAATTCTTTGCGCGTATTCGGGCGATCGACCCCGACATCCCGGTCATTCTGATCACCGGGCACGCCGACGTGCCGATGGCGATCGGGGCGCTGCAAAGCGGTGCCTTCGATTTTCTCGCCAAGCCCTATGCCACCGAACATCTGGTCGCGTCGGTTCGCAAAGCGCTGGAGACGCGGCGCCTCGTCCTCGACAACCGGATGCTGCGCGCCGCCGCCGAGAGCAGCGTCGATAGCCCGCTGATCGGCGACAGCCCGGTGATGGCGCAGGTTCGCGCCACCATCCAGCAGATTTCGCTGGCCGATATCGACGTCCTGGTCGAGGGCGAGACGGGGACGGGGAAAGAACTGGCGGCGCTGCTGCTCCACCGCAAAGGACCGCGTTCGGGGCGTCCCTTCATAACCGTCGATTGCGGCGCGCTTCCCGAACAACTCGCCGAGTTCGAGTTGTTCGGCCATGATCGCGGGGCGGTCGGCTATGGCGCGCTCGCGCGCGAGGGTCGGATCGAGCAGGCCAATCGCGGCACCTTGTTCCTCGACGGTATCGACAACATGCCGCTGGCGATCCAGTCGATGCTGCTGCGCGTGGTCGAGGAGCGCAAGGTGCAGCCGATCGGCGCGAGCGAACCGCGCGCGGTTGACCTGCGGATCGTGGCGTCGGCGCGCGACGATCTGCAACAGGCCGTTGCCGCGGGCAGTTTCCGCGAGGACCTGTTCTATCGCCTCAACGTCGTGCGGCTGCGTCTGCCGCCACTTCGCGAGCGCCGACCCGACATCCCTCAATTGTTCGCGTTTTTTGTGGAAGAGGGGATCGGCCGGCTCGGCAAGCAGGATTTCAAGATGAGCGATGCGGCGCGCAAGCATCTGATCGAGCACGACTGGCCCGGCAATGTCCGGGAACTGCGCAATTTCGCCTATAGCGAAGTCCTGGGGATCGAGCGGCGTGCGACCGAACCAGGCGAAACGCTGCCGACGCTGTCCGAACGGGTCGCCAATTTCGAAGCGCATGCCATTCGCGACGCGCTGGCCTCGACCAATGGCGATGTCCAAGCGGCGCTGTCGATCCTGCGCGTTCCCCGCAAGACCCTGTATGACAAGATCGCGCGCCACGGCATCGAGCCCAAAATCTATCGAAAATGATCTGCAGTAAGCGAGCTCGCGTTCATCTTGCCCGACAGCCAACAGCGAATTGCGCGACCAGCTTCCGAGCCGCTCGCCGCTGACCGAATTCCCGGCGCGAAATCTGGTTTTCAGTCATGAAAATATCGCTCCTCGGCAATCCGGTCGCCGCGCACGGTATAAAGGGCAATTTCGGCGAAGGGCCGGCGCGCACCGCTGATGCGATCAACCAGCACCATGTCGAGAAACAGCGCGAACCGGTCGCCGGTGATGAACGGGCCATCGATGCCGATCTCGTCGATCCGGGTGGCGCCGAAGATCGCCCGGCGCTTGATCCGCGCCGCTTCAATGCCCGACGCCGTCGCGCGAATGCCGCCGGGCAGATCGGCGGGTTCGATGCTGGTCACGTCGGGCGACCAATAACGCTCCCCGGCGGCTTCGAACTCGCCGGCGCGCAGCAGAGCCGTGAAATCGCGGGCGATGTCTTCGATGGATGCCATCACCACCTCTTTCGGATGCCGGCGGAGCCGGGCGCGGCGGACGGCGCGATATTGGTGCGCCGCCTGCCGTGCCCCCGCACCGGCCCGTCTATTTCAAGATCAGTTCCTGATATTCGGTGCTGCCGAGCTGCTCGCGCATCTTGCTGCGCTCGCCGGCTGCCGTGCTGGCCGCACGATTGTCCTGCGCCAGCAGGGCGTTGACCTTTTTCCGCATCGCTTCCTGCTGAGCGGTGGTCAGGTAATCCTTATATTCGACGATCAGGATCAGGTCGGGTTCGCCCGCACGCGGGTTGTTGGTCGCCAGCACATGATATTCGACCACGACACCCTCGGCCTTGCCCAATTCCTGGATTTTTTTCCAGCTGGTCGCCAGCCAATCCATATAATTTTCGAACTGGCCGGGCAGCACGTCGATGCGGCCAGCCTCCCAGACCGTGCCCGGCTTGTAGCTCGATTCCTGTGCCATGGCGGGTGTGACCTGCGCGGCGGCGACCAGAATGGCGGCCCCGGCAAAGAATGTTTTCATCATCGTCATCGTCTCTTCCTTTCAACCTGCCCGCCCGGGTTCGGGCGGGCATCCACAAAAAGGCTAGGCTGGTACGGCGTTGGCCCGCATGGCCCGTCCGCGCAGCTGGTGGCGGAGCACCAGGACCAGCGCCGACATCAGCAGCGCGATCAGCGAAAAGGCGATCAGCGCGAGCTGGAAGCTGCCGGTCGTATCCTTGGCCGCGCCCCATCCATAGGGGGCGAGGAAGGCTCCGATCTGCGAAATGGTATTGATCGCCGCCGCCCCGACGGCGAGTTCGCGCACGTGCAGCGCCTCGGCCCAGCCCGAAGAGATCAGCATCGGGATGGTGAAACACACGGTCGCAAAGGCCAGATAGGCGACACAAACCAGCAGCGGTGACGGCGACAGGCCCATGACCAGCACCGCACCGGCAAGGATGATGCCGCACCAGAAGGCGTTGCCCCAACGGTCGCCGTGCCGGTCGGCATGGTTGCCGAGGACAAGGACGGCCGCCGCACCCAAAAGACCGCCGAGCGCGACCAGATAGCCGATCGCTTTGGTGTCGAGCGTCGTCGCACCCTGCAGGATCAGCGGGGCATTGAGGATGACCGTCGTGATGACGGCGATCAACAGAAAGCCGATCGCGCCGAGCAGCAGGACGCGCGGATTGCGGAAGGCGGCCAGCACATCGTGGCGGACGGGGGCGCCGATCCGCGCCTGTTCGCGCGCGAGTTCGGCCTCGATCCACGCCCTTTCGTCCGGCGCAAGCCACGCGGCGGTTGCCGGGGTATCGGGCAGATAGCGCAGCACCACCAGCCCGAACAATACGGTCGGAAGGCCCTGGACGAGGAACAGCCATTGCCAGCCGTGCAGGCCGCCGGTGCCATCGAGCGCCAGCAGCCATCCCGACATGCCCCCCATCGCGACCGACGCCAGCGGCGAGGCGATGAAGAAGCGGCTGACCGCGCGGCTGCGGTGGCAGGGCGGGAACCAGCTGGCGAAATAGAAGATGACGCCCGGGTAAAACCCGGCCTCCGCCACGCCGAGCAGGAAGCGGAGCACATAAAATTGCATCGGCGTCGCGACGAACATCATCGCGGCCGAGAGCAGCCCCCAGGTGATCATGATCCGCGCGATCCATTTGCGCGCGCCAAAACGGACGAGCATCAGGTTCGACGGGATTTCGAACAGCGCATAACCCAGGAAGAACAGGCCGCCGCCGAGCCCGTAGATCGTCGCGCTGAACTTCAAGTCCTCGTTCATCTGCGCCGCGGCGAAGCTGACGTTGACGCGGTCCATATAGGCAAAGAGATAGGCGACCAGGATCAGCGGCAGGATGCGCCAGAACGCCTTGCCCATCGCCGAGCGCCCGATCGCCGATATATGCCCGTGGTCCGCCGCCATGACGCTCTCCCCGATGCAGACACTTTTTTCCCGTCGCCGGAACCGGGGTGTTCCCGGCCTGCGCAACGCGCTTCAAAATGTCTGCGATACCCGGTGCGGACTTTGCGTTTCCGTAGCGTCAGCCGTCAATCGCGCTATCGTCAATAAAGCGTCAATCGGGCGTCAATTCGGCAAGAGCGGTGGTGTCTCCAGACGATTGCTGGGTGCAGGGAGCAGATCGGGCCAGCCATATTTGTCCCAAGCGGCCGCTAGGCCGATGCGCTGCGCGAAGGGAATGAATTCGGGATGCTGCCAGATTCGCCGGATCGGATCGACGTCGGCCCAGATCGATAGCAGGCAGAGAGTGTTCGCGGGCGAGATGGCATGGCTCACCGCCTCGAACAGCCGTTCGGGGTAGCCCATGAAGATCGCGGGCAAGACGATCGAGGCGTCGGCGGGGTCGTGCAATTGCGTCTGCATCATGTCGAGCATCGCGCAATAGGTCGCGCGATCCTCCTCGCGGCCGCTGCACACGCCGTGCGCCGCGACGTGCCAATAGGCGTCCATCATCGCGGGGGGCATCGGCTCGGTTCCCGCTGGCGGGAAGATGACCTTGTTAAGCAGCATGCGCGTTTGCTGATATTGCTCGATGGCAAGATCGTGCTGGCCGGACGCGGCGGTTGCAACCGCGAGCCACATCGAAGGAAAGCCAAGATCGACCATGCGCTGGCCAGCCTCGATCGCCCCGCCAATGTCGCCCAGGTTGAACCGGCCGACCGATCGCAGGTTGAACTTTCTGCCGTCGACCGGATCCTGATCGATGGCCGCCTCGACATATTGCATCGCCTCGGTGGTGCGGCCGCAATAGAGCAGGAACGAACCCAGCCGCATGCAGACCGCCGGATTGTTCGGTTCGAGCCGATAGCCTTGGAACGCCAGATCGAGTGCTCCGACGATATTGTTCCGGGTCCATTGGTGAATCCCGAGCAGCGAATAAGCGTAGCCAAGGCCGGGGGCCAGGTCGATAGCCGTGCGCGCGCAATCCGCCATGCGTTCCGATTCCGCAGCCCGATCCAGGCATGGCGTATAGACGGCGACCAGCTGATGGGCTTCGGCGAGCGCGATCCACGCCTCGGCAAACTGGGGATCGAGCGCCACGGCCTGTTCGAGCAGGTCGACCGCGGTCCCCAATAGCCCATCGCCGAACACCCGTGCACTGAGCGCGCGACCTTGCAGAAACAGGTCATAGGCCTCTTTGCTGCTGGTCATACCGCGCACCGTCGGCGGCTCCATCGCGATGCCAAGGGTATTGCCGATCGCGCTCGTCACCGCCTGCGCTACGGTCGCCTGCAACGCGAAGATGCTGTCGAGCGAGCCATCATAGCCCTGCGCCCAGCTTTCGAAACCCGTGGCGCCGTCGATCAGGTGAATATGGATGCGCAGCCTTTCGCCCTGACGCTGGACCGAACCCTCGACCAGGTGGGATACGTGCAGGGCCTTTGCGATTTCGGCCGGGGTCAGCGGCGAATCGCGGAAGTGGAACGATGAGGTTCGCCCCGCGACCAGCAATTGCGGCACCTGGCCCAGCGCGGTGATAAGCTCCTCGGCGATGCCGTCAGCGAAGTAATCGGGGGCGTCGCCGCCGCCGGCCGACCGAAAGGGCAGCACCGCGATTCTGGTCCGCCCGTTGCCCTCCGCGGCGGGCCGGGCGGACGCCGCTTCGGACCTTCGCGCGGTCCATGCCTCGCGCAGCCGTGCGGACGTCTCGTGATCGCCGGCCCGGTTCAGCGCCGTGAGTCCCGCCTCGACCGCCGCGCGAAGCCGCCGCTCGGCATCGCCGCTGCGCTGCGCAAGCCATTGTTTGAACGCCGGGCCGAAATCCGTCTGGTCGAGGATCGGCTTCGAGCCGATGGCATCGATCCGTTCGATCGCCGCGGCAAAATCGCTTCTGGCCAAGACGCCTTCCAGCGCGGCGAGATCGGTCAGGACCGCACCCGGATGCAGCGCGACGCTATTGCGCGAGACGTTCAATATGTCCGGCGCGTGCGGCGCGAGCAGCTTGCCAAGATCGAGCAGGCACTGGCGAAGGCTGGCTCTGGCGTGCGCCTCGAAGCGGCCGGGCCACAGGAGTTTGCTCAGAAAGTCGCGCTCGATCGCTTCGTTCCCGGCCAGGCACAATATGGCAAGGACACCCCGCGCGCGGCGGTTGGTGATCGCGATTTCGTGGTGATCGGGAGTGCGGAGTTGAAACGTGCCGAACAACGAGGCGTAGGCCGCGGGTTGGCTCGGACATGAAGCCCCCACCTGTTCCATTGGCCCGTTTGCGCCTCCCCACCGCTCGGCAATAGTAGCGCAGGCCCAACCGGCCCGGCAATTGCAATTTATTGCCCCGCGGCATGTGGCGCCGCTGCGTCTGCCTGCCCCGCCCTTCCATCGCGCCCGCGCATCTGCCAACGCCGCCCCGAATCCGGCATCACCCATGGGATAAATCGCCCGCGCCCGCCTCGATCGTCGCAGACATCGCAGGCGGCGGCTAGCCATCGGCCGGCCGATGGCGCGGCGCGCGCCGGGCTGAAAGAGGGTCGAATGGAACGGGTCGCCGATCTGGCTGGGGCGCTTTGGGATCGTGAAATGATCCGCGATTGCCTGTACCGATATTGCCGGGGCATCGATCGCGCCGACGAGGCGGCGTTGCGGTCGGCCTATTGGCCCGATGGCACCGACGATCATGGCGCCTATTGCGGCAGTGCCGCGGGCTTCGTCGACTGGGCGATACAGGCGCTGCCGTTGATCGAGCGCGGCGTCCATCAACTGCACAATATCCTGATCGAATTGCGCGGCGCCGAGGCCGCGGTCGAAAGCTATTTCACCGCCTGGCAGCGCCAGCCCGGCGCCGACGGCGGGCTGGTTGAACTGATGATGGCAGGCCGCTACGTCGATCGCTTCGAAAAGCGGGCGGGCGAATGGCGCGTCGCCGACCGGGTGGTGGTGTTCGACTGGGTCGACGAGCGCCCGGCGCCCGACAAGAGCGAGGCCGAACGCTTCGCGCATCGCACGTCGATCGGTCGGCGCTGGCCCGCCGATCCGGTCTATCGCCTGTTCGGCCCCGACGCCGCCCCGGCAAGCATGAAGGAAGGTTGAGCATGGCTGAAATCGACGCGCTGGCGTGGGAACCCTTGTTCACCATGCGGTTGACCGTGGCTTATGATCAGGCCCAGCTGATCGGCGGTGACAGTAAATTGGGGATATATCCGGTGCATGGCGGCACGTTTGAAGGCCCGCGACTGCGCGGCCGGGTCACGCCCGACGGGG
Organism: uncultured Sphingopyxis sp.; assembly: GCA_964502035.1. Taxonomy (GTDB): domain Bacteria; phylum Pseudomonadota; class Alphaproteobacteria; order Sphingomonadales; family Sphingomonadaceae; genus Sphingopyxis. The sequence goes on along the minus strand of CAZCUW010000026.1, from coordinate 21,507 downwards.
CCGACTGGGTGACGTGGCGCGGCGACGGGACGATGGTCATCGATGTTCGCACCGCGCTGGAAACCGACGACGGGGCGCGGATTGCGATGCACTACACCGGGCTGATGGCGCCGACCTCGCCCGAAGCGGCGGGTCGCTTTGCGCGCCGCGAACCCGGCCCCTATTCCGATCTGTACCTGCGCACGACGCCGCGCTTTGTCACGTCGCATCCCGATTATGACTGGCTGAACCGCGTTGTCGCGGTCGCCAATGGCATGCGGACCGACGACGGCCCGCTCTATCATGTGTTCGCGATCAAATAGCGGCCTCGGCCGCGGCGAAATGATCGCCATGACGCGCGCGTAGCGCGGTTTTGAGCAGCTTGCCGGTCGCGGTGTGCGGCAGGTCGTCGACGAACAAAATATCGTCGGGCAACCACCAGCGCGCGACGAGCCCCGCCAGATGCGCCATGATCTCGTCGCGGGTACAGGTGGCGTCCACGTGCAGGCGCACCAGCATCAGCGGCCGTTCCTGCCATTTGGGATGCGCGACACCGATCACCGCCGCTTCGGCCACGTCGGGATGGGCCACCGCAGCATTCTCCAGGTCGATCGATGAAATCCATTCGCCGCCCGATTTGATGACGTCCTTGGCGCGGTCGGTGATCTGCAGAAAGCCATCGCGATCGATTTTGGCGACATCGCCGGTGTCGAACCAGCCACCGTCATCAAGCGCGCTGCCCGCCGCCTGGCCATGATAGGCGTTCAGCACCCACGGCCCGCGCACCTTGAGCAGGCCCGCCGCCTCGCCGTCGCGCGGCAGCGCCTGACCATCCTCATCCTCGATCCGCAGCTCGACGCCGAACACGGCGCGGCCCTGCATGGCGCGCAGGTCGATCTGCGCTGCCTCGGACAGGTCGGCGTGATGCGCGAGCGGGCGGCAGACGGTGGCGACGGGGCTGGTTTCGGTCATCCCCCACGCCTGCATTGTCTCGACCCCCAGCAGATTGCGAAATTGCTCGATCAGCGCGCGCGGGGTCGCGGCGCCGCCGGTGAACACGCGATTGAGGCTGAGCGCCTGTCGCTCCTCGGCGGACCGTTCGCGTGCCAGATGGTCGATGAATGCGAACCAGATCGTCGGCACGCCGAGCGAAAAGGTCACGCCTTCGTCCCGCATCAACGCAAACAGCGATGCGGGGTCGAGGACCGATCCCGGCAGCACCAGCTTTGATCCCGCCATCGCCGCCGAATAGGGGATGCCCCATGCGTTGACGTGGAACAATGGGGTGACGACGAGGATCGCGTCGGCGGCGCCCAGCGCCATCGAATCCTGCGCCAGCGCGCTCATCGCGTGGAGCACGGTCGATCGGTGGCTGTAGAGCACGCCCTTCGGATTGCCGGTGGTGCCCGAAGTGTAGCAGAGCGCGCTCGCCGCATTTTCGTCGATGTCCGGCCAGACCGCGATCGCCCGGGTGCCGCCGATCAGGCTTTGATAGGAAATCGGGTCGGCGATCGTCGTTACGGGCAGATCGGCTTCGTCGGCCAGGACGATGACGCGTTCGATCGACGGCAGGTCGGCGAGCATCGGTTCGACCAGCGGCAACAGGTCGGGATCGACGCACAGGACGCGGGCGCCGCCATGATCGATGATATAGCGGATCTGGTCGGGGAACAGCCGCGGATTGACCGTGTGCAGCACCATGCCGGCGCCGCTGACGCCATAATAAAGTTCAAGGTGCGGCAGGCGGTTCCACGCCAGCGTTGCGACGCGGTCGCCGGGGCGCAGCCCCAGGTCGGCCAATCCTGCGGCAATATGGCGCGCGTGGCGCTCGACCGTCTGCCAGGTCGAGCGGGTGAGGGTGCCGTCGGCGCCGCGCGATACGATTTCGCGGCGGGGGTGGTTGGTCGCGGCGTGCCGGATCAGCATCGCGGTGGTCAGCTGTTGCGCCTGCATCAACCCTTGCATCGCATCTCTCCTGTTCAATGGCTTGGTTGAAAACGAGAATTGCGCGGCGGCGCGCCAGAGCGAAGGATCGGTGCGCTTGCCGCCGCCTTATTGTCTGTGTGATTTTTCAGCGTCCCGGCATCGGCCGCGCCGCGGCGCACGACAATCACATGGGCGAAATTGGCAGGGATGAAGGCGCCCCGCGAGCCATCGGCGGGTCACCGCGACTAAACCCGGACCAAAGAGATGGGAGATGCCGCGATGAATCTGGATCTGGCCCCGGCCGACCGCGAATTTCAGCAGGACGTGCGCGCTTTTTTCGCCGGCAGCATCCCCGATGAATGGAAAACGACGGTGCGCGCCGGGCTGCGCCTGCCGCCCGCAACGCTCACCGCTTATCAGCGGCGGCTTGCCGATCGCGGGTGGGGCGCGCCGACCTGGCCGGTGGAATATGGCGGCACCGGCTGGACCCCGCAGCAACTGCATATCTTCTGGTCCGAAGCCTCGGCCGCCGACGCCCCGGCGCAATATCATCAGGGGCTCGAACTGATCGGACCGATCATTTTCACCTATGGCAGCCAGGCGCAGAAGGATTTCTATCTGCCGCGGATCATCAGCGGCGAGGATTGGTGGTGCCAGGGCTATTCGGAACCCGGCGCCGGATCGGACCTGGCGGCGCTGCGCACGCGGGCCGACCGCGTCCCGTCAAAAAATGGGGGCGACGACTATATCGTCAACGGCCACAAGATGTGGACGAGCTATGCCCATGTGTCGACCCGGATGTTCTTCCTCGCGCGCACCTCGACCGAGGCGCGGCGGCAACAGGGCATCTCGCTGCTGCTCGCCGACATCGACACGCCGGGCATCCGGATCAGCCCGATCCACACCCTCGACGAAAAGCATCACACCAACGAGGTGTTCCTCGACGATGTCCGCATCCCGGCGACCAATCTGGTCGGCGAAGAGGGGATGGGCTGGAATTACGGCAAAGTGCTGCTCGATCGCGAGCGGATGGTCGCCGCGGCGACCGCGATGTTCCTGCCGCAGACGCTGCGCGCCGTGCGCGCGGCGGCGGCGCGGCGGCGGACGCCCGCCGGGCCATTCATCGACAAGCCCGAATTTCGCGCCAAGCTGGCCCAGATCGAGATCGAGGCGATGGCGGTGCAGGCGATGGTGCTGCGGCTGATGGCCGACGCCGCGGCGGGCGCCGATTCGGGGCCGCGCGGGTCGATGGTCAAGCTGCGCTGGTCCGAACTGACCCAGCAGGCGACGGCCTTGTGGGTCGAGGCACTGGGGCCGCAGGCGCAGCATTTTGCCGCACTGGACGATGCCAGCGCCGTGCCCGCCGATATGCCGCTGGCGCTGCAAGGCGCGCTCTATGCGCGGGTGACCACCATTTACGGCGGGTCGAGCGAGATCCAGCGCAACATCATCGCGCGCCGCGCGCTCGGGCTTTGAGAGGGAACGCACGATGGATTTCGCCTATAATGACGAGCAGCGGATGCTGCACGACAGCGCGCTGCGCTTTGGCGGCGACGAATGGAATGCCGCCGATCGGCTGAAGCATCTGGCCGAAGGCGCGGCGGGCAACGCGCGCCGCTGGGCGCAGATGGCCGAGCTCGGCTGGCTGATGCTGCCGATTGCGGAGGACGACGGCGGGCTGGGCGGCGGGCCGATCGAGATCATGGCGATCATGGAGGGTGTCGGCCACCACCTGATGACCGAAGCCTATGTCAGCTATTGCGTGCTCGCCCCCGCTTTGCTGCATGGCGGCGGCGACCATTGCACCCATTTGCTCGAACAGATTGGCGCGGGACAGATGCGCGTTGCCGCGGCGCTGATCGAGGACGAGGGTTTTGATGTGGCGTCGATCGTCACCAGCGCGTCGGATCGCGGCGACGGCTATCGCCTGACGGGTGCCAAGGCGCATGTCGAGGATGGCGCCGATGCCGACTGGTTCATCGTGTCGGCGCGCACCGCGGGCACCGCCGGCGACCGCGACGGGATCGGCTTGTTTCTGGTGCCGCGCGATGCGGACGGCCTCAGCGTCCAGCGCTTTCGTTCGGTCGACGGGCATCGCCATTGCCGTCTCGATCTGGCCGATGTCGCGGCGATCCCGGTCGCCGCTGGCGGCGACGCGGCAGACCGCATCGAGGCCGCGCGCGACCGCGCGATCGCCGCGCATCTGGCCGAAGCGGTCGGATCGATGGAAGCGGCGGTCGCCGCGACGCTCGATTATGTCCGCACCCGCCAGCAGTTCGGCGCCCCGATCGGCAGCTTTCAGGTCGTCCAGCACAAGCTGGTCGATATGAGCGTCGCGTGCGAAGAGGCGCGCGCGCTGACCATGGTGGCGACCGCGCAGCTGGCGGCGGCAGGTTCCGCGCCGTCGCTGATCGCGGCGGCCAAGACGCGCGTCGCGCAGTGCGGCATCGCGGTCGCGCAGCAGGCGGTGCAGCTGCACGGCGGCGTCGGGACCAGCGAGGAGCTGGTGGTCAGCCATCATCTGCGCCGTCAGATGATGCTCGACCTGGCGCACGGCGACCGCGACCACCACCGCGCGCGCTTCGCCGAACTGACGCGCTGAACGTTGGAACCGTAGCCCTGAGCCTGTCGAAGGGCGCTTCACCGAGAGGCGCCCTTCGACAAGCTCAGGGCCACGGCGTTTTGGCGGCGGAATGTCAGGCTTGCTGCCGCGCCTCATCCGCCACGATCGTGCGCCCGGCCAGCCAGAACAGCAGCGACCCCACCACCAACGGCACCACGACCAGCGCCATCGCGGCGCGCAACCCCTGTTCGCTGCCCAGCGTCGGCGCCAGCAGGTCGCTCGCCACCCCGACGAACAACGGGCCGAGCGCGAGGCCGATCGCGTTGGTGACGAACAATTGCACCGCCGCCGCCATCGCGCGGACGCGCGCCGGGACCAACGTCTGCACCGACGCGAACACCGATCCGTAATTCAGCGCGTGGACAAAGATTGCGCCGCTCAGGAAGGCGAAGGACAACGCCACCGAATTGGCAAGCGCCGCCCCCGCGAACAGCGGCGCGGCGATGACCAGCGAGGTGCGCGGGACCAGCGTATAGCCCTTGATGCCGCCGCGTCCGGCGCGGTCGGCCAATTGCCCGCCGACCAGCGTCCCCGCCATGCCGACAACGCCGACGATCAGGCCCAGGCTGACCCCCAGGAACACGCTGGGCGCGACGCCCCAGCTGGCCGCCATGTCGGCGATGCCGCCCTGATGCGTGCGCATGTACAGCGACCCGAAAAACGCCGCCTGCCCATAATAGCCAAAGGCGCCCATCGCGGTGCCGAACGACAGGAACCAGAAGCTGGGCAATTGGCGCAACGTCGTCAGCACCTGGCGCAGCGGCAGTTGCGGCGCGGCGGCGACGTCGGTCGCGATCTGGCGCTTGCGCGGCTCGTCGAGCGCGAACCACACGATGACGGCCAGGATGATCCCCGGCGCCCCGGCGATCAGGAACGCCGCACGCCAGCCCAGGCTGGCGAGCAGGACGCCGCCCAGCACCAGCCCCGCGAGCGAGCCGACCGGGGCGCCAAGCGAATAGAGCGCCAGCGCCCAGCCGCGCTGTTCGCGCGGGACATAATCGGTGATCAGGCTGTGCGCCGCCGGGGTGCAGCCTGCTTCGCCGACCCCGACCCCGATCCGCGCCAGCAGCAATTCGGTAAAGTTGCGCGCCAACCCACACAAAGCGGTAAACCCGCTCCACACGAACAACGCAACCGCGATCATCCCGACGCGATTGCCGCGATCGGCGATCCGCGCGAGCGGGATGCCGAGCAGGGTGTAAAACAGCGCGAAGGCCAGCCCGCTGATCATCCCGATCTGCCAGTCGGCGAGGCCAAGATCGGCCTTCATCGGTTCGACCAGGATCGTCACGATCTGGCGATCGAGCATGTTGAAAGCATAGACCGTCATCAACAGGAACAGCGCGCCGTAGGGCATGCGGGTGGGGGCGGCCGCCGCCGGGAATGCGATGCTGGTCGTGCCGGTCATATGCCTCTCCTGACGGATTCAGTGCCCGTCGTATCCCGCGCACCCTAGGCCGCTGGCCGCGCGATGCAGGCGCCTGGCGGCGAAGATCGGCGATTATCGCCATCCTGATATATCGGGCTTTCGCCGCCGCGGGGTCGCGTCGGCCGGCGTCGCGCGCCAGCCTTGCTGTCAAGGAGAGCCAACCGATGCCCTTTGCGACCAACGATATGGTGCGGATCCATTATGAGCCGATGACGAGCGGCGAGGGGGCTGCGGTGATCCTGCTGGCGGGGGCGGGGCGGCCATCAACCGATTATGACGCGCTGTTCTGCGACCCGCTGATCGCGGCGGGGCTTCGGCCCGTTCGCATCGACAGCCGCGACACCGGGCGATCCGATGCGCTGGTCGATCGTGCGCCAAACCTTCATGCGGTGAAGGCGGCGGCACTGGGGACGGGCACGATGTTGCCGCCCTATGGCATTGCCGACATGGCGCGCGACGTGCTCGCGGTGATGGACGACGCGGACATCGAAAGCGCCCATGTCGTCGGCCGCTCGATCGGCGGGCTGGTCGCCCAGCAGCTGGCGATCCGGCACCCCGATCGCATCCGCAGCCTGGCGCTGGTCATGGCGATGAGCCGGTCGATGGCAGAGAGCGTCCCCGATGCCGTCCTCGACCGGTTGGCGGGCGAGCATATTCCCGACGAGGCCGCCTATGTCGAACGCCAGCTCGGCGTCGTCAAAGCCAATGGCATGGCGCAGGATTTCGGCGCCGAACGTGTCGCCGACGAAGCGCGCATCGCGTGGCGGCACGGCATCCACCGCGGCGGCACCGCGCGGCACTTTGCGGCCAGCCTCGCCGCGCCCGACCTGCGCGCCGCGCTGGACGCGGTGCGCGTCCCGACGCTCATCCTTCACGGCCGCCACGACAAGGTCATCCCGCTGGACCGCGCGCAGGAAACCGCCGCCGCGATTCCGGGGGCGCGGCTCGAGATCGACGAGACGATGGGGCATGACGGACCGCCGCGGCTGCGCGCCGCCTGGGGACGGCGGATCGCGGCGCATCTGACTGCCGCAGACACTGGCCGTTAGGCTTCACCAGAAATCACATATGTGATATGACAGTTCAAAGTCGCGGTTTTCGCGGCGAGGGGGACGGCGTGCGGTATCTGAACCGCATCACAGACCGTCACAGGACGGCGAAACTGGTCAACCACAGATGGCGCGCTTCCCACGCCGCAGTCGTTGAGGTGGAGAGATGATACGCAAGCCCGTCAAATCGGCGTCGCGCACCTTTGAAGTGCTCGAACTGTTCCGCGATCGCCGCCAGCCGCTGCGCCTGAACGAGATTTATTCGGCGCTCGGCTACCCGCAATCGAGCACGACCAACCTGCTCAAGAGCATGGTGATCGAAGGCTATCTCAATTATAATCGCAGCACCCGGACCTATCTGCCGACGCTGCAGGTCGCCTCGCTCGGCAGCTGGCTTTACGGCCATGTCGCCTTTGGCAGCGGCTATAACTGGCTGATCGACGAGCTGTTCCGCAAGACCGAGGAAACGGTCGTTCTTGCGACGCAGAACGACCTGTTCATCCAATATATGATGATGCGGGTGCCCGATCATCCGCACAAGCGGCCGCCCAATCCGGGCGAGATGCGGCTGATGCTCGATGCGACGTCGGGCATGGTGTTGATGAGCCAGATGCGCGACCGCGAGATCGACAAAATCTACCGCTATTCCAATTATTATGAGCTCAATCCCGACAAGGCGATCACGCTCGAGGATGTGATGAGCCGGATCCGCTGGATCCGCCACACCGGCTATTGTTACTGGCCCGAACATCCGGTGCCGGGCATTGCCTCGATCGCGATGTCGGTGGGCGAAAGCGTCCACGGCATCCCGCTGGTGATCGGGATCGGTGGAACGACCGAGCGGCTATCGCCGCGCCGGGCCGAATTCGTCGAGCTGATGCGCGAGACGATTGCAGAGTTCCATCACCGCTTTCCGCAGGGCCGCGTCGCCGCCGCCGTTGACCATGATGACGACGAATTGGCCGTCGCCGCGGAATAATCATCACGCTTGAAATAAGCGGCCGCGGGACGGCGCCGACCGCCCCATCGGTGGCCCGGCGCCGTATCTTGCGGGTCAAAGGAGACCCGCATGCCCGTTGAGATCGACCTGTTGCCCGCCCCCGCCGTCAGTTTGGGCGAAAGCCCGCTCTGGGATCATCGCAGCGGACGGCTCTGGTGGGTTGATTCGCTCGCCGGGCGGCTTCATTCGAGCGACGCCGAGGGCCGCGAGGCGGCGCAATGGGGTTTCGATCAGCCCGTTGGCAGCGTTGGGCTGGCCGACGGCGGGCTGATCGCCGCGCTGGCCGACGGCTTTTATCATTTCGATCCCGACGGCGGCGACACCGCCCTGATTGCTCGCCCCGCGATGGCGCCGGCGACGCGGCTGAACGATGGCAAGGCCGACCGAGATGGGCGTTTCCTCGCTGCCTCGATGCGCGTTGGCGACGATGGCGGGTCCGGCGCGCTGTTTCGTCTGGATGCCGATGGCGCGTGCCTACCGATCGAAACCGGCATCACGATCGGTAACGCGATCTGTTTTTCGCCCGCGGGTGACACGCTCTACTTTGCCGACAGCATGGACGGCATGCTCCGCCATTATCGCTACGATCGGGCCAGCGGCGCAATCGCCGAGCGGCACGATCTGGTCGATTGCCGCGAGCGGGGATCGGGTCCGGATGGCGCGACGGTCGATGCCGATGGCAATATCTGGGTGGCGCTGGTGCTGGCGCAGGCGGTCGCCTGCTATGCGCCCGACGGTAAGTTGCTGCGCTCGATCCCGCTGCCGCTGCCCTATCCGTCGTGCCCGGCGTTCGGCGGCGGCGATCTCGACATCCTATATCTGACCAGCATCGCCAATTCGGGGCACCGGCTGGTCGCCGATCACCCTGATGCGGGGCGGATGACGGCGATCCGCGGGCTGGGGGTCAAGGGGATCGCCGAGGGCGTCTATCGCTGACGGCTCAGCGCAGCGCGATCGAGATGCCGCCATCGACGAGCAGCGACTGGCCGGTCACGAACCCGGAGCGCGCCGGATCGGCCAGAAACAGCACCGCCTCGGCGATGTCGGCGGTTTCGCCAAGCCGGCCGAGCGGGGTGCTGGCGACCCGCGCCGCAAAGGTCGCTTCGTCGAGCATCGCCTTGACGCCTTCGGTGGCGACGGTCGACGGGCCGACCGCGTTGACCCGGATTCCGGCGGGCGCGAGTTCGATTGCCGACGATCGCGTCATGCCTTCGACCGCCGCCTTGATCCCGCAATAGACCATCGCGTTCGGCAGGCCGAGGCGCGCCGAAACCGATGCAATATTGACGATCGACCCGCCGCCATGCGCCTTCATATGATGCGCCGCGGCCTGCGTCCCCCAGATGATCCCCGCGATACCGACCCCCAGCATCCGGTCGAGGCTTTCGCTGTCGATGTCTTCGATCGGGGCATATTTGGTCCACATCGCGTTGTTCACGGCGATGTCGATCGCGCCCAGCGCCGTTGCGGCCGAGGCGAACGCGTCGTGCAGCGCGGCGCGGTCCGCCACGTCGCAGCCCAGCGCGATCGCTCGGCCGCCGTCCGCTTCGATTTCGGCGACCAGGTCGTCGGCCCAGTGCGCCTTGCGATCGAGCAGCGCCACCGCGGCCCCTGCTGCGGCAAAGCGCAGCGCGATGTCGCGGCCCAGGCCGCGTGACGCGCCGGTTACCAGCGCAACGCGCCCTGCCAATTGTTGGGTCATCGCGTCACCTCGGAAAAAGGAGCCTGCCAAAAAAGAGCCCGCCAAAATGGCGGGCTCGAGGGGAGAGAGGTCAGAAGCGGTAGCCTAGCTCGACGCCGTAGACGCGGCCTTTGCTGAGCGGGGAAAAGGTCGATCCCGGGAAGAAAGGCAGCGGCGCTTCGGTCCCGAAGGTCGCCTCGTTGAGCAGATTATTGCCATAGACCGACACCTTCACCCGGCCGTGGGTCACCGCCAGGCTGGCATCGACCATCGTCGCGGCGTTGAGCAGCCCGGTGTTCTGGTCGTTGTAGAAAGCGGCGTCGCGATGATTGGCACCGACACGGGCCTCGACCGCATAATCGTCGGCGATCCGCGTTTCATAGGTGATCGACCCGCCATAGCTCCACGGCGACAGGCGCGGCAGTTTCAGGGCAAAGTCGCGGGCGTTGATGACCCCGTCGGCGTTGAGGTCGAACAGGATCTTTTCGTACTTGCCCTTGGTATAGCCGAACTGCCCGGCGATCGTCAGGCCCGATACCGGCTTGAGCAGCACTTCGCCCTCGATGCCCTTGATCGACACGTCGGCGGCGTTGGTGATGATCTGGAAGTTGCCGAACGGGGCGAACGGCGCCTGGAATTCGCGCTGCGTGCCCTTGATCTTGTTATAGAAGCCCGCGAGGTTGATCCGGGCGAAGCCGCCCAGTTCCTGCTTCACGCCGACTTCATAGGCGTCCTGCTTTTCCTGATCGAACGGCCCCGGTGCAACATTGGGATTGAGATTGCGGAAATTATAGCCGCCGCTGCGGAAACCCTGCGCGAACGAGGCATAGAGCAACGTGTCTTCGCTCGGCTTGAACTGGACGCCGACGCGCGGCGTAAAGCCGCTCCAATTGTCCTTGTCCTGGAAGTTATAGCTGCAACGCAGCGTGTCGAGGTTGCAGCCGCCGACCCCGATCGAGCGCACCTGCACCTCTTTTTCTTCGGCCGAATAGCGCGCGCCGACGCTGAGCGTCAGCATGTCGTTCAGGTGCCAGTCGATGTTGGCGAAAATGCCGCCGGTCCGCTGCTTTTGGCGTCCGCCGCCCGATACGGTCAGCGCCCCGCCCGACAGCAGCCGCTGTTCGGCATAGTTGATGTCCTGGTTGAAATAGAACAATCCGGTGGTGACGTCGAAGGCGCCAAAGGTGCCCGCGTAGCGCAGTTCGTTGCTGAACTGCCACTGGCGGATGTTGTTGCGGGAGTGGAGGTTCGTGGCGGGCGAGCCGTCGACGTCGGCGCCCGAATCATTGTTCAGCGCGCGCACAGCGGCGATGTTGGTGATCTTACCATCGCCGAACCCGGTGTCGATGTTGAGCTCGGCGGTGCCCTGGTCCCAGTCGGATTTGATGAAGCCGGCAAAATTCTGGTTCACGCGAAAACTGTCGCGCGGGAACAGGCCGTGGTTGGTCACCGCCGGGCCATCGCCGCGGATGCGGCCATGTTCGTAGCGCAGGATCAGGTCGAAACTGTCCGACGGCTGGAGGCGAAGCACCGGCCGCACGATCAGCGTTTCGCTGCCGCCGATTTTTTTGCCGTCGAAGTCGTTGCGGAACCAGCCTTCGTCGTCGTTGTAATAGACGGCGATCTTGCCGCTCAGCACGTCGCCGGCCAGCGGACCCGACACCGACAGGCTGGCGCGCTTTTCGAGGCCGGTCGACACCGCGACCTTGGCATCGACGCGAAACCGGTTGGTCGGGGTCGTGGTGCGGAGCAGGACCGCGCCGCCGGTCACATTGCGGCCGAACAGCAGCCCCTGCGGGCCGCGGAGCACTTCGACGCCCTCCAGATCAAAGGTATCGAACAGCACCCCGGCGCTGACCCCCAGATAGACGCCGTCGACGAACACCCCGACGGTGGGGTCGATCGACGGGATCGAGCTGTTGATGCCAAGGCCGCGAACCGAGAAATTGGCATAGCCGGGGGTCGTGCCGACGCTTTCCAGCGAGGCGTTCGGCACCGCATAGCTGACGCTGGCGATCGACCGGGCGTGGATGCTGTCGAGCTCGTTCGACCCAAAGGCGGTGATCGCGATCGGCACGTCCTGAACATTCTGGGCGGTGCCGCGCTTGGTCGCAGTGACAATGATGTCGGTCAGCCCGCCATCGTCGTCCGGCGTGTCGCTCTGTGCATCGCCCGGCGCCGCCGCGACGTCGGTGCCGGCGTCCTGCGCCAGCGCCGGGGCTGCCGCCATGACGGCGATGATGCCGACGCCCGCCAAGAGAAGATTATTGTGCTTTTTCATCGTCCACCTCCCGAATGGCCCGCGCTTATTATGATCCCTTGAGGCATCCGGATGGGCCTGAAGGAGTGCGCGGGCTTTGAATCCCGTTGCCAGCCCCGGATCGGGGTTGCCGCCCCCCGTTCTTGCGTTGCGCCGCCCAGCGCAATGTGCGGCGCCCCTCGCGGATCGATAATCACAAGCAGGATTCCGCAGCGGCAAGCGGGGCAGCGGCAAAATTCGCGGATGAGATTTTCGGCCTCACACGCCGCTTTCGCGCATCGTTCGTGCCGCGGCGATGTCATGCCCTCCGCAAATGGGAGAAAGATAATGAGCAACATTCGGACCGCGATCGAAAACCATGTGGCGCTGGTCACGCTCGACAACGCGCCGGTCAACGCGGCGGCGCTCGACATGCTCCAGGAACTCACCGACGTCTTTGACAGCTTCAACGACCGCGACGACGTGCGCGTCGCGGTGTTGACCGGGGCAGGGCGCTGTTTCAGCGCCGGCGCCGACCTGAAAAACCGCCCCGACCTGACCGTCCCGGGCACCCGCTGGAACCGCAACCGCGTCGTCCGGGAAGTCGCCTATGCGATCGCCGATTGCGCCAAGCCGGTGATTGCGGCGGTCAACGGTCCCGCGCTCGGCGCCGGGCTTGGCCTGGTGTCCAGCTGCGACATCATCGTCGCGTCTGAAAATGCCGTGTTCGGCCTGCCCGAAATCGACGTCGGCCTGATGGGCGGCGGCAAGCATACGGCGCGCATCATCCCGCACTCGCTCACGCGGCGGATGATGCTGACCGGATACCGTGTTCCGGCCGCGGAAATGTATCGCCGCGGGATTATCGAGGCGTGCCTGCCCGCCGACGAACTGTTGCCCTATTGCATGGACATGGCCGCGGTCATCGCGTCGAAAAGCCCGCTCGCGACGCGCTATGCCAAGGACAGCATGCGGACGATCGAGAATATGACGCTGCGCGACGGCTATATCTATGAGCAGGGCAACACCGCCAAATTGTCGACGTCGCACGACGCGCAGGAAGCCGTCGCCGCGTTCGTCGAAAAGCGCGCCCCCGTTTTCCTCGGTCGCTGAGCGGAGCGGCCCTATGGACTGGAATTTCGGCGATCTGCTCGATGCGACCGCGGCGCATGTTCCCGGCGACCGCCCGGCGATCATTCGCGGCGACCATGTCACCAGCTGGGCCGATTTCGATGCCCGCACCAACCGGCTGGCGTGCGCGATGCGCGCGGCGGGATTACCGCCCGGCGCGCGCGTCGCGATCCTGGCGCGCAATATCCCCGAATTTATCGAAATCGCCGCCGCCGCGTTCAAGGGACGACTGACCCACGTCAATCTCAACTATCGCTACACGACCGCAGAGATCGAATATGTGCTGCGCGATTGCCAGGCGGCGGCGCTATTTTATCAGGACGAATTCGGACCCGTCGTCGCGTCGTTGATCGGCGGGGCGATCGACCATCTGACCTATGCGGTCCAGATCGGCAGCGACGGCGCCTATGACGGCATCGTGGCCAAGGGCGATGCGTCGCCGTTGGGCATCGAGCGGTCGCCCGACGACGGTTATCTGCTTTACACCGGCGGCACGACCGGGCGGCCCAAGGGGGTGATGTGGCGCTCCGCCGACGCGCGGCGCTCGCAGCTCGAATCGCCGGTCGCGGTGTCGACCCCGACCAGCATGGACGACCATATCGCGCAGGTCGCGAAAGGCGCGGCGGGCCGGGTCATGCCCGCCTGTCCGCTGATGCACGGCGCCGGGCTGAACAGTTCGCTCGCCGAATTGCTGATCGGCGGCACGACGGTGTTGCTGCCGTCCGACCGGTTCAGCGCCGAAGAATTGTGGCGCGAGGCGGCGCGGCACCGCGTCACCCGCATCCTGATCGTCGGCGACGCCTTTGCGCGGCCGATGGCCGACACCTTGCTTGCCCATCCGGGGCGCTGGGATCTGCATGCGCTGCGGTTGATCTCGTCCGCCGGGCTGATGTGGTCCGAACAGGTGAAGGGCGCGCTGCTCGCCGCATTGCCGGGGCTGACCCTGCTCGACATATTGGGGGCATCGGAAGCGTCGGGCTTTGGCTTTGCGATCACCAACAAGGACCGCGCGACCCCGACCGGCCTGTTCGAACCGGGGCCGCAGACGGTGATCATCGATCAGGACAGCGACCGCGTGCTCGCCGATGACGAAGTCGGCCAGGGCTGGCTTGCCCGCCGCCCGCCGTTCGGCGCCGGCTATCACGGCGACCCTGAAAAGACCGCGACGGTTTATCGCACCATCGACGGTCAGGATTACGCCATTCCCGGCGACATGGCCGAACGGCTGCCCGACGGGCGGCTGCGCCTGCTCGGCCGCGGCAGCCTGTGCATCAACACCGGCGGCGAAAAAGTGTTTGTCGAGGAAGTCGAAGAGGCGCTGAAGCGCGTCGACGGCATTGCCGACGCGATGGTGTTCGGCCTGCCCGATCCCAAATGGGGCAGCGTCGTGACGGCGCTGGTCGAAGCCGGGGCGGCGCCCGACGACGCGGCGATTCGCGCCGCGCTGTCGCAGGATCTGGCCGTATATAAACAGCCGCGCACGATCATCCGCGTGGCCGCGATGCCGCGCCACGCCAGCGGCAAGAGCGATTATCGCCAGGGGATGGACATCGCCCGCGCCCGCCTCGCCGACCCGGCTGCGGCGGGCTGACCCGCTCCCCTCCCGATCCCATCATCCCCGGAAAGAAGATCATGCAACAGGCCGACAAATTATCCGCCCCGCCGCCGCGCCGGCTCGACGCGCTCGTCATCGGCGCCGGCTTTGGCGGCATGTACGCGCTGCACCGCGCCCGCGGCATGGGGCTCGACGTCCATCTGATCGAGGCCGGCGACGATGTCGGCGGCACCTGGTATTGGAACCGCTATCCCGGCGCGCGCTGCGACGTGATGAGCATCGATTACAGCTATAGCTTCTCCGACGAAATCCAGCAGCAATGGACGTGGAGCGAACAGTTTGCGGCGCAGCCCGAAATCCTGTCCTACGCGCGCTTCGTCGCCGACACGCTCGACCTCAAACGCGACATCAGTTTTGAAACGCGCGCGGTCGCGGTCGAATATGATGCCGACGCGGCGCTGTGGCGGATCGAAACCGACCGCGGCGATGTGTTCGAGGCGCGCTATTGCCTGATGGCGACCGGCCCGTTGTCGGTGCCGAAAAAGATCGACATTCCGGGCGCCGAAACATTCAAGGGCGAGCTCTATCTGTCGGGCAAATGGCCGCACCATGCGGTTGATTTCACCGGCAAGCGCGTCGCCGTCATCGGCACCGGATCATCGGGGATCCAGATCGTCCCCGTCGTCGCTGCGGCGGCCGAGCATCTCTATGTCTATCAGCGCACCCCCAGCTTCACGCTGCCGATGCGCAACCGCAAACTCGACGATGATTTCGTCGCGCATATCAAGGCGCATTATCCGGGCCTGCGGGCCGTCGCCCGCCATTCGCTGACCGGCGGCGTCCGCCCGATCACCAGCCGACCGCTGTTCAGCATTTCGCCCGCCGAGTGCGAAAAATTGATGGAGGAGGCATGGCAGCACAGCGGCCTGGCCTTCCTCGGCCTGTTCTCCGACCTGCTCACCAATGCCGAGGCCAATGCGGTGGTCGCCGACTTTGTGCGCGGCAAGATTGCCGCGACGGTCGACGATCCCGACACCGCGCGGCGGCTGACCCCGCAGGGCTATCCGATTTTTGCGCGGCGCCCGTGCCTCGACACCGGCTATTATGAAGCGTTCAATCAGGACAATGTGACGCTGAAGGATTGCCTTGAGCAGCCGATCGTCGCGATCACCGAACGCGGCATCCGCACCAGCGCGGGCGAGGTCGAGGTCGACATCATCATCGCCGCGATCGGCTATGACGCGCTGACCGGCGCGATGCTGTCGATCGATATCAAGGGCAGGGACGGCCGCCGCCTGAAGGACAAATGGGCCGAGGGCGGCCGATCGCATCTGGGCCTGATGATGGAAGGCTTTCCGAACCTGTTCATCATCGCCGGTCCGAACGGCCCGTCGGCGCTGGCCAATTTCATCCTGCTCAACGAACAGAATGTCGACTGGGCCTGCGACTGTATCGCCCATTTGCGCGCCAACGGGCTGCGCACGATCGAGGCCGATGGTGCTGCCGAGGACGGCTGGATGCGCAAGGTCACCGAACTGGGCAATCGTTCGCTCTATCCGACCGCCAACACGTGGTACACCGGCGCCAATGTGCCGGGCAAGCCGCGCAACTTTCCGG
Organism: uncultured Sphingopyxis sp.; assembly: GCA_964502035.1. GTDB lineage: Bacteria > Pseudomonadota > Alphaproteobacteria > Sphingomonadales > Sphingomonadaceae > Sphingopyxis. Next base: position 5,278 of record CAZCUW010000026.1, on the reverse strand, counting down.
TCTATATCGGCGGGCTGGGCCGGTATCGCGAAATCTGCGGCGACGCGGCGGCGGAGGGCTATCGCGGCTTTACCCTGGGGTAAGGGCGGTTGCCGTCGGCGACGGTCGCGGGGTTAGCGCGTGATGACGTCGCCCGACATTGGCGCCAGCTTGCCGAGAAAGCGGTTCTGCGCCGCAAAGCCGATGCCCTCTTCGCGCATTGCGGCCTGCAGATTTTCGACCAGCGCGTTCATGTCACGCATCCGCACCCCCAGATCCTTGTGCGAGCTGGCCATGTCGCGGCCGCTGTAATCGCAACCGGCGTTGAGGATGTGGCAGAATTGCTCGAACAGCGTGCGCTTCAGCCGCACCATGTCGTGCGCCTTGAAAATCTCGGCGATGCGCGGGTCGGCCTCGGACAGCTCGACGGTGCGGTAAGCGATGCGCCGGATGCCGTCCTGGCCGCCGAACGCGGTTGCCATCGCACTGCCGGCGAACGGCGTCGCCCCGGCGTTGCGGTTGCTCGGGACATAGGGATCGACGGGCAGTTCGCCGGTCACGGGGTCGCGGACCTTTTCCTCGACGCCAAACTCCTTGTCCCAATCGACCGGTGGTTCGGCGGCGGGCTGCATCAACAGGGCGGCGGCGAGCAGGAACATCAGGCGATCCCTTAAAAGGCGATTTGCGCGGAGAGAAAACCGCCGCGCTGTTGGTCAAAGGTGGCGATCGAACCCAGATCGACATAGGCGGCGGTGACGGTCAGATGGTCGGTCAGCGCATAGGCGGCGAACAGATCCCACCAGTCATCCTCGCGCGCGATCGCGAGATTGTCGGGCTTGCTGCGAAATTCGGCGCCGATGACGGCGCGGCGCGACAGTTGATAGGCGACCGATCCTTCAAACTGCAGCCGGTGTGCGTCGTCGGCGGCGGTGCCAAAGCCGAGCAGTCCGGTCTGGTTCGCCTTGGTCAGCCGCGCGGTCGCGTTGACCAGCACGCTGTGGCTGAGCAACAGCTTGGTCGCGCTCAGCGTGATGTCGGTGCCGCTGCCATGCGCGGCGCCGACGGCGCGGGCGACCGGGGCGTCGCGGTTGCGTTTATATTCGACGCCGACGCTGATCTGCGGCAGCAGCGCGTCGCCATAGACGGTGTCGCCGGCGAGGCGGAGCTTGGCGGCGAAAATATCCTGGTTCAGCACATAGCCGCGCCCGAGCCCGAGTGCGGTGCCGACGTCGCGGGTATCGAAATTCTGCCGCGCATAGCTCAGCTCGATGCGGTTCGCGATGCCGATCGCCACGCCGCGGCTTTGCCAGCCATAGTCGGGCAGTTCGATCAGCGTGATATGCCCCGACAGGCCAATGCCGCGATCGGTCGCGCGCCCCGCGATCGTCGACCAGGTGGCGAGCCCGCCGCCGCTGGTCCCCTCGATGGTCGTGACGCCGTTGGTGAGCAGCAGCTTGCCACCGTCGATCAGCGGCGCCTCTTCGGCGGCGACCGGGGTCGCGGCGCAGGCGAGCGAGAGGGCGGCCAGCAGGCGGAAAAGAGGTTGGTCCATAATGGCTTCATCGCAGCAAGAGACGAAGATTGCGTTAACTATGAAATTGAAACCTTGAGAGAATCTTAAGCTCTGTCCCGTAGCTGGACAGGATGAAGGGACCAGTTTTCATCCTGACAGCGATTGCGCTGGCGGCACCGCTTGCCGCAGCCTGGGCGGCCGCGCCGGCAGCGGTGCAGGTGCAGATTGTCGACGAGCGCGGCATGCCGGTTCGCGATGCGGTCGTCGAACTGACCCCGAACGGCGGCTGGCGCGGCGGCGCGATCCGCTTTGGCTGGCAATCGGCGATGGCGCAAAAAAGCGTCGCCTTTGTCCCCGGCACGCTGATCGTGCCGCGGGGCAGCGCGGTCGCTTTTCCCAATCTCGATAATGTCCGCCACAGCGTTTACAGCTTTTCAAAGGCGGCGCGGTTCGAAATCGATCTTTACGGCCGCGACCAGACGCGCTCACACAGCTTCCCGGTCGCGGGCACGGTGGCGCTCGGTTGCAACATCCACGACCAGATGCGCGGCTATCTTCGCGTCGTCGATACGCCCTTTGCCGCCAAGACCGACCAGAATGGCATCGTCCGCCTGTCGGGCATGGCGGCGGGCGGGTATCGGCTGACTGTCTGGCACCCGCGCGCCCGCGCGCCGGGCGGCGAGCTGAAGCGCGCGCTTGCGGTCGGCGCCGGAGCGAATAGCCAGAAGATCGCGCTGAAGCTGCGATGATGGCGCTGCCCGCCCTGACCAAACGCTTTCGCTTTCGCTCGCTCAAGCTGCGGATCGCGGTCGCCTATGCGGCGCTGTCCACGGCGATCCTCGCCGCAATCCTGCTGCTTGCGGGCAACGGCATCGCGCGCTTCGGCGAAGACAGCGCCTCGCGCGACCTGGCCGCCAATGCGCGCGTGTTCGACGAGATCATCGATCTGCGCGCCCAGCAGATGCGCGGGTCGGCCGATGTGCTGTCGCGCGATTTTGGCTTTCGCGAGGCGGTCGCGACCGGCGATCAGGCCACGATCGACAGCGCCCTCGTCAGCCTGCGCGAACGCTCGCGCAGCGACGCGGCGTTCGTCGTCGGGCTCGACGGGGCGATGATCGGCTCGGCGACCGCGGCACTGCCCGCTTCCGACGATTTGTGGGACGCGCTCGACGGCGGGCAGGACCATGGTATCATCCAGATCGGCGACAAGCTGGCGCTGGCCGCGGCGTCGCCGATCGAGGTTCCCGACACCATCGGCTGGCTTGTCCTCGCGCAGCCGCTCGATGCCGCCGAAATGCGCGGGCTCGCAAAACTGGCGGCAGTCGATATCGGCGCCCGGGTGGTGCGCGCCTCGCAGCTTCCCGCCGCGCTCGCCGCCGCGCCATCGGGACAGGTGGTGGAAAGCGGCGATCGCGAACGCGTACTCCACCATGTGACCGCGCTGCCGAGCTTGCAGGCGGGGATCCGGCCGCGGCTGGTGCTCGACCACTCGCTCAGCCAGGCGCTCGGCGAATATTCGGGGCTGCAATGGCTGCTCGCGGCGCTCGCCGCGGCGGGGCTGACGCTGGTCATTGTCCTCAGCTGGCGGATCGCGCGCACCATCACCCGTCCGCTCAGTGCGCTCGACGAAGCGACGCGCCGCCTTGGCGAAGGCAAGGACGCCGCGGTCGAAGTGACCTCGGACGACGAGATCGGCCGCCTTGGCGCAAGTTTCAACACGATGGTCGCCGCGATCGCCGAACGCGAACGCCAGATCACCCATGTCGCGCTCCACGACGGGCTGACCAACCTGCCCAACCGCAAATTGTTCGTCGAACAGCTCGATCATGCATTGGCGCGGCGGCGCGACGAAGCGCGGCTGATGGTCGTCTATGTCGACCTCGACGATTTCAAGGTCGTCAATGACACGCTCGGCCATCCGGCCGGCGACGCGCTGCTGCGCAATGTCGCGGTGCATTTGCAGGGCGTGCTGGGCGATGCGATCGTCGCGCGGCTGGGCGGTGACGAATTCGCGATCCTGTTCAGCGACCTGCCCGCGACCGAAAATCTCGCCGCGCTCGCCGACAAATTGCAGGGCTGTTTCGACCGCTCGATCCTGATCGACGGGCAACAGGCCGATGCGTCGGCCAGCATGGGGATCGCGGTCGCGCCCGACGATGGCATCGACGGCATCACCCTGATGAAAAACGCCGACCTGGCGCTCTATCGCGCCAAGCGCGATGGCAAGGCGACGCATCATTTCTTTGAACAATCGCTCGACGAACAGGCGCGCCATCGCCGCCAGATGGAACTCGACCTGCGGCTGGCGATCCGCGACGGCGGGTTCGAGCTGTATTTCCAGCCGCTGTACAGCATGCACGAAGAACGGCTGATGGCGTTCGAGGCGCTGATCCGCTGGCCGCATCCCGACCGCGGCATGATCAGCCCGGTCGAATTCATCCCGCTTGCCGAGGAAACCGGCCTGATCATTCAGATCGGCGAATGGGTGATCCGCGAAGCGTGCCGTCAGGCGGCGACATGGGATGGCGAGCTGTCGGTCGCGGTCAATATCTCGCCCAAGCAGTTTCTGGCCCCGGGGCTTGCCAATATCGTCCTGTCGGCGCTTGCGTCATCGGGGCTGCCGGCCGACCGGCTCGAACTGGAAATCACCGAGAGCATTTTCATCGTCAATGTCGAAAAGACGCTCGAAACGCTGCACGGCCTGCGCGCGCTGGGCGTGCGCATCGCACTCGACGATTTCGGCACCGGCTATAGCTCGCTCAGCTATTTGCGCTCCTTCCCCTTCGACAAGCTCAAGATCGACCAGAGCTTTGTCCGCGACCTGACCCAGGGCGGCAATGCCAACGCGGTGATCCGCGCGATCACCACGCTCGCCGACGCGCTGGGCATGGAAACGCTGGCCGAAGGGGTCGAGGACGAGGCACAGGCCGAAATCTTGCGGCAGGAGGGCTGCCACCAGATCCAGGGCTATCTGCTCAGCCGCCCGATCGACGCCGCGGCGGTGCATGTCTTCATTGCCGACATGGTCGCCGAACCCGATCAGCATCGGTTGAGCGCATAACCGACGCCACCGGACGGCGCGCGGCCTTACAAAGCAGCCGGCACCCCCCATATGAACAGCATGCCGCTGGACCATGCCGCGTCGTAACGTGGCGGGCCAACTGTCGGGCATTGTCTCCTTTCGATCAAAATGGCTTTGGTTGGGTTTTTCCGGGACAGGAAAATGATCGCGCATCCGGCGGGCTGACAGCCCGGATCGGCGATCCGAAAGGCATGCCCTCATGATCGGCTATTTCATCCTCCTCCACCGCTTTCCCGAACAGTTCAAACGGATGTTCCGCGCCATCTATGCGCCCGGCAACAGCTATGTGATCCATGTCGACAAAAGCTCGGGTCCTGAATTCGCTGCCGACATCGCCGATTTCCTCCGACCCTATCAAGGCGTCGCGATCATCGAATCGAAAAAGGCGCTGTGGGGAGGCTATAGCCTGGTCGATGCCGAGCTGCGCGGCATGGCCAAATTGCTGGCGATGAGCAACAGCTGGACCCACTATATCAACCTCAGCGGCCAGGATTTTCCGCTCAAGTCGCAGGCCTATATCCGCGAATTTTTGCGCGCCAACCCGCGCCGCCAATATATCCGCGCGCTCGACCAGCGGACGATACGCCCCGATACGTTGAACCGCGTCAGCCATATGTTCGTCGAGGCGTTGGGGCGGATGTTCCGGACCCGCATGCCGCGCGCGTTCCTGAAGGGCGCGACGCCGTTTATCGGCACGCAGTGGA
>CAZCUW010000025.1:0-36841 GCA_964502035.1 uncultured Sphingopyxis sp. | reverse complement strand
CAGCGCGCGGCCGCGCGCTGCTGGCGGAACAGCAGGAAGGCGCCGAGAATGAGGCATGCCGCCCCGATCAGAAGAAGCGGCGTGCGATAGGGCATGGCGACCATCGCGATGCCGCCGAGCCATGCGGCTCCGATCCCCGCAGAGGCCAGCAGGAAGGGCAGCGCGCAACAGGATGCAACGCCGAAAGCCGCGGCGATGCCGGCTAAGGTGAACGCGCCGGCGTCGATACCCTTGGGGCGATTCTGCATTGGGATCGGTTCCTTGTGCGGTGTGAGGGGACGCCGTAGCATCTGTAGCAGCTACAGACTCAAGAGGTATTTTTGCGATGGCCGCAACCAGAGCGATGCAGATCGGCGAACTCTCGCGCCGCACAGGCTGCAACATCGAAACGATCCGCTATTATGAGCGGATCGGCGTCCTCGACGTTCCGCTCCGGCGCGGTCGCTACCGCAACTATGGCGAGGAGGATGTAGGGCGCCTCGGCTTCGTGCGCCGGGCCCGAGAGCTCGGTTTCACCCTCGACGAGGTGCGGGCGCTGCTCCAACTCGCGACTGGAGGCCAGGCTGCCTGCGCCGAGGTGCGCGACGTCGCCTCGTCGCACCTTGCGGATGTGCGCGCGAAGATCGCCGATCTCAAGCGGATGGAGCGTGTCCTCGCCGCTTCGGTACGGGCTTGCGAGGCCGGCGACGATCCCGCCTGTCCGCTGCTCCAGACGCTTCGGGCCGGTACACCGCACGGCTGATCGTCCGGATGACACCCGCGTGACGACGAGCGACAGGCTCAACTATCAAGAGCTTCTGGAATCGCGCGGATCATCCTCATATCTGGGGATACGCGCAGTCCACGGAAAATGATTTGATTCCCGGCACCAACAGCCGAGGAATCATCATGATCGACACGACCCCGCGGGCGCCCGCCGCGCCCGGGAACGCGGCGCTGCGCGCCATGTTCGCCGCGCGCAAGAGCGTCTTCATCGACCTGCTCAAATGGGACCTGCCAGTACTCGCCGGCCAATATGAGCTCGACCATTTCGACACGCCGGCGGCGCGCTATCTCATCCTGCTCGACGCCGATGGCCGCCACCGCGCCTCGGCGCGGCTGCTCCCGACCGAGGGCGCACATCTCCTTGGCGATCATTTTGCGCATCTGTGCGCCGGCGACGTGCCGCGCGGCCCCACCGTGTGCGAGATCAGCCGCTTCTGCCTCGACCGGGACCAGGACGCAGCATCGCGCCGCGCCGCGCGCGACCAGCTGGTGACCGCCCTTGCAGAGCATGCGCTGCGCGAAGGCATCACCGATTATACCGGCGTCGCCGACCTATGCTGGTTCGATCAGGTCCGGGAGTTCGGCTGGAGATGCGACGCGCTCGGGCCGAAGGCCGCGGATCCGGGTGGGAGATTGATGGCATTGCACATCCATATCGACGCGCATGTGCTCGACGACCTCAAGCGCGGCGGCGTCTATGCGCCGCTCTCGTTCCGCCTCGCCGACGACGATGGGGAGGCGGAAGCATGACCGGTCTTGCGTCCGATGATCTTGCCCGGGAACTGCGCGAGACGGGATACTGCATCGTCCCCGACCTGATGCCGCCGGATGCGATTGGGGCGCTCGACGCCGATCTCGATCCGGTCTTCGCCGCGACACCGTTCGGGCGCGGCGACTTCTACGGTCACCGCACCAAAAGATTCGGCGCCCTGATGAAGCGCTCGGTCTGGGCGCAGGCACTGGCGCTCGAACCGACAATCCTCGCGGCGGTCGAATCCATTCTCGGCGACGCCTGCGAGAGCATCCAGCTCAATGTCGCGCAGGCGATCGAAATCCATCCGGGCGAGATCCGGCAGTTTCCACACCGCGACCATGACATGTGGGCGGGAGAAAAAGGCGCGCACGAATATCTGCTCAATGTCATCTGGCCGCTCACCCCCTTCACCGCGGACAATGGCGCAACGCACATCTATCCTCACAGCCATGGCGCGGAGGGCATGGCGAAGATCGACCCCGGCGAGCCGATCATCGCTGCGTGCGACCCGGGCGCCGCGATCTGCTTTCTGGGCTCGACCGCGCATGGCGCCGGCGCCAATATCACCGACCAGGTGCGGCGCGGTGTCGTGATCGGCTACAGCCTCGGCTGGCTCAAACCTTATGAGAATTTATGGCTCGCCTATCCCCCCGAGATCGCGCGCGGCTTCCCGCGCGAGCTTGCCGCGCTCGCGGGCTATCGCCAGCACCGTCCCAATCTCGGCAATTATGAAGGCCAATGCCCTTCGTTACTCCTCGGAGGCGATATCCCGGAGCATATCGGCGCGGTCGATGGGCTGCGTCCCGACCAGATGGCGATGCTCGCAGAGTTCGCGGCGGCCGAGCGGAACGGCGCATGAGCCCCGCGCATGTCGTCGAGCCAACTTATGAAGCGATCAAGCGCCGGCTGATGGCCGGCGGCTGGGTGCCTGGCAGCCGGCTGGAATCGGCGAAGATCGCCGATCAGCTCGGGGTCAGCGTGACGCCGGTGCGTGATTGCCTCTACCGACTGGCGGGCGAGCGCATGGTCGATTTCAGCCATGGCGACGGGTTTCACGCGCATCGCCTGTCCGAGACCGAGTATCGCGACATGCTCGAACTCCATCTCATCCTGCTGCTCGCTGCGCTTGCGACGACCCCGCGCGGGCGCGCGACGCCGGCTCCGCAGGATGGCGACTATCCCGATCGAACCGCCGGACTGTTCATCGAAATGGCAGCGCGGTCGGGCAATGGCGAACTGGTCGCGAGCATCACCGCGCTCGGCGACCGCCTCCATCTGGCGCGGCACCTCGACGAACAGCTTGTCGGCGAAACAGTCGCCGAACTGGATGCGCTCGCGGCCGCGCTGACAAGCGGCCCGCCGCATGAGACGCGCAACCTTCTGCTCCGCTATCACGAACGCCGCGCCGGCGAAGCGGCCAGCTATGCGCGGCTGCTTGGAGGCGCGTCATAGTGCCAGACCCGGTGCCCAACGTCTGATTCTGCCCATAATCCTTGTCTTTGCGCGGCCATGCTGACATGATTCGGGGTGCGGGACAGATTTGGCAACGCCCGCGCGATATTCTCGCCAGCCATTATGAACGCCCGTCCTTGTCGGACTGGCGGCCGTTCCGGACCATGCCGCTCCCACGCGGCCAAACGGCGGCACAGCGTTGGAAGATCGATAGCCGGGCAAACGCCGGCCAGCGATCTCGTGCCAATCGGCTGTGTAAATTGTCATCATACCCTGCCAAGAAACTGTCGCAGGAGCGCCACCCCTTTTCGGTGTCGTCGGCCTGTCACGCGCATCCCGACGACCGGCCCGTCGTGGCACCGGCGGACGCTTGCGACCTCGATGACGCTTTTCGGGCGCATGGTCCTTGGCTCTTTCATTTTCTTCGCCGAAGGGCTGGGCCCGAAGAAGCGCCGGATCTCGTGCAGGAAGTTTTCGCGCGCGCGGCGGGCAGCGAGCAGCGTCACAGCCTCGCCAATCCGGGCGGCTTCCTTCGCCGGATAGCGCAGAACCTGCTGATCGACCGCGCCCGGAGGCAGCGGCGCAACCCCGCGCTTTTCTTTTCCTTTCAGGAGGAAAGCGATGCCGCCAGCCCGCCGCAGCAGGAATGGAATATGGAAGCCGACGACCTTCTCCGGCTCTATGAAGAGGCGGTCGACGCCATGCCACCAAAGACACGCCGGGTGTTTCTGATGCACCGGGTCGACGAACTCAGCTATCGTGAGATACATGAATGCCTCGGCATCAGCATCGCGACGGTGGAATATCATATGATGAGGGCGCTCGGCTTTATCGCAAAGGTGGTGGACGGCGGCCGATGAGTGAGGCGTCTGACGACTATCCGGTCGACACGGTAGCGCACGCCTGGCTCGTGAAGATGCGCGGCGAGAACCCCGATGCGCACCGCGGCGAGTTCGACGCCTGGCTTTCGGCCTCGCCTGATCACAAGGCGGCCTATGAACGGATCGCGAAGAATCTCGCCGCCTCGGCGATCCTGAAATCCTCGCCGCGTCACGGCACTGCGCAAACCGAACAGCGCAGCGGCCGACGCCGGGCCGGGCGACGCTGGCTGTCGGCGGGAGCCGTGATCGCCGCCGCTGCGGTGGTGTTTCTGGCTTTCGGCGCCGGAGGCGCTCCGCTTTCCGGTCCGCTCGGAGACGGTGCGCTCGCGGCGCGCGCGGCCGAGCCGCTGGTCACCCGCCGCGGGGAGATCCGCAGCTTCCGCTTTGCCGATGGTTCCACCGCAGTGCTCGACACCGATAGCCGGCTCGAAGTCTCATTTGCGCAAGCGACACGCCATCTGCGGCTCGCCAAGGGGCGCGTCCGGCTTTCGGTGAGCAAGAATGAACAACCGCTTCGCGTCGAGGCCGGCGACGGCGTGGTCACGGCCGAGGATGCGGCATTCGATATCGGTTTCGAGGAAAATGGCGCGCTCAGCGTAACGATGCTGCGCGGCGAGGCCGATATTCGCTTCGGCGGCGCCCCGGAAACCGGCGCCCGGCACGCCCAAGTCCTGTCATCGGGACGGTCCGTGACCTACGGCCCGCACGGCAAGGAGCAGCCACCAGCCGCATCGCCGACACAGCAAGACAGCCGCGAATGGCCGTCGGGCTGGGCGGACTATCGCTCGGTCCGGCTCGATCAGCTCACTGCCGAAGCCAATCGCTACGCGGCGAAGCCGATCATCATCGACGACGCAGGAACCGCGGGGCTCGAGGCGTCGGGCCGGTTCAGGATCAGCCAGCCCGAGACAGTGGCCGAGCGGCTCGCCCAATTGTTCGATCTGGAGATCAGCAAGCGCGCCGACGGCATCCACCTGCGCCACCGATAATTATTTCATCATTCCCCTAAGGCGGTCGCCGACCCGGCGTCATCGCTCCCCCAAAGGCCGTGTGCCCAAGCACCCGGTCACAACCCAGGGGGAGTATGATGATGTCCGGAAAGTCTCGTTTTTGCTTGTCGCTGATGGCCGGTGTGGCCTGTCTGCATCCCGTTGCCGCGGCGGCTCAGTTGCAGGATCGCCAGAGCTTCGATCTGCCAGCGCAGGATCTCGACGAGGCACTGCGAAAAGTGGCTGCGCAGGCAGGAATCGAACTCTATGCGTCGAGTGCCGATCTCGCAGGCCGGAAGGCCCCAACGCTAGACGGAAACATCACTCCGCGCGAAGCAATCGAGACCCTGCTGCGCGGAACCGGGCTGACCCCGCGCTTCGAGCGCGGTTCGGTCATCATTTTGGGGCGAGCGCAGTCCGAGAGCAGTCCGGCACAAGAAGACATCGTGGTGACCGGCAGCCGTATCGCGGGCGCCCCGTCCGCAGCCCCGGTTGTCCGAGTGACGAGCGAAGATATCCGTAACGCAGGCCAGGCCGATCTCGGCGAAGTTGCGCGCAGCCTCCCGCAGAATTTCGGCGGCGGATTCAACCCCGGCATCGGCAACGGCCAGGGAGCGCCAAACGAGAACGCCAACGTCAACGGCGCCTCGACCTTCAACCTGCGCGGGATCGGTCCCAATGCAACGCTGACTTTGATCAATGGAAATCGCTTCGCCTATACCGGCGTGTCATCGGTGATCGACGTCAGCGCCATCCCTGTTTCCGCTGTCGAGCGGATCGAGATCGTCGCGGATGGGGCCTCGGCCATCTATGGCGCGGACGCCGTCGCGGGCGTGGTGAACATCCTGCTCAAGCGCGACTATGACGGTGCGTCGGCAATGGCGCGCGTCGGCGCATCGACCGATGGCGGCAATGTCCAGCAGCAGTACGGGCTGCTCGGCGGCAAGGCGTGGTCGTCGGGCGGGCTGCTCGCAGCCTATGATTATAGCCGTTCGTCGGCGATCCGCGCGGGGGATCGCGATTATGCGGACGCCGCCAATGCGGAAACGATGCTCTTTCCCGCGACCTGGCGGCACTCGCTGCTCCTGAGTGGACATCAGGCGATCGGTCCGGATGTGACGCTTGCTGCCGACCTTCTTTACAAGAAGAGTCGGCTACACTCGGTTACCGGATACAGCCTGGCGCTCGCCCCCGACCAGTTGGGGCTCGACAATGTCAGTACCTCGGAATCCTTCGGGATCGCCCCAAACATCTCTGCGGAGCTCGGCGGGGACTGGCGCTTCAAGGCGAGCGGCTTCTTCGGCACCGATCGCACGGGCGGCTTCTCCGACCTCTTTTTCGGGGGAAATTTGCTCGCACACATCGACAAACATTTTTTCAACCGCAACCTCGCGCTTGAAGCGGGCTTCCAAGGACCACTGTTCGCCCTGCCGGCGGGCGACGTGCGCATTGCCGTCGGCGGTGGGGCGCGGCGCAATCACTTCTTCGCGGCGTCCCCCACGGGCGATGTCCGGCGGCGGCGTGACAATCTCTTTGCCTATGGCGAACTGCTGGTCCCGGTCACGGCACCCGCGCAAGAGATTGCGGGATTGCACTCGCTCTCGCTCACAGCCGCGCTCCGCTTCGAGGATTATTCGGACGCGCCGAGCATTATGATCCCCAAGCTCAGCGTCGTTTGGGAGCCGGCGGAGATCCTCCGCCTCGGTGCTTCGTGGGGGCGTTCGTTCAAAATGCCGACGCTCTACCAGCAGTATAGCGGCTATTCGGCGATCATGGGACGCGCTGCCCGCTATGGGAACGGTTATCCGGCGAGCGCGAACGTCATCTTCGCGGCGGGCCCCGACAGTCGCCTCGGACCCGAGCGTTCGGAGAATATTACGCTGAGCGCGCAGCTTACTCCTGCGCGCGGCCTCGAATTCTCCGCCACTTGGTACAGGATCGATTACACCGACCGCGTCGCGACGCCGATCCCGTCGCTCGTCGGCGTGCTCGATAATCCGCTCTATGCCGATCTTGTTACGCTAAACCCCGATGCGAACGATCTTGCCGCGATCATTGACGGCGCACTTCTCGGCCTGGAGAATAGTACGGGCCGGCCCTACGACCCTGCGACCATCGTTGCTTTCATCGACGCACGCGACCGCAATATCGCGCGCCAGCGCTATTCGGGCGTCGATCTTTCGATGCGCTACCGCATTGAATTCGATGGTGGGAAAGAGCTTGCGCTCTCGACCGCGGGCAGTTTCCTGAAGAGCCGCCAGCAGATCCTTCCCGGCGCTGCCTGGACGTCGCTCGCCGGCACATTGTTCCGGCCATCGCGCTTTCGCGGGCGTGCCGGAGTTACCTATGGCGGCGACCGTTTCACGCTCGCCGCCTTCGTCAACCATATGAGCGGGCTCGATGACGATCGGCAGGCGGTGCGCATGCGCATTCCCTCCTATACCACGCTCGACCTCACGGCGCGGGTGCGCCTTGGCAAGCGGACCGACGTGTCGCTTGCCGCGCTCAACCTGTTCAATGCGAAGCCGACGGCGATTGTCACCGCCCTGCCCAGCGAGACGCCCTACGATACGACAAATTATTCACCGGCGGGGCGCTTCGTCGGCCTCACCGTGCGGCAGGAGTGGTGAGCATGATCCGCCCTCTTCTGCTCGCAGGGGCGGCACTGCTCGGCGCGGCGCTGCCGACCTCGCCGGCCTCAGCCGCACAGAAAGCCGGCCGCAGCTGGACGATCGACGATCAACTGACGGTCCCCGAGGTACGGGATCTCGCGGTCTCGGCGGATGCGAAGAGCGCGATCTATGTCGTGCGGATCGCCGACCGCCAGAGCGACCGGACGGTCGCGCTGCTGCGATATGTTGATCTGGAAAAGGGCACGACCCGCGAGCTGCAGCGAGCCGCGTGGATCGATCAGCTGAAGCGCATTCCCGGAACGGGGGACTGGAGCGCGCGGCTCGATAAGGGCGATGGCGTCCAGCTCTATCGGATAGGGGCGAGCGGCGCTGTAACCCCGATCGTCGCGCATCCTGCGACTGCAATTTATGGCGATACCGAGGGTGCTGTGCTTCCGGGCTATGGTCATGCGCCGCTTGCTACGGGGGTGCGGGCGCACAGCTGGTCTCCCGATGGGCGCTGGCTCTGGTATGTCGTCCTTGACGCCGCACCGTTCGTCAAAGCGATGCGCTACGACGACGCGGTCACTGCCGAGCGCGCGCAGCGCCGCGCCCCCGGCCGGGCCACTGCCTCGATCTACCTCCGCGATCCTGAGGGCAGGGACATTCTTCTCGCGACGCGTCCGCAAAGCGACCTTCGGACATTTTTCGACAGGAGCTTCGTCCAGTGGGAGAAGGATGAGGTGCGGTTCGATGTGATGGAAACGGACCCCGCCGGAGGGCAGCAGGTTGTGACGATAGGCTGGTCGTTCACATCGGAAAAAATTCGAGTGGTGGATGGCAAAGCCGCTCGCGGTTACTGGCGCCTCCCCGGCCTTCATGGCGGCCGGCTGTCGTCGGAAGGCACCGGCGATACGCGCGAGCTTGTCGAAACCATTCCCGGCGACGAGCGGCGGAGCTTCGGACGCTTTCCCTTTGCGGTGGGCGATGCCCGCGCGGCCGGCGGCTTCCTGTCGCCTGATGGAAGGCGCGCGATTGCGGGGTTCCGCACGATCGACAATCCTCGCTTCGGGCTAGCAATCATCGAAAATGATCGTGTCCGAACGATTAGTAGCGCTCTCAGCCTCAACTATTGCGACTTTACGGTCTCGCTCACCAAAGGCGCCTGCATCGCGCAATCGCAGACGGTGCCGCCATCGGTGGTGCGCGTCGACGTTGCGAGTGGCGGCATAACCCGCGTGGCATCGGTCTCGGCCGATCACGAAGGGATCGCGCCGCTTCGGATCGAACCCCGAACTTGGATCAATCGACATGGTTACAAGGCGACCGGTTATATCGTCTGGCCGCGCGGATACACAAAGGGTCGGCAATATCCGGCGATCGTCATTACGCATGCATCGGACGCGGACGACCGCTTTGCAACGCACGAAAATCAATGGGAATATCCGGCGCAACTGTTCGCCGAACGGGGCTATGTCGTACTGCTCGTCAATAGTCCGACGTCCCGCCAAAACGCCGAAATCGATGCCGCCTATGAAGCCTGGGTCAGCGAGACGAAGGCGGTTTCGCCAGAGAAGCTGAGGCAGCTAATTTGGTTGAACTCGGTCGCGACCTTCGAAGATTCCGTGAAGGAGCTCGTCGATCGAGGGATCGTGAATCCGGCGCGGGTTGGGATCGCAGGTTACAGCTTCGGCTCGCAAATGACGAATGTCACGATCACGAACAGCTCGATGTTCCGCGCGGCATCGAGCGGCGACGGCGGCTATCTCGAACCGGCCTTCTATTTCAACGTGGCAGGTTCTTACGGCACGGTGTTCGGCGGGCCGCCAACCGATCCGGCGGCGCTCGCAAATTATCGCCGGCTCTCTCCGTCGCTTCGTGCAAACGAAGTTTGCGGCGCGGTGCTGCAACAGGTCGCGGCACCGCTCATTCCGTCGATTGATCTTCACGCCGCGCTCCGCAAGGCCGGTGTTCCCGCGCAGCTCAGCCTTTATCCGGGCGAGAACACAGCGACAGATGAAACGCACATCTTCCACATCCCGTCGAACCGCATTCTTGCGATGGAGGAAAATATCGCGTGGTTCGATTATTGGCTCCTCGGCAAGCGCGATCCACAATCGCCTCACGCCGACCGCTACGCGCTATGGGACAAGATGCGTGACGCGGCCCCGCGCAGTTGCAGCGCCAAAACGGCGAACGATGAGAACCGACATTAGCTTTCGACCCGGCCTCCCTCCTCCCACCAGCGCGTCCATGCCTCGGCCGCCGCGAACGTCAGGATCCGGTGATCGCGTCCATCGTCCCGCCAGCCTTCCTTGCTTGCTCGGATAAGCCAGTCGGGGGCGATCAGCCCGGCGCCGACGAGCTTGCCCTCCAGAGGCATTTCGACGGCCATCGTTCCTTGAGCGTCAAACACGCGCCGGACAAACCCGCCGGGACTGCCTTTCGTCCTGCGTTCGAGAATGAGATCGGGAAGGAGATCACGGAACGCCATGCGCGCTACCGCACGATCGCGGCCCCCTCGCACCCAAAACCACGACGGAATCGATAGGCAGAGTTCGAGGACCGGTTGCGACAGCAAAGGGGTGATCTGGGGCGGGCTGATCGCACGGGGATAGAGTTCGATGCTCTTTTGGGCACGGGCCAGCATGGCAACATGCGCTGCCTTGCCCGGGAGCGCGCCCGGCGGCGCCGCGAACCAGGGATGCCGATCTCCTTCCGCCACAGCAGCGGCCCGGCCCGTAGATCCGAGGCCCGTAAGATCGATACGCCTGCGATGCCCGCCCTTCCGTCGCCGAATGCGTTCCCAGCCTGCGCGGACGACGTCGATCATGCCCGAGCCGGTCAAGTCGGCAAGGTCGCGCGCGGTAGCGAACAGTCCCGGGTGAAGTCCCTGTGCAAGAAAACGGTCGGCAAGCGGCGCCGCGCTGCGCAGGGCGCAGAAAACATTGTCGCCGCCATTGCCCGAAAAATATCCGTCGATCGGCCTGTCGCGCGCGAGTCGGCGATGCTCGGCCTGAAGGGCGGGGAAGTAGTGGGCAGCAATGGGCAGCGGCAGGTGGCGCATGACCGGCCTAGTAACGTCGACGGTGCCGAGGTCGAAGATCGGCGCATCAAGCCCGACACCGAGCCTATCGACGAGGGCCTTAGCATAGCGCCGCTCATCCCCATCGGTGCCGGGCTCGACCATGGTCAGACACCGGAACCTTGGTATGCGCGGGCCGAGCGCCGCTGCTACAATCGAGCTGTCGAGCCCGCCCGACACGCCGACTAAGATGTTGTCGAAGCCGGTCGACCAGGCGCCGATGCTGTCCTTGAGCGTGTCACGCAGAGCGACAGCCGCAGCTTCGAACCCGCAGCCCTTAGGCGGGCGAACATGGTCCCATGGGGACCATGCCTGCTCGATCCGGTTCCCGTCAGCCGTTACGACGAGACGCTCGCCGGGAAGCAGTTCCTCGACGCCATCGATGCCTGTCTTTCGGCCGATGAAGTCGATCCCGCCAAACATGCGCGCCAGCGCGCTATAATCGACGGCGACTTGTCCCGGCTCGGCGATGGCCGTCATATCGCTGGCCAGCACGACACCGCTCGCCGCGCGGCGCATATAGCATGGCATCATTCCGGACGGATCACGCATCAAGGAAACTGTTCCGTCATCGCCGATCAGCATGGCAATATAGCCACCCCAATAGCCAGCGAGCAGCGCCAAGCCGCGCGTCTCGGCGATCGATTGCCGTTCGTCCCGATTGAGATCGGTCACGCGGCCCGATGGTATTTCACGCCGGAAGAGCGGCCCGACGATGCAGCCCCTTTCCCCAAGATCGATACACGGCGCCGCACTGCATAACCGCGCAACGGACGAGCTGAAGACCGGACACTCCGTCGCGGTGCTGGCAGGCGACGGCGGAAGACCCGACGGCGCAATGTCGAGGCGGAAGGCAAGTCTCATCGCACCGTCAGCAAGGGCTTGAAATTCCGGACGCGGTCCAGGGGATCGCTGAGTACGACAGAGCCTGCCTGAACCCAGCAATGCGCTGCGAACGGCAGCATCACTCCGATGACGAGATCGACGCCCAGTCCGCGGCGCGCAAGCATCGTTCGCATGGCAAGCCCCCGGACGAGGCATTGGTCGGTCGCATCGCGATAGCGCGATGCCCGGGCAAAGGCGGCGGCAACGAGTCTGCAGGGATCTAGTCCAGTTTCGGGCAGCCCCGTCGGGATAAGGAGAGTGCCAAGCTGCCGGGCTGCGAGGTTGCGGCGAGCGCGCCATTGGGAGGCGACGGCTTCCAAGATAAGCCAAGGGTGCGATGCCCCGGTTGGACCATCGAAGATGCTTTCGGTCGGATCAGGAGCCAGCGATGGTGGGACTGTGGGAACGCCAGCCTCGACCAGATTTCGTTCGACCAGCCAAGCGGTCTGCTCTTCACTCGCCTTGCCCTTCGCAAACGCCTCAAACGCTTCGGCTGCAACATCTTCCAGCAGGAAGTAGCGGCTCGCCGAAAGATCGAGGCAAATTATCCGTGTGCCTATTGCGCAATATCTGAGGTCGGAGCGGAGGCGGTAGGAGGCCATATGAGATATATGCGTGCGTGCGGCACCGAGGCGCCGCACGCCCGGTGCATCAGTCGTCGGTCTGGATGCCGGCGTTGTATGTCCGCTGGAGCGTCGCAAGGTCGATCGGACCTTCGACACCGAGGCCGCGGGTTTCGGTGCGCGCATCGCCCAGATCGACGATACCGTTTTCACGCTTGTCCATGGCTTTTCCTTTCATCATTCGCGACCGAAATGAGTCGCAGTCCGACGCTAAGCCACAGCGAAAAGCTGCTCTATTTTATAATCCGTTTATTTTCTGAACGTGCGATCAGGGTAAAAAGGTGACCGCGCAAAGGAAACGCGCGTCGGGAGCGCATACCGTCACCTTTAGCTTTCGCCTGGACATACGTGACGGAACCCGGTCACACGCCCGTATTGATAAGGCGCCAAGATGTTCTGGTCGAAACCGGAATTGTCGCAATGGAAACTGGCCCCAAATCTGGATGTATTTTTCTGAAATCATTATCGAGGCCGAACCGTGGCTGACGGACCGCGAGCGCCCAGCGAGCGCCTGATCAATGGAGCGCACCCTGCAACAAGGCGGCCATGTGCCCAATGAGTGCGGGCGGAAAGCCGGGGCATGTCGGCTTTCAACGCCCGCAATTTGGAAATGCCGCCGGTTCAGAGTGCGGCGGGGCCCGATACATCAGGTGCCGCGCCCTCAGGAGCCGACCGACAGGCCGGCGGGAAAGAGCGCGCCCGCAGCCCCGCTCCTTCCGGCAAACCTAATCGAAGACGATGACCTTGCGCGCGGCGGGATCAAATGTCTCGATCACGACCGCTTCATCCTCGACGGCTGGCGACGAGCGTTCGAGGAGTTCAACCTTGGCCGAAAGCACTTCGGCGTAGGCTGCGGGGCAACAAAGGATGAACTCAGTGCCGTTTCCATAAATGCTGCCCCAGTTGACATAGATGGTGCTCCATCCATGCCGCCGTTCCCATTCGATCTGTCGGGGTTCGCCTCGTTCGGTTCGTCCGGGATAGGGTTCTGTCGACAATATATGGACCCGCGCTTCGGGATCGAACCAGCAATGACATGATCCGCGACGGGCGGACGACTGTCATACTCGTGCGTCGGATAGCATCTGCGGGCGCTTGAGGGTTTGAGACCGGTTGCGTCCATGAACTGCAGCGCACGGGCGATCCGGCCAATATACCATTGGATTTCATTGGCGTGGCGCTGCTGGCCCGTCCGCTCCAGAAAGACCGAGTCCTCGATCTTGCAGGCGCCCAGATAGCCCGTCAGATGGTGACGCCGTACCAGCTCGGTCAGTGGCGCACGCAATTTGAGATCAATGTGCGCGGTGCCGCTTTCCCTTGTTTCATATCCCCACCAGTTCTGACGAACCATGACATTGTGGAGCGTGGATCGGCTTGGAAGTTTCCGTTTCGCATCGACATAGCCTTGGAACCCGCCTGCACATGCCGCGAGGTCGAGCGCATCGTGCCGAGGGACCGATTGCTCCGCCTGGATTTGCTTGGCGAGCGATTTCAACCCGGCGAGGGTGGAATATTGAAACATCATCGCAGGTCTCCGTGGGCTTCGGACCGGCGTCGCCTGCTACCGCCCCCAAAGCCACGAAATGCGATGGGTCAGTGATCAAAACAGTGCCATTATGGCTTCGCAAATGCAGGCGGCAGGCCCCTGTTGAAGGCCTGCGAGAAATCTGGCGCAGCGCCAATGACAAGTCAATCGGCAAGAAGGCGGGCAGCGAGCTTGAGCCCTCTTGCGTCGAGCGGGCCTCCCCTGCACGGCTCTGAAGTCGCAACGCGCCCAGAGACGGAGAGTATGGGATGAAGAGATTTCTGCGGCGGCTCTTTGGAACGGAAACCCAAAGCGAGCTGCCCACGCGCCCAAAGATAACAGGTCTTCGCATGCAGAAGTTCGGGCACGACCTCGTTCGGATCGAGTCGATCGGGTTTTTCGGTCATCATGCCGCATCCCCCAATGGAGATTTTCACCTGATTTGGGCGGATCGAAATCGTGAAGGTACGGTCGGCGGATACCGCCGCGAAGGCCATGGTTCCTGGTCCCTGCTTCACGGCGATGAAATTGTCGCAACGGGACAGCTCGAGCGTCCCGCGGATGGAAAGACCGCGAACAATGGCAGCTTCATCATCCACGACCGCTTGTTCGGCGATGGCCTCAAGGGTCGGTTCGTAGCCTTCGGGGCCGACGGCGCAAAGCTGGTCGAAAAGGAACTGAGCGCCAATCTGATAAGCAACGGCCTGTCGGACGATGGACGCATCGCTATTTGTCAGACCGCAAATGCCCCCGGCAGCACCGACAGTTGCCGCTACATTCTTTTCGATCTCGAACTGGGGGATGAAATCGCTCGCTGGGAGGTCGAGACAGGTTGGGCGGACGGTTATGAGTTCGATACGACCAGTCGCCACGTCTACTTGTTACGGACGAACGCCTGCCGTGTCGGCTATGACTTCGACGGGGCTATGCTCGACCGCAAGAGCTGGCAGATCGAGCGCATCGGCGCTGGCGATCTTCATGTCATTCGTATGGTCCTCGCGTCAGAAAAGCCAATGGATCGCGGGATGCGAGAGGCACTTTTGGCCGGCTTGCATGTCGCGGCGCAAGGTTCTGAGCGCACGCTGCAAGCGCATGCTTTGCGGCTCTTGGGCGAATGGTACGAAAAGGAAGGCGCGATCCGGGAGGCGGTGGACGCTTATGAGAAGGCGTTGAGCATCGATGCCCGAATCGGCGTTGCTCGAAAGCTCGAAAAGCTTCGAAAATCTCTGCCATAATCTTGAAAATGGCGCCCCGTGCAGGATAAACATAACGAATATGTGTCGCCGTTTGCACTACCTTAGAGCGGGCGGACGCCGCCGACGCCAGCCTGGCGCCGTCTCCCACAGCCATTGGCGCTACTGCTTAGGCGAGATATCTGGCCGCTAGGGACCTAATGTTCGGGGGGCGAAGCTACGGTTGAATCGATCGATGTTCAATCGCGTAGGTTGATCGCTGCCATTCCAGCGGAGCGCAGATCTGCCCGATGCGAGCACGTCACTGGCTTCGGGTAACTTGAGCCGGGTGATCGACTGACCGCTGCCATGCTGCGGCAACGAGGTAGATCCCTGCCGCAATCATAGGCACCGTGAGCCACTGACCCATGTGAAGCCCTGTTCTGGCTGCGAAGCCGACAAGCTGGGCATCGGGTTCTCGGAAGAACTCGACCGTAAATCGGGCCAGACCATAGCCGATGAGAAACACCCCGACGAGCATCCCCGGCTTGCGCCGCGCGTCGGTGAACCAGAACAGGAAGGCGAGCACGGCGAACAGGACCAACCCTTCCAGCCCGGCTTCGTAAAGCTGGCTGGGATGGCGGGCGAGACCATCATGGCTTCCGGGGAACACAATCGCCCAGGGCACATCGGTGGGCTTTCCCCAAAGCTCGCCATTCACGAAATTGGCGAGACGACCGAAGAACAGGCCGATCGGCACGGTGCAGGCGACATAATCATGGACCCGCAGCCATTCGAGGCCGTGTCGTCGCGCGAACAGGATCAGCGCGAGCGAGACGCCGGCGGCACCCCCGTGGAACGACATGCCGCCATCCCACAGCTTGAGGATTTGCAGGGGGTGGAGGATCATCTCGGGACCGTAGAAGATTACATAGCCAAGGCGGCCACCCAGGATGACGCCGAGCGTCGCATAGAATACGAGATCATCAGCCTGCTGGCGGTTCATCGGGGCCGCGGGTTGGGCCAGCAGCCGCAACAGATACCACCATCCGGCAATAATGCCGGCGATATAGGCGAGCGAGTACCAGCGGATGTCTAGCGGGCCTATGGAGATGGCAATCGGGCTCAATCCGAGGCTGGCAAATGCGATATGGCTATCCAAGGATTGTATCCTGCCAGCGAGGACGGGTGCTCGAGCGCGCCATGGGATTACTCCGGTGCGATTGAAGCGCCGGCATCCTTGAGCGCCGCGAACCCGCCGGGGACGTGGGCGACATTCTCCACGCCCATATCCTTGAGTGATTTTGCGGCAAGCGCTGAGCGGGCGCCGGACCCACAATAGAGCACCAACCGCGATCCGGCGGCGAGTTTGGGATTGTGGGTGGGGCTTTGAGGATCGACCTGGAATTCCAGAAGGCCGCGCGGGACATGTACCGCACCAGACACCAGCCCTGACTTCGCGACTTCACCTGGCTCGCGGATGTCAACGAACCGTACCTCGGGATTGCCGACAAGTTTGGCTGCATCCTCAGGCGCGATAGTTTCGACAAGGGCATTCGCTTCAGAAACGAGCTGCTTCGAGGTGCGTGTTGGCATCGACTTTCTCCTGTAAATGAACCTGTAGCGGATCGCTCAGCCCTGCTCGGACTTGCCGCCTATTTGGCGTAGCCGCTCCGGCAAATCTGTTGGGCAATCACCGCAAA
The DNA here is from genome assembly GCA_964502035.1 of uncultured Sphingopyxis sp. Taxonomy (GTDB): domain Bacteria; phylum Pseudomonadota; class Alphaproteobacteria; order Sphingomonadales; family Sphingomonadaceae; genus Sphingopyxis. The sequence continues at coordinate 20,395 of CAZCUW010000025.1, read as the reverse complement.
GCTTGTTTGCCGGAACGGCAACGTCGATCTTCTTCGGGTAGGGAAGATCGAGAGCCGCCATGATCGCGACAAATTCCTGAACGGTCTTGCCGGCAAGGCGCGGGTTTCGCTCACGCTCCTGCGCCACTGTCGTGATGTGGCGATGATTGTAGTCGTGAGCGGGGAAGATCAGACCGTCGCCCGGCAGCGTGAAAATCTTCTGCGTGACCGAGTGATAGAGCGTGGCGGCGTCACCGTTCTGGAAATCGGTCCGCCCACAGCCGTCGATCAGCAGGGCGTCGCCGGTGAAGGCGCGAAGACCATCGGGCTGATCGACCAGGTAGGTATGGTGGGCATCGGTGTGCCCCGGCGTAAACAGCGGCTGAAGCTTGAGCGCGCCGACGGTCAGGGGCTGGTCCTCGGCGACGCCGACGTCAGCACACGGAAGGCTGTCCATGGCGGGGTACGCGATCTTGGAGCCGGTAAGGCTGCGCAGATAGCAGGCCGAGGTGACATGGTCCGCATGCACATGCGTCTCCAACGTATAGGCCAGTTCGAGATCCAGTTCCTGAAGTGCGGCAAGGTCGCGTTCGATCGTTTCGAGGACAGGATCGATGAGGACGGCTTTGCGCGTTTCCGGGCAGCCGAGGAGGTAGGTGTATGTCGAGGACTCGGGTTCGAACAACTGACGAAAGATCATGATCGGCCTCCAATGGTGCTTAGCTGCCGATCCCGCCCAGGCTGCGGAACAGCATGTAGGCGGCCACGGCCAGCAGGACGAAAGCGAAGATGCGGGTGAGCAGGCCCTTATGATCGGCGAGCCGGATGGCCGTTTGCATGCCGGCCATGCCGCCAGCGACCCCGCCAGCGATGAAGAAGCCGGCCACGCGCCAGTCCACGAGGCCTGACAGGGCATAGTTGAAGGCTGTCGCCGAGCCGAACGCTCCCACCGAAAACAGCGACGATCCGACCGCGTTGAGGATGGGCATGCCGCTGCCGAGCATGATGCCGGGCACAATCAGGAAGCCGCCGCCGATGCCGAAGAACCCTGACAGCAGGCCGGCGAGAAGGCCGATCACCACGAGCCGGACAGCGATTGGCCGCGTGATCCGCACGTCCGGATCGCCGCCGCCCGACTTGCCCCGCAGCATCGAAACCCCGACCACGATCATCACGCCCGCAAACAGCACCAGGAGGTGCTGACCCGCCACCATCTTGCCCAGGGTGGAGCCGACCAGAGCGCCGACGACACCCGATGCCCCGAAGACGAGGGCACAGGGCCACTTCACGGTTCCGGCCCGGGCGTGTTGGATCAGGTTGGCGAAGGCGTTGGCAGCGACCGCCAGCGCGCTCGTACCGATCGCGACGTGCGGGTCCTTCATGCCCACGACATACAGCAGCAATGGTAGGGCCAGGATCGAGCCGCCGCCGCCGATCACCCCGAGGGTGAAGCCAACGAGGACACCGGATATGAGCGTGAGGATGTCGACCAGTGTCATAGTGCAGCTCCGGCCCTAGCCGCACGATAGTGTTCCTGAATGGCGAAGAGGCCCATGCCCACCAGCATCGCCACGATGAACACCAGCGCCGCCGGCGCCCCGAGGCTCAAAGCAACGAGGGCTGGGCCAGGGCAATAGCCGACGAGGCCCCATCCAACGCCGAACAAAGCCGCGCCGGAGAGAAGCTTCTTGTCCAGGGACCGGGACGATGGCCCATTAAACGTGGCTGCGAAAAGCGGAGCCTCGCGCCTTCGGCCGAGTGCAAATCCCAAGGCGGAAACGATGACGGCTGAGGCCAGTACCAGGGCCAGGCTCGGGTCCCACGACGGCGCGGCGACATCAAGAAACGCCAGCACCTTGCCTGGGCTAATCATGGCGGAAACGATCAGGCCGAAGCCGAAAATGAGCCCCGAGGCCAGCGCAATGAGCAGCTTCCTCATTGTCTCAAAGCTCCACGACGTGCCGGGCAACGTACACAGTCGCAGCCGCCGTGATGAGGAAGACGCCGGTCGCGGCAAGCGAGCGGGGCGAAAGCCTCGCTATCCCGCAGACACCATGCCCGCTGGTGCAACCACTCCCAAGCCGAGTCCCAAATCCCACCAGAAGGCCGGCTGCGATCACGCCGGCGACTGGGGCCGGCGACGTGAGGTCCGGCAGCACGCCGCCCGCCGCCCGGTAAAGCAAGGGCGCAGCGAGCAGGCCGACCAGGAACATTCCGCGCCACGCCACATCGCCGCGGACGGGCGCAAGCACGCCCCCGACGATGCCACTGACTCCAGCAATGCGCCCGTTGGCGATCCACAGGAGGGATGCCGAGAGGCCGATGAGCGCGCCGCCCACGATGGCCGAAAATGGGGTGAACCCCTCCATCGTCAGGATTCTCCTTGTTCAGGATCGGCGCCAGCACAAAAGAGTGCGTAGAGTTCCGTCAGGATCGGCAGCACGCGTTCGGACGTGATGCGGTAGAAGATCGTTGTTTTCTCCCGCCGCGTGCCGACCAGGCCCTCGTCGCGCAGCGTGGCAAGGTGGCGGGACAAATTGGATTGTGTCAGCCCGAGGCGTTCGCCCAGTTCGGTTACCGACAGCTCCCCGCCGAGCAAGCTGCACAGGATCATCAGACGGTGCCGGCTCGCCAGCGAACGGAGGAACGCTTCCGCTTCGCCGGCCTTTTCCTCCAGAAGTTCTGGGGACATCTTAACGAGAGAAGGTCGCACGATTGCTCCAGACATCTTATATGCAACATATATGATGGATGAGCGTTCGATCAAGCCAGCTTAGGAGATTTCCCGTGCGCTACTATTTCGCCAGACTATCGCGGCATCCTTCGAGGAAAGTGGTCCTGCGCGCTATTGAAGCGCTAGAGCGTGGGCGACCAATGCCGATCGACAAGGCTGCCGGTGGCGCTTCCAAGCTGCGCTGCGCGCAGGGCCAGATTTAGATGCTCGATCGACGTTCACTGTTGGCCGGCGGAGCGGCACTGTTCGCCACCGCCGCTTGCTCGCGCTCCACGTCTTCCCTCGGCGGGGGCGGTGCAAACCCCCTCCCGATACCACCGCTCTTGGATGCGCAGCCTGGACGATCATTCGCGCTACAGGTCCAGTCCGGAACGACTTCATTCTATCCGGGCCGTCCGAGCGACACGCTAGGGTATAACGGCAGCTATCTCGGACCGACGATCAGAGTGCGTCGCGGCGACGATGTGGCGGTTGCCGTGACCAACCGGCTCAAGGCGGACACGACTGTGCACTGGCACGGGCTTCTGATCCCTGGAGAGCTGGATGGCGGCCCCCATCAGATCATCGCGCCGGGCGCGACCTGGCGACCGACGCTTCCGATCCGGCAGCCGGCAGCGACCCTCCTTTATCACTCACACGTCCATGGGTTGACGGCCGAGCAAGTCTATTCAGGTCTGGCAGGGGCGTTGCTGGTAACCGATGACGAAGAGCAGGGCTTGGGCCTCCCGTCAGAATATGGCGTGGACGACCTGCCCCTGCTCATCCAGGATCGCCAATTCGAAAATGGTCGCCTCGTCATGCCAGGCGGCATGATGGTCGCCATGCAGGGCCGGCGCGGCGACACGACCCTTGTGAACGGAGCGGTAAACCCGCTGGCGGCAGTGCCAAACCGGTTGGTTCGCCTGCGGCTCGTCAACGCATCGAATGCCCGGATCTATGAGCTGTCGTTTTCCGATCAACGAAGCTTTTACTGGATCGGAACCGAAGGGGGGCTGCTCGAACGAGCAGTGGCATTGGAATCCATAACCTTGGCGCCGGGCCAGCGCGGCGAGCTTCTCGTGGACTTCACGGACGGCAGGCCCGCCTCGCTGGTAACGGCGGCTGATACCAACAGCGCGATGATGGGCGGCATGGGCATGATGGGGCGTGGCGCCGGGAGGACCGATGCCGCGGCGCCAGCGACCGTGCTGCGGTTTGAGCCGCGGCCGTCGGGACAGGCTCGTGCCAGCGGCGCCGTGCCGACCCTTCTGGCATCACGAACTCGGCCCGATGCCAGCAAGGCGGTGCGCCGTCGCCGACTGATCCTCAACATGGGCATGGGCGGCATGATGGGCTCAGGAAACGGCGGTGGCGGCCTGACGATCAACGGCAAGCCATTCGACATTAATCGCATCGATGAGACGGTGAAGCTAGGCTCCACCGAAATATGGGAGGTGTCTGGCGAAATGATGCGCCACCCGATCCATATTCACGGCGTCCACTTTGATGTTCTCACCCGTGGGGGCGGTCAGCCTGACGTTCTCGACCAGGGGCCGCGCGACACTGTCGTCGTCAAGGAGCCGGTGGAGCTTCTCATCCGATTTGATCAGCCGGCCAAGAGCGCTCCTTTCATGTATCACTGCCATATCCTTGAACATGAGGATAATGGAATGATGGGCCAGTTCAGTGTTGCGTAGGCGGAGGCTCCCACTTCTGAAGAGTTTATGCAGCGTCTACCGTTCAACAGGAGAGCAACGTTGCCAAAAGAGCTTTTGCCGTATTTCTAATCGCGGTAACGATGCTGATGGGCGGCACCTCGCTAGCGGCAGGCCGATGACTGCCGCACATACAGGATCGCCTTGCGCTCGAGATGCTGAGCCCCGATCTTCTCAAAGATCATCGCGCATCTCCTGCAGCTCCGCGACGGGGCCGCCGTCGGCATGGGCGAGAAGCAGGCGCACGATCAATGGCGTCAGCGTCTGCCGCGTCGGCGCGGGCAGAGTCTGCCAACGCGGTGTCTGCGCGATCCCGGAACCGTGGGGCCTGGAGAACAGATCGAACTGAAACGTCATGGACTTGCGCGGCATGGAGACCTCCCCGATGTAAGTCGTGAGAGCCCGATGCTGCGCCTGAAACCAATGAAGCCGAAACCGGCCGCGTCGCCTGCAGCAGCTTCACCAAGGCAACCAGCGCGCCAATATTGACGCGGGGAGCGTGGTCGACACGCATCATGCTGCAAACCGCGCGGTCGAACATCCAGGCTGGGATCTCGAGCCAGCGATCGGCCGCCGATCCTGCGATGCTGCAACGGAAAACGCCGCACCCCGCGCGCTCGACTACTTCATGAATGTAAACCTGAAGCCCGGTCCAGGGATGCCACTGATAAAGAACTTCGCGAACGTCGGTCCTATGGGCGTTCCGTCGTCTCGTTGTACAACACCGTGCGTCCCCACAGCAGCCTCGGCGGCATGGCACCCGCCGAGTTCACCAACCGCCCCCGTCAGGGGAATGAGGACACCGAAGCTAACTTATCAGCGGCCTGAAAACGGGGAGCACGTCATTCGCGGTCCGATATGCTGAATCAAGAAGCTCGACGGTCACCGACCAGGGGCTTAGGTCTTGGTTCAGCGAATGGGGATCACACTGACAATATGGCCACGCAACCCGACCAAATTACTACCGGAGAGGATCACGGTGGCCTCGTTCGTCGTCTTATTGCCCGTTGGCGTGACGATCCTGGCGCAACCTACCGAAGCTGGTTTCTGTGGGACGAACGGTTGAAAAACTTCCGCTCGATCCGGCGTGGTATTGGCCAGGTCGTTGGTGAGATCGAGCGCGGCACGTTCGGCGTCGCCTACCGGGGATCGTCGCTCGAAACGGTCGTTCATTCCGTCGCAGAGCAGCGTCAAATTTTCAAAGGCGCCGACCACGCCTTTCTCTGGAAACCGAAGCTCCGCATACCCGATATCTACGAAAACCCGGAGAACCAGCGGGCGTTCGGTCACTTGCTCGACGCCTGTTCGTGTTGCGACACGGCCGAGGAAATTATTGGCCATATCCACACGATCGATCGCTTGAAGATCAAGGGGCTCGGGCCAGCGGTCGCCAACCTGCTCTATTTTCTTCACCCGACGCTGGTGCCGCCCTTCAACACCGCGATCGTCAAAGGCTACAACGCGCTGACCGGCGCGAAGGTGAAGCTCGGGAGCTGGGAGCATTTTCTGGCGATGCGGTCGGGTGTACTCGACTTGAACGATCGCCACCGCGACCTGCTATCGAACGACCTGGGTGCGATTGGCGGCTTGCTGTTCGACATCGGCTTCGATCGCTACCCGGCCCCTCCTCTCGATGTTAGCGGCGAGGCGCTGGCAAGTTGGGGACAACGGCTTGAGACGGCGCGCGAGGAGGCGCGCACGCTCAGCAAGGCGGCGCTACGCGAAGGCGAGAACGAGCGCACCCATACTGAAATCCAAGCATGGCTTCGCGATCTAGGACTCGCGCTCGGCTATGACGTGTGGATCGCATCGAACGACCGCAGCCGTGCCTTCAATGGATCGCCGTTGGGACATGGGTGCCTTGAGCGCCTGCCCGCCTCCATCGCAACCTCCAAGGGGGCGGATTCCATCCGTCTAATCGACGTGCTGTGGCTTGAGCGCGGCGGCGATCACGTCGCGGCAGCGTTCGAGGTCGAGCATTCGACGTCGATCTACTCGGGCATTGTGCGCATGCTCGACTTGGCGCTGAGCGGCAGCGACCTCCACGCGACCGCAGGGCTGTTTCTGGTCGCACCCGACGCCCGCGAGGCGGATGTCCGCGCGCAGTTACAGCGTCCCGCGTTCAGCCGCGTCGCCGATCTCGACATATCGTATCTTCCCTACGGCGAGCTGGAGAGAAACCGCGAGGCCATCGCCCGGTTCGGCTCGGGGCTGAAAGCGATCAAAGCCATCTCCAGCAAGCTGGCTTGATCGATTGAGGTAAGGGGTACGCGCGCGCGCCGCGTATTTTCAAATGGGCGGGGGCTCAGCTGGAGATGAATGATGCATCAGATCGATCCCGAGATGAAGGCGTGCATGGACGCCTGCCACGAATGCCATGTCACCTGCCTCCACATGGCGATGAACCATTGCCTTGAGGCGGGAGGCCGACATGCCGAGCCGCAGCACATGAAGATCATGGCCGATTGTGCGCAGATTTGCGCGGTCGCGATCGACTTCATGGCGCGGAAATCTGAGCATCACCGGCATATCTGCCGCGAGTGCGCCGAGATTTGCCGGGCGTGCGCGTCGAGCTGCGAAGGGCTGGACGGCATGGAGGATTGCGTCGCCGCGTGTCGCAAGTGCGCCGAGGCTTGCGACAAGATGGCCGCGTAAATGGCCCGAGGGCGGCGCTTTCCCCGCCGCCCTCCCGTTACATTGCGAGCCAAGGCGCGTGAGACGGTGCGATGCACGGTCAGGGTTGCGGCAACGCTTTAGAGAGGGGCGTTGTCTGCCCTGCCGCTAGTAGGCTAGCGGCCCGCCCGCCCGCGGCTTGGCGCGGCGGTTCCAGGCAAACCCGATCACGATCACGGCAAGCATCAGGAGTTGTGCCAGCACCGACTGAAATGTCGGGAACAGGCCCAACATCGAGATACGTGGCACGCTGGCGAGCGGCGCTATGTCGATGATCCCCGCCTCTTGGAGGGCAGCGACTCCCTTACCGGCCAGCACGACCGTCAGAGCGGCCATCAGCCACGAGCTGTAGCGGAAGAACTGCGTAATCGGCAGCGTCCGGCTGTAGCGGAGCATGGCCCAGGCGATGACGGCGAGAAGGCTGATCGCTGCGCCGGCGCCGGCCAGCAGCATCGCGGTGTTACCCTGTGTCGAGAGCGCGGCGTAGAAAAGGATCGTTTCAAAGACCTCCCGATAGACCACCAGGAATGCGAGCCCGAACAGGAACCATCCCGACCCGCTCGATAGCGCCCGTGACATTTTCTCCCGGATATAGCGTTGCCACTGATCGGCTTGGGCCTTGCCGTGCATCCAGATTCCGACCGAGAGCAGCACGATCGCGGCGAACAGCGAGCCGAACCCTTCGGTCAGCTCCCGGCTCGCGCCGCTGATCCCGATCGCATAGGTGGCGACGGCCCAGGTAAGCCCGCCCGCGATGAGCGCCCCGATCCACCCGCCATGCACATAGCGCAAGGCTTCTGGCCGTTCCGCTTTGCGGAGGAACGCGATCATGGCGACCACGATCAAAAGAGCTTCCAGCCCCTCACGCAGCAGGATCGTAAAGGCCCCCAAGAAGGTGGACGCCTGCGTCGCGGCGTCGGGCGCGAGCGCCGCCTCGGCATCATCGAACAGGCCGCCCAGCACTGCCACTCGTTCGGCCACATCATCGGCCGACGTGCTGCTCTCCACAGCGGCGCGATATTCTCCCATCGCGCCTTCGATCCTGGACATGAGCGTCGGGTCGCGCGCCGAGAGCGTCGGTTCGATCGGCTCGAACCCGTCGAGATAGGCGGACAGCGCCAGTTCCTTTGCGCCGCGCCGGTCGCCGCGCCGGAACGCGGCGAGGCTTTGCGCAAGCTTGGAGCGAGCGACCGCGAGCGAGCCCGGGGCTTGTTGCATCACCTGATCGGGGTGGCGCCGCAGATAGGCGAGCACCGCGTCGGCTTTCGCCTGCCCGATGCTGCCCGCAAGCGCGGCGGGGGTGAGCGCGACCAGGGTTTTCAAATCGGGGATCCGCGCCCGCAAGCTCGGCTGGGACTTCCACAGCCGTTCGCCTTCGACCGCTTGCGCGTCGGTCAGGGCGAAGCTGCCAGCGCGGAACGCCAGCGCCCAGCGTTGATCGTTCGGCAGATCGGCGAAGCTCTGCATCGCGGTCCCGTCGATGCCTTGGCTTATCACCTGATAGAGCGCGAACACGCTGCGCTGGCGCGCCCGTTCGGCGTCGGTGAACGCGATCGGCGGCGGGTCGAGTCTGGCAGCGTCAGGCCCATGTCCGTCGCCGGTGAGGCCGTGGCAGGACGAGCAGCTTTGGACGTATAGCCTTGTTCCCATGGCGGGGTCGGGTGCCTTGGCGGGAGCGAGCGGCACCGGATAGGCCTTGAGCAGATCGGCGGCGAGGCCATGCGCGAGTGTCGCGACCTCTCGGGACGATCCCTTGCGGCCGATCACGGCTTCGAGCTGCGAAGCGCTTTGGATTAGAGATTGCCGCTCAGGCGTCGCGGGAAGTGCGCGGAGGCGCGTCGACACCCCAGCGGCGAACTCCGTCATCTCCGCGTATTCGGACGCGCTTATGACCGCGCCGTTGGCGACCGCACCGCCATAATCGACCGCCATATAGTCGAGCAGACGCCAAGCAGTTTGAACATCGCGGGTATCGGCCATCGCCGCAGCGGGGATCAACAGCAGCATAAGCGACGCGACCAGCGCGACCAGAGGTGACGGCATATGGGTGATCGATTCCAAGCTTCACTCGTCGCGGACTATGCGAACAGCTCTCATTAGCAGTATTGGGCAGCGTGCGCGACCACCAATGGCAGGATGATGAACATCGCCGCCGGAGAGCTGGCGGGCGATCGTCTCCGGCGACAAGATCGTGACCGCGAACCCGGAGACGATCGGGGGGGTAGAAAAGCGGCAGCGAAGGCGCGTGACGGTGTGCGATGCACGATCAAGGTTTTCGATGAGGCTAAGCAGTGATTGAAGATACTTTCAGATCACGTACTTGTCCCAGCTTGCATAATGCTCGGCGCTGCGCTTTCCCCTTGGAAAGCTGAGGCCGACGAGCGCAATGCCGGCTACGACCGAGGCCACGGCCCCAAGGTGACCAACGCCGTCGAGGAGGAAAGGCGCGGCCACAAGCCAGGCTCCGAACGCGACGTTGATCAGCCGCAGCGCGCGGGCAACTTCTGCGGTGGCGATGATCGCGACCGTGATGACCAGCGCACCCACAACGTGATCGCTGTTCGCCATACCGCCTTCCGTGCCGAACAGTATTCGGGTCAGCATCAGCAGGACGCCGATGACGATGCTCGCAGTCAGCGTCCATGGCAGGGTCAGTCCCTTCTTTGCGTCCGCCCAGAAGGTGCTTGGCGAGGCCATCGCGTCCGACGCGTCCACCGCTCCCGCCTCTATCGCGTCACCCTGGAAGAAGGTGCGGATCAGCGGTTTGCCTTGCCGGCGCGCCCAGAGAAGGAACTGACCCATCGCAATCACCTCGTCGAGCGCGAAGGGGATCATGATCAGCATGGCGAGCGCGGCGATCAGCGCCAGCGTGCTCCATGTGCCGATGACGATGGGCTGACTGATGATGAAATAGATGCTGATGACGCCGAGCGGGATGACAAGGATGCCGAAGAAGGTCACCATCCACGGCATGGTCCGCCAGCGGTCGCGGGTGCCCATTACCGCCATCAGGATCTCGAGGACATAGCTGACCGTGCCGAGCCCACCATCGGGAATCGGCCAGGCCTTGGACATGTCCGAGGTGATGATCTCCTCGGTGCCGTTGCGTGGATCGCTCAGGGAGCCGGCGAAAAACGGCTCCCAAACGCCGTCAATATGCCCCAGTTGGTAGGCGGTGAGGATGCGCGAGGTGAGAAGGCCGATCAGACCCATGGCGACGATCGGCAGCCGCTGTGCGTCGGTGGATGGCGAATAGGTCCAGCCGGGCGGGATGTTCTTGGGGTCCATCATGCCCGCCATGCTCATGCCCGGCATCATCGGCACGAGCACCGACAGGGCGATCACGGCCGAGCCGATGAGCAGGTTGTTGTTGTACTGAGCGGCGCTCGGGCTCCAGAAGATCAGCGGGGCGAAGAACAGCCAGATGCCGACGAACGCGACCGCCCACTGCGCCCATGTCTTCGTGCGGGCTGACAGGGAAAGTGCACCGAACAGCGCGATGGCGAACCCGCTGACGACGTCGCTGATGGCCAGCGCGTTCGCCCGCCACTCGATCGACGGCAGCCCGCGATCAATAGTTACGAAGCGCGCGGCTTCGCCGACACTCTGCGTGGTCACGGAATCGTATATGAGCGGGCTGGAGGCGAGCCACAGACCGAGACCGATGTTGGCGTAAAGCGCCCAGCGGGCACGGCGCTCATCGCGGTCCATCAAGGCCATGTGATCGCCGTGCCCGCCATGGCCCGACATCGCCGCGCCCGCGCCGCCGGTCTCGTGCCCCATCGCCGCGTGGTCCATCTTGCTGTGGTCCATCCCGCCGTGATCCATACCGGCCATTCCGGCGACTGCCGCTTCAGCTTGGCGGTGGTCCGGCTCCGCAGGTTTGGAAGCTTGATTGTCGTTCCAGGCGACCAGGTTCTCGTTGAGCTTGTTGTTCCGATACCAGGCGCCGGGATGACGCTTCAACGCGGCAACGATCGTCGGCAGCGAGTCGCGAAGATTGTGCTTCGGCTCCCATCCGAGCAGCGAACGCGCGCGGGAGACATCGAGGATATAGTGGTCGTTGCTGCTGTCGATCATCCAGGGCTGGATGAAGTCGTCGCTGCCGAGCGCTTCGTTCTGCAGGATGATCCCGGCTTTCGCGAGCGGCTGCGGAATCCGGATCGTCTTCCAGCCCTCACCGTGGAGCGCCTCGCCGACGATGTCCTGGATCTCGGCATAGCCGGGTGCGTCGGGCTCGCCGATGAGCAGCGGCAGTTCTGACGGCAGTTCGTGCCGCCGATCGACCAGACGCAGCACGGCGTCAGCCAAGTCGTCGCGGTGCACCGATGACTGCGCCGCACACAGCATGCCGGGATAAAAATGCGAAATCAGGCGGTGCTCGTAAATCTGCGATATCTGCTGCGCGAGAAAAGCCGAGCGTCCGTCGTCGTCGTAAACTCCGGCGGCGCGCATATAAACGACGGAGATGTTTCCGTGGCGCTCATGCAGCAATGTCTCGGCGTCGACCTTGGACTGCGGATAGGCCCAGGACGCGCCGATCGGCGAGTCCTCGTTGATGCGCTCGTCGGGTGTGGGGGTCGGCTTATGAACGAGCATCGTGCTGGCGAAGACGAATTGTCCGACTTCGAACGATTGCAGCCCGTCAATCAGCCGGCGGGTGCCCTGCACGGTGACCTTGTCGTAGAGCGGATTGGGGTCACCCGTGATATCATAATAGGCGGCGAGGTGGATCACCGAGGCGATGCGGTTGCCGTACCGTGCGCGCACCTCGTCAAGCGCAACTCGGACCGCTTCGTCTGACCCGAGGTCTATGTCGATCGCCGCCGCGGGCGGCGGTGGGTCGGGAGGGCCGGCGCGATCAAGGCCGACGACCGTGTAGCGCTCGCCGAGCTGGGCAATCAGCGCTGCGGCGATAAAACCGCTCGCACCCGTGATGAGGACGACTTCGCCGCCCTGGCCGCTGCCGGCTTCACTGCGTTTGCCATCGGTCATGACTTTGCCACCCTTGTTCATTCATCTCTGAAAACACTGACAGGCCCACCCGGACCAACCCTCTCGCACGCCCAGCTTTGCAGCGCGACGCGGCCTTCCCGCAAGCGCCTGTGGGCGACTTAGGGCGTCGGACACGTAAGCTCAGTCCAAGCGGGGGGTGTCTTGGGAGGCGAGGGTTAAGCCGCGTAAGTGGGTAAAAGAAGGTGGAAGGCCTGAGCGGCGCTTGCGTGGACGGTTGGTCCATAGCGCTTACATGCCCGACGCGGGTGGCGCGAGGGTGCCTAGCCATGCCACGAGCGCCAGGATGCCGATCACGCAGGCTGTCTCGACCGCAAGGCTGACCCGCAGCGCCGTAAGCGCCCCGCCATGGTCGTTCATGGCAATCGAGCGCTCGAAGGCCGGCGTGAGGCGGAACCGATTGAGCGAAGCGAGCCCCAGCATCGCTGCGAACAAAACCAGCTTGGCGAGCAGCAGCAGGCCGTAGAGCGTCGTCCCCAAGGCCGCGAAATTGGCTGGGCCGACGAGCAGCCAGCTGTTGATCAAACCAGTTACCACCAGGGTAACAACAACGAGCGTACCAACGGAGCCAAACCCGTGCAGGGCGCGATGGGTCAGCCGAAGGTGCGCAGCATCGATCTCCTCGGCGCGCCGCGCCATCAGGAGAAGCAATCCGAACAGCGCCCCGACCCACAGACCGGCAGCAAGGAGATGGAGGATGTCCGCAGTGAGGTGAAGCCATCCCGTGCTTCCCTCGCTCGCGGCACCATGCCCGTTCCACGCGAGTGTCGCCAATGCCGCGGCTGCCGCAATCATGGCCATAGCCAGCCATGATGCTCTGCCTCGCGCCAGCAGGGCTGCACCGCCGGCGATGACGAGCGCCACCATACGCACCTTCCAGGCGGTGCCAACCGCCGACCCTCCGAGCAGCGCGGCCGCAGCAGCCTGATCGATCGGCCAGAACGGAGATCCGGCCATCGCCGAGGCCATGAGGATCAGGCCAGCGGCCGAGAGAAGCAACCCGAGCGCCGCGCTTGCCGTGAGCCAAGGCCGCAGCGCGATTGCATCATCGCGCTCGCCAAGGCGAAGGCCGTAGAGGCTGAAGGCCGACAGGCCGAACAGCGCCGCCAGGACCAGGTACAACGCCAAGCGGATGGCGACGGTCGGCCAGTCGAGCATTCGCTCACTTCACCGTGAAATTGTAGCTGCCGGTGATTTTGTGTGTATCGCTAGAGACGACCTGCCAGCCGACGCTGTAGCGCCCACGCGGGAGGCGCTGCTTCGGGGTGATGGTGAGCGTCCGGCCATCGGCGCCGACTGCGGCGCTGCTGGGCATTTTCATGGCCGCCATGCCCGGCATCGCTGCCATGGTAAGGTCGGCCTTGGAGAAAGCCGGCACGAGTTTCTCGCTGAACTGAAGGCTGATCTTCTCGGGGGTCGCGACGGCCGCGTTGGCGGCGGGGCTGGAGGACACCAGCTTCGGGTGCGCGTTCGCCACGCCGCCTGCGAAGAATAAGGCTGCGGCGGCAGTCGTGATGAACAAGCGACGCATCAGGGTAATCTCCATTTCGATTGGGTTCACCTGTATTACGCAGCCGGGCGGGTCACCCCTCACGATCTTTTTCGTGCCGACGCACCGCTCTCGATGAGGGGCCGGCGGTGGCGGCGCGTATTCAGAAGGGAGCATGGGGCGCTTTTCACCGCGTCTCCTCTCGAGACGAACTGTGGCCGCGGGCCTGGACGGGCGCATGCGCGGGGTAATGATGAGGTTGCGATTGACCGATCAAGGCTGGACGGGCGACCCCGAGGAGGTCATCGACTGTCTGATTGTGGGCGGCGGTCCAGCGGGCCTCATGACCGCGATCTATCTGTCGCGGTTTCTCAGGAGCTGCGTCGTCTATGACGCGGCGGCAGGGCGCGTCGCCTCCATCCCGCACTCGCGCAACCTGCCAGGATTTCCCGGAGGCATTTCCGGCGTCGCGTTTCTTGCGCGATTGCAGGCTCAGCTGCGCGAATATGGCGGTACGGTCCAGAGCGGTGAGATCGACGCAATTGTCGCCTTAGGCGACCACTTCTCGGCAACCTGCGAACTGAACATCTTGCGCGCGCGGACCGTTGTCCTCGCGACCGGTGTCCTCAACCGGCGTCCCGAGATGCCCGATGCGATGCATGACATCGGCGTGGCGCGTGGGCTTCTCCGCTATTGTCCGATCTGCGATGGTTATGAGGCCCGGCGGATGAACGTGGCGGTGCTCGGCGGCAGTGGTCATGGCGCTGAAGAAGCTGAATTCCTGAGGGCTTATGGGGCCAAGGTCACGCTTCTGGCTGAGCGCTCGCTCGATCTCGGGCCGACCGAACTTGCCAAGCTGAACCAGCAGGGCATCGATGTCGCCCCCTCGCCTGTCGAGCAGCTGCGTCTTGGCGACTGTGTCGAGGTGCGGTTGGCCAATGGCCTGGAGCTGCAATTCGACACGCTTTACCCTGCGCTCGGCTCGTCGCCTCGGACGCGGCTTGCCACTTTGCTGGGCGCGAAGCTCAGCAAATTAGGGTGCGTGCTGACCGATGCCCACCAACAAACCTCGGTTGATGGCGTGTACGCAGTCGGCGACGTAGTAGAAGGGCTCGATCAGATCAGCGTCGCAGCCGGGCAAGCGGCAATCGCTGCGACTGCAATCCATAATCTGTTGCGCGACCGCGACAGCGGATTGTCGTCCGCCATCGCCGGGCTGTATCCCGCTCGGAGCGTACCGCCGACGTAGTGGGAGCCACTGGCGGTGCACCGAGCGAAAGCCGCCAACAAAGCGCTGATCGCCGGCTCGCTTGTCATCTTCTTCGGCTGCTTCGCGCTTATTCGTATCCACACGACGATCGGCGACACGGCCTTCCTCCGTTCGATGATCCCGCACCACGATCCCGAGGCTTGCGCGGGAGTGCATCGAGACAGTGTGCTATTACCAGCGTCGGGGGTTGCTCGACACGCCCTAGCGGGGCCGGGCTCGCCGGCGGCATCCGACGCTATGCTTGAAAAGGCCTACGGCACGAAGGTCGGCGCTGCCGCATTTCGTCGCATTCTCCTTCGCAGCGCGCCAACACGCGACCGGCTACTAAGCGTCGGGGCCCCTCAGAACGCCAAGTGGTTTATTCCGCCGTGCATGAAGGTTCCGCCGAGGAACCCCTGGATTGAGATCGCGAGTGTCATCAGGCCAAGCACCGCCCAATACAACGACCGCGACCGCTCGGGACCCTTGCGGTGGCGCGCTGCCATCCAAGCCAGCGCGACGCCGAAGACCGCGATCGATGTCCCGAGCCAGCGATGCGTCATCAGGATAGGGTTGCGGTCGGTCAGGTAGAACCCGCCTGCGAACCAGCCCAGGAACGCCGCCACGATCGCTCCCAGCGCGCCGACGACCAGCATTATGTGTGCGACATGCTGATAATCCCGGTTGCGGCGCCACAACCCGAACAGCTCCACCCCGAACGCACCGATGAACAGGGCGATGGGAAAATGAATGACCATGGTATGCACCCGGCCCAGCCAGCTCACAAGCCGTTCGCCGAAAGTCTTGTTCTTGTTGGCGGTCTCCTCGTGCATGCCGCCCATGTCCATGTCGTCGCCGGCGATGTCGCGGCCGCCCATGTTCATGTCCACGGTCGACATAGAGCCCATGCCCATGTGGCCGTCGCCAGCGTCCGCCCCATCTGCTTTCTGCGTCTCGGCTGCGCTGCTAGCGGCCGGCCCGGGACCGGCCCCGAGCGCATCGTGATCTTCGTGCGCCGATGCCGACGTGCTTACTGAGATTGCAACCGCAAGGAGTAGAGCGAAAGCCCCGCCTCGTTTACCGCCCATCACCCAACCCCTTGAACCGTGTTGTTTCAATCCAGTTTACGCACGCCGCGCCTTCTTCCCTCACCTGCCCAGCTTCCTTTGTGAAACTTTCCGTCTGCTCTTCAAGACGGACTGGACGCCACAGCTACGCTGGCTGCGGCGACCGCGTCATGCCACTCCGCCAAAAAACATCGACCGATCAGCTGCCGTGGCGGGCGAACAGGCGGCGGCCGCTGGGACCAAAGGCGACCACGTCATAGGCTTGCGCCTTGACGCCCGGCACTTCCATTCCTGGCGAGCCGAACGGCATGCCGCCGACCGCGAGGCCTCGCACGCCCTTGGGCCGGGTCGAAAGAGCCCGCTTCATGTCGGCGATCGGCACGTGGCCCTCGAAAGCGATGCCATCGGCGATTGCGGTGTGGCAGGACGAGACGTCCGCGGGAACGCCCGCGCGCTTCTGCAGCGCCGGGCGGTTGGGATCATCGACGACGCGCACCTGACGGCCGAGCTGCTGCTGCACCTGCGCCGCCCACTTGGCGCAACAGCCGCAGCCGGGGTCGCGGTGCATAACGATCGGGGTAGCCGCGCTGGCGGCAACCGGAACCAACAAGGCTGCGGCAGTAAGCGCAAATCGCAACGCTGACTTCATGGAAAAATCTCCTTGGTCGTTCCTCCCGTCTCCTCGCTGGGGGCGGGAGGAACGAGGCTTATTACTGAGGACGCTTGCCCATCGACCGGAGCATCGCCTGGAGTTCACCGATGCTCTTGTTCTGCTCGGCAATCGATTTCTGGGCCATTTGCCGGGTCTTCGCATCGGGCGACTCCCGGAGAACGATCTGCGACATGGCGATCGCACCGCGGTGATGCTCGATCATCTTGCGGACCCACGTCTCGCTCGCATTAGCGCCCTTGGCCTTCATCATCTTTTCGTGCATCGCCATTTCGGCGGGCATGAAAGGCGTGTTCATGCCAGGCATGTTGTCGTGGTTCATGCCTTGCATTTTCGAATGGTCCATGCCCTGCATCTGCTGCTGAGCCAAAGCGGGGCTCGCCGACGTCGCGGCCAGAGCCAGAAGTGTTACTGTCTTGAACATCGACTTCTCCTTCTTGACCTCAGCCAACCCGACAAGACTAGTCGGCCTCAAAACCATGTGCGAATGCCCAGAACTAGGCTGGTCGACGCCGCCCCCTGGCCTTCGGCGCGTGCGAAGCGAGCCGTGTCCCCGAAGCTGCGGTCGTACGATATGCCCACATAGGGCGCGAACTCGCGCCTGATCTCGTAGCGGAGACGCAGACCGAGTTCGGCCGTGGAAAGGCCTGAGCCGATGCCGATTTCCGGCACGTCCTGCGCGGCGAAGTTTAATTCGGCGCGGGGCTGAAGGACTAGCCGCTGCGTGATCCGCTGATCGTAATAGCCTTCCAGGCGCCCGAGCAGGTCGCCCTTGTTGGACAGGAATAGCGCGCCCTCGACATCGAAGAAGCCGGGTGCCAGCGTTTCGAAGCCGACCGACGCATAGACGCGCGAGGGGTTGGGCTTGAAATCGTAGCGGACGCCAAGCTGTATATCGGTGTATGGGCCAATGGCGCGCGAATAAAGCGCCTGTACCTCCGCCGCTTCCAGACTTCCCCCGATATTCCCTTCGCCCTCGGTCTTGAGCACCAGCCGGTTGATATCACCCCCATACCAGGCACTGCCGTCCCACCGGTAACCATCGCGACCGTCCCGGATCTGGACTTCAGCCAGATTGAATATGACCTGGGAGAAATTCTGCCCGCCGTGCATCGACCGCAGATGCTGCTGCGAATGCGCCATGGCAGCGGCAGAGTAGACCTGGTCCGCGGCCCGATCGGTCGGGATGGGCGGCGGCGGAGCGGTGCCGGCCTGCAGGTTGGTGCCGATCATCGCCGCGCCCGTGGCTGAGGGCATGCTTCCCATGTCGTGTCCCGGCATGCCTTGCATCGCGCCCGAACTCTGGCCCATTCCCGGCATCGATCCATGGTCCATGCCTTGCCTGGTGCTTGGCTGGCCGGAGGCGGCACCGCCGGAGGCACTTGGCATGGCCGACATGTCGTGCGCGGTATTGGGGTTGGGGTTGGCTCCAGGCGTATTCATGCCCGGCATGGTCGTCATGTCATGACCGGCGTGAGGATCGGCAACGATCGTTGCAGGGGCCGGAGGCTTGGCGGGCTGATTCGCAGCGGGCTTGGCCCCCGATCCCGTTTTCGCGGGCGGTGTCGATCTAGCGGCGGGCTTTGGGGACGCTTTGCGCGCGACGGGCTTGGTCGCTGCGGGCTTCTTGGCGGCCGGCTTTTTAGCGGCCGGCTTTTTCACCGCTGGCGTATTTGACGGCGGCATCTTCATGCCCGGCATATTGGAATGGTCCATCTGCGCGGCCACCGGACTTGCGAGGCCAAGTGCCGCGCCGCCAGCGATCAAGAGGAACTTAGGCTGCATCGCGGTTCTCCTCGCCCATCGGGCGAACCGTCACGACACGCATCATCCCCGCGGTCATGTGATAAAGATTGTGGCAGTGGAACGCCCAGTCGCCGGGCGCATCGGCCGTTACGTCGAATGTCATCTTACCGCCGGGCGCCACATTCACCGTGTGCTTGCGAGGCGCGAAGTCGCCATGTCCGGTCACCAGCTCGAAGAAGTGGCCGTGCAAATGAATTGGGTGCGGCATCATCGTGTCATTGACCAGGGTGACGCGCGCGCGCTCGTCCTTGCGGAACGGGATGGGGTCGGCAGGGTCGCTCATCTTCTGGCCGTCAAAGCCCCACATGTAGCGCTCCATATTGCCCGTCAGGTGGATCTCCAACTGACGCGACGGGGCGCGAACGTCCGGGTTGCGGTCGAGCGCGACAAGATCGCGATAAGTGAGCACGCGATGATCCGCGTCCTCCAGCCCCTGCGGCGGCTCGCCCGTGCGGTCCTTCGGCATCGGCGAGATGGTCTGCACTCCCGGCCCCATCTTGACGCCGGGCGCGTTCTTGGGGTTGCGCATGTTCATGTCCATGCTGCCGCCTGACCCATGATCCATCCCGGCCATGCCGCCGCTGCTCATCTGACCATGGTCCATGCCCGCCATCCCGGCAGCGCCCGCCGCCATTTGGCTATGGTCCATCCCTGGCATAGCGCCGCTCATCTGGTCGCCCCCCATCCCAGCCATGCCGGCCATCGCAGCGCCTACCGCCTTCGTTCCGTGATCGGTGGGCTCTTTCCACCCGGTGAGCTTCCACAGGTTGCGCGAGGCATTCTGCATCAACGTGGGATCCGGCCCGCGCTTTGCGACCGGGTTCTCGTCCGCCATACCGGACATCCCCTCCATCCCGCTCATGTCCATGCCCATGTCGGTCATGGTCAGCAACGTGCGCGGGCGGAGCGGCGGGACCGGGGCGATCATGCCCTCGCGCGGGGCCAGTGTCGCGCGCCCCATGCCGGATCGGTCGATCGCCTCGGAAACGAAGCTGTAGGCGCGGTCCTCGGGCGTCACGATCACGTCGAAGGTTTCCGCGACGCCGATCTGGAATTCGTCCACGGTTACCGGCCGGACGTTCTGGCCGTCGGCCTGCACCACCGTCATCGGCAAGTCAGGGATGCGCACGTTGAAGTTGGTTTGCGCCGCAGCATTGACGATGCGCAGCCGAACCCGCTCGCCCGGTCGGAAGAGGCCCGTCCAGTTGTCGTAAGGGCCAAAGCCATTGACGAGGAAGGTGTAGGTCGACCCCGTAACATCCGCAATATCGGCCGGGTCCATGCGCATCTTGCCCCATTCCATCCGATCCTTGAGGCGCATCTCGCGGCCGGCGAGCAGCCCGCTCAGCGTCGGGCGCTGATAGTTGAAATAGGCGCCGCCCATCTGCTTGAGCTTGCGGAAAATTTCCTCGCCCGTCATTTCGCTATGGTCGGAGAGGACGATCACATGCTCGCGGTCGAACGCGATCGGGTCGGCACCGGCCGGATCAATCACGATGGGTCCGTAGAGCCCTGCCTGCTCCTGTTCGCCCGAATGGCTGTGATACCAGTAGGTGCCCGACTGCAAGATCGGGAATTCGTATACGAAGGTCGAACGCGCCTTGATGCCAGGGAAGCTGATGCCGGGCACGCCGTCCATTTGGAACGGCAGAATGAGCCCGTGCCAGTGAATCGAGCTATCCTCGTCGAGATTGTTGGTCACTGCGAGACGGACGTTCTGGCCCTCCTGGAGGCGGACGAGCGGTGCGGGCACGGTGCCGTTGACGCCGATTGCCGGCGTCGTGATCCCGTCCATGACGAGCTTCATCCTGTCGATCGTCAGCGCGATGTTTGTGCCCGACACGGTCGGCAGGGGCCTGGCGATGCCGCGCGACACAGGTTGCGCCCAAGCCGGCAGGTAGGCCGACATGGCCAGCGTGCCGCCAAGCATGGCGGTTCCGCGCATTACGTCGCGCCGGTTTAGATTGCGGCTCATGCCTTTCCTTCGCTCCAGTTCAATGCTTGCGGCCGGCGGCGGGGGG
>CAZCUW010000024.1:0-39198 GCA_964502035.1 uncultured Sphingopyxis sp. | reverse complement strand
CAAATTAAGTTGGTTGCGGGAGTAGGATTTGAACCTACGACCTTCAGGTTATGAGGCTTCCCGCAACTGATATTTATCAGCTACTTAGCTTCACCGTTCATTCCGAAAACACCCCTTTTGCAGCGAAGTTTCGGAATGGATCTAGCCGCCTGGCGGCTGCAGCGGGTTGCCGCACACCGTATCGAACTTTGCATTGTGCGCGTCAATTTGCCGCACCGTTTCGTCGCTGTCGGCCGCGTTGCCCTCGTCCTGGACGGGCCGCCCCTCGGCCAGCGCGATCGCCCGCTGCGCGAGATCGAGCTGGGCATAGCTGATCGCGGTGAACAACGAACAGCTGACGTCGCTCGGCGCCTTAGCAGTTTTGCTTTGTCCGACTGTGGCGCAAGCACCCAGCCCGGCGAGCATCATCATCCCGATCGACAGCGGCAGCAGCCGCGTTCCCCTTCTCGACATTTTCAAGTCCCTTCGTTGCTGCGGCCGCGGCGGCCGTTGCCGCGCCCTTCCCTTCAGCCGCGCCGATCGCGACATCCGTCTTGTGGTTCGTGGTGGCGGTGCAAGCCCTGAAGCCGGCGAAGATCGCGAGCGCGACCAGAACGATGCCGGCGATTTTCCACCCCAGCGAGAGAGCCTTCAGATGGGTCAACATGGCAATATCTCCTATTTGGCGTTTCTAGACTCGCTGAGCGCTATCGATGCTCGGGAGCTACCCATGTGGCCCGATGCCCTGAAATCGACTCCTGCGAGTCCCAGCGGTGATCAGGGGATGGGGTTTTCGAGCGCATAGATCCGCGTTTCATATTCAAGGAGCACGTTGCCCAGTGACGTGCCGGGGTCGATGACGGCCGCCGCAATCTGCGCATCGATCTCGTCAGCGACCGCAGCGGACGCACTCGCCGATTGCACGGCCGCCGCGGCGATCGCTTGGCGCTGGATGATCGGCCGCTGCGGGACGATGCTCGAGCTGAAGCGCGGCACCAGGCTAGCCGCCTTCGCTTTGCGCTGACGCATCGGCTGCCGGCGCGACGTGGGGCCGCCGAGTGAACCAAGCCGCCATCGCCAGGCCGACGAGGCCCTGAACGACAATCGCCTGCGCGAGCATCTTGAAAAGCTCGTTTTCCGACAGTTTGGGATAGGCCGCGACCATGTAGAGCACGACGCCTGTGAGCATGAAGATCCCGGCACCGGCGATCGCGTCACCGCGGATCCGCGCAAAGAGGCGGTCGAGAAAGTCCCAGAACGTCACCGTCAAGCCCTCCGGTAAAGCGCGGTTTCGGCCGCGCGGCGCGTCACGAGTCCCGGGAGCGTCTTTCCCTTGGCCTTGACCCACATGCCGAACGCCTTGCCCGCCTCGACGAAGCTACGAGCGCGGTGCAGGCGTAGGACGCTCGATTTCAGGAAGGCCCCGATCCCTATGTTGAACGCGAGGCTCACCATCGCGGAGAATTGATTGTCGGTGGCGCCCGGCGCTGCGTTCGCGACGGCGACCTCGAAGCGTTCCAGATCATCGAGAAGCAACGCTTCGGCCTGGGCCTCCGTGATGACCATTCCAGGTTTGACGTGCGGGCCGGTCGAGCCGTAGCCGATCGTCCAGACCTTGGCAGGGCAGAGATACGCTTTGAGGCGCAGGCCCTCGCTCGCCTTTACCAGCGCTAGCCCCGCCGCGTTGATGCGGCGCCGGCCCGTCTTGAGCGGCTGCGGCTTCTCGCCGCGTGCCGCGCGAATGGCGGCATCGAGAATATCCACCTCGACCTGATCGAGACCGTCGTCGTCATCGTCGAGCTCGCGCGCGATGTCGAACAGCGGCTTTATGATGCCGGTCGCTTTGACCTGGAACAGGACCGCGTTGATCGCAGCGACGTCGCGGCTGGTCATCGGTCCGCCGATTGCGCGGATCGCGTCGAAAATCGGCTTGTCGTCGACGAAAGTCATCATGCCTTGTCCCTTTCATCCAAACGGTGCGCGCTCTCGACGACCTGAATTTCCTGCTGAATGTTGCCCTTCGCTTGCTGGATGCGGCGCATCCGGGTCAGGAAGGCGTTGGCATTTTTCTCGGCGACCTTGCGCGCGTCGCTGTCGGTCGCGGTTAACACGGCCTCAAGATGCTCGAGCGCCTGCTGGAAATGATAGAAATGCTCTTCAAGCGCGCGGAGAGCCCGGTTTTCTTCGCGGACCTCGGCGATCTCGGCCCGCACTTGCGCGGCTTCGTCGGTTACCTGCTTAATCAACCGCAGCGTCAGGTCGTCGCGGTGCATCTCGACGTCCACGGCCTTGGCTTCCTTGCGCTCGCGCCGCGCATCGCCGTGAAGGTACGCCTTCCCCAGCCACGTCACGACCGCCGTCAAGGCCATCCATGGGGCCACGCCCATGAACTGTTCGAACGTGCCCATCGTCAGCCCGCCGGTTCGATCGTCGCGGCGATTTCGATGGCCGTGCGGCCGACACCTCTGCCGTCCAGCGTCATCGCGGTCACGCTCACCGCAACGTCGATCTGCTCGCCGGCCTCGGGGTCGCGGAGACGCCCGATGAACGCTTCCGCCGCCGCGAGAACCTCGGCCGCGCCGGCTCCATCATCGGGCCGTTCTGCGATGATTTCATCAAGCTGGTCGCCGATCGCGCTGACGGCGCCGGCCTTTTCGGCTGCGACAACGCTGAAACGATAGGACATGAAATATCTCCCTAAGCCGATCAGGTGATGGCGGTTTCTGTGAACGGATTGTCGATGCGGTAATTGGCGCGGCGCAGCACCGCAGCCCCGGCAAAGACGTGGCTGTCGGTCGTCGTCATGTTGGTGACCCAGGTATCTTCGATCCGCGCCGACGTGCTGATGCCAAGGCCATAGCGGGCGGTCGGCACCTCGAAATGCACGCGCAGGTTCTTCATCGACGCATAGCTGGTGTCGATGGTGTTAAAGATATATCCGGTTTCGGACAGAACGCCACGGACCGTCGCGATCAGGTCGCGCATCGTCGGGCGCGCGCCGCCCATATAGACCGCACTGCTATAACACCGCGAAAAGAAGACATCGGAGATGACATCGTCAGCGCCAAAGGTTTCGACCGCATTTCCGCGCGTCGAACCCGACAGGTCGATGGTGCTGTTTTTCAACGTGAACTGCGGGGCGCCCGAGAACAGGATTTTCGATGCCGACCCATCGGTCCTGATCCCCTCGACCGTGATGCCGTTCGGGGTGCCGCCGCCACCGTGGATATAGATCAGCGGATTGACGTCGGACGCGCCGTTGACCACGTCGGCGAACGATGGCCCGACAATCGTGTGCAGCCCCGCGCTGCTACCGATGTCGATGCAACCACGCTTGTTCGGCGCGTCGACGCGCGCGGTATAATCGACCTGGTCCCACCCGGTGACGTTGGGGCGGATAATCTCGACCATGTCGGCAACGCTTTCGATCGCCGCCTTTTTGTTGCGATCGAACTTGCAATCGATCACCCGGAAATGGCGGGTGCCGTCGATGTTGGTCAGCAACAAGCCTGGACCTTGGTTCTGATCGAACAGCACCTCGATGAAATCAATATGCTGAATACGCCGCGCGGCCCACGTTGGCTGATTATCGCTTTCGCAATCGATCCCGGCGCACGGTCCTGTCGAACCCGCGGCGTCCCACAATCCCGACGTCAGGCCATACCGCCCGCGCAGGAATGTGCCCCACATGCCTTCGATCACCGAACAGCCCTGCCGGTAATTGCCCAGCGCGACGCAATCCTCCATCACCCACCGTTGTGGCACGTCGGCCAGCGTCACCGCGCCGCCGACGCCTGACCCACCCGCGCCGGCACCGATGTAAAAACCGTCACTGGTGCCATTGTTCGCTTGCACTCGGCTGAATTTCCAGTCGTTGCATTTGTCGATGACGACGACATGCGCCGGGTCCTCGGCGACCACCCGGTTGGCGCGGTTGCCGTCAAAGATCAGGTCGCTGATCTCGAAATTCTGGCATCGTGCGATATAGATCGCCGATCCGCCATAACCCGTGGCCGCGCCGTTCGCGAGCTTGATGGTGTAGCCATTTCCGTCGAGCCGAAAATGCGACCGATCGGTCAGCACCAACTGCGACGGAATGATATAATTGGCGTCGAGCCGGCCATAACGGCCATTGCCCAGCGCATCGAGAAAGCGCTGAAGTCGCAGCAAGACCGTGTCGCCCGGCTGGCGGAAGGTGTCCGGGGTCAACAGCTGTTCGACCAATATTTCCTGTGCCGTCTGTCGCCGCGCATAGGCGATCGGCCGCTTGATCCCGACATTTTCTCCGCCGTCATCCTGCGCCATGTCGGTTCGGAACGCGCTGTCATTTCCCGTGCCGCTGGCGCCGATCGGGCGGCCAATCGCATCATAGGCCGCATATGTGCCCGCACGATCGCCTGCGCTTGGCAGCTCGGGGAGTGTTTCACCTCGGCGCACGCGCAGCGCGCGACTGCCCACATCGTTGATATCGCGGCGGGCTTCCTGGTGAGCGATCATCGATCTGTCCAGCCCGCGCTCGTGACTTTCGGCGGGGAAGTCGTCGCCCGCAGTATAATCGGTCGGCTGCTCGAGCGACATGTCGCCCTCGATGCGCCAGCTCGTGCCGGCGGCGATCGGCGCTAATGGCGTGACGCTGCCGCCTGCAAGGTTGCCGGCGCCGGCAACCGAAAAATGGGTGCCGCGCACCAGCACGGTTTCACTACCGTCGGCGTTAGTGCGCGTGACCTTCAGCGCGTCGTTGTCCAGAAACCGGAAAGGAACAGGGCGTGGGTTGGCGCTGTCGTCGCCAGCATATTCGCGGATGCGCAGATCGGCGTCGACGCTGACAGTCATGTGGGAAACCTTTCGCCTATTCGACGAGGTTCCCTACATCGGGCGCGCGGGCCTGCTCCAAATGATCGCCCGGCGACCAGAAGTAGTCCTGCCCCTGATCGGCGGCGTAGCGATCGAGGCGCTTGAAGCGCTCCCGATAGTCGGGATCGACCATCTGCGACATCTCGTCGAGCATCAGCCGCTCGAACGCCAGGCGCGTGAACCAGAGCGATCCGATGCCTGGTGTTTCGCTCTTCAGCGTCTTGACAAAGGCCGCGCCCGGGTTGGTCTTTTCGCCCTGGATCACCTTCAGCGGCTGCCCGACCGCCAGGCCGAGCGCCGCGTCGACGGTCGCAAAGGCAGGCCCCGCCAATACCGTGCCGATGCCGCCGCCGAAACGCGACTGGCTCGAGCGCAGAAAATCGCCGTAAATGCCGAGCCCGCCGCCCTGCAGCACCGAAGCGCCCCAGAAAGCTGCCGTCGCGCCCGGATCCTCGCTGTCATAGATCGGGCGGGGATCGCGGCCCTTGGCGATTTCCTTCAGCTGCAGCGCCGTCGCGCCCATGACGGTCGTATAGAGCGTCATCATCACCGCATAGCGCGCGCGGTCCCATCCCGTCATCGCCAGCGCGCGCTGCATTTGCATCATCGTCAGGCCGATCGCGAAGCTTTTGAACTGGAACGCCGTGCGGCCCATCTCACCGACCAACGTGCCTTTGGGCAAAATGCTGTTCACCGCCGCATTGAGCGCGATCGATGGCACCGGCACGGCATAGTCGGTTTCGGTCAGGATCATCCGCATCATGCGATCGCGCAGCGCCTGGTCGCCGATCGCGTCGGGCAGGATCCAGTCGGCGCCGCGGGCCTGGGTAAGGTTGGTGGCGCGGATCTTGTCCCACTCGGCCGCGCCCATGCCATAGCGTTCGAAGCTATTGCGGAACGGCGCGTCGAGATTGTCGAAGGCCTTGGCGCGCTCGCTGGTGATATGGGCGAGGAAATCCATGCCGAACGCCCAGCGGCCGCTCTGCGTCACCGCGCCCAGGCCGGAAATTCGCATCGTTCCCTCGGCGAGCCGGCGCGACCATTCGCCGGTCAGCTCTTCGCCGGTCATGCGCGCGGTCGAGGCGGCCATCTGGCTCGCTTCCTCGGCGATCAGCCCCATCCGCATTGCCAGCGCCCGATCCTCGAGCGCACCAGGCCGGAGCAATTTCAGCTGCGACGACAGCTGCGACACGATCGGGATCCCGTTCATCTGGCGAGCGAGCAGCTGCGTCGCCTGGTCGGACGTCGTCGACAGCACGGCCGATCCCAGCTTGGTCGCAATCTGCCAGCTTCGCAGCGTCGAAAAGCCGAGCGCCATGCGCCGACCTTCGGGACGGCGGTTCGCGCCGGAGATCTCGTCATAGATTCGCAGGATACGCTTGCGCGCCGAAAAGCCCGCGTCACGATGTTTCTTCGCGCCGGCGCCGCCCGCGGCCGCCTTGAGGTTCGCGTCCTTCTCGATCGTGTCGGTCAGCCATTTCAGCGCCTGCGCTGGGTTCGGGCCGAGCCGTTCCATCAAGGCAATGTCGCGCGACATCGCATCGATATGCGCCATCATCGTATCGAAGGGGCTGGCGCCGCCGCCATACTTCGCCTGCATCGCCATCCAGGCATCGGCATCGGTGAACGACAGGAAACGATGATCGGCGCGGCGGTTCGCCAGACTGCCGACGCCCGCTTGCCCGCCGGGGTCGCGGTGCGCCCAGCCATCGGTCGATATCGTGTCGAACACGTCGCGCAGCGCGGCATCGAGCCCCTCGTCGGTGAACGGTGCCCCGGTGGCGCCGTCGATCATTTTCGCCCGATCGAGCGAGGCGAGCATGTCACCGCGCCAAGTCTCGAAACCGATCGACGCGACCGCGTCGGGATCCCAGCTCTGCGGCATCCCCCAATCCTCGAGCTTGCCGATATGGCCGCCGGCGGCGTTATAACGCTGGCGCAGCGCCTCACTCGCCGCGCGCCAGGCGTCGGCGAGCTCGCGTGCCGACAGGTTGCCCGTCGAACCCGGGACGAACAGCTCGCGCACCATGTCGTCGAGCTCGGCCTTGTTGCGCACGCGGCCGAGCAGGTCGCGGCTATGCTTCTGCAGCACGCCTGACATCGTCGCATGCGCCTGCCCGCGCACCGATTTCCACAGATACTCGACGTTGCGATACGGCGCATATTCGCTGCGCACGAGCAGGGCCTCAGCCGCTTTCGCCAGCCGATCGGCCGCGGCGTCGTCGATCGCGCGCACGCCGCCGGCCCCGCGGCCATATGCCTGCATGTCCAGCCAGGCGGTGCGTTGCCCCTGCACCTGCAGCAGCGCCTGGCGCTTGCGCTGCAGCTTCGTCGTGGTCAGCTGCTCGAGCGCGCGCGTGCTCGCGATCGCGTCGGCCGCCTCGTCGCCCATCGTCTTGCGATATTCGGATTTCAGGGCACCGAACAGCGACAGCATTTCGTCGGCCTGGCGCGCATCGATGTCGCCATTGGCGAGCAGGTCGGGAATGCAGAGAGCTAGAGACATTTTCTTGCCGCCTCGATTGCCGCGTCGTCGCGGCCGAATTGATCCAACAGCTCGCCGATCGTGCGCTCGACGGGCTCACCTTCGCCCAGGTCGACCAGGAAGCGAGGTTCGCCGGCCTCGTCGGCCGCTGCGCGCAAAGTCAGCTCGCCCTGATCGGCGCGGTCGAACAGCCCTAGGCCCATGCTGCCATCCTGTTCGGCCGTCGATCGCAACGGGGATCCGGCGCGCAGCTCCATTTCGATCGCGCGCCTGGCGGCGATCGCCGGATCGGCAATGTCGCCGGCGTCCAGCGCAGCGGCGACCTTCACGTCATGCTCGAGATTGTCGGCCTGCAGCTTCGTGCCCGGACTATCGGGCGCGTCGAACAGCTTGCCTTGTTCGGGATCGAGAGGATCGAAGCCCCGCTCTATGCCTGTTTCGATTTCCTCACGGCGCGGCCAGGCGCCGTCTAGGCCATCCGGCTCGCGCGAATAGCCCGCCCCTGGGAGAATGTCGCCATCCGCTTCGACAGCATCGCCTGCGCGTCCTGCTCCATCAGGAAGGCGACCATCGACCGCGTCGCCGCCGGATCGCGCCAGAGCGGCGAAGTCGAGTTTTCGGACATCGCCGACGAACTTTCGGACGATACCGGCGACGGCACCGCCTGCTGCGAGCTCGCCCGCGGCGGCATCGATGATGTCTTTGACGGGGCCCGCGCTGAAGGCGAGGCGCTGGACGAGCTCGATTGCGGTGGCATTGTCGATCGTCTCCTGTTCGCTGGCCTTGCGGTCGATCTTCGATCCGCTTCTTTCCAGCGTTTCCGCGTTTTTAGCCGCGACGCCATGAACCTGCTTCAGCTTCTTCAGTTCGCCCAGGCCGCGCTCGAGGATCCGCGCGCGATCGAGGAACAGCGACGAAGTGCTGTCGAGGGCGCCGAACATATCGAACTGCTGCTCGCGCGTAAAGCCGGCGGCGATGCCCTGCCTGACGATGCTGTCCGCCTGCGACATGCTGGCAGGCTGCAGCTTGACCAACAGGTCGACCAGCGCCTTCTGCTCGCCCGGGTCCGACAGCAGGCGGCCGACGATCGCCGCGTGCCCCGGATCGACCAGCTCATTCACTACCATGCCGAACGCATCGTCGCCGAGACGTGACAAGCCGCCGGCGTCACGCACCAGCACCGATCGCGGCGGCAGGAACGTCATCGCCTGGTCGGGCCCGATGCTGCGCATGACCTTTGCCGCATCGACCATGGTGCCGGACCCCTCGGCAACATTCTTCAGCGCCGCCCATACGCGGGCGCTTTCGGCGTCCCACCCATCGGCTTCGCGCAGCACGAGCGCGTCGATCGCCACCGACTGCCCCGGATCTTCGGCGCGGATCCGCTTCGCCAGGCCAAGCCGCTGATGACCATCGGCGATCAGTCGGCGGCCGTCCGCGGCCTCCCATACGATCGAGCGGCCAGCGAGGACCGGGTTCCATTGTTTCACACCCTGCAGGCGCTCGGTTACGCCGAACGCATCGCCGCCGCCCTTGAACTGCATCAAATCGGCATCGACCGCGATGTCGTCGGGATCGAAGCTGCGCGACGTGATCGTGCTCATGTCCATGCCGGCGATCTTCATCGCGGCCGCTTCCTGACGCAGCAGCAGCGCCTCGTCGCGCAGCAGCTCGGCCTCGGTCCCGTCGCGCACCGCGCCGGCGCCGCCGCGGCCAGCCGGCACGCTCGCCGATCGGCCGCCGACTGCCTTGTGGATTGCGGCGATCGCTTCGCTCGCCGACTTGCCGCCACCGAAATAGGTCGGGTTGCCGCGGATGACATCGGCCGAAAGGATCCGCGCGACCGGCGTGTCGGCCGCCGCCTGCAGCACCTTCGGCCCGTCGCCGCTGCCCAGGACGTGCATCACATACATGTTGCCCGTGGTGCGCGGGACGCCGATCCTGCGAAGCGCCGCCGAATTGTCGGCGATTAGCGCATCCATCAGCTTTTCCTGCACGTCGACGTCGAAGCGCTGATTGCGCCAGGCCGCGTCGGCCGAGGCGGCGCTGCCACCATAGACGCGGCGATAATATCCTTTGAACGTGCCCTCGACGAACTGATAGCGCCCGCTCGCCGACGAACCCAGGCGATTGGTCGCCCGGTCGTTGCCGCCGCTTTCGGGGCCGGCGATCGCGCGCTTCAGTCCATCCGGATCGAAATCGCCGGCGACCGACGCCGACGCACCGCCGCCGGCGCTATCGACTGTGCGGCCCGGCTCGCCGATCGCGCGCGACGCCGCGGCGGCATAGTCGGGGATCTCGGTCGAACGCAGCACGCCCTCGAGCGCGAGCGACAGCCGATCGGCATAAGCGTCGCCGGACCCTGCGATATAGGGGTTGCCGGCATCGATGTCTGACTGGCGCTCGATCGCCGTCGCGCCCGCGGCCACGTTCGGATCGCCTTGCGCGCCCATCTGGCGCGAAAGTGCGACGAGCTCGCCATCATCGAGCGAACCGAGGATCTCACTGATCACCTGGCGCTCGAGCTGGGTCGGAGACGTAATCTCGGCCGCTTCGAGCGCGCGGGCCATTTTCTTTTCGATCGGGCTCAGCGCGTCGAAAGCGCGGCCGCCATATTTGCCGGCGGATGCGATCAGGCCGCCGAGGACAAACCCGCCAGTCACGGCAAAGCCCGCGCGCGCGACCGACTCGCCGAGCGTCAGCTCCTCGCCCAGCAGCTCGCGGTTTTCGGCCACCACGGGCTGCGACAGCACTTCGACCAGACCATTGGCGAGCGCCGATCGCGCCGCGATGCCGATGATCGTCTTGCCGCCGCCGCCTACCGGCATGGTGATGATGTTCCACGGATCCTCCATGGCCTTCGTCACGCCGCCGGCGAGATTGGCCGCGGTGCCGCCGATCCCTTCGCTGCGGTCGAGAACGCCGCGCGCGCGGCCGCGCTTGGCCTGGTCGCGGGCGAGATAGGGTGCAAGGATCTGCTCGCGCGATCCGGGCAAGTCCGACATGAAGCCCGGGCGGCCCTGCCGGATCCGCGCCACTTCGGCGACCAGCGCGTCGCCGACCTGGTCGCGACTGCCGTCGTCGAACAGGCCCATGGCCGCATAGACATTGACTGGCGCTGCGGAACCTATGGTCTGGTTTCGGCTGATCTTGCCATAGGAGGGCGGAAGGAACAGCGGCAACCCTTCCTGCCGCCGCACCGCATTGACCGCCTCGAGCGTGCTACCGAAAGCTTCGTCATAGAGCCGATCTTGATAATCGGTGTTATCGGCGTCCTGCAGGTCGCGCGCGGCGCGATAGGTTTCCGAGAGCGTCGACGGCGCCCGGTAGGGCTCGGGCGCTTTCAGCTCAACATCGTCGTTCGCATATGCGGTAAATGGGCTGCTTGCCATCGTCAGACCCCCGACGCGCGCGGCTGCGGGCCCTTCGGCACCACCGCATCTTCAAATTTCATCCTCCCCGGAGGGGCGCCATAGAACGCGCCCTGCGGCTTGACGGGCTGTGCCTTTGGCACAGCGGCCGCTGGCGCCAGCTTCGACACGTCGATCGAATATGGCGTGCGCCCATCCTTCCTCACAGCGACCTCGCCCCGCCGCGAAACGAAGCGATAGCGGCCATCGGGCTGCAGCTGGGGCACAAAATTGGAACGCAATTCATTGCCGCCGATTTTGCGCCCCGACGCATCATATGCCTCGGTTGGCTTGAAACCGCCCAAGCGGGCGTCGAATTGCTGCTGCGACATGTCGGAGGGCAGCATGATTTTGGCGTCGTTCCACTCGCCGATGCCGCCCGTCCTGCTATGAACATTCCCGCCGAGCGCCTCGCGCACCGCGCCGCGGAAAAGCTTCGGGTCGAATTCATCCTTGCCAGCACGCGAGGCCGCTTGGCGGTATAGATCCTTGGCAGAGAGATAGGCCGCTTCGCGCGAAGCTTCCGGCAATCGCGCCAACGCGTTCCCCGTGCTGTCGCGCCAGATTAGCGACGCCTGATCTTCCGGCACCGGATATTCTTTGCGTAGCCCCTTGCCGCGAAAAATCCCTTGCTGCACTTCGGGACGCAACCCCATCGAATAAGCGAATAGCGCGTCTCCAGGAAGAACCTGCTGCGCCGCCGCCTTCGCAGCCATGGGGCCCAGCGCGCGAAGCTGCCGCGCGACGGCGAGTTGCCCCGCAGGCGTATCGGCGTTGGCCGCGAGTTGCGTCGCCTCTTCATCGCTGAGATACTTCGCCGGCACGCCCATGGCGCGCGCGGTGGCGTCGGCAGCCTTGCGTCGCGCCGCGACCGATGCTGGATCGGCCCAGTCGACCGGCTCGACGCGGATACCCATCGCGGCGCCGGCGGCGAGCGGATCATTGGCGACCTGCTTTTTCCGTTCGATCAGCAGCTTATCAAGCGCCGCACGTTCCGCGACCAGCGCAGGGTTGCCCTTGTCGCCCGCTTTCGCGAGCTCGGCGTCGATGATCTTGATGCGCTGGTCCATCTGCGCCGGCGTGGCGCTCGCCCATTCCTTGTTGACCTGCTTCCCTACATGCGCGTCGTTCAGGTCGCGCACCCTCTTGTCGAGGCCGCTGCGCGTCGCGCGCGTCATTGCCTCGGCATAATCCTCGTCTTCGACGGGATAGCCGCGGTTGATGCGATCGAGCACATCGTCGACATATTCGACGTCCTCGGCCTTCGCCGCTCGCGCGGCCGCGTCGGCCTCAACCTGTTTGCGGCGGATATCGCTGTCGGCTTCGGACAACACCGCCTCCACCTGCTCGCTGGTCAGCAGCGTGTCGAATGTATGGCTGTCGATCATCGCCTTGCGGGCTTCCGGCTCCTGGCTGCGCAGCCAGGCGAAAGTCGCTTTCTGCGCAGCGCCTCGCCGCCATTCGAGCACGGCGCCTTCGGGGATGCCCTTCGGCACCTCGACGGTTTCGATCTCGCTCAAAGTCTCGACATAGTCGGCGAGAGGTTTGCCGCGCACCGAATTTGCCATGGCGTCGGCCGAGGCGTCCATCTGGTCGGCCATCAACTTCGCCGTGGATCCGCGCTCGAACGCGTCGGCCTGCACCGCCCGCTCGGCTTTCCAGTCTCCCAGGCGCGACGAATAGGCCTGGCGCAAACCTTCGTGGCCGATCGACGCGAGAAATTCCTCGCTCTGCTTGGCGGCGAGCTCGGTCATCGATTTCGCATAACCCGCTGCGCCGGGACCGGCATTGGTGCGCGCTTCATTGTCGGCAAGCCCATAGGCTTCCTTCAGCTGCGCCATGCGCAACATGGCATCGGTGGCCTGCCGGTCATATTCGCGTTGCGTCTCGAGCTTGCGATCGTCGATCGCCGCGCGGCCCGCGACGCCGCCGGCGCCGGTCAGAGCATCGCCGACCCCCGCGCCATAATCTTCCGGCGTCGCCATCGGCAACGCGGTAGCGGTGCGCTGCGGTGAAAGCTGCGGCGCATACCCGCCAAACAAGGGATCAGCCATTTTTCGCGCCTGCTTTGGCGGCTGCCCCGGAGTTGCCTACCGTGTAACCGTCAACGCGGCCCGCCGCCGCATAGTCGGATTTATAACCGGCAATCTGGCCCGCGGCGCCGATCAGGCCCTCTACGGCCTGGAAGACGGCCGTGCGCTTGATTTGCTTCGCCTGCATATCGAGCCCGCTCGCGCGGCCTTCCGACGTTCGGCGCGACAACATGATATCGAGCTCGCGATTGATCAGGCTCTCCTCGATCGCGGTGCGCGCGGATCCGGTGCCGGGCTGGAAGCCGCTTTCGGCGATGCCCATGATCTGGCGCCCCATCGCAGCGCGGGCGCTCGAGCGGATCCGCTCGACCTCGGCGACGCCCAGGCTGCGTTCCTCGGCCGCCTGCGCCTTGACGACGCCGGCATTGTGCTGCGCGGCCTGGTAACCGCCGACCGTCTTCACCAGGGATCCCGCGATCATCAATGGAATTGCGGCTTGCGCCATTAGCTTACCCTCTCGAAAAGCCAGTAATCCTCCGAATGCGGCCCCCATTTGCGGAGCAGCACCCGGCGTTCGAACCCAACGCGCTCGAGCCAGCGGCCCTCGGCGGGATAGGCGTTGCGGCAAAGCGCCTCGATGCGCGCCCATGGTCCCGACTGGATTTGCGCGCGCATAAACCGGATGACGGCCGCCTGGGCCCGGGTGCTATCGGCGAACTGGCGTGAGAATATCGCCCAGGCCGACGCCTGCACATCGGCGAAAACCTGGCCGAACCCGGCACAGCACAGCACGCTGCCATCCTCGCCGATCGCCGACCAAGCTGGCCCCATTGCCTGCAGCTCGATTCCGTGGCGGATATTCTTGATCGGCTCATAAATCCCGAACTGCCCTTCGACATTCGGTTGCTGGTCGAGCGCGAGCACGTCGAGCGGCAGCAGCTGGCGGATCTCCACCTTCATTGTTCGCCCACCTCGAGCTTTTTCACGATCGCCGGCATTACCCAGGGGAAGGGTGAGCGATCTTCGAAGGTCACCTGCCCGCGGCGACTGTGCCCGCCGCCGATCGATTTCGCCTCGGTCCAATCCGAATATAGCGATGGACCGCTATCCATCGGATCGGATGCCTTACGGTTGACCAGGCGATCGAGCTTCCCGCCGCGATCGCCCGCCCTCACGCCGAAACTGTCTAGAAGGCTCGCCACGACGTTGATCACTCGTTTGATGCGACCAACCGACGTCCCGTCGCGCAGCGGCACATCAGGGCGCAGCGTCGTGTAGCGCGCCGTATAGAGGCGGCCGATCAGCACGCGGCTGCGCGCCTTGTCGAGCGTCAGCGTGCCATCCAAGGCTACGGTCATCACCGGGAGTTCAGCGCCGTCGGCGAGCACGCCAACCTCTTTCCCAGCCAAATGCTCAAGTCCGCTGAAGACGGTAGCGGGCGGACCGTCATAAGCCAGCGCGCTGTCGAGGTGACAGCCATCTTGCGCGGCCAGGCCCGCATCTTCGTCCCACCAGTCGGCGAGCTGCTCGATCGACTTCTCACCTTCGCGATCAACCAGTATCCACACGTCGTCGCGCTGGCCATCGGGCGACGGCGTGGACACCTGGCTAAGGATCGCGGCGTCCTCGAGCTCAAGCGTCGGGCACCAGCCTTTTGTGTCCTGGGCGGGATTATAGGGATGCGACGCGGCGGTGCCGTCGTTCTTCAGCATCCACAGCAGCTCCTCGGGCTCAGCCTGGTAGCAAAGCTGGCGGATCCCGCCGCGCGTAATCTGGCGCGCCCAAAGCGTCATATTGTCGGCGAGGTAGCGATCCTGCCCGAAATCATAGGTCGCCGCGCGAAGCTTGCGGCCGCCGCGCTGCGCAAAGATCAGCTCGGCCGCTGTCGCCAGCGGTTCGACCTGTTTGGATCCATGCCCGCTTTGCGGCACGATCTGCAGATTGTCGGCCGAGATCCGCTCGCTCGGATTGATCGGGCCGATCGCATACTCGCCGCTCGCTGTCCCGATGATCATCGCCTGGCGATCGGGGCGCACCCAGAGCGCACGATCGGGAATGTCCATGCGCAGCCGGATAGCCTGGTCGGGCGAAGCGGCGCCGCTTTCGTCGAACTCGCTGAAATCGCGATATCCCGCGGACACGCTGCCGGCGAGCTCGTTATCGCGGAACAGCCACATGCGGCCGCGCCATAGGCAGCAAAGCTGCGGATAGCCCGCGTCGGCCGAGAACAGACTATGCGCCCAACGGCGCGTAGGCGTAGCGGCCAGCGAGAGCGGGATCGCGCGCTCGACGATGCCGGTCATCGTGTTCGCGTCGGTGTATCCGGTGATGCGAACGACCCCATAGCGATCGTGGCGATAGCGCCATTTGACCCCATAGGGGCCCTTGCCGTTGATATCGGTGCCGACATTGTCGCCGTCCCATTGGTCGCCGCGAAGGTGAAAAGGCGCCTCCGTTCCGGTTCGACCTGCGGTAACGGCTTCGTAGACGCGGCCCTCGCTACGGCGCAGATTGGTCGCGACGATACCGTCGAGCCCGGTCTGCCAGGCCATGACATCGGCAAAGTCGCCCGCCTCGACCAGCATATGGCCGCCGATCATATTCGCATTGAACCGGTTGCTGTTGGCCTCGAGCGTCACGGCGCCGCCGACTGTCAGCACCCCCGATACGGTCACCGTTTTGGTTTCGTCGTCGTTGATATCGCCAAAGGGGCCGCCCTTCAGCTGCTCGATGACATAGCTGAAGGCGTCGGCCGCGGTGCGGCGGAGCGATGCAAACGGATAGCTGCCGTGCGCCAGATACTGGACGTCGAAGCTTTTCCAGCGCCAGACTGTCGGCGCATGCGCGGCGGTATAGGGCACCACGACTTCGACCGGATCGCCGCCCGCCTCGAGGAGAGCATTGTTCGTGACGAAGCGGATCTTGCCCTCGCTCCACACCAGAACATAGGATTGCGTCGCGCTGAAGGTATATGGCGACAGCCAGGCCGACGTGGCGAGCGCCGCGGCGCGGAACCAGGTGCCGGGCCGCTTGACGATCGCGCCCTCGACCGACGCGGCCATGTTGCGGATCTCGGCGCCGGCGATGTTATAGATCGACAGGCTCGGGCGCGATTGAAGCCGACGCGACACTTCGCCGCCGTTGAAGCTGTCCTGCAGCCGGTACGCGGTGGTCCCCATCAGCCGGGATAGCTGCCCGGATAGGACGGCCCTCCCTCGTGGCGCGCGGTCACCCAGCTGCTGTCCATCATGTCGACGGGGGGATTTTCGCGGCCATCGACGCCCGTCGCTTCACGGATCGCGGCGACATAGGATGACCAGCTATCCTGTTTGCGGCCGCGGTCGCCGGTCAAACGGTCGCAGACCTGGAACGCCAGGCGGCAAGCGAACGCCTCGACGAACAGCGCATCCCAGTCCCCGGTTTCGGCGATGCGCGCGACATAGCGGACATCGATCGGCCCCGGCGTGTCGCAGAGCAACCGGCGGCTGCCCTCGAGCGACCATTTGCGCTGAACGATCGTGTCGAGCTCGTCGATGTCGAGGCGGATAAAATCGTCGGGAAGCTGATATTGGTGCGCGAAGCCAAAGGCCGGTGCGTCGAGCAAGCGCGAGATCTGCACGCGCTTCATCGCGAAATTCCAAAGGTGGCGGCGAAGCACCGCGTCGCGGACGCTATTCCAGACCGCCTTGATCGATCGCGCGGGCTTGGTGTCGTCATCGGGATCGATCAGCTGATCGTCCTCGCCCAGCTTCGACAATGCCAGGTTGGAAATCGCGACGCGATCCATGTCACCCCCGCCTCACCTCAAAAAGGCAAACCGGGACGGCTGGAGGTGTATCAGCCGCCCCGGACGCGCCTGGCAAGGTCAGACGGCGTCGGAATAGAAGATGTCGACAACCAGGTAATCGGCGCTGGTCGGAGCCGCGGCGGCGCCAACGGTCGCGATCAGCGTCTTTTCTTCAGCAAACGGCGCGGCCGCGATGCCCTCGGCGATGCCGAACAAGGTCGGAGTGTCCGCTACCGTAAAGATCGCGGCAGCGCGGAACGCCGTGGGGTCGCCGACGATGCCGATCGCGAGCGTCGCTGCGGCGCCGAAGGTGGCTTTTGCGGTGATGACGCCAAAGGCGAACGTCGCACCCGGGGGCAGCTTGCCCAACGTGATGGTGTCGGCGGCCGCCTGACCGTCATAGTCGATCGTTGCGCGGACGCGCTTGAGCTTCGCCTGGTGATGGCGGCCGTCCGACTTCGAATAGTTGTTGGTGCCGAGCGAATTCGCGGTTTCGCGAGAAAAGCTGTTAGCCATGATGTTGCTGTCCTTTTAAAAGTTGACCCTTGGGGGACGCCGCTACGCGGCGCCCCGCCCGGTGCGACCCAGGCCTAAGCCTCGAGACACTCGATATAGCCGACCTTGCCCTCTTCGCTGCGGGTCGCTGCCACCTGACGGCGGGCATAGACCTGGGCGGAGAAGTGCTTCGTCGGCAGCTGGTCGATGCTCGAGAAGAGCTCCTCCCACATCACGCCGTAGATGCCGCTCTTGGGATAGAACGGCACCTTGCGGTAACCGCCACCCGTCAGCGACAGCGAGGCCGCTTCCTTCAAGCGCGGATTGCTGAGCTCGATATGCGCGAAGTTGAAGCCGAACAGCTTGCGGACCATGCCGTTGGTTATTTCGGCGCCGGTGGCGCCGTAATCCTTGTTGACCGTCTCGATCTGGCCGAGCAGGTCGCTGTTCTGCTTCGCTGTGATTGGCATCCACAGCTCCTCTTCGTCGAGATCGACGTCGTTGGCGCGGAGGATCTCGTTCGCGGCATTGAGCTTCTTGATGGTCAGGCCGACGTTGCCGCCGCCGCCTTCGTTCACCGGAACGACATTGTTGCCGTCGAACGGCGTCAGGATCGTGCCCTTCAGCCCGGTCTGTGCCGTGCTGAAAATTCCGGTGATGATCTCGGCATCGGTGCCGCGGCCGATCGCCGCCGAGCCGGCGCGCACATAAGCGCCCTCGATGTCGATGCCCGACGCCAGCTTGTCTTCCTTGTCGACCAGGTCGGCATAGACGATCGGATCGGGCATGGCGATCCAGCGGCCATCGTGCGGCGTGTCGACATACTGGGTGTCGGCGTGGCGGGACTGCTTCTTGTAGTAATCGGCTTCGCCGATCAGATCGTCGAGCTTCATGAGCTCGCCCGACCCGGGAACGACGGTAACCGTCTTCAGCAGTCGGCTATCCTTCTGCTGCAGCGCCAGCTTAACGCTGTCGCGGTACTTGGTGCGGTGCATCTGCGTAACGAACTGGGACATGGTGGCCTCCTCAAATTTCTGGAATTTGCGAAGGGCTTGGCGGCGCTATGGCCGGGCCTCTCTGGCGGGTGACGTCCCGCTTGGACGGGGCCCTTTCTCGTGCCCCTTAGTCCGGGCCTGGCGATGCGGATGCACGCTGGCTTGGCGAACAGGGGCGGCATAACTCGGCATGCCGCCCCCGCTCCAAATGATCGCTATCCCTGGGCCTCGCGCTCGCGCGTCTCGGCGGCCGCGACGATCGAAAGCAGATGGTCGCGCTCGGCCTTCAGCTTGGGATCCGATTTGAGTTTCTCGAGGTAGCCATCGGTCTTGCCGAGCACATCGAGCTTCGCCTGGGCTTCCTCTTTCGACAGGCTGAATTTGGGGCGGCCACCGGCGTCGAGCAGGATATCCTCGCCCATTCCCATGCCGAGCTTCGCGAACAGTGCGAGCGTCTTCTTGGTGCCGAGCCCGGCCTCGATGCCGGCGATGTCCTCGCCCGTCATCTCGAGCAGCCGCATCGCCTTGTTGCCGGCGGCGATATGCGTGTTGAACTTGTCGCCGACCTCGGATTTATATTCGGCGACGCCGGCGTCGCGCTGCTGCACCTGGCCAGCTTCGTGCTGCTCCATGATCCCGCGCATGTAAGCGTTGAACGGCTCAGCCATGGCCGCGAACATGCTGGCGGGGACGCCCGCCTTGAACGCGGCCTCGCGCATGACCTTCGCGAGATCGTCGTTAACCTCTTCGCCCTCGCCGAGCTTCAGATCATATTTGTCGGCCGCTTCGGGACGGCCGATCGCCTTATGAAAGGCCTCGACGGCTTCCGGGCTGTCGCCTTCCTTCGGCAACACGATCTTTTCGCCGTTGCGCAGCTGGTTCTCGAGCTCGCGATAGCTCGACACCATCGCGTCGGGATCCTTAAAGCCCTTTGACTTCACCCAGTCGCGGCTCGCGGTCTGACCTTCACCCGCCGGCTTGTCGTTGAAAATCCCGATCCACTCGGGCGGCGCCTCGCCAGCACCCCCGGCAGCTGCAGCCGCGGCCGCCGCAGCGGCTGCGTCATCGCCGCCACCCTGCCCGCCGAGCAACCCTGCAGCTCCACCGCTTGCAGCTGCTGCCGCGGCGGCCGCTGCGCCATCGCCTTCGCCTCCGGCGGCACCTGCCGCCCCGGTTCCATCACTCATCGCTCACCTCCACAAATGGGGCTATGTCTTCGCCCCTGATACCCAACATGGTCAGGATCCGCAGCGCGACCTCGCGCCGCCCCTCGAGCAGCGCGTGCGCGCGCGGATCCACTTCGAACGTCGATCGATCGACGCGGCAAAATTTCCGGAGATCCGCGAGCACCTTGCGGCCCGAAAGGCTGACAGTGCCGTCGCTGTCGAAAAATAGGCGCTGGTAGTGCATGGCGCGTCGCGCGTTCCATGACCGCTGCAGGAGCGCCAGGACGTCGGGCGCCTCCGGATCAAATACCAAGCGCCGTCTCCTCGCCGCGCGCGGCCGACAGATCCTTGACCGCGCCGGCGCCGAGCGCGAGCTGCTTCAACGTGTTGTCGACCTCTTGCTGCTGCGCGCGCGCTTCGCCCTTTGCGGTGACCTCGTCGGGGGTCGACAGATACGCCTGGCGAACAGCAAGCGATTTCGCGAGCTCGCGCGGGGCGCGCTGCCAGTTGACGACGTCGTAAACCTCGGGCCCGGCGATCGAGGCCGCGGGCGTGAGCATTTCGATAAAGCGTCCAAAACCGAGCGCCTCTTCGGCCTTCGCTGCACGAGTAAGCGGGTTGTCATAGACGAGTTTGACCTGTGCCCCCTCCTCGCGCATTTCAGGCGGTGGCGGCGGGATCGTTCCGCTATCGAGCAGGATCTCGAGCTCGCGGGCCGTCTGGGGCGACAGCCACTCGGTTTCGCCGCGGCTCGCGCTGGGCGACATCAGCATGCCGACCATTCGCGTTTGCTCGAGCACTTCGGTTGCCGTCATGCGGTCGCGCCGCTCGAGCACGAGCGAAAAGACAGTTTCGAGGAACGCGTCGCGGATAGGCTCGCGCTCATTGTTGAGCAGCTCCATGCCAAGCGGCAGATTGCCGCCGGTCTGCAGCGGCACGACCATCGGGCTACCGTCGAAGCCGAGGCCGCCGACGTTGATCCCGCCAGGCTTGGTCTGGATCCGCGACAGCACCCCATCCTCGGGCGTCAGAAGCGGCGGATCGACGGCCTTGTGCCCCGCGCGAAGCAAGGTCTTGACCATCTCGTTGACGGTGCGGATCGAACCGAGCACCTGCATGGCAGGCGATCGCCCATAACGCTCGCGAGGGCCGGTGACGTACCGCGCGAACGCGATCGGCATCGTCTCATATCCGCCCTCGCGTAGCTGCGCCTTGTCCTCGACGCAGATATAGCGGCTTTCCCAGGCCATGCGACGAAAGTCGAAGCGTCCGGGGTCGCGCTCGGCCCGCGGGCGGATGACGTGCAGGAACGTGAATTCCTGGCTGAGCTTGTTTTCCGCGATCGCCTTCTGGATCGAGGGCGTGAGATTGTCGGGGCCGAACATTTGCCGCGCCTGGCGCGCGGTCCGCGTGAACTTGCGGTGGACCGTGTCGATGCGACCGGTAAAATCCTCGTCGACGAACACCTCGGCGAGGTGAAGCGTCTTGTAGAACATCCCCAGGCCGGGCCGATGATCGGTCCACAAAGGCGCGTTGCCATATGTGCCGATCGACCGGATGCACATTCCCGCCTCGGTTTCGAAACCGGCGATCGGCCGATATCGAGCACCGAACAGCAGATCGGTGGCCTTCTCGGCCCACTGCTGAAAGGCGGGAAAATCGTTCAGCGACGTGCTGGTCGACTGGACCAGCTGATATCGCTCGCCGCGCGGGATGATCATCCCGCCATAGGCGGCCTGGAAACGGTTGAGCCCGGTCGAGGCAGTATGGTCAAAGATCGTGGTCCCACGGACCCCGCCCTTCGCCGCCTGGGTGAAACCGCCCTCGCCGAGCGGGTTGACCCGCTCATCGATTTCACGCCAGGCAGGCTCATAGGGCAAGCGATCGCTTTCGAGCTCGATCTGCCTCTGCAGGATCTCTTCGACGATCGCATTGTCATTCATCGCGCGGCCTTCCTCAAATCAGCCGAACGACAGCTGGCCGCGCTTGAACTCGAGCTGCTGCCCGGGGTTGAGCCCGACCGGCGATCCCAGCTCGTTGACGTCGAGCGGGCGCTGCCCCTGCATCAGCCAGACATGCGTCACTTGCGTGGTGCGCGGCAGGGTGTGCGTTTTGTGGACGACGGAGCGCGTCACCTGGAAGCGGCCCCCGCGGCGCGTTGCGCTCGGCTCGAGGGTGATGCTCTCCGGCTCGATCGCCTTGGTCGGCCCGCGTTCGTTGCCGAGCGCGACGGTCAGATCGTCACCCTTCGCGATCGCCGCCTCGATGTTGTCGCCAGCCTTTTCCTTCAGCTTGGCGATCTGCTCCGCAGCGTCGACGGTCTTGGGCTTCACCTTCGACTGGCGAGGCCTTGCCGCGGCGGCCTTCGTCGCCGCAGCCTTCGCGCTGGCGTCCGCGAAGCCTTCGCGTTTCGCGTTGGTTTCATCCGCGGCAGTCGGCGCGGCGGGTTTCGCCGCGTCAGCCGCCGGGGTCGGGGTCGGTTTCGTGTCCGTCATCGTCGTGCTCCTATTGGCCGACAAGGGTCTTGACGCTGGGGGCCGCGGCCTCGGCCCCGCCTGCGCCGGTGAGCATGTCCGCGGCGCCGCCACGGCGTTTGCGCAGATTGTCTTCCTTGATCGCCTCGCGGGCGACGTCGTCGCGCGTGGGCGCGGCCACGGGCGCCGGGATCTTGGGTTTTTTGAACAGGCCGACCGCCGCGCCGAGCGGGGAGATCAAGGCATTTGCGATTTTCGACATCGGTCAGCTCCCGAACGGGTTATAATCGGCGTCGACCGTTACGCCGGTTCGCTGCCCCTGCTCCAAATGATCGGCGCGGCCCGCCCCGGACATGCGGCCCCAGCCGCTCGCGACCATCAGATACTGCAGCGCGTCGTGAACGTGGCTGAATTGGTTCTTCACCGGCTTGTTGTCGTAGCGGCCCTCTTTGCCGGCGAGCGCGGTGCGGCGATATTTGTACCCGCTGTTGAAGCCGCGGCGCAGGATCTTGCACGCCGGGCTGATGACCAGGGCGGGACGATCGCCCTCGAGGATCTTGGTCAGCGGCCGCCGCACCGCCTCGAGGCGGATCGTCAAATCATTGTTCGGCACCGGCGCGGGGCGGATCTTCAACTTCGAAACTTTCGCCGCGGTCTGCAGCCAGGTCAGCTCATTGCCGGATCCATCGACGCCCTTGGTCGCCGCGGGGTCGACGGCGGCGAATTCGATCGCGAAACCCGGGAAGCGGCTAGCGAGAAGGTCGGCCAGGGCCTCGCCGAACGCCGTGGGCCCGACCGCGGCGAGCTGATCATCCTCCTCGAGGAAGGTGGCGAGCTCGGCGAGCACGATCGTTTGCCCTAGCTGGTTGCGCTGGGCGATGACGGCCGCCGGGGTCAGCCCCGCGTCCATGCCGATGCGCAGCGCGACGCCGCGGATCGGCTGGATATCGGCATCGGTGACGTGCCGCCCGTTGCTGAACTCGGGATAGACCGGCATGCCGTCGCGCACGGCGCCGAATTTGTTATGGACCATGCGGCGGCATTTGTCGGCCGACATGAGCGCGGCTTGCTTGAGGTAGTAATTGCGGCCGCCCTTGAGATTTTGGAGGTTTTCGGCGCCGGGATCGAGG
Organism: uncultured Sphingopyxis sp.; assembly: GCA_964502035.1. Taxonomy (GTDB): domain Bacteria; phylum Pseudomonadota; class Alphaproteobacteria; order Sphingomonadales; family Sphingomonadaceae; genus Sphingopyxis. The sequence continues at coordinate 16,390 of CAZCUW010000024.1, read as the reverse complement.
CCGCCGGGCTGCTCGAAGAAGTCGATCAGCTTTTGCGTCCCGCCCGTCTCTTCGGCGATCACGGCCGCGAGCTCGGGATCGATCGCTTTGTCGACGAACAGCGAATACATGTGATTGTCTTCGTCGGGCGCGTTGAAATCGCCCCAGATCTGCGCGAGCGTGCAGCCTCCTTGAACCTCTGCAGGGTAGCGGCCGACGCGGCCGACGCCGAACTCGAGTAGATCCGGCGGCAGCAGATCCCATTCGTTGCCCCACAGGCCTGTGAGCTCGAAACCGCGCAGCACGTCCTCGACGCTATGGTCGCCGATCGCCGTGAAGATCATCTCCATGTCGATTTGGTGAAAGCCGCGCACGCCAGGCCGGCCGACATTGATCGTGAACGTGTGCGTGCGGGGCGCTTCGCCCGACCATTTGCCGATTTCCTTGGGCACCCACTGATGCCAGGTCTTAATCAGCGTGCGATCGAGGTTCGGATAGGTGTCGCGGACGGCCGCGATGCGGCACCGCTTGACGAAGCACTTGCGCGTATCGTCCCAAACCGGCCGCTGCGCGTTCGCCAGGCGAAAACAACGGGCGATCCCTGCAACCGTCTTGCCACCGCCGACCGGCCCCATTATGCCGCTGATAAATGCCGTGCTCGCGATGAAGGCCGACGCCTTCGGCCCCACCGGCATCATCTGCCTGATCGACGCCATTACACCCCTACCCCATTTGCCGGGCCCGGGAATTGCGCGACCGATCCCTTACCCCTACCCGATCCGTCGGCGTTCGCCTTCGCGGATGCATCCAAGTGGCCGAGGCGAGGGAAATCGAGCCCTTCGCATGCCATCGGCCCGAAAATGTGAAATGTCTCGGGCGCGACCCCGGGACCATATCGGGAAAGGCCGTTGGGGGGCCCCGGGGGGTGCCTCGCCGATCGGCCCAGGCAAAGGCCCCCCGGGGTGCGGCCAACGTGAAGGTGCGAAACCTGACGGGACGGGCCAGATTGCCGCTCTAGATCAATGCGATAGTGCGAGCGTTCCGAACTTGTCATTCCGAACTCCCTTCATCGACGTGCGAGAAACCCACGTTTTCCGCCGTTTCTTCGCCCGCGAAGCCCATGCCGCCGAACAGGTCGCCATCGGTGCCCGCGGGCACCAGGTCGCCGCCGTCGAGCAGGCCGCCGCCCTCGACGAAATTGATCGTCACATCGCCCTGCACGCGATGGTCGACCGCGATCGGCATCTTCGACGCGAAGAAGGGCAGCAGATTGTCGTCGCATCGGATCTGCAGCTGCGCGGCCTCGAGCTTCGAGCAGCCGAGCTCGCCGGCCAGCTGCTCGACCGAGCGCCCCAGGAAGCGCATTTGCGTCACCCCAGGCTGCGGCCCGAACTGCAGCAGATATTGCTGGAAGGCCAGATTTTGCCGGTTCTTCGACCCCGGCTTGCGGCCGCCGTCGCCCTTCAGGCGTCGGTGCTCGGCGATCGCGCGGTGCAGGTCGCCGCCCATGGCCATCTGCAGCTGCACGATCTCGGCCGCGTCGGGCAGCGACACATAGGCGTCGTTCTCGGCCAGGTCGGGCAGCTCGGGCGCGTCCCCATCGGGTATCAGGGGCAGCTGCTCGCCCGCGCTGGCGGCCTTCGCCTGGTCGAAATCGGACCGCGCCGCGTCGATCGACGCCCGCGCGCCAGCGGCATCGCCGCCGAAAATTTCGCCCGCCTCGCCCGTGCTCGACACCCCAAAACACCCCTAGATCGACGTTGAGGCGAAGCGGCTAGCATGCGCTCGAAGGCGCGCTCCAAATGACGACGATCATGGGAAGGAGGCTGCACGTTACCGCGTTACCGGTCGAAGATCGGCACGGTAACGCAAAAGGTAACGCCTAAGTCACTCTAAATAGGAAACAAATCCACACGTTACCGTTGTTACCATATATATCCATATCTCTATACATGCGCGCATGCGCGTGCGGGCGCGTGTATATTACGCGCGCGCGAGGACGGTAACACCGGTAACGGCGCAATTCTGGCAGCGATTTCAGGAGGTTAGGCGTTACCGATTTCGTTACTTTTGGCGTTACACCCCCGCACCCAAGGCGGTAACAGCCAATCGGCGCGGCCAACCCCACTTGAATGCCTCGAAAGGGGTAGGGGCGCAAGGACTATGCATAGATTGTTCGATCGTCACGGGTCGGGGCGCGATTGAGGGCGGGAAAGGCGATGATGACGCGGCCGCACCGGCGCGCTGCGCGCACCTGGCCGCGAGGGGAAAGGGCAAAAGGACAGCGGCCGCACCGCGTCGCATCCCTTATCGATCTTCGATCGAACGGGACGCGCCGCTGGCCGCTGAATTTTCTTAGTCGTTGCTCGCAGTCGGGGTCGGGAAATTGCGACCAATCTTGGGCATCGCGGCGCGACAAGCGCCGGTGATGACATCGAGCAAGGGGGCGAGGTTGACGATCGTAATCGTGACGTCCTTGTCGGCGCCCTTCACCAGCTGGCCGACCGCATCGAGCGCACCACAGGCGAGGTTGACGCGCTCCTCGTCGTCGAGGTCATCAAACATGCCCGCCTCCCATTTCGTCCCAGCGGGCCGTCCCCGGCGCGCTGAACATACGGAAGGTGCGGTGTCCGTCGCGCGCGACGTGCGTCTGGCGCCAACCGAACATACGAAGAAGGGCGCCAATCCGGCGCCCTATACTGGTGTCATGAGCGATGTTCAGGCCCGCGCTAACGGCTTCGCAACTCACCTCGAGGCGATCAGCAATCCATTCTCGCACCTCTTGAGCGAGCGGATCATCCTCGGCCGACGCCCGCGCATGCGCGATCGGCACCGGCAGGCCCATCTGCACCCATATGTCGCGAGCGCCTCGCGTGCCGTATAGCCGCAGCGCCGTTCGGACCACTGACACACGCGCCTGCAGCTCGACCGCCTGCGCCTCGTGTGGCAGCGTTGGCGGCGGATCCTGCTCATAGAGCGTATAGCGGCCAGTGCGGCGGAGCTCCGGCAATAGCGTTCCAGTTACCCATTTGCGGAATTTAATCGCGTCGGGCTTGCGAGATTTGAAGATCGCCACGTAAAGGCCGCTTTCCGAGATGACAGCAACCTGCTGCTCGCCGCCAAGGGTACTCACAATGTGAGTACCCTTTTCATCCTCGTCGAGATTTCGGACCATATTCGGCGCGTCGCGATAGCCTAGCACCTTGGCAATATCGGTCGCGACCCACCATGGATCGCCAGCAATCATCACCACGCGCACCAGTTCATCGTCAAAATCATAGGGAAGTATGTCGTTCAATAGTCGAACTCCTAAGAATTCGCCCGACCGCGCAGACCAATGCGGGTGGCCGGACGTGCCACGATTGGTCTTACCGCTCTTAGGAAACGGCGAGCCCGAAGGCTCTCGCGACACGCCCGACCATAAGAAACCGCGCCCTCACATGGGCGTGGGGCGCGGGCTGCGCCTAAGATAGCAGGGAGACCAATCCCTCGACCGGAATTTGCCGGTCGCCGCAGCATATGCCATGTAAGCAGAAATTTTACAAGCGGGAGGCCCCATGTACGCGCTACTGTTATTGTTGATCAGTCCCCCGATCGAGCAGCACGATTACGATACCGAGGCTCCCGCCGCCGAAGCCGTGGCCGAGGAAGGGGCGGAGGTGGCGGCGGGCATTCCGTGGCCATCTGGGCGGAGCTTTATCGGGACAGCGAAAGACGGCGGCGTCATGTTTGCCCGTACCGACACTAGGCGGCGCACCTCCGACATGCAGTTGAGCACCGATGTTATCGAGATGTGGGTGGATACGCTCTATAGCGACGGACGCGAACGAAAAACTCTTTGGCGCTTCAAATGCAAGAGGCGAAGCTTAACGCTGGTTAGCTTCATAGAGTACGACAAATCTGGAGATGTCATCGCGCAGCACAAGAACAAATCAGCGCTGCCATGGTCATCAGGTGAGGATGTTGTCCCCGATACTATCGGAGAGGAAATGCATACACAGGCGTGCGCGGAGTAACCGCCTCGAGCCTCACAAAAGCTTCCCCGGCGCCGCGACTGATTGATTGGCGCGCTCGAGCAGCACGTCGGCATGACAATCCGGGTATCCGGTCGGGCACCAGCATGCGACATTGCGGCCGCGCAGCGGGGTCACGTCGATCGACGGAACATGCCGGCGGAACAGCTCGACCGAGCGCGCATGCACATTCGCCCAGGTCGTCGGGCTGTCCCATCCGGCATCGTTGAAGATCTCGCCGCCCGGACCAAGCAAAAGCGGCTGCCCATCGGCGCCGCGCTCGACATACCAGGGATTTTCCCACTCGGTGCCCCGGTGCACTCGCGTAGTCTTATCGGGTATCCGGTAATTTCGTGCATTGGAGAGCTGCACCCGCTCCGGTCGACTGGCCATCACACCTTCCCCTTGCCGCGCAGCCGGCGGCGCCGGCGCTTCGAGATCCTTTCGCCGCCGATCGCGTCGACCAGGTCGCGGCGATCGACGGTGCGGAGCAGCCCCAGCCATGCCCAGGGCGCCATGACGGCGGCACGCCAGCGCATCAGACGCGCTCGAGCTCGGCTGCTTCTTCCTCGTCGACCGGATCGTCGGCCGAGGCGAGCTTCAGCACGTCGACCGGGATCAACGTGCATTTCGCCGGCGCATTGCCGATCCGCTGTGTCTGCCCGGGTATCGCGCCATCGAGGCGCTTGATCGCTTGCGACCAGACACCGCCCGCCCATCGCTGCCCCTCGAATTGCCGCGCAAGGCCCTGGTGCGCGCTGGCGATCGCGACATACTGCCGCCCTGGTGTCGGTCGCGGCCGACCGTCGTCGACGGCGTCGGCCTTGGGTAGGCCCGCCGTCATCACGCGAAGCCCTATCTTCTCGAGCATCTTGTTCGCCGCACGTTTCTGCGCGGCCACCTCATCGTGATTTTCCGTGCCCCATGCCAATTCGGGTAGGGGCTGCGCCGCCTGCCACAGCCAATCGGACACCAGGCGCGGCTGACCATGGCCCTGCAGCTGCACGAGCGTCGATAGCAGGTGCCCCATGCACAGATCGGCCTCGCTGACATTGTCGGACGTCTCGGCGAGCGTCGACACCTTCAGCCTGTTGCCCCACTCCCAGACGTCGCTCATCGTCGTGTCGGGATCGATGACCATATGCGCGCCGGCAAGCAGCGTGCCGAACTGATCGGCGACACGACCGCCGTGCCCGCCGACATCGATCAGCGTGTTGCGGTATTTTTTGAGCATGTCGGGCCAGTAACGCCAGTTATCGACGAACTCGCGGCGCAGCTGCGCGCCGAGCGCCGCGATCTCGCGCTTATCCATTGCCGGTTCGCGCAAATCGCCCGGTAAGGTGCCGAGCTCGAGCACCGCCAGGCGGTTCTTATCCTGGGGCGGGATCGGCGGCACAAGGATCGACGTGAACAGGAAACATGTGCGGGCTTTGAAATTGTGCCCCTTATGGTCCTGCCCGCCGCGCACCAGGTCGCCCTGCGACGACGCGGCGAGGCGCGCCAGGCGTACCAAGGCGAGGATCTTGCTGTTGTTCGCGTCGGCCTCGGCCTCGTCGATCGCGACCGGCAGCGTTTGCTGGCCGAGGATCTGGCGCACGCCCGCCTCGGTCGCGTCGGGCGACTGCAGCAGGCCGCCTTCGCCGAGCAGGAAGCCGATCAGCTTCTGCAGCGCCGATTTGCCGGTCGCGCTGTCGCCCGTCACCCAGACCAGCGGACGATAATCGAACGCGCCGCCGAACGGCCCACACATCAGCCAGCCCATCAGCAGATAGGGATCAATGTCGGGGCGCGTCCAATTCCACGTCTTCAGCAGCTCGAATATGAGCGCGCCGGCGCTGATATCCTCTGCGATCTCGATGCCACGCGCGCGCAGGCTGCCGACCAGCAGCGGCGCGATCTCGATCGCGGGCTTGCGCTCGCCAGCCGGTTTCGGGCCCGGTGGCGCGGTCGGATAGACCAGCCCCTCATATTCGCCCGGGCGCCGCCAGCGGCCCTCGATCAGCACATGGTTGCCGCTGTGCAGGATCAGCGCGCCGTCATCGCCCAGCCAGGCGCCGCGGCCTCGCACCTTTTCGCGCGCATCCCAAACGCCCTTTTTCGCCGCGACGTCCATCAGCAGCATCGCGACGTCGTCGGGGCGCCAGCCAGTGATAAGCCATTCGGTGATTTCCTCGCCCGTTTCCTTGTCGAGGCGCTTCACTTCCTTTTTGCGCGGCCAGGTGTCGATCAGATATTGGCTGTCGGGCGCGAACATGGCGACGATATGCTTGTTGGCGACCTTGTCGGCGGGAAGGCCGCGCAGCTCGCCCAGCGTCGTCAGGAAATAGAAAATCCCGTCATGCGTGCCGACCGGCACGACGGGGCAATCGTCGGGCATGCAGCGCATCGGTCCAAAACCGCCGCCCTCGCCGTCGTCGATATCTTCGTCGAAAGGTGCCTCGTGCAGATCTTCCAATGCTTCGCGCACCTGGTCGATCCCGTTCCTCCCCGCCATATCAGGCCGCCCCTCTCATATCGGTAAGCACATTCAAATCCTTCGCGCCCTTCGGCGGTTCGACCAGGAACACGCGGCGGCCTTGCGCCCTGTGGTGCGCAATCCCCCGCTTCTTCGCCTTGTCGGCCTTCGATCCGACCGGATCATTCTGGTTGAGCAGGATCAGCCGCCCCATCTGGGGCGGCAGCTGCAGGTCGACGAAGTTGGAAAGCGCGATCATCGCGATAATGCGGAGCGAGGGATCGGCGATCGCCGCGGTCAATCCATCCTCGACGCCCTCGCTGACATAGACGTCGGTGCCAGGCGCGATATCGCGCAGCGGGCAGCTCTGCTCGCCTTTCCAGATCGGGATATGCCCGCCCAGGTAACGGCCCATCACCTTCTTGGCGTCGCGCGGCTTGCCCCGATGATCGAGGCCGAGCTCATCGACGCCGGCCTTGTCGGTGCCGTCGCGTTTCAACCAGGTGCGGTGCGTCGCGATGTGCTCGCCCGCCAGATTGGTGATCATGCTGACCATCGCCGGCAGCACGACGGCGTCGTCGCCGAACCCGTACTGCAGCGCCTCGTGATACCGGACGGCGCCGGGCGCGCGGCCGAGCAGCGACAGATCGATGCCGCGGCGGCCAAGATAGGTCGCGACCAGGTCGCCGCGCACCAGCGCCTTGCCCTGGTGCCAACGCCGGCGCGCGCTTTTCCGCGCCCGCTCCTCCTCGACCGCGGCGTCGCGCGCCTTCTCCTCGACATGCGCCTTCGCCTGCATCTTGACGCGCTCGATCTTTGCCGGGTCGCTGTCATCCAGGCCAAGCCAGCCCTTCGACCAGGCGACGGCGCGCTTGATGTCGCCGCCGAACAGCACGACCGAAACCAGCTTCAGCGCGTCGCCCTTGTCCTGCCCGCCAGAGAAATCGACCCACCATCCACGCCGCGACCCCGCACCGATATGGATCCGCAGGCTCTGCCCGGGTTCGCCATGGATCGACCCGACGCACATTTCCTTGCCCTCTTTGCGGGCATTGGGGAGCAGCTCGCCGACCAGGCTTTCGATCCGCTGCTCGAGCAGCGCCTCGATCTCTTTGACGTCGATCAACGGCCGTGACGGCGTTCCTGCCATGGTCAGGCCTTCCGATCGAGCGCGATATACGGGAAGAATTGGCGGATCCGCGCGGCGAGCTCTGCGCACGCGTCGCGCTGCGCCTGCAGGCGCTTGCCCTCATAAATGTCGGGCAGATCGTCCAGATAGTCGGTGATGTTACGCACGGTCGCTAGCGACATGCCGGTGCGTAGCGCGATGTCCTCGCGCGTCAGCCCGGCGTCCCACAGATCCATGACCGCATGCTCGCGCGGCTGCAGCGGATCCTCGCCCAGATTTTCATAGTCGCCCGTTTGCCCGTCGATGCGGAACCGTGCCGGCGATGCTTTCCCCCCGGCGGCCACTAGCTGCTGTCCCGGTCGAAACTTGCCAGCGCCGCGGCGCGATAGGGGATATCGATCGCGACCGACAGGGCGTCGCGGAGCGCGATCGCGACGTCGATCGGCAACGCAACGCAGTCGCCATCATGGGTCAGGATGACAGCATTTTCGCGCGCGTTCCATGCCGCCCCGATGAAGAACCCCTCGAGCGGCGAGCCATCCACGACGATGCTATCCGCCGCTCGAGGGGCTTCGGGATCCGCCATCATGCGGCTTCCGATTGGGACACCGAGAGCGCCAGCGGCGCATCGCGATAGAAATCTCCGGCATCCAGCTCGGGCACCAGGCCGACAAGCTTGGGCATATACTCGCGGCTCGGGATCCGATTGCCGTTTTCCCAGCCATGCCACGCCATGCGCGTCGCGCCGATCTTGCCGGAAACCGCCTCTAACGAGCGTTTCCCACGGAATGTTTTGAGCTTGGCGGCACCGGCGTTAATCATAGGACGGTGCTTGTAAGCGTTTCATTTACATTTTGACAAGCCCCTGTAAGCGCTCCATTGCTCACAAAATGTCAGCAGATGTTTTACATTTCGCGGTGATGGACAGAAATCCTAACCGTATCCGCGAATTGCGGCTGGCAAAGGGGTGGTCACAGGACCGCCTGGCCGAAGAAGTTGGCTGCAGCAAAATGCAGATCTCCGGCCTCGAGCGTGGTCGCCCGAAACTCGACCTCGAATGGATGCGCCGCCTGGCCGCACCGCTGGGCGTCACCCCTGCCGACCTTTTACCCGTCGACGATAACCCGCGCGCACTAAGCGAGGAAGAATGGGCGTTGATCCAGCAATTCCGCGCCGGCGACGATCGCGGCCGTGACGAGCTGCAGCGCGTCGCCGACGTCCTGCTGCCTTTCCGCGACGACGACGCCGACAGCGGCCGAGACGCTGCCTGACCTGCTCATGGCTGATCGTGCGAAAAAGCCGCCAATCTGGCTACAAATCATCGATATCGTTACAAATTTGGCTCGGTTCGTCGCAAAAGCGTTCGTGCCCTGTTCCCGTTTGTAAGCGAACCGCTTATTTTCTGACTTGACCGTGTAAGCGTTTCGTTTACGTAATCGCCTCCGTAATCAACGGAGGCCAAAATGAATTCTCCCTTTTTCGTCCAGGCGCAGCGTGTCGCGCCCACCTACGGGATCGGCGACGTCGTGCGCCGGCTCGGACAGGAACAGCACGGCTCGCGGCCGCGCAGCATCCAGTGGCAGCTCGGCTATATCGCTGACCTGGTCGGTAAATGCGGCTTTCCCGTGCCGCTTCCGCTTCGGGTTCGCGATCGCGCAACCGGCGAACATCACCTGACGATGGCCGTCCAGCGCGGCAGCCGGTGGCAGCGCGCCGCCGTCGACCAGTGGTTCGAGGATCTCTTGCCGCCTGGCGCCGCCGGCGACGTCGGCGATCAGCGCGCCGGCGACGCCATCATGGACGAACGCGCCAAGGCAATCGGCCTTCACATGATCGACGGCGGTCGGCCGTGAGCGCGATCGGCATCGAACTGCGGCCGCACGGCCACAGCGGCCTGACGCCGCTCGAGCTGGCGATCATGGAATTGTGGGACGCCGGCGGCCTTTCGCAAAAGCGGATCGCGATGAAGCTCGGCTGCCCGCCGGCTCGCGTCGATCGCACCGTCTCCACCTACGACGGCAAGGCCGATCACGCCTTCGCCGTCCGCGACGCCCGCAACGGCAGCGAGCAGCTGCTCGCCGCGATCGCGCGCCATCACCCCGAAAGGATTGCAGCATGAACGGCGGACTTTCCCAGGACTACCGCATCCTTCGCCTGGTCGACGATGAATATCGCGCTGGCGATCATCAGCGCGACATCGAGGCGTTCAACCGCGCCTCCCACAGCGACGCGCTGCGCGAGCTGCAGCTCGTGCCGGCGGAAGATTGGCAGGTCGAGGATCGCCCGCCGACCCCGCGCGAAGTGCTTAGCACCGTCGGATGGGAGCGCATCGCGATCGCCGCGATCTTCGCCACCGTCGTTTGGTGCAGCGCCGCCGCCTTCGCCGTCGCGTTCGGCGGTCCCCGTTAAGTTTTCAACCCAAGCCTGAAGGACAAAAGCATGGCTTTTCTAGCGTACCAGAATGACCCCGAAATGATGGTGGGGTTGCACGCCCAGGTCGACGCCCATGTCGCAGCCGATGCCGTCGTCGGTGGCCGATACGGCGAAACCGATCGCGCCGGGAAATTCACCGGCTGCTTCATCGGCTGCGCCGTCCACAGCCACGCCGTATTGACGAACACGGTCGGCGAGGGCGTCAAATATGACGACGATCGCGCCGTCGCAGCATCTTTCGGCTTTCCGCCGCCGCTGACGCGGATCTGCGAGAATATCTTCGAAGGGCTGCCGCGTGCGGTGCAACCCGGCTTTTTCAAGGCAGCGACGAAAGCTGCCAAACTTGGCGCCGATCTCTCGCTCGTTCACTGGCGCTTCCTCGACTGGGTCGTAACCGACGCGCTCGCCAAATACGGCACCGACGATGTTCGCAAGGAATGCGAGGCGGCGGTCGCGCTGATCAAAGATCTCGCAAACGGCAAAACAGTAACCAGCGAACAAGCTGGAGCTGCTCGTGCTGCTGCTTATGCTGCTGCTTATGCTGCTGCTTATGCTGCTGCTGCTGCTGCTGCTTATGCTGCTGATGCTGCTGCTGATGCTGCTGCTGCTGCTTATGCTGCTGCTTATGCTGCTGCTGCTGCTGCTTATGCTGCTGCTGCTGCTTATGCTGCTGCTTATGCTGCTGCTGCTGCTGCTGCTGCTTATGCTGCTGATGCTGCTGCTGCTGCTGCTTATGCTGCTGATGCTTATGCTGCTGATGCTGCTGCTGCTGCTGCTGATGCTGCTGCTGCTGCTGCTGATGCTGCTGCTGATGCTGCTCGTATCGAGCAGGCCGCGAAAATCGTTCAATTTATCAGCGAAGCCACGTGATCACGATGCCGTCGCGCTCGCCAATTTTGGACGGCAGGGGCTACGCCCCTGCCGTCAACGCCGGCCTGCCCTGCCGCCACCAGCGCTCCCGCCGCAAGGGCACGCGCACCCCCGAAGGCGTGCTCTACTGCGGGCGGCCGACGATCCGCGGAAATCCCTTCAACTGGAAACGTGTCGGCGGCCATGCGCGCAGCGTCGGCCTCTATAAAGCATGGCTTGAGCGCCGCATCGGCGCGATGACGCTCGGCCGCATCGGCTATTGCCCGAACGAAATCGATGCTCTTTTTCGTCTGCGCCACAGGCTCGAGGCCGAACTGCCTCGCCTGGTCGGCGTCGACCTGCAGTGCTGGTGCCCTCTGACCAGCCGCTGGTGTCACGTCGACGTGCTGATCGCGCATGTCCATCGCACCTATGGCGAAAGGATCGCCGCATGAACCGCCTCGCCGTCAACGCGCGGATCTGCACCAAGGCGCTGCACGGCAAGCCCGGCATCTGTCGCTGCGCCCGCTGCCGCCCCGACATTCACCTTCCCCCCGCATCCGGCGCGATTGGTCCCGCGCCGGATGCTGCCGCCGTCCGCGTCCCCCCCCCCGCCGCGGACGGCGGCACATCGAACCCGTCCGACGACGCGCTTGTAGTTCGCGCGTCGCTGGATCCTGCCGCCGATCGGAGCCTTCCCCTTTCAGGATCTCCGATCGGCGGCCTTTTTGGAGGCCAAGCATGATCGAGCCCTTCGAAATCAAATCCGCCGGCAGCGAGGATCTCGCGCACCAAGCGCTCGCCGCGATCCAGTCGCCCGCCGTCGCGCAGCTGCTGCAGCACCGCCTGGCGCATTTCGAAAAGGGCCACGATGCCGCGGCCGACGACGCGGTCAGCTATCTCGAGATGCTCCGCAACGTCGACGCGCATTTCCTGCGCCCGATGCGCGAGCGCACCCACGGCAACGCCAGCGCCGTCGAGATGCAAGGCGCCAGCCGCGCCGCGCTCAAGCTCGCCGCGCTCTGCCTCGCCTTCGCCGACAAGATCCAGCGCGATCCGCGCAGCCACGAGGAGAATGAAGCATGACCGAACGCCCCTGGTCGCCCGACATGGTGATCTATCATCACCCCTGCCAGGATGGATGGGGCGCCCGCCTCGCCTGCTATCTACGCTGGCCCGACGCCGACTATGTGCCGGCGAACTACGGTGCGCCGCCGCCCGACGTTGCAGGGCTCAATGTCCTGATCGTCGATTTCAGCTACAAGCTGGACGCGCTGCGCGACTTAGGCCGGATCGCCTCGAGCATCGTGATCCTCGATCATCACAAGACGGCGGCGGAAGATCTGGCGCCGTTCCGCTTTGCTAGCGATCCGGCGTTGTTCACCCTCGCCACGGTCGCATCGATGTTGGGTGACCTGCAGCGCGGGAACTACCCGCCGATCGTCGCCCTGTTCGACATGGAACGATCGGGCGCGATGCTCGCATGGAATTTCGCGCACCCCGATGAACCGGCGCCGGCGCTGATCGCAGCCATTCAGGATCGGGATCTCTGGCGCTTCGAGCTCGAGCACAGCAAGTCGCTAGCAACGCTTTTGCGCACCGTGCCGGATGATGTCTTGAGCTGGGTTTCTCTCCTCGAGCTGCCGTTCCAGCAGCTGGTAGACGAAAGCCAGGCGATGCAGACCTACCACGAGAGCATCGTCGAAGCGCTCGCCGACAAGGCCGAGAGCGCGTTCATCGACGGGCATGCCGTCGTGCGGTGCAATGCTCCCTACATGTTCGCCAGCGACGTCGGTCATCTGATGCTCGAGCGATACCCGGGTACGATCGCAATGACCTGGTCGGACGGCGGCGGCTATCGCCACGTCTCGCTGCGCAGCCTCGACGATCGCCCCGACGTTTCCGAGTTCGCCAAGAAATATGGCGGCGGCGGCCACCGCAACGCGGCGGGGTATCGCGTCCCGCTTTGACCGAATTCGCGCGGCCCCGCGCGGAGGCGGGCGGTGATCGGTGATACGGCCGCCCGCCGAATTTCCAGCAGTAGAGGAGAAGAAGAAATGGAAGAAAGCATGACATTCGGCGACGCCATTGAGGCGCTGAAGGCAGGCGCCAAAGTCGCACGCCGCGGCTGGAATGGCAAAGGCATGTGGCTGATGCTCATGGCTGGCGGCGAAAGCACTTTGCCCGATGGCAGCGAGTTTCCGGCGCGGCCCTTCATCGTGATGAAGTCGGCCGACGAGCAGATCGTGCCCTGGACGTGCTCGCAAAGCGACGCACTCGCGGAAGACTGGACCTACGCCGCCTAACTAATCGCCCGCACGGTGCGGCGATGGCCGGCGGCGTCCCGTTCGCCGCCGGCCTTTTCATTCCAAGGATCCGACATGACCCATCAATTTTCGAAAGGCACGCTCGAGCTGATCAGCGACGCGGCCGTCAACGCGATCGACGAAACCCGCCGCGCCGGCATGCCCGACTGGGACGCGCGCGAAGAATATCTGAAGGCTGCCGGCAGCGCCTTCGACGCGATCGCGGCCGACCAGGAGGATGCCGACCCCGAACAGCGCCCGGAGTTCCTCGGATGAGGAACGAACCGCACCAACAAAGCTGCAGCAACCCGGGCCGCGACGATTATTTCACCAGCCCCTGCTGCTACACCGACCACCCCGGCCTGGCGCACACGATCACCGAATGCACCGGATGCGGCCGCAAGCTGCGCTGCTACGTCGAGCAGCAGCACGTCGCCGTGTGCGATCTCGCCGGCGACGCTGACCAGGAGGAAGCGGAATGAGCGAGCAACAGACGCCCGCGGATCTATGCCGCCTGCTCATCGTCGCCGCCGGCCAATCGGGCTTCGCCGCCGGCGAGGCGCTTGAGCACTATCGCGACGCGGCCGACAGCAACGAGATCTCACGCTTCAGCGGCGACACGGTCGAGCTCGCGGCCGACGCGCTGCAGTCGCTGATCGCCTTCGAGATCGCAGCGGTCGACATCGCGATCGCGCGCCACCCTGAAGGCGCGCCGGCGCGCATGGGCCTGTCCGAGCATGCGTCAAATCTCAATCAGCTGCTCGGCGCCGTGCAGCGCTACCTCGACGGGTGGGTCGGATGAGCGCGGCCGACGATCGCCCCTTCGACCAGCTCACCTTCGCGCCGATCGACGACGCGGCCAAGGTCGAGGGGCAGCGTCGCCTGGTCCGTAAAGACGACTGGGTCGCGGCCGCGATCTGGACGGGTGACATGTGGGCCTATCCCCCCGAGCTCGAGGGCGGCGCGATCGTGCAGCTCTGCTTTGAACCGACCGAATATGAGGTGAAGCCGTGAAAGCTATTTCCCTTTGGCAGCCATGGGCGTCGGCCATGGCGATCGGGCTCAAGTCGATCGAGACGCGCCACTGGTCGACCAACATTCGCGGCCTAGTCGCGATCCACGCGTCGAAACAATGGCAGCTCTCGGAACGCCGCTGGGCGGCCGAGCTCGCCGAGCTGCACAACGCGCCCGCGATCGCCAGTCCGCCGCTCGGCAAGATCGTCGCGACGGGCCGACTGATCGCGGTGAAGCGCACCGAGGTTCTGCTGCCGACGATATCGAAAATCGAAGAGACGTTCGGCAACTATGCCCCGCAACGCTTCGGCTGGCTTTTCGAGGAGATCGTTGCTCTGCCGGTGCCGGTCCCGTTCAAAGGAGCGCAAGGCTTCTTCGATATTCCCGACGAGCTGCTCGCGCTTGCCGCCAACATGACGGACGTGGGTTTCAATCCGCGCGATCAGCCCGACCTGTTCGCCGCAAATCTCTAGCTTTTTCGCCAAACTTGACACCGGCGCTGACCCCGCCGGATAATCTGACGCCAGAGGTGTGCAATGGAAATCGAAGTCAAAGGGCTTCGCGGTAAGAAAACCGCGGGGGGGATCCGCTACTATTGGGAACCGAACGGGCCGCAGCGAAAGGCCGGATGGGAGCCGCTAAAATTCGGCTTCGACCTAGTCGCGGCGGTCAAGGGGTCCGAGGCGCGCAATCTCGAGATCGAGGGCTGGCGCGCCGGCGGTGCCAAGCCGGCGGCCGTTAAGAAGATCGTCAAGCGCCAGACCTTCGGCGCGATGCTGAAGGCGTATCGCGAACAGCGATTGCCGATACTCGCGGCCTCTACACAGCGCACCGCAAAGACCCCGCTCGATCGCCTCGAGGCGTGGGCGGGCGACATGCCGGCGGGCTGGGTGACGCGCCAGCGCGTGCGGAAACTGCGCGACGCGATCGCGCCCTTCGATCCTGAAACAAAAACCTATGGCGGGCTCGGCCACCAGGCCGCTTTCCATGTGCTCGAGCAGGGCCGCACCGTCTGCAAATGGGGCGAGGCCGAGGGCTGGCTCGAAAGCAATCCCTTTACCGCGTTCGGCCTGGGCAAGCCGCCGCCGCGGCAAATCATATGGGAAGATCATCACCGCCAGGCATTCGTCGACGCGGCGATCGCGCTCGACCCGCCGCTGCCATCGGTCGCGCTTGCGATCGAGATCGGCCTCTACATCGGGCAGCGCCAGGCCGACGTGCTGAAGCTGTCACGCAGCAGCTGGAAACCGATCCCCGAACGCAAGTTCCGGAACCGCCCGGATCTCTATCACCAGCTGCTGCAGGATCCGGCGGCGATCGATCCGACCGGACCCAACCCGGGCGAGGTGATGGGCCTCTATGTTCGCCAGGGAAAGACCAGTCGCCACGTCGGGATCCCGATCGAGGGCGACATGCGCCGGCGCATCGAGGCGGCGATCGGCGCGAACATCACGTCGACGGCGATCGTCGTTTGCGAGCGCACCGGGCAGCCATGGGCGCAGGATAATTTTCAGCACAATATCGTCCGCGTCCGCGACAAGGCGATCGAGCTGGCGACCAAGGCAGGCGACACGGATCTCGCGGCCGAGCTCGCCGAGCTGCAGTTCAAGGATCTCCGGCGCAGCTGCGTCGTTGTCCTGGGCGAGCTCGGCCTCGAGCCCGGCAACATCAGCGGCGTCACCGGCCATAAGCTCGCGACGATCATGTCGATCCTCGAGACTTACATGCCGCGCACCGAGGCCATGGCCGCCGGCGCCGTCGTCGCCCGCCTCGAGGACCGCCGCCCGCCGGCGGCCGAGCAGGAAGAGCAGGAAGAGCAGGAGAACGTGGCATGAGCGCCCGCCGCTATAAGCCGCGCGACCTCGTTACCTTTGGCGATCGCGCTTATCGCTGGCAGGTGCAGGTCGCGCATCGCGACGCCACAGTGTCGCTGCTCGCTACCTTCCGCCTATCCCCCGAAACCGGGCGAGACGTGCCCGACAGCGAAGGCGGCTACGTCGGCGATCAACAGATTCTTGCGCGCGTTGCGGCGAGTGAATTGGTGCCGTGCGAGTACCCCGGCGCGATAAAGTTCGGAATTCCGAATTCGGATCGTTCGGAATGACGCCGACGCCAGACACAAAAAAGCCCGCTAATCCCTAGGGAAAGCGGGCTTTTGTTGGTTGCGGGAGTAGGATTTGAACCTACGACCTTCAGGTTATGAGGCTTCCCG
>CAZCUW010000023.1:0-42534 GCA_964502035.1 uncultured Sphingopyxis sp. | reverse complement strand
CCGGATGACCGCTTGACCGCGCCGATCGCGCCGGATGCCCGGGCGTCGACGCCCGCGCGTTTGCCGCACCTGGTTCGCGTTGCGGAATGCAACGCAAGCCCTTATATTTTTTTGGCGTGGGGGTCGATTTTACGTTAGGGCTTGGGGCATGACAAAATTACGTGAAGTCTTGAACGACATGGATGGGGGCAATTGCGCCCTGCCGCTGGCGCTGGAAGCGATGGGTGAACGCTGGTCGTTCATGATCCTGCGCGCCGCCTTTAACGGCGTCCATCATTTCGAGGAATTTCAGCAGGAACTGAACATCGCGCGCAACATCCTGTCGAACCGGCTGTCGCGGCTGGTCGATCATGGCATCATGGCGCGCGAAGTGATGACCGAAGACCGCCGCAAGGTGCGCTACCAGCTCACTCAAAAGGGCATCGAGCTGCTTCCCGCGATGATCGCGCTGCGCCAATGGGGCGAAAAATGGGGCGCCGGCGTGCCGTCGACCCCGGTGCTTGTCGATGCCCGCGACGAACAGCCGATCGGGCCGGTGACGCTGACCGCGCATGATGGCCGGGTGATCAATTACAAGGAATTGCTGTGGAAGCACCGCGCCGAACTGCAGCCGCTGGGCCAGGCGCGGGTCCGCGCCGACGCCGGACTGGCGCCGGTGGCCGCCGAATGATCGGCCGCGACGGTTTCCGGCCGCGTGCGCGCGGGCGCTGACCATCGCTACCCTACGGACCCCTATGCCGCTGTTTCGCCTGTCTTCGCCGGGACCCTTTTTCGACAACAAGGTCCGCGCCTTCTGGAACCTGCAGATATTGGGCTGGGCGGCATGGCTCGGTCTGCGCGGGGTGTCGGGTCTGGCCAACGGCCAACCCTTTACCTTTCTGATCCCGCAGACGATTTCGGCGATCACCGGCTTTTCGCTCTCGCTGATCCTGTCGGTCTGTTATCGCGCGCTGATCAGCCGCCGGCCGCTGCTGATGTGGGGGGTCAGTTTCGGGCTGTCCGGGCTGGCCACGGCCTTGTGGGCGTTTATCGACGCCTGGGTCGCGCAGATCCAGAATCCGAACAGCGAGGCGGGGTTCACCAGCCTGCTGCTGGGCGCGGTCTATATTGACGCGACCTCGCTCGCCGCTTGGTCGGCGCTTTATTTCGCGATCAATTATTTCCTCCAGCTTGAGGAACAGAATGACCGCGTCATCCGGCTCGAGGCGCAGGCGGCGTCGGCGCAGCTGGCGATGCTGCGCTACCAGCTCAACCCGCATTTCCTGTTCAACACGCTGAACAGCATTTCGACGCTGGTGCTGCTCAAACAGTCCGAACCCGCCAATGCCATGCTGTCGCGGCTGTCGGCCTTCCTGCGCTACACGCTGGCCAACGAACCCACGGCGCAGGTGACGCTGGCGCAGGAGATCGAGACGCTGAAGCTCTATCTCGACATTGAAAAGATGCGGTTTGAAGAGCGGCTGCGCCCGCATTTCGCGATCGATCCGCTGGTGGCGCGGGCGCGGCTGCCCTCGCTGTTGCTGCAACCCCTGGTCGAAAACGCCATCAAATATGCGGTCACCCCGCAGGAGGATGGCGCCGATATCACGCTGTCCGCACAGCTGGCCGGTCAAAATGTTCGGATTACCGTGTCCGACACCGGGGCGGGATTGCCAGCCGATGGCACGGACCCCACCACAGGCGTTGCAACGGAATCGACCGGCGTGGGTTTAGCCAATATCAGGGACCGTCTGGCGCAGGCTTTTGGCGACCAGCACCGGTTCGATGCCCAACGCGGCGCTGATGGCGGATTCACGGTGATTATCGAGTTTCCGTTTCAGCCCGACGGGCAAATGACGATTGGAACCGAACCGACATGACGATCAGAACCATCCTGGTGGATGATGAAAAACTGGCCACCCAAGGCCTGCAACTGCGGCTCGAACCGCATGCGGACGTCGAAATCGTCGATACCGCACAAAATGGCCGCGAAGCGATCCGCAAGATCAAGACACACAAGCCCGACCTGGTGTTTCTCGACATCCAGATGCCCGGGTTTGACGGCTTTTCGGTGATTCAGGGACTCATGGAGGTCGAACCGCCGCTGGTGGTCTTCGTCACCGCCTATTCGGACCATGCGATCCGCGCCTTCGAGGCGCAGGCGGTCGATTATCTGGTCAAGCCGGTTGAACCCGAGCGGCTCGCCGACGCGCTCGACCGGGTGCGCCAGCGGCTGACCGAAAAGCGCGGCGTCGCCGAGGTTGAACGATTGAAAACGGTGCTGGCCGAGGTCGCGCCCGATGCCGCCGACGATTATGGCAGCGAAAATGCGCCCGACGCGCACGCCGCCGACCGTTATGAAAAGATGATCAACATCAAGGATCGCGGCCAGATTTTCCGCGTCGACGTCGACAGCATCGAACGCATCGACGCCGCGGGCGACTATATGTGCATCTACACCGCCGACAACAGCCTGATCCTGCGCGAAACGATGAAGGATCTCGAAAAACGGCTCGACCCGCGCAATTTCCAGCGCGTGCATCGCTCGACGATCGTCAACCTGTCGCAGGTCAAGCAGGTCAAGCCGCACACCAACGGCGAATGCTTCCTGGTGCTGGGATCGGGCGCACAGGTGAAGGTCAGCCGCAGTTACCGCGACGTGGTGGCGCGGTTCGTGCACTGATGCACTATCCCTCGTCATTGCGAGGAGCGTAGCGACGAAGCAATCTAACAGCTATCGGTCCTGTGCGACGATAGCTGTAGATTGCTTCGCTACGCTCGCAATGACGATGGTTTTAAAGCTGGTGCCCGGTGCGGTCGCGCTTTGTCGCGAGATATTGCTCGTTATATTTGTTCGTCGGCAGCGCAAGCGGCAGGCGTTCGACCACCTCGACGCCTTCCTTCTCCAACCGTGCGACCTTTTCGGGGTTGTTGGTCATCAACCGGATGCGCGGAATGTTGAGCAATTCCAGCATCCGCCCGGCAATCGCAAAATCGCGCGCCTCGACCGGGAAGCCGAGCCGCAGGTTCGCATCGACCGTGTCATAGCCCTGATCCTGCAGCGCATAGGCGCGCAGTTTATTGACCAGCCCGATGCCGCGCCCCTCCTGCCGCAGGTACAGCAGCACCCCCCATTGCGCGCCCGCCATGGCATGGAGTGCGGCATGGAGCTGCGGCCCACAGTCGCATTTCAGACTGCCGAGCACGTCACCGGTCAGGCATTCGCTGTGCAGGCGCGCCACCGGCGGACCCGCGTCGCGCTGGCCGATGACCAGCGCGACATGATCCGATGCCTCCTCAGGGCTTCGGAAGGCGATGATTTCGGCGGTTTCGCTGGCCGCGACCGGTAAGCGCGCGCGCGCGGCGATCTGGAGGCGCGCCGGGTCAAGCAGGGCTGCAACATCGTCGACGGTGCATTGGTTCTCGGCCTCGCCGACCGCTTCGCGGACGAAAAAGGCCGGCAGCAGGCCTGCGTGGCGCGCCATCGTCATGGCGACGGCGGCCGCGCTTTCGCCGCCGGTCGCGATGGTGCGAAACGGCCCTTTGAGCGGATTGGCAAGATCGAGCGCCGGATCGGCAATCGCCAGCGCCGCGGTGACGGTGGCGGCGGCGTTGGCGACTCGCACCGCTCCGGGCGAGGCGGCGGCACGCTGGTTGGTCAGCTTCAGCGTGACCGCCCGTTCGCCCGACAGCAGGACATCGTGACTGGCAAATTCAGCCAGCGCGGCATCGCGCGCGCTTTCGACCGCCAACAGGTCAAGTGCGCCGTCGCTGCCGACGACCCGGAACGGCCAGCCGCGCCGCAGCGCGTCGATCGCGCGCGCCGCCTGACGGGCGCCAAGACCCGTCCGGCCGTCGGTCAAAAGGCGAACTCCGTCACCAGCGGGATATGGTCCGACGGCCGGTCCCAGCTGCGCGCCGGCTGGACGATGCGGTGCGACACCGCTTTTGTCAGCAGGTCGGGGGTCACCCACATATGGTCGAGGCGGCGGCCGCGGTTCGACGCTTCCCAATCCTTGGCGCGGTAACTCCACCAGGTGAACAACGGCGCCGGTGCCGCGATGAAATGGCGGCCGAGGTCGACCCAGTTCGAAGCAGCCTGCAACCGCGCGAGCGTTTCGACCTCGACCGGGGTGTGGCTGACGACGTCGAGCAGCGCCTTGTGGTTCCACACGTCGCTGGCGAGCGGTGCGACGTTGAAATCGCCGGTCAGCACCGTCGGAGTGCCGTTCAGCGCTCCCGACCATTCGGTCATGCGGCCAAAGAAATCGAGCTTCTGCCCGAATTTGGGGTTGAGATCGCGGTCGGGAATGTCGCCGCCGGCGGGGATATAGACATTGTCGAGCCGGACCCCCGACGGCAGGGTCACCCCGACGTGGCGTGCCTCGCCATTCGCCTGCCAGTCATATTTGCGCACCTCGGTCAGCGGCACCTTGCTGACGATCGCGACGCCATGGTGCATGCGCTGGCCGTGGGTGACGATATGCCGATAACCCAGCGACTGGAACATATCCTTGGGAAAGGTGCCGCATTCGACCTTGGTTTCCTGCAGGCACAGAATCTCGGGCGCCTCTTCACGCAGGAATTTTTCGACGATGCCGATGCGGGCGCGGACGCTGTTGATATTCCACGAAGCGATGCTGGTGCGAGTCATGCGGTGGCTCTATCGGGGCGCGTGCGAGGGTGCAACGCCGCGCGGATGAATCTTGCGTTCGGGGGAGCGGGCCGGTGCCGCAAAGCCGCGTTGGCGGCCAAAAAAGCCGGACAAACTAAACCCCCGTTCCAGGGGCGGTGGAACGGGGGTTCAAGGTCAGCGTTCGTCACGCTCTTGAATGAAGACACCGGGCAATCCGGGTGGGGCAACAGGGGGAAACCCAAATCCGGGAGCCGTGTTGGCGTCTTCGAGAGTTGAAATAGCCAGCCTTCCCTGTCGCCAAGCTGAACGAAAATCGGCGGTTCATCGCCAGTTTTGCAGTTCGTCGATGCTGGGCGGCGGTTGGACGGAAAAAGGCCGGGAATTTCTGACAAATATTTTCCCGGCCTGAATTTTCCGTTCAGCTTTGGTCAGCGACCGCGCTTGTTCGGGCGCGGATCGGTCCAGCGGAACGCCGAATCGGCGACCGCGACGTTGAATTTCTGGTTGCTGAGATCGATCCGCGTCCGGTTGTTCTGCGAATCGAGCGCGACCCAGCCGCGCAGGCGCAGGCCGCCGGGCGCCGCCCCGTCGCGCACGAACACCATCGTGATCGTGCCATATTCGGGGCGCTTCGCATCCTTCACTTCGACGCTCAGCACATCGTTGCTGCCGGTCGGCACGACCTTGGCATATTTGGTCAGGTCGCGATCGGGATCGAGCAGCGCGCCGAGCGGCGAGTTTTTCACCGGCCAGCGCTGCACCTGGCGCACTTCATAGTCGATCATCGTCAGCGAGCTGCCGTCGCCGACGATCAACAGCGGCACCCCCTTTTGATATTGAAAGCGGATCTTGCCGGGGCGCTTGAGGGTCAGCTTGCCCGAAAGACGCTGGCCGTTGCGGTCGGTCTGGACAAAGTCGGCGGTCATTGACCCGGTCGATTTCAGGTGCGACTGCACCGCCGCCAGCGTCGACGACGACTGGGCGATCGCGGGACCGCCGGTCGCAAGGCCGAGGACCGCGAGCGGGGTCAGCGTCCAGGCGGCGAGGCGGGTGAGGGGCTTTTTCAGGGTCATTGGGCTCTCATTCTGGTTTGCTTCGGGCCGTTCCATCGCAGGCGGGCATTGAACCCGCCGTGAACCCAATTGTCAGCCAAATGCCAAGCGACAGGTTCGGTTGCGTGTCATCGAGAAATCGCATTGGCCGAGAATGTCCATGCCGATGATAGCTTCAAAATGTTCGCTCGGACCGAAACGCAAGCCCATCACCGCGTCGAAGACATAGGGAAAGGCAGGGATGCCGGTATCAGGAGCCGAATCTGCAAACAGCCCGATACGGAAAACGAAAGTATCGACCATCGCCTCGCCATGGGCCGCGACAACCAGCCGCTTGCCGACCGGCGCCAGATCGAGCGCTTCTACGACGTGCGGCATAATACCGCTCCGTGTTGCGCCCGTATCGACGAGGGCCGTTACCTGTTTGAAATGCAGGTCAGCAGGATTGTCCGCACCCAAGATCGCGGCTTGGATCAGTATCTGGCGGCCGTTGTGCCGCCAGTCCAAGTCAGGCATGCGACCATACACCCAAATCGATGGGTTCGTCGCTGACCTCTTGGATGGAAAATAGCCGGTCAGGAAAACGCGTGTTGCCGGCCAGCAACGCGCTGCCGGGCTGATCGAAATAATCGACGATCTCGCCATGCCGCAGCAAGGCATACTCGCCTGAGTGCGCGCCGAGGCTGAGTCCCAGCTGACGCTGAAACGCGTCGAAATTGGCATCAATTTCAGATCGCATCATCGACATGGCACAGCCCCCTCACATCTTCCTACTTTTGTATCAGCCGCCGACAAGTCCGTTGCGGCGGGACGTTCTATCGGTGAGTCAGACAGCGATCACCGCTGCTGGCCGTACTGGTCGGTGAGCACGTCGCGGCGGCCGACGTGGTTGGGCGGGCTGACCAGCCCCTCCTCCTCCATCCGTTCGATCATCCGCGCGGCGCTGTTGTATCCGATCCGCAGCTGGCGTTGCAGCCAGCTGGTCGACGCCTTCTGGCTTTCGACGACGATCTGGCACGCCTTGGCATACATGCGGTCCTCGGCGCTGTCGCCGCCGGCGGGGGCGCCCTCCATCGCGAAACCGCCGTCCTCGGGGTCCTCGGTGACGCTGTCGACATAGTCGGGGCGGCCCTGGCCGCGCCAGTGATCGGCGACCGCGCGCACCTCGTCGTCGGACACGAAGGGTCCGTGGATGCGCGTGATCTGCTTGCCGCCGGGGACGTAGAGCATGTCGCCCTTGCCGAGCAATTGTTCGGCGCCCGCCTCGCCCAAAATGGTGCGGCTATCGATCTTTGACGTCACGTTGAAACTGATGCGCGTCGGCAAATTCGCCTTGATGACGCCGGTGATGACGTCGACCGACGGGCGCTGGGTCGCGAGGATCAGGTGGATGCCCGCGGCGCGCGCTTTCTGGGCGAGCCGCTGGATCAGGAATTCGACCTCTTTGCCCGCGGTCATCATCAAATCGGCAAGTTCGTCGACGACGATGACGATCTGCGGCAGCGGCGCGTAGTCGAGCGCCTCCTCCTCATAGATCGGTTGGCCGGTGTCTGGGTCGTAACCGGTCTGGACGCGGCGGCCCAAGGATTTGCCCTTGGCCAGCGCGCCGCGCACCTTGTCGTTGTAGGACGCGAGGTTGCGCACCGACAGCGACGACATCATCCGATAGCGGTCCTCCATCTGCTCGACCGCCCATTTCAGCGCCCGGATCGCCTTTTTGGGTTCGGTCACGACGGGCGCGAGCAGGTGCGGAATGTCGTCATAGACGCTGAGTTCCAGCATCTTGGGATCGATCATGATCATCTTCACCTGATCGGGGCCAAGCCGATAGAGCAAAGAGAGGATCATCGCGTTGAGCCCGACCGACTTGCCCGATCCGGTCGTCCCCGCGATCAACAGGTGCGGCATCGGCGCCAGGTCTGCGATCATCGGGTCGCCGCTGATATTCTTGCCGAGGATGATCGGCAGCGCGCCGGTCTGATCCTGAAACAGCGCGCTGCCGATGATTTCGTGCAGCACCACCGCCTCGCGGTGCGCGTTGGGCAGCTCGATTCCGATCACGGTGCGGCCGGGGATCGGTGCGATCCGCGCCGACAGCGCCGACATGTTACGCGCGATGTCGTCGGCCAGGTTCGACACCCGGCTGGCCTTGGTGCCCGGTGCGGGCTCGAGTTCGTACATGGTGACGACGGGGCCGGGGCGGACCGCAGTGACGACGCCCTTGACCTGAAAATCTTCGAGCACCGATTCGAGCAGGCGGGCGTTGCGCTCCAACCCCGCCTTGTCGATCTGGCCGGTCGGGCCGGGCGGCGGCGGCGCAAGCAGGTCGATCGACGGCAGCTGGTAATTGGTGAACAGCTCGGTCTGCGGCTTGGGCCGGGGTTTCGAGGGCGCGGTGCGCTGCGCCGGGTCGGCGATTTCGGGCGGCGCGCGGTCGCTCGGCTCGGCGATCGCGCGCGGGCGCACGACGCGTTCCATCAGGTTTGGCGCCCTGGCGCCATCGTCGGCGGGGCGTGCCGGTTCGGCGATGCGGCTGCGCTCGGCGGCGGGCAAGCGGAAACGTGCCGCCCACCCCTTTTCCAGTCGCAGCGCGCGCCATGCGAGCCACAGCCCGGCGGTGACGAGCAACAGGATGGTGGCGATGCGGATCAGCGCTGCGGCGGGTTCGCCCGCGGCGGCGAACAGCGGCGTGATCGCGCCGCCGATGAGCAGCGCGATGATGCCGCCCCAGCCGGCAGGCATCGGGGCGCTGGTGGCCGGCGCCCATAATTCGGCGCCCAGCCCGACGAGCAGGATGCCGACGAAGCTGTAGGCGAGCTGGCGCGGCCAATAGGGCTGCGCTTCGCCCAGCCACAGCCGCCACGCAAGGAGCCCGAGCAGCGGCAACAGCAACGCGACCCCAATGCCGCCGATCGACAGGCCCAGATCGGCGAACCACGCGCCGATGCTGCCCATCCAGTTGGCGGCGGTGCCGTCGGCGGCGGTGTTGAGCGCCGCATCGGTGCTGTCATAGGTGACGAGCGCCAGGGTCAGGAACAACGTGAACAGGCCGAGCGCCGCCGCCGCGCCGATCACCAGCGATCGCGCGATGCTTTGGCGGAAAACGGTGCGCCAATCGGCCTTCACCGGTGCGCCCTTGCGGCTAGCCATGCTGTCTACGGTCCCCATCAATTCATCACGGCGATATGCACATGCGGCGGACTCGCCGTCAAGCGCGGCCCGGCGCTCGCCCACAGGCTTTCCAACCGCCCTGCCGCGCGCTAGGGCTGGTTCATGAGAGAAACGCAGCGCAGCGATGTCCTGATTTCGGGGGGCGGCCTGGTCGGCCAGGTGCTCGCCCTGGCTCTGTCGCATCATGGCCTGTCGGTCCAGATCGTCGATCCCGCCGACCCGGTGGCGACGATCGCGCCGGGGTTCGATGGCCGCGCGTCGGCGATCGCCAGCGCGACGTGGCAGATGTTCGAGGTGCTGGGGATCGCGCCGCGGCTGGTCGGCCATGGCTGTCCGATCCGCGCGATCAAGGTGGGCGACGGCGCCCCCGACAGCGGGCGCGACGGCGACCTCGACTTCGTCACCGCCGACGGCGATCCGCCGCTCGGCACGATGGTCGAAAACCGCCAGCTCCGCCTCGCGCTGGCCGCGGCGCTCGCCGAGGCGCCGCTGGTGCGGCGGCACATGCCGGCGAACGTCACCGCGCGCGACGTGGGCGACCATGGCGTCACACTGACCCTCGCCGACGGCACAATGCTTGCCGCGCCGCTGCTGATCGTCGCCGAGGGTCGCCGCTCGCCGACCCGCGACGCCGCGGGGTTCAGCATCGCCAACTGGTCGTACCACCATCATGCGCTGATTGGCGCGGTGGCGCATGAACGGCCGCACGGCAATGTGGCGCACGAAATCTTCTACCCCTCCGGTCCCTTCGCATTGCTGCCGCTGGTTGACGACGCCGAGGGGCGGCACCGCTCGGCGTTCGTGTGGACGGTCTCCGAAAAGGACGGCCCCGGCTTTGCCAAGCTCGGCGATCGCGGTTTCGTGGCCGAATTGCAGAAGCGCGCGGGCGGGGTGCTCGGCGCGATGGACCTCGTCGCGCCGCGCATGACCTATCCGCTGGGGTTTCACCACAGCGCGTCGATCGTCACGCAGCGCATCGCGCTGGTCGGCGACGCCGCGCATGGCATCCACCCGATCGCTGGGCAAGGGCTGAACCTCGGTCTCCGCGATGTCGCGGCGCTGACCGAGGTGCTGGTCGAGGGGGCGCGGCTCGGGCTCGACCTGGGCGATGCGGCTTTGCTCGCGCGCTATCAACGCTGGCGCGGACTCGACAATATGATGGTCAGCCTGGCGACCGACGGGCTCACCCGCCTGTTCGGCATCCCCGGCCGCACCGCCGCCGCGGTGCGCCGCACCGGCCTCGGCGCGGTCCAGCGCCTGCCGCTGCTCAAGCGCTTTTTCATGGACGAGGCGCGCGGCGAAGCCGGCGATTTGCCCAGGCTGCTCGCGGGGGTGGAGGTTTGAATATCCGTTCGTATCGAGCGAAGTCGAGATACCTATCGTCCGCGCGCGCCTTCACGGTGTCTCGACTTCGCTCGACACGAACGGCAAATGAGGAAGTGCTCCTATAGGTATTTCTACCTAGTCCCTCAGTAGCCCGCCGCTCACCCTATTCCCCTATCCCGGCCCCAGCGGCATCCACGCCGCGGCACGATGGGGACAGGACCATGTCGGCAAAAAGCGACGCGCTCGAAGCAGCGGTGACGGACTATATCCAGGCGCGAACCGCGCTCGATGCGGCGCCGGGGGCGCGGGCGCGGGCGCTCGCCGACCGGGCGTTCGCCCGGCTGGCGGCGCTGGCGGCACCGCGCATCCGCTATTTCACCCGCAGCTACGGCCTCGCCGATGTTGCCGAGGATGCGGCGCAGGTGTGCGCCATCGCGCTCCACCGCGCTGCCGAACGCTATGATCCGGCGCGGGCGCGTTTCACCACTTTTGTGAACTGGCAGCTGCGCGCCGAGCTACAGGCGCTGCGCCTCCGCCTCCATGGTGACCAGCGCTCGGCGGGGCTGCGGCACATTACCGCGACGCTGTCGCTCGACGCACTTCAGGCCGATGGCGCCGACGACTGGCTGATCGATCCCGTCGCCGAAGCCGCGACCGAGGCGGCGGCGCGCGACAGCCTTGCCGCCCTCGTCACCGACCGGCTCGTCGCTGAATGGGCAGCGCGCCGTCGTACCATGCTGTCGCGGGCTTCGCGGGCGGACAATGATCGCATTGAGGCACGCCTTGCCGCCGAAAAGGCGCTGGTCCGCGATCAGCTAAGGGTCAACGAGACAGCGGACCGGCTCTGCGAAAGCGACCGCCATATCGTGCGCCGCGCGCTGGCCGACATCGCGCGCCACGCGGTGCCGCGGAAGCTGAATTAGGCGCCGTTTATTGCAGCGTGGCGCGGCCGTCGTCGCTGTCGTAACGCCCGAAAAACTGCATCAGCTGGACGACCAGCTCGGCGCGCGCATCGATCGGCGTCGCCTCCAGCAGCGCCTGTTTCGCGGCGGCATCGAACGGCGCGACCTGCGCGATGCCGTTGACCAGCGTCGCATCGTCGAGCTGCCCGACCGAATCCCAATCGACGACATAGCCCTGCCGCGCCGCAAAGCGTTTGGCCTCGCGCTCCAGGCTGGCGCGCTCGATGCTCGACAGCACCGCGTCATCCTCGACCTCGGTTTCGATCTCGGCCTCGACCTGGCGGAACGGGGTGATGACGTCGAGTTCGCGGTGCACGCGAAAGCGCGCGACGCCTTCGAGCACCAGGTTGAAACGCCCCTCGTCGAGCGCTTCGACATCGACGATCCGCCCGATGCAACCGACGTCGTAGAGCGCGGGCGGTTCGCGGCTCTCGTCGCCGGGCAGGACGCGCGGCTGGATCATCCCGATCTGGCGGTCGCGCGCCAGCACCTCCTGCACCATCGCCGAATAGCGCGGCTCGAAAATATGCAGCGGCAGGTGCAGCCCGGGAAACAGCACCGCGCCGGACAGCGGAAAAATCGCGATCCGCTGGATGGTCAAAGGCGCTTCGGCGTTCATCAACCGAACAGGATCAGCGACAGGCGGCGGCGCTGCGCCGCGACCCAAGGATCTTCAAGCCCGACGGCCTCGAACAGCGACAGCAGCTTGGCGCGCGCCGCATCCTCCTGCCATTCGCGGTCGGCGGCGACGATATGGAGCAGATGGTCCGCGGCGGCGTCGCGCTGCCCCGCACCGATCTGCGCGCTGGCCAGGTCGAATCGCGCCTGATGGTTGCCGGGGTCGGCCGCGACCGCGGCCTCGAACGCCGCGAGTTCGCCCGCGTCGGGCGCATCTGCGGCAAGCGCGAGCGCGCTTTTCGCCTGCGCGATCGCGGGGTCGTTGGCGATCTCGGCGGGCACCATGTCGACCACCCCCTGCGCGCTGGTCAGGTCACCGGCGAGCACAAAGGCGCGGATCAATCCGCCATGCGCTGCGGCATTGTCGGGCGCCATCTCGAGGATCTGGCCAAAAATGCCCGCGGCGCGCTCCCCGTCGCCTTCAGCGAGGACGGTTTCACCCATGTCGATCAGCGGCGCGATCTCGATCGCGCGCGCCGACGCTGCGCTTTCGATCGGCAGCTGCGTTAGGAGCTGGTCGAGCATCGTCTTGAGCTGGCTTTCGGTGCGGGCGTTGGTCAGATTGGCGACCGGCTGGCCCTGGAAAATCGCATAGACGGTCGGGATCGACTGGACCTGGAACTGCCCGGCGATGAAGCGATTCGCGTCGACATCGACCTTGGCGAGCAGCACGCCCTTGTCGGCGTAATCGGCGGCAACCTTTTCCAGGATCGGGGTCAGCTGCTTGCACGGCCCGCACCATTCGGCCCAGAAATCGAGGATGACCAAATTGGTCATCGACGGCTCGACGACATCGCGGCGGAACGCTTCGACGGCTTCCTTCTCTTGTGGATTCAGACCCAATGTGGCCACGCAATCATGCTCCTGTTTTTCGTTTCCGGTCGCTTGCACGCCGACAGAAAAGACTCTGACCCCGCTTATGTGGGATTTGCGGGCGATATGCCAACCCTTCGGCAAAAAACGCAAACAGGGCTTGCCGAGTCAAAAAGCCGGTGCTAATCGCCCGCCTCACCCGCTGGAACCGACCGGTTTCAGCCGCCAGAGCGGGCGTAGCTCAGGGGTAGAGCACAACCTTGCCAAGGTTGGGGTCGAGGGTTCGAATCCCTTCGCCCGCTCCAGTCTTTTCAATGACTTACATGCACGATAGTTGGCGGCGGCAGAAATGGCCCCACCCTATCCCCACTCTACTTATGTTATAAACCCCACAACGCCCTTGTTCGCAGCGACGGGAGAACTGTGCGCTTCGTTCGCGTGCGGAGGGCGTGAAAATTCCTCGGCGAATGTGCCCCGGAGGGGGAGGGGGGTAAAATCGCATCCATCTGACGTGGTTAGAAACCCGCCTTTAGCGCGACAGAAAAATTTAAAAAAATGAGGCTGAAATCCGCTTCCTTCACACCGAGCGTTTTCACCCATCCCACTTTTTACTGTCGGGAATTACTTGGGTAGGCTGTCCGTCAGTTTGGCTACGTCGCATTGCAGCGCGATGCAAAGGCGGCACAGGACCGTAAAGGTCACATTGCGTTCTCCACGCTCAACCGCGCCGAAATAGGACCGGTCAACATTGGCCACCAAGGCAAGCGCCTCCTGTGTCAGGCCAACGCTCTTACGCTGCGCCCTGACCCTCTTACCCAATTCGTGAAGGATAGCCTTCTCGTCCATCGGACAGGATAGACAAGAAATGATGACTTTCCGTCCACGGGCAATTATACATCATTTGACAGGTAAGGGGCCGTAGGGGGCATAGGATATTGAACCGGGAAGAATTCTCAAACTTATCAACATCTGCGCCCAGTGCGCTTCTGAGAGTCTCTCGCGCAACATTGGCCAGCGCATCTGTTCTGATTGCCGTTTCAGGCTGTAACGAGCAGCCGCCCGTTTCGAGCGATGACGTGGTGGTGGCGGGCGAAACATACGAAGAGTTTGATGACCGTCGGGACTCCTTGGATGAATCGAATGGCACGTTTGCCGGTGAGGGATGCACTGACGATTGCAGCGGCCATGAGGCCGGATACGCATGGGCGGAAGAAAAGGGCATCACCGATCCGGACCACTGCGGCGGCAAGAGCTGGAGCTTCATCGAAGGCTGTAGGGCCTATGCGGAGCAAGCCTCTGGTGAAGAAGCGTGGTGAAGGATGGCTAGCTACGGCTTAGGCAGTAATTCTGATGAGAGTGGGGGCTCAGGAATCTGGTCGTTCCTGTTGGTCCTTGGCATCGGCTATGTGCTCGGTGGCGGAATAGAAGGCGACCGAAAGGAGCGGGTCGCGCTGGACTGGGCTGTCGAAAAAATCGAACATTGTGAGACGCCATACGTGAGGGAAGACTTTGCCAGCGTTACCGATTGCCTGAAAGGCGCCATAGCCGAGGTAGAAGAAGATAGGCGGGAAGAGGCGCGTGCAGAAGGCTATGATCCGAGAAGGTGAATAGCCGAAACCGTAGCCGCCTCAGCAAATAATGAAGGGTCGTGTGACAGTGATTAGCAAGACTGTGGCTTCGACCACCTTCCTATCGGCCTGCGCCGTGCTCGCATCCCAAAGCATGGCGACAGCGGCAGAGATCACGCATGAGAATTTGAACACTACAACCGAGATCATCTTCATTGATGGCGATATTGCCTCCGGTGACGTAGAGCGATTCCGGCAAATCTCGCTCCGATATCCGAAGGCGCTCGTCGTCTTAGACAGCGATGGCGGGCTGCTCCATCCGGCAATCGAGATGGGCAAGATCATCAAGATCATGGGTTATACAACCTTGGTCGACGTAGATGGTGTGTGCGCCTCTGCTTGTGCCTTGATCTGGCTGGCGGGTGACAGGCGGATTCAATTTACTGGAGGCGGTATTGGCTTTCACGCCGCCTATGTAAATGAGAGCGGCAGGCCAATAGAATCTGGCGTAGCTAATGCGCTGGTTGGTAATTATCTGACCTTGCTGGGGGCTTCGGCCAAGACGGTCGTTTTTGCGACGACGGCGCCACCGGACAGGCTCCTTTGGCTCTCCGCTGCCAATAAGGACATGGCAGGAATTGATTTCGAAATTATCACCCCTGCCAAGCGGCAAACTCCGGCATCTATGGTCAAGCCGGGGTATGTTGACGACGAAGGCGACGGGTGGAAATACTCAGATGTTCCGTCTCCGCCGCCGCCGAAGTTTGTTCCGCCAGCGCCACAGTGGACGCCCCTAGCGCCCGACCTTAGCCAGCCCGGTTCACCGCGAGGCAATCCAGCGCAATGGTTGAAAGCAGACGACTATCCTGAGAAGGCATGGCGCAAGCGTCGTGTGGGAACGACCGGCTTCCGCGTGACATATGACGCCTACGGCCAACCCACTAAGTGCGAAGTCACATCGTCGAGCGGTCATGCCGACCTTGATACCCAAACATGCTATGTCGTGTATCGTAGCGCGAAGTTTAATCCGGGCCGGGACCGTGCAGGCAATCCGGTTGGAGGCAGTTATTCCAACCGAATCCGATGGGGCAATCCATACCCCCCGGCAGAATGACTATGGTTCAATGTGCTCGCGGTTCCACAGAAGTCCGCAGTCGATCACATCTATGCCGAGGTGATATGTCTTACGCCCTCCCTTATATGAGGGATAGGCGGGTAGTAATCTGTCTATTGTTAATTGATTATTGGACAGAATGAAAAAACCTCCTCGTAGACCTCCGCCATCTCTTCTCGGAGGTCAGTTTCATTGCTTTTAGGGGCTATGAAGGAATCATGGACAGGAAGGGCCGTTATCCCACATTCCCGCATGTTCGTGATGATGTCTAAGGCGAGGTCAGAATCCCGCCGCTGAAGGCGCAAGCCCGCGCCCGTGCCGAATGCGTCGATGATAGATTCATGCTTTTCCTCGATCATCCTACGGACATCGGGGCGCGTGAAGGGCTTGAACGAAAATCCCTCGATCTTGGCTCTTTCGGGCTTCCCGTCGCTGTCTCCGTTGATGAGGGCTTGCGTTAATGCCTTGACCCCCTCTCGATAATGCCCTTGCCCTAATCCTTCTTTCTCTTCGTGCGCTACGAGGAGGGGCAAGGAATAGGGATCGTCGCGGCAGTCAATTCCCCGCTCATGGTAGAGCATCCGAATGGCACAACCAGAGAAGTCCAATTCGACTGTCGGTTCTCCGTTGATCGTGATCTTCCTACGCATCGCCTTTGGCGCATTGATCCACCAGCCGCCGTAGAGGCGACCGCCTTCGTCGAATGATCCATTGTTGAATTGCCGGTAGAGGTCGGTCTGGAATCGCTCAGGGCGATAGAAGGGCATCCCGCTGCCGTTGTTACCATGCTTGTTCAGCCGTGCTGCCCATTCGACTTCTTCCGCCCCTGATACGGCCAGGGCGATGTCCTGCTGCGTCAGAAAACCGTTGTAAGCGTCAAGAAGCGTTGTCCATCGTCGAGTATCGTCCGATTCCGTAAAGTCGATTGCGGTCCTCTGTGGGCGCTGAGAGCGCAATCTGACCAGCTTCTCGGAGGGCAAGTGACAGGTAAGGCTGTTATCGCCAATGCCATGTTGCTCTGCGATCTCATAAAGTGCTTGCGTGATCCGGTAGGTCGAAGCCCGTCCGTATTCGCCGAGGTTTGTTGTCAGCAGTTTCGCCTTTGCCATCAAATCGACGGCATGGCCCAAGGACTCGCCCGATAGCCATACGGGGCCGTGGCGATAGCTTTCCGCTTTACGGAGATAGGCAACCCATGACGGCTCGCGATACAGATGGCAGCGAAAGCCGTTGGCAAGGATCGTCCGAATGCGTTGTCGGTGATTGGTTTCAGCGGCCTTGCTTCGCTTTCGCAGACGTGACTCGACGGATTTGATGCGGATTAGAACATCTTCGGTGAAACGGGTGCCTTCCGGTTCGCGAAGGTCGATGGCTTCATCAAGCCATGTTCCCTTTGGGACTAAGAAGGAAGGGGAGTTGATTCCGATGCAATTGGAGGTTGAGGCTGGGCTGTGGAGGGATTGAGCCGGGATGGCATTCGCCCGGTCGAGGGTAGTGGTATTCATATTCTATCGTTGTTCTATGGTGTCAGGCGGCGATGGTGGCGACGAAGGCGTCGATCTCGCTTTTCAGGTAGCGGGGGCATGATCCGATATATCGGGGGTCAACATTCAGAATGTGGGCAATGCCGTTGCGACGTTTGTGGCGCTGTCCCCTGACCCAAGAGGCCGAGAGATTCAGAAGGCTTGCGATGTCACGATCGCTGTAAAAGACGGGCTCAATTTGCATGAGCTTCTCCTTTCTATGGACGAGCGAAAGTCCCGGCACGAGGTCATCTCGTCCGGAGTTTAAAGGCTCAAGATTGTGGGAATGCAGCGCGGGTTGAGGCAAATCAAATCCCTGCTATACACCGACATTATACCAAAATCGGCTTCACTTGTCAAGAACAAAATTAGAACAAGAGTGGGGTTCGGTTGAATGGTTCTCCCTGAGCCTTGTCAAAGACTTGTCAAATCAGGGTATTCGCCCGACGGGTAGATCATCCTCTATGCGGCGATCATTCTCCGATGACACCTTATTTTTTGAGGATTTCTTTGTCCTTCCCTTGCCTGTCTTTGAGCTTTCTTCTGTCGGCGTTGTGGCAGGGCGATTGGAGGTGTTGGACGCTTCCGTCTGTTTGGCGCCATCCTTTGGGGTTGATTGGCTGAAAACCTTTGCAGCTTCCATGTCCCCTAGATTCACAGCGTATCGTGTCGCCAGCATCCCTGTTCCCGAATGCCCAAGGCGACCCGCTACGGTGCGTGCATCGACATTTCGCTGGATCAGGATCGTTGCATGGGTGCGGCGAAGATCGTGCAAGCGCACGTCGGCTAGGCCGGTCTTTTTCCACAGCTTGGTCAACGAGCGTTTCAGCGTGGTCATGGACACCGGGAAGAGGCGGTTGTCGCCTTCGGCGCGTTCCAACTCGCGAAGCTGCGAAATGATAGATTTCATCTCTTCGGTGCAGGTCACGTAGCGCGGCTTGCTGGTCTTGGTGTTTCGCACCTCTATGGCGATTTCTCCATCCGCAAGGTCGCGGACTTGATCCCACGTCAGGGCGTGAATTTCTGCACGGCGCATCCCGGACTCATATGCCCATGCGACGAAGTGCTTTAGCCATCCCCGGATTTGATGGGGCTTGCTTTCCTTGTCCGTCTCCTGCGTGGCTTCAATCGCATCTGCGGTCTTGAGTATCTGTTGATATTCTTCCTCGGTCAGGAAGCGCTGGCGCGGCTCGATACCCTTGATTCTGTCCGCTCGGTCGGAGGGGTTGCGCTCGATTAGCCCGCTCCGAACGGCGACGTTCATAATGGAATTGAAGGTAGCCAGTTTGCGTTTGACGGTTTCCGGCTTGAGGGTTCGGCTCTGTTGACCAATCCACTTGTTCACGTCTGCGACGGTGATGGCATCAAGCGCCCGCTGGCCGAAGAAGGGTTTCAGGTCTGTCTCGATGTGGCCCTTAGTAACGCCATAGCCTTTGAGGGTTGCCCTGCGCTGCTCTAGCCATTCGGTCGCGTAGGTTGAGAATGTCGCCACCTGCTCCGGCACAAGCGGCTGTCCGTGATCGGCAAGGCTCTGCAATCTATCGCGCTCGGCAACAAGCTGTGACCAATCCCATGACTGCCGTCGCCCCAGCTTATGCTCTACGGAACCGCCCGGCCCTACTGCTCGTCCCTTATACTCCCCGCCGCGTGGAAGAGTGACCTTGAGCCATACGGTTGCACCCGTGGTTCCTTTGAAAATACCAATGCCATCGCAGTAGCGCGGCCTTTTTCCAGTCAGGTCCGGCAGGCTGGCCTCGAACTCTTCATAGCGGGCGAAGCGCCGGGGGCGTCCGATGGGGCGTTTGCTGTCAGTCATAGAGCGTCCTGTGAAGCGTCCATACCATTGTGGCCATGAACGAAGTGGGGTATAGTGGGATTCATAAGAAGTTTCGGAGGCCAAATCTAGCCCCACTCCATCCCCACTCGGAACGCTGATAAAGCTACATGTTGCCCAGTAACGCTAGAAACTACTGAGTTTCCTGATCGGCGCAATTCCGGGAACGGTTATAACGTCAGTAACCGATAAAATGTGAGATGCTCACCTTGCCAAGGTTGGGGTCGAGGGTTCGAATCCCTTCGCCCGCTCCAGTTTTCATCATAAAATCAGCGATTTAGTGAGGCGCGACATGCGCCTTGGGTGGTGACACGCGTGCGCTGTTGGGGCGATGTCTCCACATTGTCTCCACTCACAATCGAGGATTCGGATAGCTAGGGCCGCCTTCGCGTAGGGACCCGGCAAGCTGACGCAGCCAGGCCCGCGGCTTGCCAGCGCGCGGCGGCGGGCAAGCTGCACGATGTCTATGCTGAAGACGGCGTGAGCTTCGGGCAATTGATGGCCTTCTCGGCCGCCACCGAGCGGTGACAGGCTGACGACGCCAAGGCCATGGGCGGATGCCACGGAGAGCAGTTCGCGCTCCACCGTCCTCTCGACGACGCTATATTCAAGCTGGACCGCGGCGACGGGCGACCAGCCTCTCGGTTCCGCCGTCGCACGGCACCTATTTTATGCCGGGCCGCCCACACGCGCCGCCCGCGATGGCCCCGTTCTCGCGCCGCTATCCGGCGCGCTGCGCGACAGGGTGGTTTCGAGCAATATGTCGAGGATCGTCGGGTCGGCCAGCGTCGATGTATCGCCAAGGTCGTGCGTTTGACCATCGGCAATCTTTCGCAAAATGCGCCGCATGATCTTGCCGCTGCGCGTTTTTGGCAGGCCGGGGACGATCCGGAC
The DNA here is from genome assembly GCA_964502035.1 of uncultured Sphingopyxis sp. GTDB lineage: Bacteria > Pseudomonadota > Alphaproteobacteria > Sphingomonadales > Sphingomonadaceae > Sphingopyxis. Next base: position 22,984 of record CAZCUW010000023.1, on the reverse strand, counting down.
GTGTTCGGGCGTGGCGATCGGCCCGATCTCGCGGCGGACCCATTGCGCGAGATCGCGTTCCAAGACGTCGGAGGCCTTCTCGCTTGCATTCAGAACGACATAGGCGTGGATCGCCTGCCCCTTGATGTCATGGGCGCTGCCGACCACCGCGGCTTCGGCGACCTTTTCGTGGAGGACGAGCGCGGATTCGATCTCGGCGGTGCTCAAGCGGTGACCCGAGACGCTGATGACGTCGTCGACACGGCCCGTTATCCACCAATATCCGTCCTCGTCGCGGCGCGCCCCATCGCCGGTGAAATAGCAACCCGGATATGCGGCGAAATAGGTTTCGAAGAAGCGATCATGGTCGTTCCAGACCGATCGCATCTGCCCCGGCCAGCTCTGCTCGATAAGGAGGTTTCCGCTGCCGACGCCAGGAATGTCGTCGCCATTCGCATCGACAAGCCGCAGCGCGACGCCGGGCAGCGGCAGGGTTGCCGATCCGGGCTTGAGGTCCGTTGCGGCGGGCAACGGGGCGATCATCGCCCCGCCGGTTTCGGTCTGCCACCAGGTGTCGATAATCGGGCACCGGCCCTCGCCGGCGACGCCATGATACCAGCGCCAGGCTTCGGGATTGATCGGCTCGCCGACCGATCCCAGCAGCCTGAGTGACGCGCGACTGGTCAGCGTGACATGGTCGTCGCCCTCGCGCATGAGGGCACGCAGCACGGTCGGGGCGGTGAACAGTGTGTTGACGCCGTGCCGGTCGCAGATTTCCCACAGGCGCGACGGGGTCGGCCAATTGGGGATCCCCTCATACATGAGGGTGGTCCCGCCATTGGCGAGCGGGCCGTAGAGGATATAGCTGTGCCCGGTGATCCAGCCGACGTCGGCAGCGCACCAGAAGACGTCGCCCGGCCGATAGTCGAAGGCAAGCTCGTGCGTGAGCGCCGCCCACAGCAGATAGCCGCCCGTGGTGTGCAGAACGCCCTTCGGCTTGCCTGTTGAACCCGACGTATAGAGGATGAAGAGCGGGTCCTCGGCCCCCATGGCGACCGCCGGGCATTCTGTTCCGGTCGCGGCCGCCGCCTCGTGATACCAGATATCGCGTCCGGGCATCATGGGCGTGTCGGCGCCCGTAGCCCGCACGACGATGACGCGCTCGACGCCCGGCGCATGGGCGAGGGCCGCATCGACATTCGGTTTGAGCGGGATCGCCTTGCCGCCGCGCCGTCCCGCATCGGCGGTGACGATGATCGTCGATCCGCAGTCGTTGATCCGGCTCGCGATCGATTCGGGAGAAAAGCCGCCGAAGACAACCGAATGGACCGCGCCGAGGCGCGCGCAGGCGAGCATCGCGAAGGCCGCCTCGGGGATCATCGGCATATAGATGGTGACGCGATCGCCGCGCTGGACGCCGTTCGCTTTCAGGACATTGGCGAAGCGACATGTCTCGGCAAGCAGTTCGGCATAGTCGATCAGGCGCGGCGCTTCGGACGGATCGTCGGGCTCCCAGATGATCGCTGTCGCCTGGGGACGTGTCGCTGCATGGCGGTCGATGCAATTGACGCAAGCATTTAGCGAGCCGTCGGCAAACCAGGCGATATGAAAATTCTCGCGGTCAAAGGACCAGTTGCCTGCAACCAAGGGAAAGACCGTCCAATCCAGCCGCTTGGCCTGTTCGAGCCAGAAGGCGTCGGGGTCGGCCAGCGACTGGTCATAGAGTATCTGGCGGGCCGCCGCGTCGATCCGGCCATTTAGTTGCCACCATTGCGGCACGGGATAGATTTCGGCGTCGCCCATTCTATTCGCTCCCTCGGTCTCTCTCCCTCACTTAGGATTGAGGCGCGACAAGGCGCCGCCGAAGTTGCCGCAAAAACCACCGAAAATGACGGAAAATCCGCATTTCGCGACAGTTTTTGCTCAGGTGGGCGAGAGGGTGCCGAGCAAGGCGACCACCAGCAGGACCGCGAGTCCGGCGGCGGTTTCGGCGGCGAGAGAGAAGCGCAGCGCGCGGTCGGATCCCGGCGCGTCCGCGGCGAGGGCGGGCGCGAGGCGCCAGCGGTTGAGCGCCGCAAAACCGAGCATCGCGGCGAACAGCCCGAGCTTCACTATCAGTACGAGCGCCCAGTCGCTGGCCAGCGATGGCGGCCAGCCCGCGATGGCAATCATGTTGACGATGCCCGTGGTGAGCAGCAGCAGCACCAGGATCGTGCCCGTCGCGGCGAATCCGGCAAGGCTGCGGAGGAGGGCGTCGCGGTTGCTTCGGCCGAGCAAGGCACCGAGAAAGATGATCAGCGCGCCGAGCCACATTGCGGCGGCGAGGAGATGGGCGACGTCCGACAGGCGGTGGATGGTGCCGAAACCGCCTTCGGTCGCGCCGGCATGGCCGGTCCAGGCGTTCGTTGCGAGCGCGATCGAAGCAGCGATCGCGGCAAGGCCGCATTGCCGGCGCGCGGCGGCAAAAGCCGTCAGCAGCAGAGCGGCGCCGCGAACGGCGAATACCAGGCCGAGCGGTGTTTCCGCGAGGATGGCTTGCAGTGTCGCTCTGTCGACCTCGCCCACCGGGGCGGCGAGCATCGAGGCGACGCTTTCCATCATTCCCCAGGCCGACGCAGCGAGGGCAATCAGCGCGAGCACCGCAACGGCGGGCAGGGTTCGCCGCCCGCTGACCAGCGCGCGGCCCGCGACGAGCATATAGAGGGGCACACCCGCCGCGAGCAGCAGCGCCGTATAGCTTAGCGCACGGGCGGCTAGGAGGCCGGGCTCAGTCACTCTATCACCGGACGGTGAAGCTGAAATTGCCTTCGATACGGTGCTGGTCGGCGGCCACCGCATGCCATTTCAGCAAATAGGTGCCGGCGGCGAGCGGACGCGCGAGCTTCACCGTCAGCATCTTGCCCACGACCTTGGTGGTAAGGCCGCTGATTGGAGCCGGTCGGTGCTTGGCCATGCCCGGCATACCGGTCATCGTCAGCTCGATGCCCGTCAGCGGCGCGATGAGCGTTTCGGAAAAGCCGAGGGTGATCGTCGCCGGCTTCGCGACGCTGGCGCCCGCAGCGGGCGAAGAAGAGAGCAGACGGGGATGGGCCATGGCCGCCGCAGGAAGCAGGCCTGCGGTGAGAACGGCGAGGGCGATAAAACCATATGTGCGCATCTTGTGTCTCCGGTCTTGGGGCAGCGGGGCCAGCGCCGCCGCGAGCTTCCTATCCTATAAGGCTTCGCGGCCGCATCCATATTCGGAATCCGGCTCTTTTCTGACAGGATGTGCCGCAAGGAGGCGGCAGATCGGCGATAATCGGGAGCGCGGAGATAGCACATTGGGCCTATGCGATATTCGGCCGTCATTTGCTGTCTCCTGCTCCTTTCGGGCGTTTTGGCCTTTCCCGCCGCGGCATCCGCGCAGGACGGCTTCGCCGCCGATATCGATCTGCTCGAGGTGCATGTCGGCAAGGGCCACGATCACCTCGTGCTCGACAGCGGCCTGACCGACGTTGAGCTTTCCGTACGCTTGCGTCGATCGCTGGGCGAAAACGTGAACATCTATACCGGGGTCATCCACGAGCGCCTGCTAGGTGGCACACGCGACATCGCGATCGCTCATGGAGAAACGGCCAAGGTCACGCGCGCCATTTTCGGCATTGGGCTTTCCTTTTAGCGTCCTTCGGATTCGAGGGCAGCGGCAACCCTCGTCAGCGCAGCCAATGGCGGGCGAGCGCGACGTGCAGCCGGATGCCGGTTTCCAGCACGTCGTCGTTGAAGTCGTAGCGCGGATTGTGGAGCGGAGCGGGATCGTCGCCGCGCCCTTGGCCGAGCCAGAGATAGGCGCCCGGCCGCTGCTGGAGCATGAAAGAGAAATCTTCCGATGTCGCCGCCGGTTCGGGCGCCCGTTCGGCACGGGCGACGGTGGCGGCGATCTCCAGCGCGTCTTCGGCGGCGGCTGAGTCGTTGATCGTCGCCGGATAATAACGGTCGTAGTCGAGGGTCGTCCGCACCTCGAACGACGCTTCGATGCCGCGCAGCATCTGGCGCATGCGTTCCTCGATGCGGTCCTGCACCACGGGGTCGAATGTGCGGACGGTGCCGCCGACGCGAACCTCGGCGGGAATGACGTTGTGCGCATGGCCGCCGTGGATTTCGGTGACGGACAGGACCGCCGCCGCCGATGACGGTACATCGCGTGCGACGATCGTGTTGAGCTGTTGGACCAGGCTGGCGGTGGCGAGCAAGGCGTCGGGCGTGTCCTGCGGCAGGGCGGCATGGCCGCCCTTGCCTTCGACCCTGATCGCGAATTTGTCCGCCGCGCCCATGATCGCGCCGGCGCGGGTCGAAATCACCCCGGCCGGCAAGCCCGGCCAATTGTGCAAGGCGTAGATGCGGTCGCAGGGAAAGCGTTCGAACAAGCCGTCCTCGATCATGTGCCGCGCGCCGCTCAGCCCCTCCTCGGCGGGCTGGAAGATGAAGTGGAGCGTACCAGAGAAGCCCGGATCGCGCGCAAGATATTGCGCCGCGCCCAGCAGCATTGCGACATGGCCATCGTGGCCGCATCCATGAAAGCAGCCCGGCGACGTGCTGGCCCAGGCCAGGTTCGTCTGTTCTTCGATTGGCAGCGCATCCATGTCGGCACGCAAGCCCAGAGTGCGGGAGCCCTCGCCCACGCGCAAAACGCCGACGAGTCCGGTCCCGCCAATGCCTTCATGCACGTCGATCCCCGCAGAACGAAGTTCGGCGGCGATGCGTGCGGCGGTCCGATGCTCCTTGAAGCCAAGCTCGGGGTGGGCGTGGATGTCGCGGCGCAGCGCGACGAGCGGTTCGATCAGGTCGGCGAAATCGGTCATCAGTTCTGGTTGCCGAACAGGTTCTGGATCGGAAAATGATGCTTGATGAAGGGCGATTTGATCACGACGTAGCTGAAATATTTCTCGATCCCATAGTCGCTTTCGAGCATATCCTCGATGATCGACTGATAATGACCGACGCCGCGCGCGACGAATTTCAGCAGATAATCATAGCCGCCGCTGACGAGATGGCATTCGACGATCTCGTCGAGTTTGGCAATGCGGGTTTCGAAGCGCGAAAAGTCGCCGTGGCGATGCTCGGTGAGCGTCACTTCGGTAAAGACGGTGAGAAATTCGCCGAGCTTGTGCAGATTGATATGCGCGCCATAGCCGGTGATGTAGCCGGCCTTTTCCAGCCGCTTGACCCGCGTCAAGCAGGGGCTGGGTGACAGGCCCACGGCGTCGGCCAATTCGACGTTGGTGACGCGGCCCATCTGCTGCAGCTTCGCGAGGATCTTGAGGTCGATCCGGTCGAGCTTCGGGCCTGGCATCATGACTCTATCCCCTACGCCATCAGCTGAGCGCGGCCCGGATATCGGGCTGTTCGAGAAGCTGATCGAGCGATTTCTCGACCCGGTCGAATATAAGGTCCATTTCGTCTTGCGAACAGCATAATGCGGGGGCGAAGCCGATCACCGCATTGGCGAAGCAGCGGACGATCACCCCATTGTCCCATGTGAGTTGCGAAAGTCTGCCGCCGACATCGAGTTCGGCGGCGAATCCTGCTTTCGTCTGCTTATTCGTGACCAGTTCGATCGCGCCGAGCAGGCCGCGACCGCGCGCATCGCCGACAAGGGGATGCGCCTTCAGCATGTCGAGCTGCGTCGCAAAGCGTTTTCCCACCATAACCCCGTTTTCCATCAGGCCGCCTTGGCGATAGAGGCGCAGGACCTCCAGCGCCACGGCCGCGCTGACCGGATGGCCCGAATAGGTAAAGCCATGGCCGACGGGGAGCGCTTCGGGCGCGCTGTCGGCGATCGTCTGATAGACATGGTCGGCCATCAACACCGCGCCCATCGGCGCATAGCCGCTGGTCAGTCCCTTCGCGAGCGTCAGGAAATCGGGGGAAACGTCTTCGTCGTCACAAGCGAACATCGGGCCGGTGCGGCCGAAGCCTGTGATGACTTCGTCGACCAGCATCAGGATGCCGAGTCTGGTGCAGGCCTCCCGCATCGCCTTTAGCCAGCCCTTTGGCGGGACGATCACGCCGCCCGACCCCTGGATTGGTTCGCAGCAGAATGCGGCGACGGTATCGGCGCCAAGCTCGGCGACCTTCGCCTCGAGCGCCGCGAGCGATGAGGCGATCACCGCGGCATCGTCATGACCCTGCGGATGACGATAGGGATAGGGCGACGCGATATGATGCTGCCAGGGGCGCGGCAGGTCGAAGCCGCGGTGGAAATTCGCCAGCGCGGTCAGGCCCGCTCCGTTCGAACTCGAGCCGTGGTAGCCCCATTCGAGCGCAATGAAATGCTTCTTTTGCGGCTGTCCGATGGCGTTGAAATAATGGACGATATAGCGGATCGCGCTGTCGATCGCGTCCGACCCGCCAAGCGTGAAATAGATATGGTCGAGCCCCGCGGGGGCCAGCGTCGTGAGCTCGTCGGCCAGCCGGATCGCGGGTTCGCTCGAAAAATGGAAATAGCCGGTCGCATAGGGAAGGCGGCGCATCTGCTCGGCCGCGGCTTCGGCGATGCTGTCCTGTCCATAGCCCACGTTGACGCACCATAAGCCCGCGAACGCGTCGAGGATGCGGCGGCCGTCGCTGTCGGTCAGCCACATGCCGTCCCCTTCGGTCAGGATACGCGCCCCATGGCGTTCGTGACCGCGGAACGAGCTGACGGGGTGGATCAGATGGTCGCGATCGATCTCGACAAGCGAGCGATTGGACCGGACGGGCTCGGGCTTGAGGGCGCTTTGCATGTTGTCAGGCTAGCGCGGGCCGATAGCCGGTTGCGCCGAAATTGTCCGATCGGGCGCGTGTGAACGGCTTTTGCAAAGCGGACGCGGCATATTATGCCGGCGCCTGTGCTCAGCCGATCGCAGCGGCAATCGCCTTGCCGCAACCGACCGTGTGGGCGCTGCCCTTCAGGTCGCCCGTCCTGCCCGCCGGGGTCGACAGCACATCCTCGATCGCGCGCATGATCGCCGCTGCGGCGTCGGTTTCGCCCAGATGCTCCAGCATCATCGCCGCCGACCAGATCTGGCCCACGGGATTGGCGATGCCCTTGCCTGCGATATCGGGGGCCGATCCATGGACGGGCTCGAACAGCGAGGGGTGCGTGCCGTCGGGATTGATATTCCCCGATGGCGCGACGCCGATCGTGCCGGTGCAGGCGGGGCCGAGGTCGGACAATATGTCGCCGAACAGGTTCGATGCGACGACGACGTCGAAACGGTCGGGGTTCATCACGAACTGCGCGGTCAAAATGTCGATATGATATTTATCGTGGCTAACATCGGGATACTCTGCCGCGATTGCCTCCACGCGCGAATCCCAGAACGGCATGGTGATCGCGATGCCGTTCGACTTGGTCGCCGACGTGACATGGCGCCGCTGGCGCCGGCTCGCGAGATCGAAGGCAAAGCGCAGCACGCGGTCGACCCCGAAGCGTGTCATCACCGTTTCCTGGATCACCACCTCGCGATCGGTGCCAGCGAACATGTGCCCGCCGACCGGGCTATATTCGCCTTCGGTATTCTCGCGCACGACCCAGAAGTCGATGTCGCCAGGCTCGCGTCCGGCGAGCGGGCAAGGGACGCCGGGCATCAGCCGCACGGGACGCAAATTGACATATTGGTCGTACTCGCGGCGGAACTGCAGCAGCGATTGCCCAAGCGAAATATGGTCGGGCACCGTCGCCGGCCAGCCGACCGCGCCAAAGAAGATGGCGTCGGGGCGTCCGATCCGCGCCTTCCAGTCGTCGGGCATCATCTGGCCGTGCTGCGCATAATAGTCACAGCTCGCAAAATCATGCCATTGCTGCTCGACCTCGAAGCTGAAGCGGCTTGCCGCTGCTTCAAGCGCGCGAATCCCCTCGGGCATCACTTCCTTGCCGATGCCGTCCCCGGGAAGAATGGCGATAGTATAGCGACGCTTGCCGGTCACGGCCTGCTCCTCAAAAATCGAGCCCGCCGATGTGGAAGGCCTTGGTTTCCAGATATTCCGCGATGCCGGCTTCACCGCCTTCGCGGCCGATGCCCGACTGCTTCACGCCGCCGAAGGGCGCCATCTCCATCGCGATCGATCCCGTGTTGAGCGCGACCATCCCGGCTTCGAGCCGTTCGGCGACGCGGAAGGAGCGGGCGAGGTCGCGCGTATAGAAATAGCTCGCGAGGCCATAGGGCGTCGCATTCGCCATCGCGATTGCTTCGGCCTCTTCGCCGAAGCGGAACAGCGGCGCGACCGGACCGAACGTCTCTTCCTCGGCAAGCCGCATGTCGGGCGTTGCGTCGCCGAGCAGGAGCGGGCGGACGAAATTGCCGTCGCGGCGTCCTGACCCAGTCGCCAGCGCCTTCGCGCCCTTCGCCATCGCATCGTCGACATGCGCCGCGACCTTGGCGACAGCGGCGGCGTTGATCAGCGGGCCGATCGTCGCGCCGTCTTCGGTCCCGGGTGCGCTGTGCAGCGCCGCGACCGCCTGCCCCAGTCGCGCGGCGAATTCGTCATAGACGGAGGCCTGAACAAAAATGCGATTGGCGCAGACGCAGGTCTGGCCCGCGTTGCGGAATTTGCTCGCCATCGTCGCGCGCACCGCAAGGTCGAGGTCCGCATCGTCGAAGACGATGAGCGGCGCGTTGCCGCCGAGTTCGAGGCTGAGGCGCTTGATCGTATCCGCGCTCTGCCGGAACAGCAGCGCGCCGACCCGGGTCGATCCGGTGAACGACAATTTTCGCACCACGGGGCTGGCGGTGATCGTCTCACCGATCATCTGAGGCATGCCGGTCAGAAGGTTGACCGTCCCCGTGGGAAAGCCTGCCCGCACCGCCAGTTCGATGAGCGCGAGGGCAGAAAAGGGGGTGAGTTCGGACGGCTTGATGACGACCGGACAACCCGCAGCGAGGGCTGGGGCGCATTTGCGGGTGATCATCGCCGCCGGGAAGTTCCACGGCGTAATCGCAGCGCTGACGCCGACGGGTTCCTGCAATATGATGATGCGCCGATCGCGTTCGGGCGAGGCGACGTTGCGCGCGCCGACCCGGCGGCCTTCCTCGGCGAACCATTTGATGAAGGTCGCGGCATAGCGGATCTCGCCCTGCGCTTCCGCCAGCGGCTTGCCCTGTTCGGCGGTCATGATCCGCGCGAGATCGTCCAGATTCTCGAGCACCAGCGCATGCCAGCGCTCGAGCAACGCGCCGCGCTCGTTTGCGGTGCGCGTGCGCCATTCGGGCCAGGCGGCTTCGGCCGCCGCGATCGCGGCTTCGGTTTCGGCGGCCGAGCAATCGGGGATGTCGCCGATCGCGGCGCCCGTGGCGGGATCGGTAACGGTCAGCGCGGCACGGCCGATGGCCGGTATCCATGCGCCATCGATCAGCGCGGCCTGCCGCAGCAGGCTGGGGTCGTTGAGGACGAGGGTCATCCGAGTGCCTGCGCCGCAAGCCCGAAGACCGCGGGAAAGGGCGCCGCGACGGGTGCCGGGCCACGCGCCATCGTGCGCACCGAACCGACGCGCGGCAGCCCGAGTTCTTCCAGCCAGTCGCCGAGGCCGCTTTCGGCCGTGATGTCGATCCGGCAGAAGCGGCCCTGTTTGACGGCAAGCCAGTGAAGGATCAGGGCTTTCGCGCCTGCCGCGTCGGGCGCGACGACCGGCGCGATCGACCAGCCGCGACCGAAACGGCGCAGCATCGCAAAACCGACGGGATGCTGGTCGCGCGACAGGACGACAGTGCGGCTGTCGGCGGCCAGCGCATCGAACAAGGCCTGCCGGTCCATTCCACTGGCCACGCTGTAAAGCTCGCCAAGCGCGCCGTCGGCCTTGCCCTTCGGCCGCACCCGCTCACCCGGATGCAATTCGCTGAGCGGAACGTCGGGCGCGGGTCCCTGATGCTGATAGATGCGGCCGGTTTCGACGAAGCCGAGCTTGAGATAGAGCGGCAAGCCTTCTTCGGTGGCGTTGAGCATGATCGTACGATCGCCCAGCTGCGCGATCATCGCCTCCATCAGCTTGCGGCCGATGCCTCTACCCTGCGCGGCGGAACTCACGATCACCATGCCTATCGTCGCCATGGTTTCGCCGAAGCGCCATGCCATGATGGTGCCGACCAGCTTGCCGTCGACTTCGGCGACGAGCCCTTCGCCAAGTCCGAGGAACAACGCCCAATCCTCGTCGCGGTGCGGCCATTGCTGCTCGCGCGAAAGCTCTGTTGCCGCTTCAAGGTCGGCGGCCGCCATCGGCCGAAGGGCCAGGGGAGCGGCTGTTATTGTCGCCATCGGGAATACTCCTGCTGCCTCCCCTTTCCATCTAACCGCCCGCCGCTGGCATGGGATGCCGGTTTTTCGACGATAATAGAAGAATATCGCGTTGGGCTGCCCGTGTGCGCGGCGCGAATTTCGGGCGCACCGAATAAGATGCCGAAACCCGCATCAAAGGAATCCGCGCCATGTCCGAATTCGACGTCAACCGGTTTCGCCCGGACCTAGCCGCCAATTTCATCGGTGGCCGCAAGGTCGACGGGCGCGGGCGTATCTTTGAAGTCCAACGCCCGTCGGACGGCGCGTTGCTCGCGCCCCTTCATGCCGCCGATCCGGCTCAGCTCGAGGAAGCGGTTGCCGATGCCGCCGCGGCACAAAAGCGCAGCGGCTGGGGCACAATGGAACCGCGCGGCCGGATGCGCCTGCTGCGCCGCTGGGCCGAGCTGATTGAAGGCGAAGCTGACTGGCTGGCCCCGCTGGAAGCGGTGGGGTCGACGCGCACGCTTGCCGAAATCCGGGCGTGGGATATTCCCTATACGGCGGAGTGCATCCGCTTCTTTGCCGAGTTTGCCGACAAGCATGGCGGCGAAGTCGGGGCAACGACACCCGACAAGCTGGGCTTTACCCTGACCGAACCCTATGGTGTCGTCGCTGCTATCGCGCCTTGGAACCTGCCGCTCGTCATGGCGGCCTGGAAGATCGCGCCGGCCTTGGCGGCTGGTAATGCCGTGCTGCTCAAGCCTTCGGAACTGACACCCTTCAGCGTCGTTCGCCTTGCCGAACTGGCGATCGAGGCGGGGATGCCCGCCGGCATCTTCAACATCGTGCAGGGCGGCGGCGCCGATATTGGCGACGCGCTGGTGCGCGCGGATGCCGTCGGCAAGGTCAGCTTTACGGGCTCGACGCGCACCGGACGCGCGATCATGGCGGCCTGCGCCGAAACCGGACCCAAGCCGGTCACGCTCGAGCTCGGCGGCAAAAGTCCCCAGATCGTCTTTGGCGATGCCGATCTCGACAAGGCCAGCGCCATCGTCGCCAAGGCGATCACGCTGAACGCCGGACAAGTCTGCGTCGCGGGTTCGCGCTTGTTGGTGCACGAAAGCGTCACCGAGCCGGTCATCGATCGCATCGTCCGCGCCTTTGCCGCGCATCGCATCGGCGAAACCTGGAACAGCGAAACAACGATGGGACCGATCATGTCCGAGCGGCAAGTCGAGACGATCGATGGCATCGTGTCGCGCGCGCTGGCGGGTGGGGCCGAAGCCTTGGCAGGCGGTGGCCGCGCCGCTTCGCCGCAGCAGGGAAGCTATTATGCGCCGACGCTGCTTGCCGGCGTCGCCCAAGATGACGAGGCCGTGCAGGGAGAGATTTTCGGGCCGGTGCTGACCGTCCAGACCTTCGCCGACGAAGACGAGGCCTTCGCGCTCGCCAATGGCACGCGCTATGGCCTTGCGGCGGGCGTGCATACCCGCGACGTCGCGCGCGCCTTGCGCGCGACCCGCGCGCTTCAGGCCGGGACGATATGGGTCAATCGCTATGGCCGCAGCGACGATTTCATCCTGCCGACCGGCGGCTACGGGAAATCGGGTATCGGCAAGGATCTGGGCCGCGAGGCCTATCTAGCCAATTGCAAGAGCAAGACTGCGCTTATTCAGTTCTAGGGTCCTGACCCTAGGCGCAGGATCCTATTCGGCGAAACGCGCGATCGAATAAGGCGCGATCGGGATGTCGGTCGCGCCGGTCGCGATCAGTTCGGCCATGGTTTCGCCGACGCCGGGGCCGACCTGGAAGCCCGCGCCCGAAAAGCCAAAGGCGTGGAACAGCCCGGGGACCGACGCGCTGGGACCCATGACGGGCAGGCTGTCGTCGGTATAGCCCTCGATCCCAGACCAGACGCGGATGATCTGCAGCGGAGCGAGTCCCGGCGCGAGGCGGCGGATATGCTCGAGTTGGGTCAGCGTATTCTGCGGCATCACATAGGCACGATATTCGTCGGGATAGGACGGCGCGCGCGTGCTGCCACCGAGGACGATATTGCCGCGGGCGACTTGCCGGAAATAGACGGTCTCGATCTCATCGGGCGTCATCACGCCGACCGACGGCGCGATCGCATAGGGCACGGGCTCGGTCACCGTCATCGTCGGCGCACGCGGAGTCAGCGGGACGGGTTCGCCGAACCAGCCGGCGATCGGGCTCGCCCAGGCGCCGGCGGTGACGAGAAGGATCGGCGCGCGAAAAAGGCTGCCGTCCTCGGCAACAAGTTCGAAATCCTCGCCCTGCTTGCTCGCCGCGGAGATCTTTGTGTCCTCGACGATCCGCGCGCCCAGCCTCGCTGCGGCGCGGGCGAAGGCGGGAGCGGCGAGGCGCGGATTGGCGTGGCCGTCGAGCGCCGAATAGGAACCGGCAAGGACGTCGGGGCCGAGCCAGGGGAAGCGGTCGCGCAGCACATTGCCGCTCAGCAGTTCGAGGTCGAGCCCCTCCTCGCGCGCCTTGGCCGCATAATCTTCCATCGCGCCGACATTTTCGGGCCGGTCGCGAAAGCAGACGCGCATATGGCCGCCCTGCAGATATTCGACATCGGCGCCGAGCAACTCGTTCGCGCTGCGCCAGATGCGGCTCGCGCTATTGGCCAGCGGCAGCTGGAAGATCGGCCGGCCCTGACGGCGGACATTGCCGAAATTGGTGCCGCTCGCCTGCCGCCCAACCTTGTCGGTTTCGATCAGGGTCACCGACAGGCCGCGCTGGCGCAGGAAGAAGGCAGCCGAACAGCCCATGATGCCGCCGCCGATGATCGCGACGTCGCTGTGGATCGGCGCGACGCTCATGAATTGCGCCTTGCCGTGCTGATTCCGATCGGCTTGACCGGCGCTTGGCCGCGCAGTCGTCCCGCGGCCTCGACCGTCTCGCCGCGCGCCGCGGCGACGATTTCGGCGGCGGCGTTGCCGCAATAGCGGCCCTGGCAGCGGCCCATGCCGACGCGGCTGAAGGCTTTGGCGCGATTGGTCTCGGTCGCGCCCGAATCGACGATGCTGGCGCGTAGTGTCGCGGCGGTCACGCTTTCGCAGCGGCAGACGATCGTCTCGTCGGCAACGCGCGCCGCAAGGTCGTGCGGCCAGGGAAAGGCCTGCGCCAGTCCCTCGGCGAAGCGGCGATAGCGCGATTTTTGCGCCGTCAGCTCGCGGCGCCGGTCCGCTTTATCGGCGAGGCCAAGGTCCGCGAGCGCGGCGAGTGCGGCCAGTTCGCCCGTTACTTCGGCGCAGCGTGCGCCGAGGATGCGGGCGCCGTCGCCGGCCAGATAGATGCGCTCGGCACTGGTGCGGCCATCGGCGTCGGTTTCGGGAAGCCATTGGCGTGTCGGTGCGTCGAAGGCGAAACGGCAGCGGGCCAGATCGGCGATCTGCGTTTCGGGGCGAAGATGCCAGCCCATGCCGACCGCATCGCAGTCGAACCGGCGGATGGTTCCGCCCCAGGTCGCGACGCTGATGCCGCTTACGCCGTCGTCATCGTCGCCGTGGATTTCGGTCGGGGTGACGCCGGTCAGGACGGGGATGCCGCGGCGCCAATGATCAAAGGTCAGCTTTGCGCCCGTCCAGAGCAGGTCGGGCTGCGCGGCGAGCTTGGCGGCTGCGGCCATGCGGCCCCTGAGCGGTGAGGTGTCGAGGACTGCGGCGACATCGGCCCCAGCCTTCGCATATTGATGCGCAACCAGATAGAGGAGGGGGCCGGTGCCGAGGAAGGCGACCCTGTGCCCGATCGCGCAGGCCTGCGCCTTAAGCGCGATCTGCGCGCCGCCGAGGCTGTAGCAGCCCGCCCGGTTCCACCCTTTGATCGGGACCAGCCGATCGGTCGCACCCGAACACACGATCAGCGCGTCATAGGGCACGGCCCGCGCTTCTCCGGCGTAGCTCGTCCAGACCGCGCCTTCCGAGATATTCCATACCAGCGTTTCGGGTTCATAGTCGATCGCCTGGCGCAACCGGTCGAAGGTCTGGTGTACTGCCTCGGCGCGCGCCGCCTCAGTGCCATAGAGCGCGGTATAGCTGCGCTTGAAGCCGTCCGGCTGGCGCCGATAGATCTGACCGCCGTCGCGGCGCCCTTCGTCGATGACGAGTGGGCGGACACCCCCAGCGACAAGCGCTTCCGCAGCGCGCACCCCGGCCGGTCCGGCACCGATGACGATTATCCGACGTTCGGCCACGACGCCTCCGGCTGAGTGGTGAGGATCGACAATCCTTCGCTGATTTCGGTCGAGCAGGCGCGCAGCCGTTCGCCCGCAGCCGTCCAGACCCAGCAGTCCTGACACGCCGCCATCAGGCAAAAACCGGCGCGTCGCCCTTCGCCGAATTCGCTGTCGCGAAGCGCTGATCCGGCGGTCAGCATCGCGACCATCAGCGTGTCGCCCGCCAGTGCGCTGATCGGCTGGCCATCGACGGTGAACCGCACTTCGGGCCGGCCGGTTTCGGCGAGACGGCGAAACCGGCCCGTCACGCGATCGCTTTTTCGCGCTGCGCGGCGAGCGCCGCAGGTTCCAGATGGCACAGCCAACGCTGGCCGCCAATGGTTCGCAGCGGCGGCGCGGCGCGGTCGCAGGTTCCGGCTATTGCCGCCGGGCACCGCGACAAGAAGCGGCACAGGCTCGTATCTGTCGTGGCGGCCAGGGCTGCGCCCGGTCGGCTTCCCGTCCGTTCGAGCCAACCTGGCTGCATCGCGGGCACCGAATCCATCAGCAGGCCGGTATAGGGGTGGTGCGGTCCGGCCGCGAAGGCCGCGCGGTCGGCCTGTTCGACCGCCGTTCCGCCATAGAGGACGAGTATCTGGTCGCAAAAGGCGCGCACGGTCGAGATGTCGTGGCTGATGAAGACCGTCGCGATGCCGAGATCACGGCGCAAATCGTCGATGAGTTCCAGGATGGCCGCGCCCACGACGGTATCGAGCGCCGACGTTACTTCGTCGCACAGCAGCAATTCGGGTTCGGCGGCGAGCGCGCGCGCGAGGTTGATGCGCTGCTTCTGTCCCCCCGACAGGTCCGAACTCCGCCGCTGGGCAATGTCGCGCGGCAGGCGGATGAGTTCGAGCAGATCGGCGACCCGCGCATCCGCCGCAGCGCCCTTCAGCCCCTTGAACAGTGCCAGCGGCCGCGCGAGAATCTCGCCCACCTTGTGCGCGGGATTGAGCGCGGTGTCGGCGTTCTGGAACACCAGCTGGACCCGGCGGAACTGGTCGCGGCTGCGTCCGCCCAGGCCGCGCGGCAGTTCCTCGCCGTCCAGCATGACCGAACCCGATGCGCGCGGGAGGAGGCCTGCGATGACGCGCGCCAGCGTCGATTTGCCCGACCCCGATTCGCCGATGACGCCGAGCGTCGCGCCCCGCCTGAGAGTGAAGCTGATGTCGTGCAGCACCGGAATCGCGGGCACGCCGCCCTGCACCCGGCCATAACCCGCCGTGACATGCGCGACCGACAGGATCGTCTGGTCGTCGGGCGTGGTCGCAAGCCGGGTTGCGGGGCGCGCCGCGGCGAGCAGCATGCGCGTATAGTCGTCGCCGGGCGCGCCCAATATCTGCGCCGTCGGCCCTTCCTCGCGCAGCTTGCCTTGATGGAGGACGGCGATCCGGTCCGCCATCTGTGCAACGACGGCGAGATCGTGGCTGACATAGATGGCGGTCGCCTTGCTGTGCGCGAGCGCCGCCTTGAAGGCCTTCAGCACTTCGACCTGCGTCGTGACGTCGAGCGCGGTGGTCGGTTCGTCGAGAATCACCAGTTCGGGATCGGTAATCAGTGCCATCGCGGCCATCAACCGCTGAAGCTGGCCGCCCGACACCTGGTGCGGATAGCGCGCGCCGATGGTTTCGGGATCGGGCAGCGACAGCGCCTCGAACAGCGCGACAGCCTTTGCTTCGGCCTCGGCGCGGGTGCCGAGGCCGTGGACCAGCACCGGTTCGACAACCTGCGACATGATCGTTCGCGACGGGTTGAAGGCGGCGGCGGCGCTTTGCGCAATATAGGCGATGCTGCGTCCGCGCAGCATCGCGAGGGCGGGTTCGCCGAGCTGGTCGATCGCGCGCCCGCCGACGCGGATGCTGCCGCCCGATATGCGCGCGCCGCTGCGGGCATATCCCATCATCGACAAGGCGATCGTCGTCTTGCCCGATCCCGATTCACCGATCAACGCCAGCACTTCGCCGCGCGGAATGGCAAAGGACACGTCATCGACGATCGCACGTTCGCCGCCGTCGGGCGCGCGCACGGTGATGCGCAATCCCTGCACATCGACATGAAAAGCGGGGGCGGTCGCGCTCACGTCCGGTCCTCCACGGGCTTCAGCGCGTCGATGACGAGGTTCGCACCCACCGTCAGCGTCGCGATCGCGACCGCCGGCATGAGGATCGCGAGCGCCCCTTCGGGCAGGCCGGAGATATTCTCGCGAACCAGTGAACCGAGATCGGCATAGGGCGGCTGGACGCCGAGACCAAGGAAGCTGAGGCCCGACAGCAAGAGGACGATGAACACGAAGCGCAGGCCAAGGTCGGCGAGCCAGGGATGGATCATATTGGGCAATACCTCGCGCAGCGCGATATGCACCGCGCCTTCGCCGCGCGCCTGGGCGACCTGCACGAAATCGAGCGCGACCAAATTCATTGCCAGCGCCCTTGCTATGCGAAAATTTCCGGGAGTGTAGGTGATCGCTGGGATCAGCATCAACAGGCCGAGCGACGATCCGAATGCAGCGACGAGCACCAGCGCGAAAATCTTCGACGGAATGGAAATCAGCGTGTCCATCGCGCGCGACAGCAGCTCGTCGACCCAGCCGCCCTTGATCGCGGCGAGCAGCGCGAGCGTCGTACCGGTAGCGCTTGCGATCAGTGCGGCACCCAATGCGAGAAAGATGGTGTAGCGCGCGCCCCACAACAGCCGGCTCAGTACGTCGCGTCCCAAATAGTCGCTGCCGAGCCAGAAGCGCCGGGATGCCCCGCTGAAGACTTCGTAATCTACGAAGGCGCCGACCGTATAGGGCGCGACCAACGGACCGGCGATCGCGGTCACGAGCCAGAAGAGCACGAGTGCGAGGCCGATTCGGCCCGATAGCGGCAGCGAGCGGGCGAAGGCGACGAAGCGGCTCATTGCGCGCGCAGCCGGGGATTGGCGAGGATGGCGGCGACATCGGCGAAGAGCATCAGCATCAGATAGGCCGCGCAAAAGATCATCGCGCAGGCTTGCAGCAACGGCATGTCGCGGCTCGTCACCGCATTGACCATCAGACTGGCGAGGCCGGGAAAGTTGAAAATCGTCTCGACGATGATCGCGCCTCCCATCAGATAGGATAAGGAGAGCGCCATCGCATTGATGATCGGCCCGATTGCATTGGGAAGGACGTGCGACAGGACGATACGGCGAAAGGTCAAGCCCTTGAGGCGCGCCATTTCGACATAAGGGCGGTCGAGCTGGTCGGCGACCGCCGCGCGCGTCATGCGCGCCATTTGCGCCATCACGACGACAGCCAGCGTCAGCACCGGCAGGGCGATCGAACGCAGCAGCTCGCCCCAAGTCGCCTCGTCGGAGACGAGCGCGATCGACGGCAACCAGAGCAGCTTCACCGAAAAGATGAGGACGCCGATCGTCGCGACGAGAAATTCGGGCACCGCGACCATCGATAGCGTCGCGATGTTGAGCGTACGATCGAGCGTGCCGCCGCGATTGATGGCCGACACGATCCCGATGGACAGCGCCAGCGGCGCCGCGAGCAGCGCGGTGATACCCGCCAGCATCAGCGAATTGGGAAGCCGTTCGGCGATGATGTCGCGCACCGGCATGTTCGCGACGAGCGACTGGCCGGGGTCGCCCTGGACGATGCCTTCGAGCCATTCGGCGTAGCGGGTAAGCGCGGGGCGATCGAGGCCCATTTCATGGCGCAGTGCGGCGACCTGTTCGGGGGTGGCGCTTTGCCCGAGCGTTTCCTGCGCCGCGTCGCCGGGCAGCAGGCCGCTGATCGTGAAGATCACCGCCGACACGAGGAACAGCGTCAGCAGCGCCGAACCGATGCGGCGCAGCACGAGCGGCATGATCCCGACGAGGGCGGAACGCGGGGCGGCGGTCGCGGCCATCAGGCGTCCCACCACGCATATTCGGCGAACTGATAACCCATGAAACCGCCCAGCGCGACGGGCTGCAGCCCTTTCAGACGGCGATCATGGCCGTCGATCAGCGTGATGAAGACGGGGATGGCGACGCCGCACTGGCCGTGGACCAACGCCTGCATCTCGCCATAAAGCTCCTTGCGACGCGCCTCATCGGCCTCGCCGCGCGCCTCGACCAGCAAGCGGTCGAAGCGCGGGTTCTTCCATCCGCTTTCGTTCCAGTCGGCGTCGGATTTGAAGAACAGGCTGAAAATCAGGTCGGCGGTGGGGCGCGGGTTGGTGTTGCCGAAGCCCATCGGATGCTTCATCCAGTGCGTCGACCAGTAACCGTCGGCCGGGACACGATTGACCGCAAGGTCGAGCCCGACGCGCGCGCCATATTCCTGCAGAATCGAGGCCATATCGACCGACCCTTCGGCGGCCGGGGTCGCATAGACGGGGATGCGTACCCCGGTCAGCCCGCTGCGCTTCAAATGCCAGCGCGCGCGGTCAAGATCGAGCGTCGTCTGCGGCACCGCGGGATTATAATAGGGGTGAAAGGGCGGGATCGGCTGATCGTTGCCGATCGTCGCATAATTGCGAAACAGCGCGCGCTTGACGAGCGGCCGGTCGATCAGATGTTTGATCGCTTCGACAAAGTCGGGATTGCTGGTCGGCAGTCGATCCTGTCGCATGATAAGATCGGTGTAAAGAGCCGACGGCGTCGCGAGCAGGCCGTGGCCTGACGATGCGTCGATGCGCTTCGTGGAACGTGGATTCACCGCGTTGATCAACTGGACGTCGCCCGCGAGCAGCGCGTTGACGCGGCTGACCTCGTCGGGGATCGAGATGAGTTCGATCCGGTCGAGATAGGGACGCCCTTCGACCCAATAGTTGGTATTGCGCGCGACGACGGTACGCACGCCGGGCTTGAACTGCGCGAGACGATAGGGGCCGGTGCCGTTGCCGTTCGGCCTGGTTTCGCCCGCACGGACGATCAGGAAATGCGATTGAGCGAGAATTGCCGGCAGGTCGGCATTGGCGCCGGTCAGGCGAATCAGGACATCGTGACGCCCGTCGGCGCGGACCTCGGCGAATTGTTTGACGATCGTCGCCATCTTCGACCCGAGCTTGGCATCCGAATGGCGGCGGAGCGACCAAATGACGTCCTCGCTCGTCAGTTCGGACCCGTCATGGAAGCTTACGCCCTTGCGCAGCCGGAAACGCCAGGTGATGCGGTCGCTGCTTTCGATGCTTTCGGCCAGCGAAGGGCGCGACACCATGTCGGGGCCGGTCTTGGTCAGGCCGCTATAAAGCATGAAATGGCGGATATAATCGGTGGACAGCGCGCCCTTTGCCGGATCGAGCGTATCGGCGGTCGAACTGGACTGGGTTGCGATACGAATGCTGCCGCCGCGGCGCGGCGCGGCAAACGCCGATCGCTGACCGGGAAGGACGAGTATCCCGGCCCCCGCGATGCCCGCGCCAATCAGACCGCGGCGAGTGAAGAGGTCGCTATTCAATGGAGCCAGTCCTGCAGCTTGTACCAGGCGCCGACCATCGGCAGAAACCATGGCTTGCCCAGATGACCGGGAATCGCGGGCCAGGCGAGGTCGGCGAAGGGGTTCGCCGCCGTGTCGCCGCCCATCACACGCGCCATGCGTTCGCCCATGTGGGTCGCCATCTGGACGCCATGGCCGCTGTATCCCATCGCATAATAGAGCCCGTCATGCTCGCCGGCGCGCGGCAGGCGATCCGCCGTGAGATCGACGGTGCCGCCCCAGATATGAGCGACCCGCGCATCGGTCAGCGCCGGGAACATATCGTGCATCGTCTTTTCCAGGACGCGCGCGCCCTTCAGGTCGCTACTCGGGTTGGACAGCGCGAAGCGCGCGCGGCCGCCGAAGATGAGGCGATTGTCGGGGGTGAGGCGGAAATAATTGCCGATGATCCGGCTCGTCACATAATTGCGGCGCTTCGGGAACAATTGCGCGGTCAGTCCCACGTCGAGCGGTTCGGTGGCGATAGCGAAGCTGCCCACCGACACGATACGGCGGCGGAACCAGCCGAACGGGGCGTAGGGGCTCGCTCCGCCGGTCGCGACCAGTATCTGGCGTGCCGCGACCGTTCCGCGCGGGGTCTCGACCGCCCAGCCCTTGCCGGTATCGATCAACCGGATTGCGGGCGCGTTTTCCCATATTGCCGCGCCGACGCGGGCGGCGGCATGGGCGAGGCCGATGCCGAACCGGCCGGGATGAAGTTGTGCGCTCGTCGTCTGGATCAGGGCGCCGTGAAATTCGCTGGCGCCGATTTCGTCGCCGATGCGGTCCGGCGGAACCAGTTCCACATGGGGATCGACCTCCTTGGTCAGCAGGGCGTAGGCGGCTTCGAGCTTCGGATAATGTTCGGGTTTGGCAGCTAGTTTCGCGCGGCCGCAGCGCGTGAAGTCGCAGTCGATGCCTTCGTCGGCGGCGATGCGTTCGACCGTGTCGACGGCCTCGCAATGCGCCAGATACCAAGCGCGGGCGCGATCGATACCGAAGCTCGACGCCAGCGCGCCGAAATCATGCGCGGTCCCGGAATTGCACTGCCCCCCGTTGCGCCCCGAAGCGGCGCCGATCACCTGCCCGGCTTCGAGCAGCGCGACGCTGGCGCCCGATCGGGCGAGCGCCAGGGCGGCCGACAGACCGGTGAACCCCCCGCCGATTACGGCAACATCGAACGCGCCGCCGACGGCATCGGCGCGGCCGGCACCGAAATCCGGGGCGCTCGCCTGCCAATAAGAGGGGGCGGGCGCCGACATGATATCAGAGACCCACGACCGCGGGGAGGCACCCGATGTGGGGGATTTCGACATCGCGATAATTGGCGTTCGACGGTTCGTGGCCGCGGCCGACGAACACGCGGCAGCCGAATCCGAGGTCGGTCGCGCTATTCTGGTCGTAACGGAAGCTCGACGAGACGTGCATCATATCTTCGGGACCGCAGCCGAGCTGGTCGAACATATATTCGAACGCCTGCAAGCGCGGTTTATAGGCCTGCGCGCTTTCGGCGGTATAGACGCGGTGGAAGGTGGCGCCGAGCAGCGCGACATTGTGATGGATTTGATCGTTCATTGCGTTCGACAGGATGACGAGCGGGATCGTGTCGCAGATCTTCGACAGTCCGCCGGGCACGTCATCATGCGGCCCCCACGTCGGCACCGTCTCATAAATGGAATCGGCATCTTCCTCACGATATTCGACGCCATATTTCTTGGCCGTGCGCCGCACCGCGCTCCGAATGACCTCGCGATAAGGTTTCCAGTCTCCTAGAATCTCGTCGAAGCGATAGGCCGAGAAATCCCGGCACATCGCGTCCATCGCGTCGGCAGGGATGCGGTCGGCGAAAAATTCGCGGGCCATTTCCGACATGCGGAAACGGGTCAGCGTCCCATAGCAGTCGAAGCTGATATATTTGGGGGTGAAGATGGGGCCGGCAATGCTCATCGTCTGTGACATCCCTTCTGGCGCGGCCCTACCTGAGCCCGCTGTGGCGACCATATGGCCACCTGATGGTCGGAACTTGTCCCCGATTGGACTTGCCGCGCAAGTGTATCGCGACGTTTCGCCTGCCCGTTTCGGCATAGCGTGCCGCACCTTCCTTTGCACTTATCAGCTTGCTAAGGCGGGTTCGCTGCCGCGGTGCTACGGGCATTCGGCGCGACGGCTTCGCAAACCGGCATAAAGTGCCGTGCGAGGTGGTTTCCGACCGCGAGATCATGCCAGCGGCCGGAAGATCGCATAGACTTTGGCGACCTGTTCAAGACTCTCCCAGCTACAGCTCGCGCCCTGTTCGACCAGGAAGATATCGCCCTGTGCAAAGGTGCGCGACCGGCCGCTTTCGTCGACGAACGTCACCTCTCCCTGCAACAGATACATGAGCTCGAAATGGACATAGCGCATTGGTCGGCGGTGATAGGGGGTCGAATCCCAGATGCCGCAGGTGAATTCGCCGTCGGCCGAACGGAAGGTGCTGAAATTGCGGCATGCGGGCGTCTCTCCGACCAGCAGTTCGGCGAGCGGAGCGCCCGAGGGCGCGAGGTCGGCGGCGATGTCGATCGGGACGATCCCGACCGGGCTGTCCGATCCGTTCGTATAGCGAAGGAAGATGATCGTCGCGGGGGCGGGCGCCGTCCAATCGAAAGCGGTCCCGGCCGTGACGACCCAGCTGTCGCCCGGTGCATGGTTCCGGTCCGCGCCGTCGGCGGAAATGGTCACCGCGCCATCGGCAAGGATCATCCAGCAATCGCCCGCGACGGCGGGGGCCGTGCCCATTCCAGCGGGCAGATGGATCGAGCCAGCCTCGACCGGGCCGCCGCGCAGTGGAACGAGGCGGCGGTCCTCGCCGAACGGGTCCGCGCCGACGTCGTCGCGCGGTTCGACCGCGAAGGCGCGCAGGTCGATGAAGCTCGGGCAATCGATGGTGACGGTCATGGTCTACTCCGTAATCCTGAGGCGAATATAATCGGTCTCAGCGGGTTCGAGGGCCTCGACGGCCGCGAGCAGGCCGCCGCTTTCCTGCGCGCGCGCCGCGACCGCGGCGGCGCGCGCATAACCGATGCGCGGCACCAGTTCGGTGGCGAGCGCGGTGCTGTGGAGCA
>CAZCUW010000022.1:0-43760 GCA_964502035.1 uncultured Sphingopyxis sp. | reverse complement strand
CAGGCCGGCGGATAAAGCACCGCGCGGCACTTGCCCAGATCGGCGCCACTCAGGCCACTATGTTTGTCGGCGTTCCATGGGCTGCCCATCTTGTCCTCGGGCCGATACCAAAAGCCGTAGAGCTTGTCTTTCGCCGCCACCAGCGTTGCCGAACCGAGGATGCCTTCCTCGTTCGAAAACCAGGCAAGCCGCATGATCCGGCCGAACATCGTGCCGCGCAACGTGCCAAGGCCATCGTTGTAGCACCCCAATATCGCATTGCCGCGCTGGCGCAGCATGATCGGACCATATTCGTGCGAATAGACGCCGCTGACGTCGGCCACGGCAGCGGCGCCGCGTTGTTCGAGGTCGCCGATCACCGCGACGTCGGACAAGCGCGTTGCCCCGCTGCCTGCCCAATTGCTGTCGATGCGCAGCCGCAGCCAGCGCGCCCGGCTTTCCCTGGGCAGCTTGACGACGGTCTGCGCGTCGGCCTTGGCTTCGCCGTCAACCAGCACCGCGAACGGCCCCTCCGGACCGGTGGTCGATCCGAGCAGCGCAAAGCGCCGCACCGGCGACCCTTCGGCGGTCTGCGACATCGACCCGTCCTCGCGGACCACGGGCTCGAACCGGCTGTCGATCGCGACCGCGTCGATCTTGCCATTGCCCGCGAGTTCAAAATTCAGCGTGTGCGGAAAGCGGATGACCTTGTCGGAAAGCCAGCCATAGGCCGGGTCGCCGTCGACTAGATTGATCGTATAGGTCGACCAATGCCGCTTCGCTTCGCCCGGGTCGGCCTCCGCGATCCCGCCCCAGCTGATATGCAGGATATTGTTTCCGGCCGCTTCGACCGGCTTTTCCGCCGCCTTTTCGGTGGGCGCGTTCGAGCATCCGACGAGGAGCAGTGCTCCCGCCAACCCAATTGTCCATTCATGCATGGTTTCAGTCCTTAAAGATCGACCTAGTGACGTTCGGGCCAGACTTTTTTCGGGGCGCCGAGGCGCGGCTTGCCAAGCAGCGGACTCGACAGCGCGTAAACGCCGTTGACCGAAAAGGCCCAGATGATGTTGCGGTCATATTCGGTGAACACCGCGAAGGTCGAATTGCCGAACGTATAGCCCGGCAGTTCCTCCTTGGTCGGGAAACGCGGGACGAAATAGCCCGCAATGCTCGGCTTCGCCGGGTCTTTCACGTCGAAAATCTGGATCCCGGCGTTGTAGAACGCATAGATCGCAAGACCCTGGCGTCCGCCCTCGGGCTGCCCCAGTCCGCCCGACCGTTTCGGCCCGAAACTGCCGCGCCGCTGGCAAAAATCGGTGAAGGACGCACCCGGCGGCGGCACCGGCCGCGGGAATTTTGCCGCGACCTTCGGATGGGCCGGATCGCGCACGTCGATCGCGAAAATGTCCTTGAACGGCTCGTAACAATTCTCGTTCATCGGATAGCCGTTCGAGAAGACAAAGCCGGTGCGATCATATTGGCTGACATCGACATTGTCGAACTCGGTGCCCGCATAGCTCGGCGGCACGCTGAGGTGGCCAAGCGTCTTCGGCTTGGCCGGGTCGGCGAGGTCAAAGGTGTAAAGGCCCAGCCCGCCCATGCCGCCGAAACCGATCCGGCCGCCCGCCTCGATCGGCTTGGTCAGCACGATCGGGTTGCGCGATCCCATCCAGCTGGTGCGGTTGCCCGCGCGCGGGTTGGCGCGGTACGCGGCCTCGCTGTCCTTGTCGCCCAGCCGCTGCCCCGGCACGCTGATCTGCGACACGAATTTGGGGTTGGCGGGGTCCGCCATGTCCCAGACCTGATAGCCGGGCGAATAGAGATAGTCGGGATATTCGGTGAGCGCATAGCTGTCGTCGGGCGCCGCCGACAACAGCATATATTTGCCGCCCCACCAGGTCGCCGCATCGAGAGCGCCCGACCCCTGCTGCTTGCCGATCGGCGCATCGGGATGCTGATAGTCGGTGGTGCGCGTCGCGATCAGATCCCATGTGTCGGGGGTCGGGCCGTTCATCACGAACACCTTGAAACCCTTGAGAGAATTGTAATTGCGCTGCGCCGCGACCTTGTCGGGCTGGCGCAGCTTGTCATCCATCAGGCCAAAGCGTCCGATCTCGTAGGACGCGACTAGCACGTTGCGCTGGAGCTTCTTGTTCCACGCGATGGTGACGCCGCCGAAATAATCGGTGACCGCCGCGGCATCCCAATCTTCGCTCGAACCCTTGGAATCCCAGACGCCGCCCTGCGACCAGACGATTTTGGCCTTGCGCGGGTCGGTGACGTCCATGATCCGCAGATAGTCGCGGTCGTGGGTGTAGAGGTAGCGTTTGCCGCCGAAATCGACGACGCTGGCCCACGCATGCCAGGGCGAGGTCACGCCGGGATAAAAGCCGATCACCTCGACATTTTTGGCGTAGCTATTCTGGTCCCAATGATCGAGCTGGCCGGCAAAATTGGGCGCATTGGTGGTCAGCGGGGTCGCGACCGGATGGCGGAACGCGCCGGTCGCCGGGTCCATGCCATAATCGACATCGGGCACCGGCGGGCGCGGCGGGTTTTCGGGCGTCGCCTCGTGCCACGCCTTCAGATCGGGATCGACGATGTTGACCGGGCCGGTGGCATGCCCGCCCTCGCCGCTCGCCGCGGTCAGCGCGGTGGCATAGAGCAGCCCGGCGATCACCGCCGCGCCGCTGCCGATGATCCTCACTCCGCATTTCATCGGCATGTCCCCATTGTCTTGATCCAGAATAGCATGGTCCCGCCGCCCCCTAAAAGCGGAACCGGGCCGTCACGCCATAGGTGCGCGGCGGGATGTAGGTGCCATAGATGGTGCCGAACAGTTCGAGCTTGCTGGTATAGTTCAGCTCGTTGGTCAGGTTCTTGGCCCAGGCGGTGACTTCCCACTTGCTGTCGGCATCGCGCACCCCGATCCGCGCATTGAGCAATATCTCGCTGTCGAATTTCAGGATGGGGGTGTTCGGATTGTCGAAGAAATTGGCGCCGGTATATTGGAAATCGCTGCCCGCGAGCAGGACGATCGTGTCGCTGACCGGCTGGTCGAGATTGGCCGAGATACCGAATGCATGTTTGGGCGTGCGGCGACAGCTGTTGCCGTCGAGGTCGGTGCCGTCGTCGTCGATGATCAGCTCGCCGGTAAAATTGCACCGCGAATAGGCGTAATTGCCCGACACGCTGAAACTGCCGGTCAGCCGCGCCTGAACATCGAGCTCAAGGCCATAAGCGCGGGTGCCGTTGGCGGCGTTGAACACGAAATTGTCGGGCGGCAGCCCCGGGCCGGGCGACAGGAACTGGTTGGTCTGGAGATTGTCGTAGAGCGTGTAGTAACCCGCCGCGTTGATGAACAGGCGCCGGTCGGCGAGCGCCAGCTTGGCCCCCAGTTCAAAACTGTCGGCGGTTTCGGGCTCGAACGACACCAAAGCCTCGGCGGGGGTGTTCGCATCTTCGCCGGTCCAGCCGCCGGGTTTGTAGCCTTTGGCATAGCGCGCATAGAGCGTCACATCCCGGCTGGGTTCAAAGCGCAGCGTCGCGCTGGGCAACCATGCGTCCCAGCTGCGTTTGTCGGTCACCGTGAAATTCACCGGCGCGCCCTCGAACGAGTCGCCCGACCGGTTGTTCGAATAGCTTTTGCGGTCATAGGCATAGCGCAGCCCGGCGTCGAAGGTGAGCTGGTCGGACAGGCTGTAGCTGACTTCGCCAAACACCCCGATATTGTCATTCTTCGACGTCGTGACCGTGTGGTTCGAGCCCGGGAACGGCGATGCGGGGATACCGCCAAAGGCCATGGCGAAAGCGAATTCGGTGATCGCCTGGAAATCGGGGAACAGGAAGTTTACATCCTCGGCGCGGCGGATGTTTTCGCGCAGATAATAGACCCCGCCCTCCAGCCGCAGCGGGCCGCCATCGTCCCAGCGCAGCCGCAGTTCCTGCGAAAACTGCTTCACATCCTCGGCCTTGCCGCTGTCGAAATAGCTGTCGGGGACGGTCGCCAGATAGGTGCCCAGCCCCGCCACCATCGCCGGCGTGATGTCGGGCGCGTTGGTCGCCGGATCGATCGCAAAGTCAAAGAACAGCCCCGACCCATCCTCGCGCGCGGCGAGCGAGGAATCGCGATAGGCGGTCTGCGACGCGATGCTCAGATTGTCGCTCGCTTCCCAGTCGATCGATCCGCTGACCCCATACATGTCCGAATTTTGATAGCCGGTGAAATTATGCGCCCCCTTGCGGCGGTCAGCGCTCTGAAACGGCGCGTTGCGGTTCGGCAGCACAAATCCGGGCAGGCTGGCGATCGGTGGGGCAAAAAAGCTGTTGTACGTGACTTCATTGCTGTCGCCGGGGACGATGACATCGACCCAGCGCGCGCCGTCGCGGTGCCGGGTGTAATCGGCCGACAGGTTGATATCGAGCGTCGCGCTCGGCTGCCAGCGCAGCTGGGCGCGGACCGATTGGACATTCTGATCCTCTTCGTCGCCGCCGCGCGTGTTGATCGCATAGCCGTCGTGTTTGCGCGAACTGACGACCAGCCCCAGCCCCAGCGTGGCCGACACCGGCCCGCGCACCGAGGCCGCGACGTCGAGCTTGTCGTAATTGCCATAGGTCGCCTCGAAGCGGCCCTCGAAGGTGTCGCCGGGCTTTTTGGCCACATAGTTGATCAACCCGCCAACGACACTCTTGCCGAAACGCAGCGCCTGCGGCCCCTTGAGCACCTCGACGCGCTCAAGATCATAAAGGTCGAGCAACGATCCGGTGCCGCGCGACAGATAGGCGCCGTCAACAAAGATACCGACCGCGCCATCGGCGCCGGCGCCCTGAATGTCCGACCCGATGCCGCGAATGAACAATTCGGTATCGACCGCGCGCTCGGCGCTGAGCTTGAGGCCGGGAACGCGATAGGCGATTTCCGAAAAATCCTTGATCCCTGCTTGCTCCAGCGCGGCGCCGCTGAACGCCTGCACCGAAATCGGCACGTCCTGCAGGCTCTCCTCACGCTTGCGCGCCGTCACCACGATTTCTTCCAGCCCGCCACTGCTGGCGCCCGCCGCATCCTGCGCGATCGCGGCCTGCGGGCTGGTCATCACGATCGCCATTCCCAGCATCAACGCCGCGCGGCCCTTGGTCATCCTGTTCTTCATTGCGTCCCCCCTTTTGCCCAAGACAAACCGCCGATCAGCCTTTGCGCCGCGTCTTCCCGGCGCGTGACAGAGGGGCAAATGTCTCAGTTCAGACACAAGAAGGTTATCGGGCCGGGTCTATATGAATAATAATAATGCGGCCCATTGTTATAGGATTTGATTATATCAAAGCCGCGCGATGCCAGCCGTCCGAACACGGCGCGGCACGACCGCAAGGTCTTTTCAAGCGCATGGGCTGCCCCCCATCCCGGCAGCAGGCCAGTCACGCAATCTATTCCCAGAGTGCGATAGTCGCCTTACCGAGTCCGACAAACCAAAGTGCGACCGTCAATGCGCTTTGGGAAAATTGTCAGTTCAAGCCCTCGGCTACAAAAACCCGTTTGGAGAACGCCGCGATGGAACGCCTGCACTCGTCCATCAGGTTCAGCGCGCTTTGCTGGTCGCCGCCAGCGTAGAAGTCACGAGCTGTAATACGCTTGAGCCATGTTTCGAGCTTTTGAAGGTCGTCCTCGACCTCTTCCAGTTCAGCGTAGGTGAACTTAGAAGCCGCCGTCTCGCGGGCAACTTCATCGAGCAGACCCCGCGCTCGCGTCGTAAATTCATCAAATTCGCGCGCCCGGTCCGTCGAAAAACGCGCCTCCATTGCATCATCGCCGTCAAGCGCCGTCGCCTCGAACAAGGTGGCGCTGCCGTCATGGGATTGCACCGTCAGGACGAGGCTTTGCATCAAGTCACGATGCTCGGGTGTTAGCGGGAGCATCCATGCTCCATGCTCGACGCTCGTCGCTCCCGCAGCGCGCAATTTGCGCCATAGGGCCACCCGCGCCGTCGATGCACCTGCGGGCAATTGCATCAGCAGCAGGAGCCAGCATCGATCAGCCATGATGTAATAGGTGTTGCATTGCGATTTCCCGGCTTTAGGACGTAACAACTGTTACATTAGGACGCGCGCAAAATATGACAAACCGCAAAATACATCGTTGGCTGAGCGTCGTTGGCCTCATCTTCTTTCTGTCGGTTTCGCTAACGGGCATCTGGATGCAGGGCGAGGCGATCTTCGGCGAGGACGAAGCGGCGCGCGAAGCGATGGCAGCAATCGCATCACCCGTGTCGCTGTCGGCGCCCTTGCCCGCCTCCGCAGCTGCGATGGAAAGGGCGCGCGCCGCAGTCTTCCATCGCTTCGGCGACCGACCCGTCGCGTCGGTCGATTGGGTTATCAAGGCTCCCGTGCCAACCTATGTGTTCCATCTGGACGGCGCTGAGCCAGTCAAAGTGACGGTCAACGCGGCAACCGCCGCCGTCATCAAGTCCGGACCTGATGGCGAAGATTGGGTGAGGCGCCTGCATACCGGCGAGATATTGGGCGATGGCGGAAAATTTCTCGGGCTGGCATGGGGACTGGCACTGGTCGCGATGAGCGTCACCGGTATCATCCTCTATATGAAAATGCTGCAAGCGCGGGGCAGGGGCGCGGCGGGCAAGGTGCGCGGCTGGCGGCGATATTTCTGGTGAAAATTGCGCTCCCCACATTGGCTGCGGCACTGCTCGCTGCGACGGCAACGCCCGCATTTGCGCAAACGGCTCCATCGAGCGAAGCGCCGCCGATCCTGTCGTTCGACCCCGATGCGGGCGTCCTCGTCCAATCAGGCGATTTTCGTGTCACCGCATGGGGCTATGCCGAACGGCTGATCGATCCCGAAGGCAAGGATGGCTGGCGCCGGGTGCGGCAGGGAGCAGAGTTCGATTTGCCGCGTATCGCGCCCCATCTGCGGCCCGCGCTGGTGTATGAGGTCGATCTCACCAACAGCGACTTCTTCCGCAACGGACCGTTCCGCCGCAATTTCGAGAACCTGTTCGTGTCGCTCCAGGGTGCCGACGATCCAGGAAAGTTCCGGCTGCTGTTCGGGCACAACACCCATATCCTGTCGCGCGACGACAATCTGTCGTCGGGCAATCTGCCGACGATCAACCGTTCGCTGGTTCTGGAAGAGCATGGCTCGGTCAACGCCTTCGGCCCGCAAATGGGGTTTCAGGTGCAACGGGCGCTGTCGCCCAAGGCAACCGTCCAACTGTCTGTCGGTGACAATAGGGGGTCGCTCAACGCCGCGAATGTGCGCAGCAGCATCGGACGATCGGTTGCGGGCAAGCTGTTGCTTACCCCCATCAATGATGCCGATCATGGGCGCAAGCTGACGCTGGGCTTTGCCAGCGACTACACCGGCAATATCACCAACCGCGCCTTCACGCTCGGCACGGCAATCGGGCAAGCACCGCTCGGCGGAGTTGCTGCGACCGGTGACAAACTGACTTTGGAAGCCGACGCCGCATACACCTTCCCGATCGCCGGACACCCCGCAACGATAGAGGGTGAACTGCTTCGCTCGCGTTTCTCGGGCAGCAAAAGCGACGTTTTCGGCGGCTATGTGATGGGGCAGCTATCGGTGATTGATAGGCGGGACACCGGCGATCTCGACCTGTTCTTGCGCTATGATTTTGTCAGTCTGGGGCAAGATGCGATCACGAAACGCGCGCGGCAGAGCGCGGTTCGCACGGGGTTAAACTATAATTTGCCCTATACCGACAGGCTCGCGAGCCTGCACTTCGAATATGCCCGTAACAGCGTCAGCGGCCCCTCAGCGATAATTACGCAGACCAATCCTGTCGACGAGTTCCGCATGGGAATACGGATCAGCCTGCAACGTTATACGCGGCACTGATGGCGAAGGTGCCGCCAAGCGGGCGGGTGCCGATACCGCGCACTGTTTGGGCGCTGGGGTTCGTCAGCATGTTCATGGATATTTCGTCCGAGATCATCCACGCGCTGCTGCCGCTGTTCCTAACGGCGACGCTAGGTGTCAGCGTAGCCGTCGTCGGGCTGATCGACGGTGTTGCCGAAGCGACGGCCTCGATCACTAAGATGTTCTCGGGCTATCTCTCGGACCGCATGGGTAAACGCAAGCCGCTGATCCTGATTGGTTACGGCCTCGGCGCCCTGTCCAAACCGCTGTTCGCGCTGGCCGGAACCGCGCCGGTAATCATGGGTGCGCGCTTTGCGGACCGCATCGGCAAGGGACTGCGCGGCGCGCCGCGTGATGCGTTGGTCGCCGACGTCACCCCGCCTGAAATCCTGGGGCGTGCCTTCGGGTTGCGCCAGTCGATCGATACGCTGGGCGCGTTCCTCGGACCGCTGATCGCCATCGCGGCGATGGCCGCCTTCGCCAACGATATGCGCGCGGTGTTCTGGCTCGCGGTGATCCCGGCGGCCATTGCGGTGTTGCTCGTGATGGTGGGGGTCGATGATGCCAAACGCCCGACGGGAGAGAGCAACGCGCGTGTTCCGGTGCGGATCGCCGATCTGCGACAGCTTCCACGCGCCTTCTGGTCGCTCGTCGCCATCGGGGCCGTGTTCACGATCGCGCGGTTCAGCGAGGCGTTCCTCATTCTCAAAACCAACGCCGAAGGACTGCCGCTCGCGCTCACGCCGCTCGTGCTCGTCGCAATGAACGCTGTGTATATGCTCGCGGCATATCCGCTGGGCGGCCTGTCGGATCGGGTCAGCGCGAGAACTATGCTGATCTGTGGACTGGTAGTTCTCATTGCCGCCGATCTCGCGCTCGCCATGCTACCGGGCGTTGCGGGCGCCTTCGTCGGCATCGGCCTTTGGGGCGTCCACATGGCAGCGACACAGGGGCTGTTCGCCAAGCTCGTAGCCGACCGTTCGCCGGTCGATTTGCGTGGATCGGCTTACGGGATATTCAATCTCATCACGGGCCTCGCGCTGCTGGCGGCAAGCATCATTGCGGGGCTTGTGTGGGATGCAGCGGGTCCAGCGGCCACCTTCTTGGTCGGTGCGGGATGTGCGGGGGCGGCGCTCGCGGGACTGCTGGTCGCGCCCTTCGCGAGACGATAGCTGTGCGGCCCTGATGAACATCCGATGGTGACTTCCGCTCCACCCCGTTTATGCGATATTTGAAGTGCCAAATTTGCTACCCCTCGGATTGACGAGCAAATACAGGCTCTGCGAATCTGCGACTTTGTAGGGTTTTTCTCCCGGTTTGGCGTTGCGGATCGCTGTATCGGTCAGCATGGTTGGGGGCCTCCATCTTCGGGGGTCTTATAATGCCCCCAGCTGAGGCCACAATTTTTGGCAATTGCAGCCAAATAGGGGCGATCGCTGACAACCAACGATTGGCCTTAAACTAGCGGAAATCAGGTACTTTTTCAACCTTTGGCGACTATCGCCAAACAGGAAATTGGTAGCGGAGGAGGGACTCGAACCCCCGACACGCGGATTATGATTCCGCTGCTCTAACCAGCTGAGCTACTCCGCCCCGAAAGGCCGCCGCTTCGGGCGAGCAGCGCCTATAGGCAGGCCATTGCCCCCGGTCAATATCATCCGCGCGGCCCGCGAAAATTCCGTGCGAACGCCGCTTCCCATGGGCCGCCGCGATAATGATGCGCGGCCAGGCCGGTGATTGCCAGCGGCCGCGGCTGGAAATCGGCGGCGAGTTCGGCCAGCAGCGCGCGGGCTTCGTCGGCAGTCACCTTGTTCTGGACGGTGATGTGGAGCCGCGGTGTCCCCTGGTCCTGCGCGGTTAGCATGCCGGTGAAATGCTCGGCGATCCGCTCGCGGATCGCCAGCAGTTCGGGGCTGTCGATGCGATAGGCCACCCCTTTGCCGAGCGAATAGAGCTCGCGCAGCCGCGCGGTCGGCGGCGGCGTGTCAGCGGCGATACGGCGGATCAGCCCGTCGAGCTCGTCGAGTGCGGAGGGCGGCAGCTGGTGAAACAGCGTGATATGCGCCGTCAGATGATTGCGTTCGGGCGGGAAATGCACGGCACGCAACATGTCGAAAAAACGCTGGTCCGCCGCACCCATCGTCGCGGTCACGATGATGGGTGCGGCGCCAGCGGCCCGATCGGGAGGGGGGATGGCCGGGCCGCCTGAGGTCATATCAGCGCTGGTTTAGGCCGCCTGCGACAGCTTGCCGCGATACGGGTTCGCCTTCACCCACTCGAGCGCCTTTTCGGGGGTCGATTCGACATAGGGGTCGGCGTCGGCGCCGACGTCGTTGATGCCGGGTTCGACGAACATCTGGACCACGACACCGTCATCGACGATCGCGGTGTAGCGCCAGCTGCGCATGCCGAAACCGACATGATCCTTGTTGATCAGCATACCCATGCGGCGGGTGAAGGCCCCCGAGCCATCGGGGACCATCTTGACGTTCTGGACGCCCAGGCTCTTGCCCCAATTATACATGACGAAGGCATCGTTGACGCTGATGCAGTGAATGTCGGCGACGCCCTCGGCCGCGAAATCGGCATAGAGGCGCTCGAAGCCGGGGCACTGCTCGTTCGAGCAGGTCGGGGTGTAGGCGCCCGGCAGGCCGAACAGGATGTGGCGGCCGGTGCCGAACGCTTCGCCGGTGTCGACGTCCTGCCAGCGGAACGGGTTCGGGCCGTCGACGGCCTCGTCGCGGACGCGCGTCTTGAGGGTCACGGCGGGAACGGGTTGATTGATCATGGGAGAGAATCCTTTCTGTGGGGATTTTTGTGCGGCGCACCAAGAGCAGACCCGCGCCGCGAGGTCAAATCGAGTTGGCCGCTTTTATTGATCGGGTCAGGCGATCAGAGCGTGGCCCAGAAGCGATGCAATGCCGCCGCGACCTCTGCGGGTCGCTCGGCGATCGCCCAATGCCCTGCCCCGTCGATGACGGTGAGCGGGATGCCGGTGTTCGCGCTGAAACGCTGCGCGACCGACAATGGCACATATGGGTCGTCGGCGCCCCAAATCAACGCCCCCTGCGCCGGCAATTTGTCGATATCGCGCGCCCAATCATGCTTGAAACTGAGCCCCTTCGCCGATCGATAGAGTTTCAGGATCGCGCGGCGCTTGTCCTTGTTCTGCCACTGTTCGGCCTCTTCGGCCGCGATGTCGGCGGGCATGCCCTGTGCGGCCAATCCTGCGGCGAGTTTCGCGGGCTTGCTGAGCGCCATGAAGATTTCGCCAAGGATCGGGGTGTTCCAGATGCGCGCAACGCGGTGGCCGCGATAGTCGGGATCGATCACCGCGTTTAAGATCGCCCAGCTACGCAGCAGATCGGGGCGCAGCATCGCGACCCGCTGCGCGATCAGCGCGCCCCAGTCGTGGCCGATAATGTCGATCGGGCCGTGCGCCGCAACCAAGGCCTCGGCCTGTTCGATCGCCCAGTCGGCATAGGCTTCCTTGGCCGCCGGGAAGCCCGCGGGCAGCGGCGCGGTGAAGCCGGGGAGCGCCGGGACCGCGACCAGCGTGTCGCCCAGGTCGAACTGGCCAAGCAGCGGCCGCCAGATCGCGGGACTGTCGGGAACGCCGTGGAGGAAGAGTTTGGCGGTGGTCATATCAACCCTTCGGCAAATGGATGATCCAGCTTTGATCGGTCGGCTCGATCCGTCCTTCGCGATAACCGCCCGCGAGCAGCGCGGTGCGTGCATCGGCGCGGACAAGCGTCATGTAATTCCACTGGCCGCCAAGATCGTAATCCAGTCGTGCGCCGGTACCGCTGGCGACGTCGAAGATTTCCGGCGCGGTGTCACCCGCCGCCACCAGCACCTTGTTTCCCGGCAACAACAGCAACCCGTCGGCGATCTTGAACCTGGGGTCGGCGAGATTGCCGGCCGGGACGAAACGGCCCGCGGCGACGTCGAAGCGTTCGACCGAACGCAGCTTGCCAACATAGTCACGTTCGTCGGACCCGCCAACGACGAGCACGTCGCCGTTCTCGAGACGGACCGCCCCATGTTTGTAGCGACCCTGCGCCAAAGCGCCCGCGGGGCTGAATCGCCCAAGCGCGGGATCGAATATCTCGGCGCTTGCCAACGCGCGCCGCGGCGCACGATCGGGACGTCCGCCCCCGACCATCAGCACCCGCCCGTCAGCCAGCAAGGTCGCCGTCGCGCCGCTTCTTGCGGTGCCCAGGGGGCCGGTGGCTGCCATGCGGCCCGTAGCGGGATCGAAGATTTCGGCGTCGGAGCGCACATCGCTGCCGTCATAACCGCCCGCGATCAGGATGCGGCCATCCGCCAGCCGCACGACCGCGGGCGCGTTTCGTGGCCCCGCCATCGCCGGTCCGGCTAGCGACTTTCCCGTCGCGGGATCGAAAATTTCGGTTGTCGCCGACGCGCGCCCATCGACCCAGCCACCGAACACGAAAACGCGCCCGTCGGGCAACGCGGCCGCCGAGGGCTGGATGCGCTGGACGAGCAGGTTGCCGCTGCCGGCCAGTTCCATGCTTTGCGCGTCGATGACGTCAACGGTTGCGCTGGCGGGACCGGCTTCGCATCCTGAACGGACACAGCCGCCGATGGCGAGCAGGCGCCCCTCGCCCGCCGCGACCAGCTGGTGCGTGGCGCGCGGGGCGCCGAGGCGCGGGCCTGCTTCGATCCGAACGTCGCTGCCGGTCTGCTCGGCCGCGCTCCCGCCGCCTGCCATGCAGGCGGTGAGCAAAAGCGAAAAGACGATCAGGCCCGAAACATGTCGCATGACCATGCCCTTTTTCCGTCATCCCGGCGGAGGCCGGGATCTCACCGTAGCGTTGGTCCGCAATGTCGAGATCCCGGCCTCCGCCGGGATGACGATGATTGCGGGGCCAGCGCCCTACTCAATCTCTCCGCGATCCCGCCGCAGCGCATACCACTTCTGCACATTGGCATTATGCTCGGACAGCGTCCGCGCGAAAATATGCCCGCCGTCGCCTTTCGCGACGAAGAACAGATAATCGGTCGGCTCGGGATCGAGCACCGCGGCGATCGATGCCTTGCCCGGGTTGGCGATCGGTCCCTGCGGCAGCCCGATCATGCTATAGGTATTATAGCCGTTCACCGCCTGGATTTCGGAGCGCAGGATACGGCGGCCGAGCGGTTTGCCTTTGGTGATCGGGTAGATGATCGTCGGGTCGGCCTGGAGCCGCATGCCGACCGCCAGCCGGTTGGTATAGACCCCGGCGACGGTGCGGCGTTCGGCGGGAACGCCGGTTTCTTTCTCGACGATCGAGGCGAGCGTCATCGCTTCGTTGCGGTCCTTTGCCGCGGTGCGCGGGGTGCGCTTGGCCCAGAGTTCGGCAAAGGTTTTGTCCATCGCCGCCTGCATCCGTTTGACCACCGCGGCGCGGCTTTCGCCGGTGGTAAAGGCATAGCTGTCGGGCAGGATGCTGCCTTCGGCCGGAACCGGGATGGTGCCGGTCAGCCGCTTTTCGGCCATCAGCCGGTCCCAGACCATGATCGACGGCATGCCTTCGGGGATCATCACCAGGCGCTGGACCGTCTTGCCCGACTGCAACAGTTCGAGGATGTCGCCGGCGTCCATTCCCTTTTCGATCTTGTATTCGCCGGGCTTGATCGGATCGTCCGAGCCGAAGAAGCGCGCTTCGTTGCGGAAACTGGAGGCCGAGACCGCGCCCGCCTTTTCGAGGATATCGCCCGCCTTGGCGATGCTCGCACCCTGCGGGATCACCACGACCGCATCCTCGGGCGCGCCGCCCGAACAGGCGGCGAGCACGAGGGCCAACATCGTGATCGTTAGCCAGCGGAACGGATGCACGATATTCTCCCAAACAACGCAAAAGTGACCAACGTCACGAACGCGCACGTGAAAAAACCGCTGCGGACCGAAGCCCGGCGACGGGGTGATAGAGCATGGCGGCGCGATGTAGGAAAGAGGGTTTTGCACTTCGTCATTGCGAGCGAAGCGGGGCCGAAGGCGGCCGTAGGCCAACCAATCCAGAGCGGCTTGTCACACTCTGGATTGCTTCGCTTCGCTCGCAATGACGAGAGCTTTTAGTCGATCGCTTTCACGATCACGCTGGCATTGGTGCCGCCAAAGCCGAAGCTGTTGTTCAGCGCCGCCTTCACTTCGCGCTTTTTCGCGACGTGCGGAACCAGGTCGACGCCGTCGGTGCCCTCGTCGGGATTGTCGAGGTTGAGCGTCGGCGGGACGATCTGGTCGCGGATCGCGAGGATGCAGAAGATCGTCTCGACCGCCCCCGCACCGCCGAGCAAATGGCCGATCGCCGATTTGGTCGAGCTCATCGATACATCGCCGATCGCGTTGCCGAACAGGCGCTTGACCGCGCCGAGTTCGATCGTGTCGGCCATCGTCGAGGTGCCATGGGCGTTGATATAGTCGATGTCCGACGGGGTCATGCCCGCCTTTTTCAGCGCCATTTCCATCGACCGATAGGCGCCCGAACCTTCGGGATGCGGCGCGGTGACATGATAGGCGTCGCCCGACAGCCCGTAACCGACGACCTCGGCATAGATTTTGGCGCCGCGCGCCTTGGCATGTTCATATTCTTCGAGCACGACGACGCCCGCGCCCTCGCCCATGACGAACCCGTCGCGGTCCTTGTCATAGGGGCGGCTCGCCGCTTCGGGGCGGTCGTTGTAGGTCATGTTGAGCGCGCGCGCCTGCGCGAAACCGGCGATGCCGATCGGACAGATCGTCGCTTCGGCGCCGCCCGCGAGCATGATGTCGGCATCGTCGTCGCGGATCATCCGCGCCGCGTCGCCGATCGAATGCGCGCCGGTCGAGCAAGCGGTGACGACGGCGTGGTTGGGGCCTTGCAGGCCATATTTGATGCTGACCTGGCCCGAAATAAGGTTGATCAGGCGGCCGTGGACGAAGTGCGGCGACACGCGGCCCGGGCCTTTTTCGGCGAGCAACAGGCTTTCGCTTTCGATGCCCGGCAGCCCGCCGATACCCGAACCGATCGAGCAACCCGCGCGCAGCTTCATTGCCTCGGACATATCCTCGAGGCCCGCGTCCTCGATCGCCTGTCCGGCGGCGTCGATGCCAAAGATGATGAATGGATCGACCTGGCGCTGCACCTTGTGATCGACGCGCTTGCCGGGGTCGAAACCATATTCATGGTCCGGCCCCTTGACCTCGCACGCGATCGTGCATTTCTGGTCCGAGGCGTCGAAATGGGTAATCGTCCCGGCGCCCGATTTGCCCGCGATCAGATTGGCCCAAACGGTTTCCACGTCGGCGCCCAGTGGCGTCACCAAACCCAATCCCGTCACCACAACCCGGCGCATAGTCATTCCTTTCGTCGGCCCCGTCTCTGCGGGTGCCCGCTTTATCTAGACCGGCGCGCGCCCAATAAAAAGGCTTCCCGGTCACAGCGCGCGGGGCGGCAGGACCGGGAAGCCGGAAACGCTGGGCAGCGCAGCCGCCGCGTCCGGCCAGGCCGGACCGGGCCGCTTTAGCCCTTGTTCGCTTCGATATAGTCGATCGCATCCTTGACGGTGGCGATCTTTTCCGCCGCGTCGTCGGGGATTTCGACGCCGAATTCTTCTTCAAACGCCATCACCAGCTCGACGATGTCGAGGCTGTCGGCGCCCAGATCATCGATGAAGCTCGCTTCCTCGGTCACCTTGTCGGCTTCGACGCCCAGATGTTCGACGACGATCTTCTTAACCTTTTCGGCCGAATCGCTCATGCGCTATTCCTTTTCTGACTAAGCCGTGAATGTTGGAAATTGCCCTAGTGGCCGTGGGCGGGGCTGGCAAGAGGGCTGACAGCGGTAGGCGCGGCAAGCGCCGCATCGACCAGTTCTTCCTCCGCCGCGCTATAGGCTGAACGCTTCCCCTTCTGCCCCTCTGGCACCTGGGTCACGAAATAGGCAGTGCCCTCCCCGGCTTCAAGGTCGAACCACAATCCCGAGCGTAATCCATAGGCATCACCCGAGTGGCCGACCCGGCGGCGCCCGTCGCCGAACAGGTCGTCGCGGCACCCCGGCCCCGAGGACGCCCGGCTGCCTATACTATGCATGGCCAGGCCATATTCGCAGAAAAACCCGTCGGTCCCCTCGCCCGCGGTCGGGCGCACCGGCGCCATGGCGTCCAGTCGGGCCAGACTGCCGGGCCGCAGGAAGCCGTCGCCGCGGCGCAGCAGCATGACGCCGATCC
Organism: uncultured Sphingopyxis sp.; assembly: GCA_964502035.1. GTDB lineage: Bacteria > Pseudomonadota > Alphaproteobacteria > Sphingomonadales > Sphingomonadaceae > Sphingopyxis. Next base: position 27,682 of record CAZCUW010000022.1, on the reverse strand, counting down.
GCGCCAGCCCGTTGGCCGAAATGCGCAGGCCGCCCTGCGGGCTGAACCCGGCGCCGTGGCGCGCGAGCCGATAGGTGCCAAGGTCGCAGCTGCCGTCAGCGGCGGGCACCACCGGACAGATCGGCCGTTCGCCGCGCAGATCGTCGCGCAGGATTTTGTTGTCAGCGTCATAAAGCACCACCGCGCGCGCGACCGCCGCGTTGCTGCAGGTCGGCCAGTTGAAACAGGCGTCGAGCCCCAGTGGGCGAAACACCAGCCGGGCCATCGCCCGATCGAACCGCTCGCCGGTCGCGCCCTCGATCGCCGCCGCGACGATGGGATAATTCAGATTGGCGTAGGTAAAATCGCCGCCCGGCGGGCGCGCCTTGTCCCATGCGGCCGGATTCTGGAGCGCCGCCTCCAGATCGGCGCCGAGCGGCAGCGCATAATCGATATGGTCGGTCAGCCCCGCGCGGTGACCGAGCAGCTGCGCCAGCGTCACCGCGCGGTCCGGATAGCCCGGATGGCGCAACCGCCAGCCGAGATAGTCCGACACGTCGCGGTCGAGGTCGAGCCGCCCGGCCTCGACCAGCCGCATCACGCCAAGCGCGACGACCAGCTTTGATATCGACGCGATGCGCACCGGATCATCGGGGCTCAGCGGGCGCCCGCTCTGCCGATCCGCCATGCCCACCACGACCCGTGTTTCGACACGGCCATCGCGATCGAAATGAACCGCGACCGCGGCCGGCGGCGGCGACGCCGCAACAGTCAGCAGGGCAAGCGCAGATAACATGACATCGTTCTGCGCAGGCGATTGCGGACCGTCAAGCTGCTGGCTTCGTCGGCACGACCCCCGAATCGCGCAGCGCCGCCGACGCCCGCTGGATTACCACCGGGGTGATCATGAACTGGCTGAGTACCGTTTCGGGGGCGGCGTTCGGGGGCTGGCGCGTATATTCGAGCAGGCGGCGCCATTGCGCCTGCCCCGCCGCGACGTCGCCCTGCCGCGCGATGACGATCGCGCGCACCATCATGAATTGCGGTTCCATATTGCTGGGTGACGGCATTTGATCGAGGATCGACCGCGCTTCGGCCTGGTCGCCGCGCTGCGACAGGATGAACGCCAGGGTGACCGCCGGTACGCCGGGATAGCTGTCGTCGAGCGCCAGCGAGCGGCGCAGCAGCGCCTCCCCCTCGACCGCCTGACCGCAGGCAATCTTGAACAGCCCCAGAAAGCCCGACCTGTCGGCGTCATAGGGATTGAGACGCAGCGCCGCATCGCCCATCGTGTTGCCGCCCGCACAATTGGCGACATAGAAATTCGCCCGCGCCATCGCGAACAGGCCCGCGGTAGAATTGGGGCTGCTTTCATAGGCTTGCAGCGCCAGCGCGCGGGCTTCGCCAAAGGCTTCGCGGCCCGCCTGGGTCACTCGCTGCGGCTGCCAGTCGCCAAAACGCACCAGCGACAAGGCGGCGAGCGCCACCGGATCGCGGCGGTCGCGCTTCAGCGTCGCGCGCAGGCAGTTGGCGACCTGCGTGGCGGTCGGCGTGCTACGCATCTGGCGCATCCGGTTGAACTGCGCGAGGCAGGGAAAACCCGGCGAAAAATTATCGGGCTGGCGCTGGATCTGATCGCGGACGATGACGCCATAGTCGCCCGCAATCCGGGCAATCACCGGCTCGATTGCGGCAAATTCGGGCGTCTCCTGATCGGTCACCCGGATCTGCTGCGACCAGATCGCGCGCTGATCGGCGACGCGGTTGAGCACCAGCGTGACCTCGGCATCGCCGTCAAGGTTGCGGACGAGCGATGCGTCGAGCCGATAGTCGGCAATGCGCGGCGCCACCGCACCCGGTGCCTTGGAACTGAGCAGGTCGATCAGGTCGAACCGCCGCAGCCCGTCGCGCAGCTTGCCGTCGAGCGCCCGTGCGAGCGCCCGCGACGGCGGCGTGCTGCCCGCGACCGGGGCGCTCACCTCGAGCAAAGGCACCGGCACCGGATCGCTGATGAACAGGCGATCCGGACCGCTGTGCAGCGTCCATAGCGCAAACAATGCAAGCACCAGCAGAACGAGGGCAACGACCCAGCGGCCATAGCGCGGCCCCGTCGTCGCACGGTGACCCGCGCCCCCCGGAACGCGCGGCGCTCCGGCGCCGTCCGCGCCCGTTGCTGCCTTGACGTCATCGGGCGTATCGACCTCGTCCGCCGATCGCGCCGGCGGCGCCACGCGGTGCTGGACGACCACCTCGTAACTGCCCTGCGGCACCCGCAACCGGTGGATCCAGGGGGTGTCGGCATAGTAACGATCGAGCAAGGTCCGCAGTCGGCCGACCATCACCCGCGGATAACTGTCGACCGCCGGATCGAAATCTTCGCTGCGCCCCAGCGCCTCGGTCGCGATCGCATAGGCCTTGGGCGAGCTGCGCCCGCCGCGCAACCGATGCTCGACCAGAAATTGCAGCAAGCGCGACAGCACCGGAGAGCGGACGAACAGCGGCGATTGAAGCAGGCGCTCCTGCTCCTCCGCGATGATCCGGTCGGTCTCGCCGGGATTTTGAGTCTCGTTCGCTTTCGCGTGGTCCATGCTACCCTCAAATGCCCCTGACGGGCGGTGCGGGTGATACGCCAATCGATCAGCGCGACCAGCCATTGTTACTTCCACGTAACGGTAACAGGAACGCGCTTCGTCATATCAGAAGAACCGCGGCCCGCCAATCTGCAACGACAAAGCCCGAAACCAAGTTAAGAATTGGTTATCAATCGGCGACATCATCGCATGTGACCCCTTGTAACTGCCCCGTTTTTGGAAATGTGCCATTCTGAAGAGGTCGCGTCATTCCTACGATGCCGCGATGTTGAGGCCGACAGGCGAAGGGTGCGAGCTGGTCCCTGGCATTCTTCAGACCCCCTCCGGCCTCATTTCAAGACTTCGCCGGGCGGACTGACAGCCCCACCTGTCACCCGCCCGGCAAGTCGATTGGCCCGACTGCGACGCCCGATTCAGGCCGGACCAATCCGAAAAGCGCACAGCTTGTTACCGTCGAGGTCGCGAAAATAGGCGCCGTAGAACGCCTGCTCGCCCTCGTCGCCGCGCACCCCCGGCGGTCCTTCGCAGGCACCGCCCAGTTCGACCGCTTTGGCGTGCAGCGCATCGACCTTGGCCCGCTCGTCGACGACGATCGCCGCCATATGCCCGTTCCCTGCGTGCATCGGCTGGCCGTCATAGGGCCGCGTCACCGCGATGCCGGGCTGACCCCAGCTGGTCGCATACAGGGTAAAGCCATTATCCTCGTCCGACATCCGCATCAATTCGCTGGCGCCGATCGTGGCGAGCAGCGCAGCATAGAAATCGCGCGCGCGGTCCAGATCGTCGGTTCCCATCGTCACATAGCCAAGCATCGTCTCTCTCTCTTCTTCGCTGCGGTCACGAAAAGGGCGCCAGTTGTTGGCTGGCGCCCCGATCGATTGCCGTGGAACCGCGACCGCGGCTCAGGTCGTGGCCGGCGCCTTGCACGGTCCGGTGTGGCTGCTGGTCATCTGCATGACCATTTCCATCTCGCCGCCGGTCGGTACCTTGCCCTTGGTGGTGATCGTCACGTCGGTTTTCTTGGCGGCCATCGTGCCGTTCATCGCCATGTCGACCGTCTGGCCGTTGGCGGTGCAGGTGCCGGCGATGTCGATCTTGCCGCCAGCGATGTCCTTTTTCGACCATTTGCACTCGCCGCCATTGCCCGGCCCCTTGGCGAGTTCGGCCGCGATGTCTTCCTTGTCGACCTGCTCCTGGGTGAAGCACTGGTCCATACCGCTGGCGCCTTCCATCATCTTTGCCATGCCGTCCTTCATTTCGGGCGGCATGCCGGGGACTTCGAACTTCACCAGCTTGACGTCGGTCTTCCAGTTACCGGCTTCGCGCTTCACCGGGCCGCTCGCATTTTCGGCCTTGCCGCAACCCGCGACCGCCAGGAGCGTGCCGACGGCCGCAATCGTCAAAATCTTTTTCATACCCTGTCTCCTGTGACATGCCGCTGCCTGCTCTGTGGCGGACTCATTGCGATTGTGGACCCGCCCCATCGATACCATATTGGCAGCGATGGCAATCCAGATTCGCACCTCGCTCGACGAAATCGACACCGCCGAAGGCTATGTCCCGCACCGTCCGACCCGCCCCGACAAGGTCGAAGGCGGCAAGCGATTTGAACTGGTTAGCGACTATGAACCCGCGGGCGACCAGCCGACCGCAATTCGCGAGCTGGTCGATACCGCGCGCGATGGCGAACGCGATCAGGTGCTGCTCGGCGTCACCGGATCGGGCAAGACCTTTACCATGGCGAAAGTCATCGACGAATTGCAGCGCCCGGCGCTGATCCTCGCGCCGAACAAGATCCTCGCGGCGCAGCTTTATGGCGAGTTCAAGAGCTTTTTCCCGAACAATGCGGTCGAATATTTCGTCAGCTATTACGACTATTACCAGCCCGAAGCCTATGTCCCGCGGTCGGACACCTATATCGAGAAGGAAAGCTCGGTAAACGAGGCGATCGACCGGATGCGCCACTCGGCGACGCGCGCGCTGCTCGAACGCGACGATGTGATCATCGTCGCGTCGGTGTCGTGCCTCTATGGTATCGGCTCGGTCGAGACTTACTCGGCGATGATCTTCGACCTCAAAAAGGGTCAGGTCGCCGATAATCGCGAGATCATCCGCAAACTCGTCGCGCTCCAGTATAAGCGCAACGATCAGGCGTTCGCGCGCGGCAATTTCCGCGTCCGCGGCGACAATCTCGAAATCTTCCCCTCGCACTACGAAGATATGGCGTGGCGGATCAGCTTTTTCGGCGACGAGATCGAAGAGATCACCGAATTTGACCCGCTGACCGGCAAAAAGATCGCGACGCTGAACAGCGTCCGTATCTATGCCAACAGCCATTATGTAACCCCCGGCCCGACGCTCAAGCAGGCGAGCGAGGCGATCAAGCACGAGCTGACCGAACGGCTGAAGGAACTCGAGGCCGAAGGCCGCTTGCTCGAAGCCCAGCGGCTGGAGCAGCGCACCAACTTCGACCTTGAAATGATCGCCGCGACCGGCAGCTGCGCGGGGATCGAGAATTACAGCCGCTTCCTGACCGGCCGCCTGCCCGGCGAGCCGCCGCCGACCCTGTTCGAATATCTGCCCGACAATGCGCTGCTCTTTGTGGACGAAAGCCACCAGACGATCCCGCAGATCGGCGCGATGTCAAAGGGCGATCACCGCCGCAAGATCACCCTCGCCGAATATGGCTTTCGCCTGCCGAGCTGCATCGACAACCGGCCGCTGCGCTTTGCCGAATGGGACATGATGCGCCCGCAGACGGTCAGCGTGTCGGCAACGCCCGGCACCTGGGAGATGGACCGCACCCAGGGCGTCTTCGCCGAACAGGTGATCCGCCCCACCGGGCTGATCGACCCGCCGGTCGAGATCAAGCCGGTCGAGGAGCAGGTCGACGATTTGATCGCCGAGGCGAAAAAGACCGCCGCGGCGGGATACCGCACCCTCGTCACCACGCTGACCAAACGGATGGCCGAAGACCTCACCGAATTCCTCCACGAAGCGGGGATGAAGGTGCGCTATATGCACAGCGACATCGAGACGCTGGAGCGTATCGAGATCATCCGCGACCTGCGGCTCGGGGTGTTCGACGTGCTGATCGGCATCAACCTGCTGCGCGAAGGACTCGATATCCCCGAATGCGGGCTGGTCGCGATTCTCGACGCCGACAAGGAGGGTTTCCTGCGCAGCGAAACGTCGCTGGTGCAAACGATCGGCCGCGCCGCGCGGAACGTCGACGGCCGCGTGATCCTCTACGCCGACCGCATCACCGGCAGCATGGAGCGCGCGATGCGCGAAACCGATCGCCGCCGCGAAAAGCAGCACGCCTATAACCAGGAACATGGCATCACCCCGACGACGATCAAGCGCAACATCGGCGACATCATCGCGCATGTCGCGTCGAAGGACGGCGTCGTCATCGACATCGGCGAGGACAAGCCCGCGCACATGGTCGGGCACAATCTGCGCGCCTATATCGCCGACCTCGAAAAGCGCATGCGCGATGCCGCGGCCGATCTGGAGTTCGAGGAAGCCGGCCGCCTGCGCGACGAGATCCGCAAGCTGGAAGCGGATGAGCTGGGACTGCCCGCAGGCGAGCAGGTCGCGCCGCGCGTTGGGCGGAGCAACGAGGGTAAGCCGGGGACGCGCAAGGGGCGGTTTGGGAAGTCGAGCAAGACGAAGTGGGGGCGGTAGACTAATATTGCTATATCGACTAATTTGCCTATAATGCCTCGATTGCCATTGAGGTAGCTATGCAGATCGACATTGATTTCGAAGTTTTCAAGGCACTTACGGCTCTCAGAGAGAGCGAAGCCGATAGCTATAATGGTGTGATTCGGCGATTGCTCGATTTGGAGGTGCCCTCTGAGTTCCGGAAGCTGATCGGCGAGAAGAGCTTGTGGCTTGGCGACGTCGAGTTTCCTCACGGCACAAAATTTCGCGCGACCTACAAGGGAAAAACCTATCTGGCCGAAGCTGCGGATGGTCGATGGGTCGATGGCGAAGGTAACCAACGCAACAGTCCGTCAGACGCGGCATTCCAAATCACACACACGAACGTGAATGGTTGGCGCTTTTGGCATGCGCTTCGCCCCGGCGATACAAAATGGCAACGCTTAGACGGCTTCAAGCCATGATCCGCTCGTTTGCCGATCCCGAAACCGAGAAAATCTGGAACGGCGAGCGCAGCCGCAAGCTGCCTTTCGATATTCAGAATCGCGGCTTGGACCGGCTGAAGATGCTCAATCGTGCCGCGACGTTGGACGATCTTCGCAATCCACTCTCCAACCGCCTCCATGAACTCGACCGCGACCGGGCGGGACAACATTCAATTTCCATAAACATGAAATGGCGTATATGTTTCGTCTGGAAGGATGGACATGCCGAGCAGGTTGAAATCACCGACTACCACTAATCCCGACTGGCTCCACAACAGCCACGCCGGCGAATTGTTGCTGTCCGAATTCATGGAGCCGCTGGGTTTGGATAGTGCTGCTCTCGCGAGCGCCATTGCCGTGGAACCGGCCGCTATCCAGGCCGTCATCGACGGCCATAGCGATATGGATGCGGAACTCGATCTGAGGCTCTCCCGCTATTTCCGCATGTCGGAAGGGTTTTTTCTCGGCTTGCAACTCGATTACGAGTTGCTCGAAGCCAAGCGCGCCCTGAACGGCCAGTTGGACCGTATCATTCCCCGCGCCGCCTGATGCAACCCCGCTATCACATCAATGTCTTCTGGTACCCCGACGACAATTGCTGGATAGCCGATGTTCCGGACTTGCGCCCATGCTCGGCGCATGGCGACACGCCGTCCGAAGCTGTCGCCGAAGCTGAAATTGCTATTGATGGCTGGCTGGAAGTAGCGCGCGAAAAGGGCTTTCCCATTCCGCCACCGCGGTATCGCCCTGCGATCTACGCAGCCGCATAGTTCCACCTTCGACCAAAACCCCATCCCGACCGACGAGCAACCTTGCCCCGGCCCCCCTCGCTGCATAGGGTCCGCCCCCTAACCGGGGAGAATATCCAATGAAATCGGGTCCGTCGTTGATCGCCCTTGCGCTTGCCGTTGCCGCGCCTGCCGCCCTCCACGCGCAGGACGCGCCCGCCGCCGAAAAGGCCAAGGCCGAAAAGCCGGCCGACTATATCCCCCAAGTTCGCACCACCAAACTCTCCGGCACCTTCGGCGGGCAGCGCGTCAACTATGCGGCGACGATCGGCGAGACGATCATCAAGAACAAGGACGGCGTTCCCGAGGTTGCGGTCGTCACCACCGCTTATATCAAGGAACCGCGCGACCCGAACCGTCCGGTGACCTTCCTGTTCAACGGCGGCCCCGGCTCCGGCACCGTCTGGCTGATGATGGGCGCCTTCGGGCCTAAGCGGGTCGCGATCCCCGGCACCGGCGTCGACGACGGCGCCCCGCCCTATCCGATCGTCGATAATCCCGACGCGTTGATGGACGTCACCGACGTGGTGTTCATCGATCCGCCGGGCACCGGTTTCTCGCACCTGATCGGCAAGGCCGACCCCAAGGATTATTACGGGGTGACGCAGGACGCCAAGCTGGTTGCCGAAGTGATCCGCCGCTGGCTGAACGACAATGGCCGCTGGAACAGCCCCAAATATCTCGGCGGCGAAAGTTACGGCACGACGCGATCGGCCGCGGTCGCCAACCAGTTGATGAACGCGACCTACAACGACGTCGCCTTGAACGGGATCATCCTGATCTCGACCGTGCTCGATTTTGCGGCGGGCGCCGATACGCCGGGCAACGAATTGTCGTTCATCACCAATCTGCCCTCGATGGCGGTCACCGCGCTCTATCATGGCAAGGCGACCGCCGCGTCGACCGAAGCCTTTGCCGAGGAAGCGCGGCAATGGGCGATCGGGCCCTATGCCACCGCGCTGCTGAAAGGCCAGAAGCTGCAAGGCGACGAGCGCGCCGCGATCCGCCGCGATCTGGCGCGTTTCACCGGCCTGTCCGAAACCTATCTCGACAGCGCCGACCTGCGCGTCACGCCCAGCCGGTTCTACAAGGAATTGCTGCGCGATCGCGGGCTGACGGTCGGCCGCCTCGACAGCCGCTATACCGGCAAGGATTATGACAGCGCCGGCGAGGAGCCCGACAACGACCCCAGCTTTTACGGCATCGACGCCAGCTATACTGCGGCGATCAACAGCTGGAGCCGCGACGGGCTCGGCTTCAAGACCGACCGCGAATATCAGTCGATCGGCGGCATCGGCGGCCAGTGGGACTGGCGCATCGGCGGCCGCGACACCAACGCGTACCTGAACGTCGCGCCCTATATCGGGCAGGCGCTGCGCGAAAATTCGGGGCTGAAAGTGCTCGTCGCGCAGGGCTATTATGACTTCGCGACACCGTTTTTCGCCGCCGAATATGCGCTGTCGCGCACCGGAATCCCGCAGGACCGGATCAGCTACACCTATTATGGCGCGGGCCACATGATGTATATCCGCGACGAGGACCGCGCCAAATTGTCGGCGGATATTCGCGCATTTATCCGGGCGCGGTGATGATCAGGGGCGCCATCGCGGCGCCCCTTATCCGGTTCAGTGCAGCACCCCCGCCGCGGCTTGTCGGCGCGCATAGACGAACAGCGCGATCAGGATGACCCAGATGACGATGTTGAAATACATCGGCCCGGCCCCGAACAGGTTGATAAACTCGTCCTTCTTCACGACGAATTGATAAGCGGTCATCGCCGCCAGTCCCGCCGCCGAAATCATGAAGGCGGTCACCGCGTGGCGGCTGCGCGCGAGCAGCAGCAGCGACCCGGCAAAGCTGCCCCACACCCCGAGCGCCCAGCCGATATTGGCCCACAGCGGAAAGCTGTACAGCCATTCGATCTGTTCCGGTTTGAAGCCGCTGACTTCGCTCATATACCATTCGCTCTTCATCTTCGCGAAGGTATAGTCGGTCACCGCGATGAGATTCCACAGCACCGCCAGGATTCCCACCAGCCAAAGATGCCACGGCGTTTTTCCAGCTTCGGTCATAATCATCTCCCTCCCCAGAAAGACTGCAATCGACGAACCGCCATTGCCCCTCAGCAATCACGGTGCGCTAACGACATAACACACTCGGGCCGCAACCGAAACAAGGATGTCGCCGTGGCGCGTCAAGACGCTTGGCAAGCCGCGTGCAGATCGCGATAGGCCCAATATGTGCGTCGTCGCCCTTGCCTGGCAGGTCCATGCCGACTGGCCGCTGATCCTGATCGGCAACCGCGACGAGTTTCACGCGCGCCCTGCCGCGCCGCTCGCCGCGTGGGACGATGGCAGCGGCATCGTCGCGGGCCGCGATTTGCAGGCCGGCGGCACCTGGCTCGGCGCGCATCCGGCAAGCGGACGCATCGTGGTGGTGACCAATGTCCGCGGCGCCATGCCCGATCCGGCCAAGGAATCGCGCGGCGCGCTGGTCGTCGACATGCTGCGCGGCGACGGGCGGTTCGCCGATCCAGGCGCGGCCGATCTGGACCGCTTCAATGCCTTCAACCTGTTCGCGGTCGGCGGCGGCGCAGCGCGGCTGCTGACCAATCGGCCGCGGCCCGCGATCGCGGCGCTGGGCATCGGGGTCCACGCGCTCGCCAATGAACCGACCGACCAGCCCTGCCCGCGCGCCGAGCGCCTGCGCGCGGCGCTGGCGGCGGTCGTTGACGCGCGCACCGATCCCGAAGGCCTGCTCGACACGCTGACCGCCGAGGGTGACCCGGCGCTGTTCCTGCGCGGCGATATTTATGGCACGCGCGCCTCGACGCTGGTCGCGGTCGCCGCCGACGGACGCGCGCGGATGATCGAGCGCCGATACGAAGCGGGCGGCCGCCCCATTGGAACGACCGCCCTGCAATTTTCGATCGACTGAGTCGGCGGCGCCTTATTTCGGCGCGATGACCATCAGCATCTGGCGACCCTCGGTGCGCGGATGCGCCTCGACCTTCGCGATTTCGGACGTCAGTTCGGCGACGCGCTGCAGCACGTTCAGGCCGAGCTGGGTGTGGCTCATTTCGCGGCCGCGGAAACGCATGGTCATCTTGACCTTGTCGCCTTCCTCGAGGAAGTCGAACACCTTGCGCATCTTCACATCGAAATCATGATCGTCGATGTTCGGACGCATCTTGATCTCTTTGATTTCCTGCGTCTTCTGGCTCTTGCGCGCCAGGTTCGCCTTTTTCTGGGCTTCGTATTTGAACTTGCCCACATCGAGGAATTTGCACACCGGCGGATCGGCGTTGGGGGAAACTTCAACCAGGTCCAGCCCGACGGACGCTGCCTGCTCGATCGCTTCGGCGGTCAGCATCACGCCCAGATTTTCGCCTTCCTCGTCGATCACGCGGACCTTGGGCGAGGCGATGAATTCATTGTATCGCGGGCCGTTTTTCGGCGGCATCGGCGCCATCGGGCGGCGAGTCATGGGCGGTGGTATAGCTGTATCTCCTGGTCGTTGACGGATGGCGCGCGGAATCGGCACGATACGCGCGCGCCTTGCTCATATAGTGAACGCGAGCGCGCCGTAAAGGCTGCGCGTGGTATAGCGGCGACGCTTTTCGACGGACTGTGGCGGCTAAGCCACGACTTTCGGCGTCACCATTTGGTCGGCGCGGGATCCACGACGCGAAAACCGCCGGCGCCGATCTCGCTGACCTCGAGCGCGCGCTGGGCGATGCCGCGGTTGTTGAAGCGGAAAATGCCGTCGATCCCGCCGAAACCGTCCGCCGCCAGCAGCTTGTTCACCGGAAAGCTGGTGCCGGGTTTCCAGTCGCGGGCGATGCGCACCGTCAGCAACACCGAGTCATAGCCCAGGCTGGCGAGGCGGTACGGCGATTTGCCGAAACGGTTGCGATATTTGCCCGCAAGCTGGCCGTACAGGCCGTCGGACACGCTGGCGAACCACGACCCGCGCATCACCGCGCTGCTGCCCAGCGAGGCGTCGGTGTTCCACAATTCGGTGCCCAGGATCTGGCGCTGCCCGGCGCCCTTGATGACGGGCACGGCGCGGATCGCGTTGCCGCCGCTGTCGGCGATCAGCACCGCATCGATCGCGCCCGCATTGGCGATCCGCCGCGCCGCGCCGGTCAGCGCGGTTGCGCTGCGGTCATAGCTTTCGACCGCGACCAGCGTCCCGCCCGCCGCGGCCACCGCGCTGCGGAACGCCGCGACCGAGCGGTCGCCATAGACATTCTTCGGGACCAGCGCGCCGAACCGCTGATGCCCCTTGCCGCGCGCAAAGGCGACGACACGCTCGACCGACTGGCCGGGGACAAAGCCCATGATGAAGACGCCATTGCCCGCGACGCTGCTGTCGTTCGAGAAACTGAGCACCGGCACTTTCGCATCGCGCGCGATTGGCGCGACGGCGGCGACATCTTCGCTGAGCAGCGGGCCGAGGATCAACCGGTTGCCGTCGGCGACCGCCTGCCGCGCCGCCGCCGCCGCGCCGAGTGCGGTGTCATAAGTGGTGATGCGGACGCGCTCGGTGCGCGAATCGAGCAAAGCCAGCGTCGTCGCGTTGGCGATCGCCATGCCGACGTCGGCGTTGGCGCCGGTCTGCGGCACCAGCAGCGCGACGCGGTGGCGATCGGTGTCGGTGGGCAGGCCGGGGCCGACATTGTCGGTCGGCGCCTCGGGCGGCGGCGGCGCGACGGGGCCATTGCCTTTCGGGACGACCTGACACGCAGCGAGCAGCCCCGCCATTGCCACCGCACCGAGTCCGCGCAGCAGGTGCCGCCGCGGCGATGCATATCCCTGGCGCGCGCCTGTCTGGCAGTTAGCAGCAGTTTCTGCCATTTTCGGCGTCATGCCAGATTCGATCATCTCAAATTCTCCCTTGCCCGGTCTCTATATCGTCGCGACCCCCATCGGCAACCTCGGCGACATCACCGCACGCGCCGGGGCGACGCTGGCGCGCGCCGACGTGATCGCGGCGGAGGATACCCGCGTCACGGCGAAGCTGCTTTCACATTTGGGATTGCGGGTGCCGATGACCCCCTATCACGATCACAGCGACGAACGCACCCGCGCCGCGCTGGTTGCGCGGATGGCCGACGAAGTGGTGGTTCTGGTGTCGGACGCGGGAACGCCGCTGATTTCGGACCCCGGATACAAGCTCGTCCGCGACGCGCGCGCCGCCGGGCGGCATGTCACCACCCTGCCGGGCCCGTGCGCCGCCATCGCCGCGATTACCCTGTCGGGGCTGCCCAGCGACCGCTTCCTGTTTGCCGGATTCCTGCCGTCAAAGGCCAAAGCGCGCGCCGACACGCTCGCCGAATTTGCCGGGTTGCGCGCCACGCTGGTGTTTTACGAAAGCGGGCCGCGCCTTGCCTCGGCGCTGAGCGCGCTCGCCGGCGGACTGGGCGACCGCGACGCCGCGGTCGCGCGCGAGATCAGCAAGCTGTTCGAGGAATGTGTCACCGGCACCCTGACCGAGCTTGCCGCGCGCTACGCCGACGCGCCGCCAAAGGGCGAAATCGTCATCGTCGTCGGCCCGCCCGGCGAAGCGGTGCCCGAGCAAGCCGACGACGCGGCGCTCGACACCGCGCTGCGTGCAGCGATGGCCGACAAGCCGGTCGCGCAAGCCGCGAAAGCGGTCGCCAAGCGCTTCGGGCTCGATCGCCACGACATTTACGCCCGCGCCCTGACGCTGAAGGACGCCGGTTGAAGCGCGCCGCGGCCGAAGCGCGCGGTCGCAAGGCCGAGCGCCGCGCCGCATGGTGGCTGCGGCTCCACGGCTGGCGCATCCTGGGTGAACGGTTGCGCGTTGCCGCGGGCGAAGTGGACCTGGTCGCGCGGCGCGGCCGCATCATTGCCTTCATCGAGGTGAAATGGCGCGAACGCCCCGCAGACCTTGACCTCGCGATCGATCACCACCGCCTGCGCCGGGTCGCGGCGGCGGCGGAAATGCTCGCCCCGCGCTTCGCCCGGCCGCAGGACGACGTCCGCATCGACGTGATGCTCCTTGCGCCCGGGCGCCTGCCACGCCATCTGGTCCACGTCTGGCAACCCTAGGGATGCCGAAACATATTGAGCCCCTCCCCTTCAGGGGAGGGGTTGGGGTGGGGTTTCGCAAAGTAGCGCGAGGCCGACGGACCCCGCCCGCTGCGACTAGGTCCGGCTTTGCCGAACCAAGTCTCGCTGCCCTCCCCTCAAGGGGGGGGTGAGAAGGATTGGAGAAAAAGATGACCCTGCGCGCCGCGGTGCAAATGGACCCGATGGACGGTATTAACATCGGGGGCGACAGCAGCTTTGCCCTGATGCTGACGGCGCAGATGCGCGGCTACACGCTCTACCACTATGACGTTCGCGGGCTGACGTGGGAGGCCGGGCGGCTGACGACAAAGGCGCACCGCGTGCTCGACGTCAAGCGCGAGGCCGGCGCGCATTACAGCTTTGGCGACGAAGTGACGCTCGACCTCGGCCGCGACGTCGATGTCGTATTGATGCGGCAGGATCCGCCCTTCGACCTCGGCTACCTCACCGGCACCTGGCTGCTCGAACGCATTGCCAACGAGACATTGGTGGTCAATGACCCCGTCTCGGTGCGCAACGCCCCCGAAAAAGTCTTCGTCCTCGACTTCCCCGAATATATGCCGCCGACGATGGTCACCCGCGATCTCGACGCGGTAAAAAATTTCCAGGCGCGTTATGGCGCGGTTGTCATCAAGCCGCTGCACGGCAATGGCGGCAAGGCGGTGTTCCGTATCGACGCCGACGGCAGCAATCTGGGCGCACTGGTCGAGCTGTTCGGTCAAGTGTGGCCCGAACCCTTCATGGTCCAGCAATTCCTGCCCAGCGTGTCGCAGGGCGACAAACGCATCGTGCTGATCGACGGCGATGTCGCGGGGGCGATCAACCGCAAGCCCGGCGAAGGCGAGTTCCGCTCGAACCTCGCGGTCGGGGGTTTCGCCGAAGCCGCGACGCTGACCCCGCGCGAGCAGGAAATCTGCGCCGTGCTCGGCCCACAGCTGCGCGAGCGCGGCTTGGTCTTTGTCGGCATCGACGTGATCGGCGGCGAATGGCTGACCGAAATCAACGTAACCTCGCCCACCGGGATCGTCGCGATCGACCGGTTCAACAACAGCGATACGGCGGACATGATCTGGGACGCGATCGTCAGACGGATCGGTTGATAGCGATGTTTTCGTCATTGCGAGCGAAGCGAAGCAATCTCCAGCCATCGACCCCAATCAATCTCGATAGCTGGAGATTGCTTCGTCGCTCCGCTCCTCGCAATGACGGGTTTGGATCGGTTTGCCGACACAGCGCGTTACGCACCGCATGACCAATTTCATCCTGAACCTGATCCAAAGCTGGGGCTATATGGGGATCTTCATCCTCATGTTCCTCGAGAATGTGATCCCGCCAATCCCGTCCGAAGTGATCATGGGCCTCGGCGGTATCGCTGTCGCCAAGGGCCATTTCGATTTCTGGACCCTCGTCGCGGTTGCGGTCGCGGGGACCACCGTGGGCAATTGGGTGTGGTACGGCATCGGGCGCTGGATCGGCTATCGGCGGCTGAAGCCCTTTATCGACCGCCACGGCCGCTGGCTGACGCTCGACTGGGCCGAGGTCGAGCGGCTGCACAATTTCTTCCTGAAACACGGCCCCGGCATCGTCTTCGTCGCGCGCTTCCTGCCCGTCGCGCGCACGATGGTGTCGCTGCCTGCGGGCATGGTGAAGATGAACCAGGCGAAATTCTTGGCTTGGACCGCCGCGGGATCGACGATCTGGATCGCCGCGCTGGCGGGGGCGGGCAACTGGTTCGGCGGCAAATTCGCCAATATTGACGCCTTTGTCGGCCCGGTGGCGCTGATCGCGATCGGGTCGCTGGTGCTGCTGTATTTCTATCGGGTGATTACGTGGAGGTCGGCGCAGGCCGACTAGGCCCGCGGATGCGCGCTGCGATAAATATCGAGCAGATGCGCGGCATCGACCGCGGTATAGACCTGTGTTGATGCCAGGCTGGCATGACCGAGCAATTCCTGCAAACTGCGTAAATCGGCGCCGCCCGCCAGCAGATGCGTCGCGAAACTGTGGCGCAGTGCGTGCGGCGTCGTGCGTTCGGACAGCCCCAGCGCGCGCCGCGCCGTCCGCACGCTGGCGCGCACCACCCCGGGCGCCAGCGGTCCGCCGCGCGCGCCGAGGAACAGCGGCGCGTCCTTCGCGATCGGATACGGACAGGCCTCGACATAGCGCGCCACCGCGTTGGCCACGGCGGGCAGGATCGGCACAACGCGTGTCTTGTTCCGCTTGCCGGTGACGCGCAGCGTCTCACCCAGCGGCAGCGCAGCGCCGGTCAGCCCCAGCGCTTCGCCGATCCGCAGCCCGGCGCCGTAAAGCAGCAGCAGCAACGCGAAATCGCGCGCGCCGGTCCAGCCCTGCCGCGCATTGTCCTCGACATCCTGCGCCAGCGCGAGCGCCTCGGTGGGCGAAACCGGACGCGGCAGTCCTTTCTTGACCCGCGGCCCGCGCAGCGGCGGCACGCTGGCCCCCGATCCGCCGACAAAGCGCAGGAAACCGCGCAATGCCGACAGCTCGCGCGCCGCCGACGCATTGCCCAGCCCCTCGGCGCGGCGGTCGGCGAGATAGGCGCGCAGGTCATTGGGAGTCAGCGCCGCCAGCATTGGGGCATCGACCGCACCGCCGCGATGGGTGGACAGGAAAGCGCAGAACCGTGTCGCGGTCGCATTATACGCGCGGCGCGTATGCTCCGACCGGCGCTTTTCATGCGCCAGATGGGCATCCCAGTCGCGGATCAGATCTTGCGCCACTCACAACCCTCTCATCCCCGTTCGCGTCGAGCGAAGTCGAGACACCCCGCAGCGTAGCGAAACGACGATGGGCATCTCGACTTCGCTCGATGCGAACGGGTTTGGAGAGTCTAGCCGGTCCGAACGACCTCGGAAAGGATGCTGTCGAGAAGGAGGATGCCATCATCGGTCACCGCCAGCCGGTTGCCATCTTGCGCCATCAACCCTTGAGCCACCAACCGCGCCACCGCCTCCGCATCGACAAATGCCGCGCGCCCCAAGCCGCTTCGCATCTCGATCCGCGCCAGGTCGATGCCCTCGGTCAACCGCAACCCCATCAGCATCGCCTCGGTCGCGCGCTCGTGCGCGGGCAGGTCGGCCTCGACTTTCAGCCCATGCCCGTTGCGCGTCACCGCCGCGATGAAATTTTCGGGCTTCTTGTGCCGTTCGGTCGCCTGTCCCAACCGCCGCCCATGCGCGCCGGGACCGACCCCGGCATAATCGGCGTAACGCCAATAAGCGAGATTGTGGCGGCTCTCCTGCCCGATCCGCGCGTGGTTCGACACTTCATACCGCGGCAGTCCGGCGGCGCTGGCCATCGCTTGCGTCGCATCGAACAGGTCCGCCGCCGCGTCGCCATCGGGGATGGTCAGGTCGCCCTTCGCCGCCAGCGTCGCAAAGCGCGTGCCGGGTTCGATGGTCAGCTGGTAGAGCGACAGATGATCGGTGCCGAACGCCAGCGCCCCCGCCAGTTCGCTTTCCCACGCCGCCACCGACTGGCCGGGTCGCGCATAGATCAGGTCGAAGCTGACCCGCGCAAAATGCTCCTGCGCCATCGCGATCGCGCGCCGCGCCTCATCCCCGCTGTGCGCGCGGCCAAGAAAATCAAGCACTTGTGAATCAAAGCTCTGAACCCCGATCGACACACGATTGACCCCGGCCGCCGCCAGATCGGCAAAATTGGCGACCTCGACCGAGTTCGGGTTCGCCTCCAGCGTGATTTCGCAATCGCCGGTCAGCCCCCAAAGATCGCCAGCCGCCGCGATCACCGCGGCGACCGTCGCGGGCGGCATCAGGCTGGGCGTCCCACCGCCAAAAAAGATCGACCCGACCGTGCGCCCCGGCAGCAACGCCGCCTCATGCCGCAAATCGGCGAGCAGCGCATCGCGCCACTCCGCTTGGTCGACACTCTCGCGGACATGGCTGTTGAAATCGCAATAGGGGCATTTCGACACGCAAAACGGCCAATGGACATAAAGGGCGAGCGGTTCACGGCTCCCCTCCCGCTGGCGGGAGGGGTCGGGGGAGGGCATATTTCGTAGATTGATGGTGGCCACAGGCCCTCCCCTAGCCCCTCCCGCCAGCGGGAGGGGAACTAAAATACCCCCGCGACCAGCTTGGCAAACGCATCGGCACGGTGGCTGATCGCATGCTTTTCTGCCGGGTCGATTTCAGCGTAAGTCAGTGCGTTACCGGCCGGAACAAACACCGGATCATAACCAAAGCCCAGCAGCCCGCGTGGCGGCCAGGTCAGGCTGCCCTGTGCGCGGCCCTCGAACACCTCGGCGTGACCGTCGGGCCAGGCGAGCGCGAGGGTGCAGACGAAGCACGCGCTGCGGTCGACGCCCTCGCCCTGCTCGGCGAGCAAGCCTTCGACCTTGCCCATCGCCATATACCAGTCGCGGCCCGGCGCGCCCTCGAACGCCTGCCGCTCGGCCCAGTCGGCGGTGTAAACGCCCGGGCGCCCACTCAGTGCCGCGACTTCGAGCCCGCTATCGTCCGCCAGCGCGGGCAGCCCCGCCGCCGCCGCACTCGCATGCGCCTTCAGCAGCGCATTGTCGCGGAATGTCGTCCCCGTCTCCTCGGGCTCGGGCAGGCGCAGGTCGCCCGCGGACACCGGTTCGATCCCGAACGGTTCCAGCAGCGCCCGAATCTCGCGCACCTTGCCCGCATTGTGGCTGGCGATGACGAGTTTACCGGGGGCGAGTTTGCGGGTCATGCGATGAATCTTTCCCTTCTTTCGTCACCCCGGACTTGATCCGGGGTCCATTGCGGCGAGGCCAAATGGATGCCGGATCAAGTCCGGCATGACGAAGGAGTTTAGCGCCCCGTCGCCTTGTCCTGCGCCGCGAAAATCTCGCCGCAACCGATGCGCGCCAGGCGCAGCAACCGCAGCAACCCTTCTTCGTCATAGGTCGCTCCCTCGGCGCTCGCCTGCACTTCGACGATCTGGCCGCGCCCGGTCAGCACAAAATTGCCGTCGGCTTCGGCCACCGAATCCTCGTCATAATCCAGGTCGAGCACCGGGGTGCCGTTATAGATGCCGCACGAAATCGCGCCGACCTTGTCCTCGATCGGATCCTCGGCAATCGCCTTGGTTTCCAGCAGCTTGTCGACCGCGATCCGCAGCGCGACCCACGCGCCCGAAATCGACGCGGTGCGGGTGCCGCCGTCGGCCTGAATGACGTCGCAATCGATGATGATCTGGCGCTCACCCAGCTTTTTCATGTCGACCACGGCGCGCAAGCTGCGTCCGATAAGCCGCTGAATTTCCTGCGTCCGTCCCGACTGCTTGCCCTTCGCCGCTTCGCGGCTGCCGCGGGTGTGCGTCGCGCGGGGCAGCATGCCATATTCGGCGGTGACCCACCCCTGCCCCTTGCCGCGCAGGAACGGCGGCACCTTTTCATCGACGCTGGCGGTGACCAGCACCTTGGTGTTGCCAAAGCTGACGAGGACGCTGCCCTCCGCATGGATGGTGAAGGCGGTTTCGATCGCGATCGGGCGCATCTGATCGGGGGCGCGGCCGGATGGGCGCATGGGGGATTCTCCTGTGATTGTGTGCGGCGCGCTTAGCGGGGCGCACGGCGGTTGGCCAGAGCATAGCTTGCCCCCACGCCCCTGCATCCCTAAATCCCCACCATGACCACCGCGCCGATCACCGAACTCACCACGCGCGCCCGGGACGTGTTCCGGCTGGTCGTCGATGCCTATCTCGAAACCGGCCAGCCGGTCGGGTCGCGCACCTTGTCGAAGCTCGCGGCGCTCAACCTGTCGCCAGCGTCGATCCGCAACGTGATGCAGGATCTGGAAGAATATGGCCTGCTCGCCAGCCCGCACACCAGCGCCGGGCGGCTGCCGACCGAACAAGGCCTGCGCCTGTTCGTTGACGGCATGATGCAGGTCGCCGAACCCAGCGCCGAGGATCGCGCCCAAATCGAGGCCTCTCTGTCGGACGCCGGCCCGATCGAAAGCGCGCTGGCGCAGGCGACCTCGGCGCTCTCCGGCCTGTCGGCCTGCGCCGGCCTCGTCCTCGTCCCCAAGCATGAGCGCATCCTCAAGCAAGTCGCGTTCGTGCCGCTGTCGGCGAGCCAGGCGCTCGTCGTGCTGGTCGCGGGCGACGGTGCGGTCGAGAACCGCGTCATCGACACCCCGCCCGGGCTCGACCCGTCGGCGCTGGTCGAGGCGGGGAACTATATCAGCGCGATGCTGGCGGGCCTGACGCTGACCGAAGCGATGGCGCGGGTACGCCATGAAATCGAGGCTGAGCGCATCGCGATCGACCGCGCCGCGCAGGATCTGGTCAGCCGCGGCCTCGCCATCTGGTCGTCCGACGGCGCCGACCGCCCGGTGCTGATCGTGCGCGGTCAGGCGAACCTGCTCGACGACAGCGCGGTCGGCGACCTCGACCGCGTCCGCCAATTGCTCGACGAGCTCGAAACCAAACAGGACATCGCGCAGCTGCTCGACAGCGCCCGCGACGGCAGCGCGACCCGCATTTTCATCGGCTCGGAAAATAAATTATTCTCGCTTTCAGGCTCTTCCGTGATAGCGGCGCCCTATCGCGGATCGGACGGGCGCGTGGTCGGCGTGGTCGGGGTCATCGGCCCCACCCGCTTGAACTATGCCCGCATCGTTCCCATGGTGGATTTCACCGCACAATCGCTCTCCAAACTGATACGATAAGGCTTATGACGAACATCGAAAATGACACCCCGGTCGACGACAGCGCGACCCCCGAAACCGACGCCCCCGAAGCGGCCACGCCCGAAAATGATGAACTGGCCAAGCTGACCGAACAGCTCGCCGCGGTGCAGCAGGATCTGCTTTACGCGCGCGCCGAGACCCAGAATGTCCGCCGCCGCGCCGAGAAAGAAGTCGCCGACGCGCACGCTTATGCCGCGACCAAATTTGCGCGCGACATCTTGTCGGTCGCCGACAACCTTGGCCGCGCGCTCGCCGCGCTGACCGCCGAGCAGCGCGCCGACGAGGCGATCAAACCGCTGATCACCGGCCTCGAAGCCACCGAGCGCGAATTGCTCAGCGTCTTTGAACGCAACGGCATCACCCGCATCGCCGCCATCGGCCTGCCGCTCGATCCCAACCAGCATCAGGCGATGCTGGAAATCCCGAGCGAGCAGACGCCGGGCACGATCGTGCAGGAAATGCAGGCGGGTTATATGATGAAAGACCGGTTGCTGCGCCCGGCGATGGTCGCGGTGGCAAAGGCGGGGTAGCCAAACCCTCCCCTCCCCCTTGCGGGGAGGGGATCAAGGGGTGGGGGTAGCGGCGCGTCTGCGCCGCATAAGAATTCGCGACATCAAGGTCAGGGACAGGGTCTCTTTGCGCACAAGTGCGCAGACCCCCACCCCAACCCCTCCCCGCAAGGGGGAGGGGCTTAAGCGTTAAGCCGCCTTGCGCAGCTTCATCAGCTTCTTCAGCACCATCTCGCGCTTCAATCGCGACAGATGGTCGATGAACAAAATACCTTCCAGATGGTCGTGCTCGTGCTGGATGCACGTCGCCATCAGTCCGGTCATGCGTTCCTGATGATGCTTGCCGTCGGCATCCTGCCAGTCGACGGTGACTTCGGCGGGGCGCGTTACATCGGCATATTGTTCAGGGACCGACAGGCAGCCCTCGGAATAGACGCTATGCTCCTCGCTCTCGTCGGAGAAGACGGGGTTGATGAACACGCGCGGCTCGCGGATCACCTTTTTGCCCTCTTCATCCTCGGGATCGGGTTCCTGCAGGTCGATGACCAGGATGCGCTTCGCCACCCCAACCTGGATCGCCGCCAGCCCGATGCCGGGGGCGTCGTACATCGTCTCGAACATATCGGCGATCAGCGTCTTGAGCTCGGCATCGAAGGTTTCGACGGGCTTGGAAATGACGCGCAGCCGGGGATCCGGGGTCTCTATGATGGGTAGGATGGCCATGGGGTGCAGGTATGGTCGGAGGGGCGTTGGGTCAAGGGGTAGCCTACCGTTTGCGCCGCTGCTTAGCTGCGGTCGCGCTTTCGCTATCCGCATACTCTGGCGGTAGGTCGAATTTTCCAACTCGGTCGAACTTGCGATCACCCTTGATCGATATCTCTTTGAGATATCGCACATAGCGCCAAGAAACGAAGATCGTCCATACCACAAACCAAGTCGCAGCGAAGACCCAGGCACGTGGAAATCGATCGTCAATGAGTGCCAAGGGAAGAAACGGCGCCATCCCGGGGAGCAACGTCAATTCAACGCGCGAAGCGGAATCGCGCAAGACTCCGTCCGTCCAACCGCGGACCGAAAGCCAAAGTCGACCCGTGATCCGCATTTATCCCACCGGCCGCCTTGCCCTAAGCGCCTGCGCCAACGTCCCCTCATCGAGATAATCCAGCTCGCCCCCCACCGGCAGTCCATGCGCCAGCTGGGTCAGCCGCACCGGATAGCCCTCCAGCCGCTCGGCGAGATAATGCGCGGTCGTCTGCCCCTCCAGCGTCGCGTTCATCGCCAGCACGACCTCGTCGATGCCGCCCGCGGCGACGCGCGCCACGAGGGCGTCGATCGCCAGATCCTGCGGACGGATGCCCTCCAGCGCCGACAATCGCCCGCCCAGCACATGATATTTGCCGGGAAACAGCCGCGACTTGTCGAGCGCCCACAAGTCCGACACCTCCTCGACGACGCACAAAGACCGCGCATCGCGGCGCGGGTCGGCGCAGATCGCGCAGGGATCGTGGGTGTCGACATTGCCGCAGATGGTGCAGGTGACGAGCCGTTCGGACACCGTTTGCAGCGCCGCGAGCAGCGGCACGAACGCAGACTCGCGCTTCTTCATCAAATGCAGCACCGCGCGCCGCGCCGACCGCGGGCCGAGCCCGGGGAGACGGGCGAGTTGCTGGACGAGGGCTTCGATTTCGGTGGACGCCATGGTGGGTGTTTGGCTTAGCGCGCAAGGTCACGCAAGGGCGATAGCTGGCGATTGCCGCGTCGCCTTCGGCTCCTCGCAATGACGTCCCCAATTCGTCATTGCGAGGAGCGTAGCGACGAAGCAATCTCCAGCCATGCGTCAAGAGCGACAGCCAGCGGTTTACATCATGACCAATCGGAAAGATGGTGTGCTTTACACCGGCGTAACGTCCGATTTGATCGCGCGGGCGTGGCAGCACAGGCAAAAGCAGAGCGGGTTTTCGGCTCGCTATCGCTGCGACAAATTGGTGTGGTTTGAACTGCATGGCGACATGTCTTCGGCGATCACGCGCGAGAAACAGATCAAGGCCGGATCGCGGGCGAAGAAGGTGGCGCTGATCGAGGTCGCGAATCCGGATTGGCGCGACCTGTTTCCCGAACTGACCGGCGGATAGGCCGACGGCTGGAGATTGCTTCGCTGCGCTCGCAATGACGGGCTTTGTCGTCATTGCGAGGAGCGTAGCGACGCGGCAATCTCCAGCCATCGATCTTGCACAACCGCCCCACCTCCGCCAAAGCCCACAGCCATGCGTATCGCCTTCATGGGAACGCCGCCCTTTGCGGTGCCGACGCTCGCTGCGCTGCACGGCGCGGGGCATGATATCGCGGCGGTCTTTACCCAGCCGCCGCGCCCGGCGCAGCGCGGCAAGAAATTACAGAAGAGTCCCGTGCAGGTCTGGGCCGAAGAACACGCCCTGCCCGTCCGCACCCCGAAAAGCCTGAAGGGCGCCGACGAACAGGCCGAATTCGCCGCGCTCAACCTCGATATCGCGGTCGTCGCCGCATACGGGCTGATCCTGCCGCCCGCGATCCTCGATGCGCCGCGCGAAGGCTGCCTCAACGTCCATGGCTCGATCCTGCCGCGCTGGCGCGGCGCAGCGCCGGTGCAGCGCGCGATCCTGGCGGGCGACGCCGAGACGGGCGTGACGATCATGCAGATGGACGTCGGGCTCGACACCGGCGCGATGCGGCTGGTCGAACCGACCCCGATCGGACGCAAGACCGCGGGGGTGCTGACCCACGAACTTGCCGAAATGGGCGCGCTGATGATGCGCCGCGTGCTGAGCGACCTCCACGCCTTTCCGCCGGTGCCGCAGCCCGACGACGGCGTCACTTACGCCGCCAAGATCGACAAGAGCGAAGCGCGGCTCGATTTTCTGGTGAGCGCGGTGCAGGTCGAACGCCAAGTGCGCGCATTTAACCCGGTGCCGGGGGCGTTTTTTGAGCTGGACGGTGAGCGGTACAAGCTGCTCGCCGCCGAGGTGGTTCATCCGGGCGAGACGGTCGCGGGCGCCGCCCCCGGCGTGACGCTCGACGATGCGCTGACCATCGCCTGCAATCCGGGCGCAATCCGGGCAACGCGGGTGCAGCGGGCGGGCAAGCCCGCGATGGCGGCGGGCGAATTGCTGCGCGGGCGGCCGATTCCGGTGGGCACACGGCTGGCATGAACGAACCTCTCATCCATCGTCACCCCGGACTTGATCCGGAGTCCGTTCCAGCGCCGAAGGAATGGACCCCGGATCAAGTCCGGGGTGACGAGAATGGGGAATATCTCCGCCCATGACGCGCTTCGCCCTCACCATCGAATATGACGGCCGCCCGTTCATGGGCTGGCAGCGGCAGGCGCATGGCCCCAGCGTCCAGCAGGCGATCGAGGAAGCGATCCATCGTTTCACCGGCGAAACCGTACAGGTCTTCAGCGCCGGGCGCACCGACGCCGGGGTTCACGCCATCGCGATGCGCGCGCATGTCGACATCGCCAAGCCGCTGACCCCGTTCAAGCTGACCGAGGCGCTCAACGCCCAGCTGCGCCCCGCCCCGATCGCGGTGCTCGCGGCGGAGGTCGTCCCCGACGACTGGCACGCGCGCTTTGCCTGTATCGGCCGGTCCTATGAATATCGCATCGTCAACCGCCGCGCCCCGCTGACCTGGGACAAGGGGCTGTCGTGGCAGGTCGCGCGGCCGCTCGATGCCGACGCGATGCACACCGCGGCGCAGGCGCTGGTCGGCCTCCACGATTTCACCACCTTCCGCTCGGCGCATTGCCAGTCGCAAAGCCCGGTCAAGACGCTCGATAAGCTGACCGTCAGCCGCCACGGTGACGAGCTGATCATCGAAGCCGCGGCGCGCAGCTTCCTCCACCATCAGGTGCGCTCGATGGTCGGGTGCCTGTCGCTGGTCGGGCATGGCCGGTGGTCGGCAGGCGATCTGAAGGATGCGCTGGCGGCGGCTGATCGCAACGCGCTGGGGCTGAACGCGCCGCCCGACGGGTTGTATTTTGTCGGGGCGAGCTATCCGTAACTCCCTGTCTGCTTGCGGGAGAGGGTTGCGCAGCCTTGGCAACTTGCACGGCATTATGTAGCAAACCCAACGTGCACAACAAGTTGAGCCGTGGAAATTTAGCGCGGTATTTTTTCTTCAATGTTTGCAAGCAATTGGCGTTTCAAATCTGGCACTGAACTAAAGCGAGCAGGATACCACGCCGCACCTACGTGTGTAATTGCTGTCCTTAAGTCGGCTAAAACCTTCACCGTGGCTTTATGCAACGCAGAAGCCTCGTTGTATTTTCGCCTAGTGTCATCAGACATGAAAAGATTGTCATTGTGCGTCCATTCCGGAGCGATATTCCCCGCCGCCGCTGTGGCGCGCTCCCTAATTACAGACGCTAAGCCTATTTGTGATTGTTGGCCGATTTGGTCAATTTTCATTCTCATTGCGTTTTCATAACGCATCATTTGCTCTTGCTGGCTCAGATTGTGCATATCTGCGTAGCACACTGGCGTAGGCATGGGGAACGGCGGCAGGTCCCAATTTACCCTCTGCGCCATCTCAAACGCCGCGTTGGACAGAAGGAGCCGGTTTAGGTCGCTATCGTCCAAGACCAAGCTAATCTCTGCTAACCGGCGATCCTTCTTGAACACAGCGGCTAGGGCGTGGCGCATCTTGTGGCGCACGGGTGGCCACTGCTTATCATTTAGGGCGACCCTGAGTTCGAGCTGCAATATCCAAATTGCAGCCATGACGCACACGCCGATCAGAATATTTTCCGTGGTGAGCATAGGGAAATTATCCCTCCACCAGCGGAAAGCTTCGTTGCTGTCTGAATAGTCCTTCCCAAGAAAGAGAGCGCCGACTAACCCCCCGATGACGGTGAGCAACTGCCAAAACTTGCTTAATAGCCAACGCATTCGTCAGTGCTGCCCGAAAGGCCCTCACTTTAGGAGTCCTTTTTGGCCTGGTGCGTTTGCTACATAATGCCGAACTTGTTGCCTAGGCGAAGCGGGGTGAGGGGTAGTACCCTATCGATGGCACACAGCCCCCTCACCCGCTCCCGCAAGGGAAGAGGGACGAACGAAAAAGGGCGGCCCTCGCGGACCGCCCCTTCCCTTTATCACTATCCCGCGCGCTTACACCTTTTCGGCGTAATACAGCGGCGCATGTTCGTTGAGGATCTGCAGGATCTTCGCCTGCGCGGTCTTTTCGTCGCTTTCTTCCATCGCGCCCAATTCGCGCGCGAGGCGGCTCGATGCCGCTTCAAAGATTTGACGCTCCGAATAGCTCTGCTCGGGCTGGTCGTCGGCGCGGAACAGGTCGCGGGTCACTTCGGCGATCGACACCAGGTCACCCGAATTGATCTTCGCTTCATATTCCTGGGCGCGGCGCGACCACATGGTGCGCTTGACCTTCGGCTTGGTGGTCAGCACCTGCAACGCTTCCTTCAGCGTCTTGTCCGACGACAGCTTGCGCATCCCGACGCCTTCAGCCTTGTTCGTCGGCACACGAAGCGTCATTTTTTCCTTTTCAAAGCGCAGGACATACAGTTCGAGCTGCATCCCGGCGATCTCCGACCGCTGCAACTCGATGACGCGCCCCACGCCATGTTTTGGATAAACAACATAATCACCGACTTCGAACAAGAGCGTGCTTACGGACATGCAAATTCCTTTTGTTGTGCCTTGACCCTGATCTGAAAGTGCGACAACAGCGGCGCATCCCGCCCTCTAGCCAAGGGGGATCTACTATCGCTCGGCGCTAGCCAGTCAGAGTGACAAGGGATATGGCTCCATCGGAACGCCGTGACATACCCCAGCCCGCGACGGGCAGAGGCAGAATGTCGGCGCGTTGATATTTATTATAACAGATTCGCAACAAAATTGCCACCCCTGCGCGGCGGGGCGCCTTGACGCCATCCGGTCGTCGTTTCACCTTGGCACGAAATCACGGACGGGGATGCCGATATGGATGGTCAATGCTGGTGGGTGACAGGCGCTTCGTCGGGGATCGGTGCGGCGCTGGCGCGCGGGCTGGCGGCGCGCGGCGCAAAGCTGATCCTGTCGGGGCGCAACGTCGCGGCGCTCGACGCCGTCGCCGCCGATTGCAGGGCCGAGACGCTGGTGCTGCCGTTCGAGGCGACCGACTATGCCGCCCTGCCCGCGATCGCCGAACAGGCGTGGGGCTGGCAGGGCCGCATCGACGGGCTGGTCAACAACGCTGGCATTTCGCAGCGCAGCCTGGCGATCGACACCGATTTTGCCGTCTATCAACAGATTGTCGCGGTCGACCTGTTCGCCCCGATCGCGCTGACCCAGCAACTGCTGCTGCGCATGGTCGGCGCCGGCGGCGGCCAGATCATCGCGATCTCCAGCGTCGCGGGGATCGCCGGGGTGCCGCTGCGCAGCGCCTATTGCGCGGCGAAGCACGGCCTGATCGGCTATCACGACAGCGTGCGGGCCGAAAATGAGCATCTGGGGTTGCGGGTGCTGGTCGTCGCGCCCGGATCGGTCCAGACCAACGTCAGCCGCAACGCGCTCAACGCCGACGGCAGCGTCCGTGGGGAAAGCGACGCCGCGATCGACAATGGCCTGTCGCCCGATTTCGCCGCCGCGCAGATATTGGCGGCGGTCGACGCCGGGACACGCGAGCTGGTGATCGCCAAGGGCGCCGAGGCGGCGATCGCGGCGCTGCGCCGCAGCGACCCCGACGCGCTGTTCGACCGCATGAGCGCGATGGTCCGGGCGGGTTACGCGCAGCAGATGAAGGCGACAACCGCCGCCTGAATGGCGGCTAGCGACCGATGCTGTTGATAAAGTCGGCTTTTGACAGAAGCGGACGGTGGCGAGGT
>CAZCUW010000021.1:44236-51471 GCA_964502035.1 uncultured Sphingopyxis sp. | reverse complement strand
CGCCGCGTCGCTCGCCCTTCCCACCTTTGCGCAAGAGCCCACGCCGATCCCGTCACCGGGCGAAATCGCCGCCGCGGCGCCCGCCAGCGACTGGATCGCGATCGCCCCGTCGGACCTGTTGGTCATGGATTTGGCGCCCGACGCCAAGGGCACAGCGCGCCGCGTCGTGGTCCAGTTGATGCCCGCCCCGTTCAGCCAGGGGTGGATCGGCAATATCCGCAAGCTCGCCGCCGCGCATTGGTGGGACGGGACGAGCATCAACCGGGTGCAGGACAATTATGTCGTGCAATGGGGCGATGCGACCGAGAAAAAGTCGTTGCCGGAGGGTTTGGCGGCGGTGCCGGAGAGCGAGTATGTCACGGTGTCAAAGGGCACAGGCGGTATGGTTCCGTCCGACGGAAAGACGCCGCCGATGTCGTGGAGCGGATATTCTCCAGGCTGGGCTTGGACAGATCATGTCGATGCCTATGCGAAAAAATACAGCTTTTTTCGTGGTTGGCCCTTTGCCAGCGACGATGGCCGGTCGGGATGGCCCGTCCATTGCTATGCCATGGTTGGCGTTGGCCGCAACCTGTCGCCCGACACCGGCAGCGGCGCTGAACTCTATACCGTGATCGGCCATGCGCCGCGCCATCTCGATCGCAATATCGCGGTTGTCGGCCGCGTGATCAGCGGGATCGAACATCTGTCGAGCCTGCCGCGCGGCACCGGCGCGCTGGGCTTTTATGAGGATGAGAAAGAACGGGTACCCATCGCCTCGATCCGGCTCGCCGACGCGCTACCCGCCGCCGAGCAGCCGAAGTTCGAATATCTGTCGACCGACAGCGACAGCTTCGCGCGCTACGCCGACGCACGCGCCAATCGCCGCGATCCGTTTTTCATCAAGCCCGCTGGCGGCGCCGACATCTGCAATATTCCGGTGCCGGTGCGGGCCGTCACAAAATGACGGTTCTCAGCCGTTCGCATCGAGCGAAGTCGAGATGCCAGGAGGCAGAGGACTCAGGTCGGGTGTCTCGACTTCGCTCGACACGAACGGATTGAGCGCGGCTTGGAACATTTCACCGTCACCACTCCGCTCTGGCGCTGGCAGTCGGCCACCGCCCCCGCGGCATGGTTTTTCGTCACCATCGCGGGCGACGCGGCCGATGGCATCCGGGTTGCGGCGATCAGCGGCCAGTGGCTCGCTGGACGCAAGGGATTCGGATCGGCGCGGGTCGCGGCGACGATTGGCGATACCCATTGGCAGACGTCGGTGTTCCCGCACAAGGAAAGCGGCGGCTGGCTGTTGCCGGTCAAGGCCGCCGTGCGCCAGGCCGAAGGGTTGGCCGAGGGCGACGCGGTGACGGTGACCGTCAGTCTTTAGCCGGGGTTTCCGCCTTGGCATCGCGGGCTTGCGCCTTGCGCTTGCGCAGATTGTCGCGCAGCGCCTCGGCCAGGCGGCGTTCGCGTTCGATGTCGGCGGGGGAGGGCGTCTTGCTCACCCGGTCCCCCATGCGCGCGAATTTGCCATATCGTCAAGCCTCGCACCTTGACACGCGACAGGCGCCCCGCCATAGGCCGCGCCTGCCCAGCGAACAGGCGTTTGCGGGCGTTTCGGTTGCTGCTGTAGCTCAGTGGTAGAGCGCGTCATTGGTAATGACGAGGTCGGGAGTTCAATCCTCCCCAGCAGCACCATCATTCTTCAAATTTTTGCCGCCAGCAACCAGTCGTGGAACAGCTTCACCGCGGGTTGGCGCAGCGCGCGCGGGCGGCAGACGAACCAATAGCTGTACGGGCTGTCGACGTCGAAATCGAACAGACGGACGAGGCGCGGGTCGTGGGCGTCGTCGAAATGATGGCCGTGCATGAACGCAACGCCAATGCCTTGTGCCGCAGCCTCGAGCATCAACGGCCCCGAATCGAAATAGTCGATCCCCGCCGGTTCCAGATACGGCATGCCGATCGCCTTTTTCCACTCGCTGAAGGTTTCGGGCATTTCGCGGTGCAAGAGGACGGTCATCCGCTGCAATTGTTCGGGTACCGCGATCGGCCGGTCGGCGTCGGTCAGGTTGCGCGCCGCGATCGGGAACACCTTGTCCTGATCGAGCCGGGCGGCATAGAGCGCCGGATCGATCGAGCGCGCGAGGGCGATCGCGGCGTCGATCCCGTCGCCCAGCCGTGCTTCGGCATGCGACATCGTGTCGATGTCGATATGCAGTTCGGGATGCTGGCGCCGCAGTTCGGGCAGGCGCGGGAACAGCCGCTGCTGCGCAAAGAGCGGCAGGACGTTGAGGTGCAGGCGCAGCGAGGCGTCGGGGCTGGCGACCTGGCCGATGACGGTCCTCAGCTCGTCGAGGATCGGCGACAGCTGTCCCTGCAACGTGCGCCCTGCCTCGGTCAGGCTGAGCCCGTGGTGGTGGCGGTTGAACAGCGGGCGCCCGACCGAATGTTCGAGCGTCTGGATGCGGCGCGACAGCGCGGGCATCGACAGGCCGAGTTCGATCGCGGCGGCTTTGACCGTGCCATGGCGGGCGACCTCGAGAAAGGCCTCCATGCTGCTGAGGGGAGGAAGGCGTGGCATATCCGGCGCCGATGATGACATGCCCCCGCGCGACTTGCCACTATTTTGTGCAGTGCGGCATAGATCGTCGCGGGGCCGCGGGCGCGCCAGGGGTCGCAAATCGGGAACGACCATCCTATCTTCGGCATTGTGACCTTTTTGACGGAGACGCGCCTTGGCCGATGCAGCGGTAAAAGAAAAACAGGTGAAACTGCAGGTGGCGAATTCGCGCGCCGAGGAAAGCGGCGGCGGCATCGCCCGCATCCCGCGCTCCGCGATGGCCGAATTGGGCGTCACCGAGGGCGATATCATCGAGATCAGCGGCAAGCGGCAGACCGCGTCGCGCGTCGTGGCGCCTTATGCCGAGGATGAAGGGCTCGAGGTCATCCGCCTCGACGGCCTGCAGCGCGCCAATGCGGGCGCGGGCGCTGGCGACATGGTGATGCTCAGCCGCGTCGAGACGCGCCCGGCGACGCGCGTGGTGTTCGCCCCGGCGCAGGAAAATCTGCGGTTGCAGGGATCGGCGAACGCGCTGAAACGCAGCTTCTTTGGACGACCGCTGGTGGCGGGCGATACTGTCGCGACCGCGGGGCAACAGCGGTTGGAATCGGGCGATATGCCGCCGCAGCTGCGCCAGATGCTCAATGCGCCGGCCTATGCGTTGGCCGAGGTGCGCCTGATCGTCGTCTCGGCGGCGCCAAAGGGCGTCGTGTTCATCGACGAGAATACCGAAATCGAGCTGCTGCCTGAATATCAGGAGCCGCAGGACGCGCGCCGCACCGATGTGACCTATGACGATCTTGGCGGGCTGGGCGAGACGATCGACCAGCTGCGCGAAATGGTCGAGCTGCCGCTGCGCTACCCCGAGCTGTTCCGCCGCCTGGGGGTCGATCCGCCGCGCGGGGTGCTGCTCCACGGGCCGCCGGGCACCGGCAAGACGCGGCTGGCCCGCGCCGTCGCGAACGAGAGCGAAGCGCAATTTTTCCTGATCAACGGCCCCGAAATCATGGGGTCGGCCTATGGCGAATCCGAAAAGCGGCTACGCGATATTTTCGAACAGGCGGCCAAGGCGGCGCCGTCGATCCTGTTCATCGACGAGATCGATTCGATCGCGCCCAAGCGCGGCCAGGTGACGGGCGAGGCCGAAAAGCGCCTCGTCGCGCAGCTGTTGACGCTGATGGACGGGCTGGAGCCGCGCACCAATCTGGTGGTGATCGCCGCCACCAATCGCCCCGATGCGATCGACGAAGCGCTGCGGCGCCCGGGCCGCTTCGATCGCGAGATCGTCATCGGCGTGCCCGACGAGAGCGGGCGCCGCGAGATAATGGGCATCCACACCCGCGGCATGCCGCTGTCCGCCGATGTCGATCTGGCCGAGCTGGCGCGCACGACCTTTGGCTTTGTCGGCGCCGATATGGCGGCGCTGACGCGCGAGGCGGCGATCGAGGCGGTGCGGCGGATCATGCCCAAGCTCGATCTGGCCGAAGGCACGATCCCGCCCGAGGTGCTGGAGGAATTGCGCGTGACGCGCGATGATTTCAGCAACGCGTTAAAGCGCGTGCAGCCGTCGGCGATGCGCGAAGTGATGGTGCAGGCGCCGACGACGCGGTGGAGCGACATCGGCGGTCTCGACGCGGCGCGCGAGAAGCTGATCGAGGGGATCGAGCTGCCGCTGAAGCATCCCGAGGCGTTCCGGCGGCTGGGTATCCGCGCTGCCAAGGGCTTTCTGCTCTATGGCCCGCCCGGCACCGGCAAGACGTTGCTGGCGAAAGCGGCGGCGCGCGAATCCGATGCCAATTTCATTTCGATCAAATCGTCGGATTTGCTCTCGAAATGGTATGGCGAGAGCGAGCAGCAGATCGCGCGGCTGTTCGCCCGCGCGCGCGCGGTCGCGCCAACGATCATCTTCATCGACGAACTCGACAGTCTGGTGCCGGCGCGCGGCAGCGGGGCGTCGGGCGAGCCGCAGGCTACCGAGCGCGTCGTCAACACGATCCTGGCCGAGATGGACGGGATCGAGGAAATGCAGTCGGTCGTGGTGATCGGCGCGACCAATCGCCCGAACCTGATCGACCCGGCGCTGCTGCGCCCCGGGCGGCTTGACGAGCTGATCTACGTCGCGGTTCCCGACAAGGAGGGGCGGCGCCGCATCCTCGAGATCCAGACCGGCAAGATGCCGCTGGCGGGCGACGTCGATCTGGCAATGCTGGCGGAAAAATCCGACCGGTTCACCGGTGCCGACCTGGAGGATCTGACGCGCCGCGCCGGTCTGGCGGCGCTCAAGCGATCGATCAACAGCGATCTGGTGACGATGGCCGATTTCGACGCGGCGTTGAAGGATACCCGCGCGTCGGTGACCGAGGCGATGGAAAAGGATTATGAAAAAATCCAGGGCGAGATCAAGCAGAACGCGATGAGCGTCGACCCGATCGGCTTTTTCGCGCCCGGGATGCTCAAGCCGGTGCGCGAGCGCAAGCATAGCGACGACGCCGCGAAGGATTAGGCGCTAGGCGCAACCGTAGCCCTGAGCTTGTCGAAGGGCGCTTCTCGGCGAGGCGCCCTTCGACAGGCTCAGGGCTACGGCTATTCAGGTCGCGGGCTGGTCCTGCCGCAGCGCGGACCAGCCCCACAGCACCAGCCAGCCGCAAAAGCCCGCCATCAGGCCATATGCGACCATCGGGTGCCAGTTGTACAGCAGCACGCCGATGGCGGGCGAGACGATATAGGCCGAGCCGTTGATCGACGCGGTCATCCCCGCGACGCTGCCTTGATCGCGGCGCGGCACCGACAGCGACGCGCCGGCGGTGAAGCCGGGGCGGAACAGTCCAAAGCCGAGCGAGGCGAGGGCGAAGCCGATGATGATGCCGTGCAGACCCTGCGACAGCCCGGTCATGACCAGCCCGCTGGCGCCCAGTGCGGCGCCGATCAGCACCGCGGTCCGCGCCGACAGCTTGAGTAGCGGGATCAGCCCCCATTGCGACAGCAAGGTGGCAAACGCCCCTGCCATCAACACGATGCCGGTCATCGCGGCGCCCTCATCGGGGTTGAGGCGGAGGTCGAGCCGGTCGAGGATCAGGAAACCGATGACCCCCAGCATCATCGCCTGCGCTTGGCCGCCATACAGCCCCGCCAGCAACCACGGGCGAACGCGATTGTCGGACCAGCGCAGCGGCGGCGCCGCGGCGGCGCCGGGGTCGACGACATCGTCGTCGCTATCGTCGGTCGCCGCCGCGGGCGAACCCGCCGACGTGGGATAAGCGACGATCGCGCCGCGCGCCGCGAACCGCGGCACATCGTCGGGCAGCCGCCAGCGCAGCATGATCAGGACGAGCAGACCGATCAGCGCAAAGACGAGCAGGGGACCGGCCAGCCCGACGAAAGGCAGGATGAAGAACGGCGCGATCGCGGGGCCGATCACGGTGCCCAGGCCGAAGGAGGAGGAGACGAGCGACAAGGCCTGCGTCCTTTCCTCCGGGTCGGTGCGCGCCGCGACATAGGCCTGCACCGCGGGCGGCGCCGCCGACCCGAAGCCGCCATAGAGGCTGCGGAACAGCGCAAAAATGATGAAGGTGGTGCCGGCGGCTAGATAGCCCTGCAGCCCCGACCAGAGCGCCAGTCCGCACAGCGCCATCGACAGCATGAACCCGATGACGCCCAGCGCCATCAGCGCCTTGCGGCCGCGTCTGTCCGACTGGCGCGCCCAATAAGGCGCCGTCATCACCCACAACAGCGCCGACCAGCTGAACGCCAGGCTGACCCAGACGTCGGGGATGTGCAGCTTGGCGCCGATCGCGGGCAGGATCGACTGCATCGCGGTGTTGCCCGCGGCGGCGACCAGCATCACCGCGAACAGGATCGTCATGCGGTCGGCGGGGATCGATTGCGATTTTGTCGCCATGATCGACGTCACCTCCGACTTTTCAACTGCCTATGTCGGCCTTTCCCTACACGCGCGCGGTGACCTGTCCAGAGTCAAGACTGACTCTTTCCTTGCGCCCGCGCGCCGTTTTTGCCACGCCCTCGTCAACCGCAACAACGCGAAAGCCATCATGACCAATCCGCGGGCGCAGGCCCAAGAAAAGAAAGCGCCGCTGGCGCGCCGGCTGCGCGTGGGCCTCAAACGCTTTTTCGGGCCGTGGGGCATGTTCGTCCGCGGTTTCATCAAGCATCCGGTCATGGTGGGATCGATCGTGCCGTCGTCGCCGACGCTGATCCGCCACATGCTGCGGCCGGTCGATTGGAAGAACACGAAGCTGTTCGTCGAATATGGCCCTGGGGTCGGCACCTTCTGCCGTCCCGTTCTCGAACACATGGCGGGTGACGCGACGCTGATCGCGATCGACACCAACGAGGATTTCATCGACTATCTGCGCAAGGATATCCGCGACAGCCGCTTTATCGCGGTGCACGGATCGGCGTCGGAAGTTGAAGCAATCATTGCGGCGCACGGTTTTGACAAGGCCGACTATGTGCTGTCGGGCCTGCCGTTTTCGACCTTGCCGGCGGGCGTCGGCCCGGCGATCGCGGCGGCAACGCATCGCGTGCTGCGCCCCGGCGGCGCGTTCCTCGTCTATCAGTTCCGCGCGCGTGCGCGCGACTTCCTGGCCCCCCATTTTGCCCGCATCGACAATGCGTTCGAATGGGTGAACGTCCCGCCCTGCTTCCTGTTCTGGGGCTGGAAAGACTAAGGATCGGT
>CAZCUW010000021.1:0-44136 GCA_964502035.1 uncultured Sphingopyxis sp. | reverse complement strand
GGGTGAACGTCCCGCCCTGCTTCCTGTTCTGGGGCTGGAAAGACTAAGGATCGGTTGCCATTTGGCCCATGGCGGCCTGCAAATGGCGACCTCTCGCGCTTCCGGTGCTCACGTACAGAAGTACGCTGCGCTCCGGGTCGCGAGACGCCACCATTTTCAACTCGCCCTGAGCCAAATGGCAACCGATCCTCTCGGCTTTAAACCTCCGTATCGGGATCGGTCTCGCCCAGGCCGAAGTTGAGCCGCCGCGACACGGTATAGTCGGCGACCCCGACCACAAACCACGCCAGCGTCCAGCGCAGCCGCGTCAACCATCCGGCGCGTGCCTTATGTGCCGCAGGCGTGATGTCGTCGCAATCGTCCTGCTGGGCCGCGATGAACCCGCGCATCTGCTGCGCGAAACCGGCGTCGGCGACGCGCAGCATCACCTCGACATTGACGAACAGGCTGCGCATGTCGAAATTGGCGGTCCCGACATAGACGACATCGTCGATGACGATCAGCTTCATGTGCAGCTTGCATGGCTGATATTCCCAGATTTGCGCGCGTTTGCGGAGCAGATAGCCATAGAGCAGGCGCGAGGCGCCGATCGTCGCCGCATTGTCGGACTTCGCCGCCATGATGAAGCGCGCCCGGCCGTGCCGCGCGACGCGGCCGAGCCGCCGCAGCATCCCTTGACCGGGCGAAAAATAGGCCATTACCATATCGAGCTGGCGTGCGCCGGTCAGGTCGGTGCGCACCGCGCGGGCCCAGGGCGACAGCCGCTGGGTCGGGCCGCCGACCAGCCAGGTGACCGGCCCCGTGTCGACCGGCCATTCGCGGATCAGGCGGCGAAGCATCAACAGCTTGCCGTCGTTGTTCACCGTAAAGTCGTGGATTTCCGCAAACCAGGCGACCATGCGCGCCACCGACGGGCCGCGAACGACGATGCCCAGATCGAACCAGCAATTGCCCGGCTGTGTCCCAAGATAGGGGGTCGCAATGTTGAAACCCCCGGTCACCGCCACCGTCTCGTCGATCAGCAGCAGTTTCTGGTGATTGCGGACCAGATAGCTCGACCGCCAGTGCCGCGAGAAAAAGGTCACGCTGCCGCCGGCGCCGCGCAGCGGCGCAAAAATGCTGTCGGAAATATCCGATGAACCGAAACTGTCGATCACCGCGCGGACGCGCACCCCGCGCTGCGCCGCCGCGGTCATCGCATCGAGGACGCGGGTTCCGGCGCCATCGTGCTCAAAGATGTACATGATGATGTCGATGCTGCGGATGGCGCCAGACAGGAGCGCCAGGATGCGGTCGAGCCGCTGGTCGCCGTCGACGATCACCTCCAGCCGATGCCCGGCGACGTCGGCGGTCAGCGTGTCGGGATCGCTGGCGGGGCAGGGCGCATCGGTCATCGTCCGCTCATAGGCGGGGCGCTGCAAGCCCCGCAAGGGCCGCGCTTCGATTGACAGCCACGGGTGTTGCTGCTAGCGCGCAGCGCTTGCCGCCACGCCTCCCAAAAGGCTGGTCTCTCCGATATTCTAAGGAAACAACATGGCCCGCGTTACCGTCGAGGATTGCGTCGACAAGATTCCCAACCGTTTCGATCTCGTCCTGCTCTCCGCACACCGCGCGCGTGAGATTTCGGGCGGCTCGGAACTGACGATCGACCGCGACCGCGACAAGAACCCGGTCGTGGCGCTGCGCGAAATCGCCGAGCAGACCGTGCGTCCCAAGGATCTGAAGGAAACGCTGATCACGACGCTGCAAAAGGTTGTCGTCGACGATGACGATACGCCCGATGAAATCAGCTCGATCAGCCGCTCGGCCGAAGCCCTGCGCCTGACCGCCGCCGCGCCGCCGCGCAGCCCCGCGGGCGGTGGCAGCGACTTCGAATAAGCGCCGCGAACAGCGATACGAAGGGGGCCGCGGGAAACCGCGGCCCTTTTTGTTGGGGTGGGGCGTGCGGAATGTCGCTTGGCGACCGAAGCCGCCGTCCACAACCTCGTCATCCCGGCGAAGGCCGGGATCTCGCCGGTGCGTTAATCCGAGAGGTTGGGATCCCGGCCTTCGCCGGGATGACGAAAATTGAAAGTCCCCACCCCAAAGCCGCCATCCGCCGCACAAAAAAACGCTGTCCTACATTATTCCGCTGTGCCAGCCTTCATCTCAGCTCTTTCAATTTACAGGCAAAAGCGGTCGCCGCCCAGCTTCCAGATGCGGCCAGAAACCAGCCGCCATCTGTCCGCCGAGCGCGACAAATGCGGCGATGCATAGGGCTGAACTTTCCTGAACTTTGGAATATTACGCGGTTCTTGCGCCGACCCGCTTACGGCGGGAGGTGATCGCCTTGTCGATTCTGTGCGTGTCCGACCCCGCTGCATGCTATACGCGGATTTCGGGGCAATGGTCGGCAACGCCGATGACCATAGCTCCGCGATTTGGTTGCCGACAAGGCCGCGTCCTGCGGCCCGGGTCGACCGGGAAGGCGCGCCGCATGGCTGCCGATAATCCTCCTATCAACATGGGCCGCACGCTGGGGCTGGCGGTGGTGCTTGCGTCCGACGCGCCGCTCCTGCTGCTCGACGAAAATCTCGCGATCGTTGCGGCGAGCGACAGTTTCTGTGCGGCCTTTGGCATCGATCCCGATACCGTCACCGGCCGGACGATTTATGACCTCGACAACCAGCAATGGGATCTGCCGCGGCTGCGCTCGCTGATCGACGCGACCCTCTCGGGCGCGGCGGACGTCGAGGCGTATGAGGTCGATATCGAAACCAACCTCGGTGGGCGCCGCCGACTGGTGTTAAAGGCGCAGCGGCTCGAATATGGCGACAGCCTCCACACGCGCATGATGATCACGGTGATCGACGTGACCGAAGTGCGCGCGAGCGAGAAGCGGCAGAAAGCACTGGTCCACGACAATGCGGCGCTGCTTCACGAGATGCAGCACCGGGTCGCCAACAGCCTGCAGATCATCGCGAGCATATTGATGCAGAGCGCGCGCAAGGTGCAGTCGAGCGAAGCGCGAGGCCATTTGAGCGACGCGCATCAACGCGTGATGTCGATCGCGACACTGCAACGCCACCTTGCCGAATCCGACGCGAATGCCGTCGAGCTCGAACCCTATCTAGCGCAGCTGTGCGCGAGCATTGGCGCGTCGATGATCTTTGACCCGGAGCAGCTCACGCTGACCACCGAGGTCGATCCGGTGTCGATCGGCGGCGATGTGTCGGTCAGCCTGGGGCTGGTTGTCACCGAGCTGGTGATCAACGCTCTCAAGCACGCCTTTCCGAACGACCGCCATGGCCATGTCGTCGTCGGCTATGCCGCGACGGGCGACGATTGGACGCTGTCGGTCTCCGACGACGGGGTCGGCTTCGACGAGAATCCCGAACGGCCGACCGCTGGGCTGGGCACGCGTATCGTCCAGGCGCTCGCCAAGCAATTGGGGGCCGAAATCGCGGTCGAGGATACCGCACCGGGAACGCGTGTGTCGCTGACCCACACCGCGCAGATCGCGCGGCAGGTGGCTGCCAACGACGAAGCGGAAAGCGCTGCGGTGTGATTTTCTTCCTGTGAGCGCAGTGGAAATTCAGGGCGACCGTGAACCTCTGCTAATCACCCCAAACCAGACGTCCAGCTAAGAAAGCTGCGTCAGTTCCGCCACGCGGATCGCTTTCGATGCCAGCATCGGCTCGATGATCCGCTGGATGCGGTGCGCGCGGCGAGCCGACGGTGATGTTGAACAGGCTGTTGGCGATCACATCGGCGATCTGCACCCCGTCGCTGCGGCGGCTGTCGGCGAGCGAGGCGCGGCCCCACTTGCCAAGCCCGGCCTGGATGTCTTCGCGAACCTTCGCCAGGATGGTCGGATCGTAGCGGCCTTCATCGATCACCACATCGGTGCACACGCCGCCGGTTTCGGGAAGCCAGCGGCCGACCGCGAGATCGAGCAGCGCCGCGTAAAGCGTCAAGTCGCTGGGCAGGGTTCCGCCCGGATGCTGCGCCAGCGTATCGCGCTTCGCCACCGCGACCCACGCGCGTCCACCGGCGCGATCGAACAGTTCGAGCAGATAGGCGCGCTCGACGATGCTGATCCGGCTGCCTTTCAATTCGCCGCGCAGCCCGGTGACGGTGCGAAATCGGGCGTGAATGTCGGCGGCGCCCTGCGGCGTCAGCATCACCGCCGAAAAAATCATGGCGCCCACATTCAGCCCGCCCGATTCATCACAATAGATGGTCACCGGCTAGCGCCGCGATCCGGTCACCGGACGCGCCCGAAAAAGGCGACCGAGCGGCTTTGGCCCGGGGCTACTGCGGCGGGCCACAGCCAGCGGACATGCGTCACGTCGGCCGCCACCGCGGCGCGCGGGTCGGCGCCCGATACCGGCACCGTCAGGCTGGCGAGCGCGCCGAATGTCTTTCCGCCATCGACCGAAACCGAAAATCCAGCGGCGTCAGCGGTTTCGTCGAACACCAGACCTTCGGGGATCGGGTTGGTCAGATTCAGCCCCGCCGCGGGGGCGGCGCCATTGTTGGTAAAGGTCAGCGTCACCCGGATGCGGTCGCCGGGGACGACGACGTCGGGCGCGACATAGGTTTTTGCCGCAGCTTGCCCGCTCGTCGCCGGAGCCAGTCGCTCCAGTTCGATCTTGCTGGTCAGCGCGCCGGTGCCCTGCGCCGCGGCGGGGTGCGAACCTAGCGCCAGCACAGCGGCGATCGCCAGAATTTTCCACGCTTTACCGGTCATCACCGTCTCCTTGGTCGATCGCTCCATGGCGCATCAGGCGGGGCAGGGGTAGCGTTTCTTCATCAACGCATCGAACGCGGCGTTGATGCTCACCGTCCTGCGGACCGGGGCGGGATAGGATCGCAGATGCGCCAGCCATTGATCGGGGGTCAGCGTTCCCGATTCGGGCGGGCAACTGGTCGTTTTCCGGCCCGCGCGGCGGTCGGCATCGATCCGCGTCTTGTAACGCTTGCCCGCGGCGACGACTTCGCCCTTCAGCTGGTTTCCTTGCGGGGTGGCCAGCGCGAGCGGTCCGAGCCGGGCGATGGAATCGGCGCGGGCCAAGAAGGCCGCGACGCTCATGTCCCCCGGCGCCATCGCGCCAAGCAATGGCGCGGCGAGCAGGACAGGCAGGATGCGGACACGTTTCCCCAGGGGCATGCGCCGAAAAATGCCGTCAGCCAATGAATAACCCCTGAATCGAGCGTGCCGGCGCGGTAAGGCTACGCGCCCTGGGGATTGGCGTCGCCCAGCGGACGGCGCGGTTTGCGCTTGATCTGAGGCAGCGACCCGGCATGGCCCGACACCGGCGTGCCGCGCTTGTCGGCGTCGTCCTCGCGGCCGATGTCTTCGCCCTTGATCGCGCGCTTCGACTCCTCGCCCGACAGCGTCTCATATTCGAGCAGCGCGCCGGCGAGCAGGTGGAGCTCGTCGAGATGATCGGTGAGCACCTTGCGCGCGACATTTTCGCCTTCTTCGACCAGGCGGCGAACTTCGGCGTCGATCAGCCGCGCGGTGTCTTCGGACATATTCTGCGCGCGCGACACGCTATGGCCCAGGAACACTTCGTCCTGATTGTCGCGATAGCGCAGCCAGCCGAGCTTGTCGGACATGCCATATTCCATGACCATCGAGCGGGCCATGTCGGTTGCCTGCTGGATATCGTTCGACGCGCCGGTGTTGAGCTCGTCCTTGCCATAGATCAGCTGTTCGGCGATCCGGCCGCCAAAGCACAGCGCGAGGCGCGCCTTCATCTGCTTCATGTTGGTCGAATAGCGATCGCGTTCGGGCAGGTTCCACGTCACGCCCAGCGCCCGGCCGCGCGGGATGATTGTCACCTTGTGCAGCGGGTCGCAGCCCTCGACGTGCAGCGACACGAGCGCGTGGCCCGCCTCGTGATAGGCGGTCGATTTCTTCTCGTCCTCGGTCATCACCATCGATCGGCGCTCGGCGCCCATCATGACCTTGTCCTTGGCTTCTTCAAACTCGTCGTTGGCGATCAAGCGTTTGCCCTTGCGCGCCGCAAGCAGCGCCGCCTCGTTGCACAGATTGGCCAGATCGGCGCCCGAAAAGCCCGGCGTACCGCGCGCAACGCGGCGCAGGTCGACGTCGGGTGCGAGCGGCTTTTTGCGGGTGTGCACTTCCAGAATCTTCTGGCGGCCTTCGATGTCGGGGCGCGGCACGACGACCTGGCGGTCGAAGCGGCCCGGGCGGAGGAGGGCGGGGTCGAGCACGTCGGGGCGGTTCGTCGCGGCGACGATGATGATGCCTTCATTCGCCTCGAACCCGTCCATTTCGACGAGCAGTTGGTTGAGTGTCTGTTCGCGCTCGTCATTGCCGTTGCCCAGACCGGCGCCACGATGGCGGCCGACTGCGTCGATTTCGTCGATGAACACGATGCAGGGCGCGTTGCGCTTCGCCTGTTCAAACATGTCGCGGACGCGGCTGGCGCCGACCCCGACGAACATTTCGACAAAGTCCGAACCCGAGATGGTGAAAAAGGGCACGCCCGCTTCGCCGGCGATGGCGCGGGCGAGCAGGGTCTTGCCGGTGCCGGGCGAACCGACGAGCAGTGCGCCCTTCGGAATTTGGCCGCCGAGCCGCGAAAATTTGGTCGGATCGCGCAGGAATTCGACGATTTCTTCGAGTTCTTCGCGCGCCTCGTCGATACCCGCGACGTCGTCGAAGGTCACCTTGCCCTGCTTTTCGGTCAGCATCTTGGCGCGCGATTTGCCAAAGCCCATCGCGCCCGAGCCGTTGTTCTTCTGAACCTGGCGAAAGACGAAAAAGGCGATGCCGAGGATCAGCAGGAAGGGCAGCGACTGGAGGAGCATATACATCCAGAAATTGGGGGCTTCGGTCGCCTTGCCGTCATATTTGACGCCATTGTCGTTGAGCATTTTCAGCAGGTCGGGATCGCGCACGACGTTGGCGGTGAAACGGTCGCCGTTCGACAGCGTGCCGGTCACCTTGTCTTCGGACAGCACGACATCCTTGACGCTGCCTTCCTCGACCTTTTGACGGAACTCCGAATAGGCAAGCGCGCTGCCCGCAGGCTGCGCTGCCCCGCCGAACATCGAGGCAACGAGGAGCATGGCGAGCAAAATGCCGCTCCAGATCATCACGCTCTTCATCCAGGGGTTGCCCTGAGGTTCCTTGTCGTCCTGCATGCGGAATCTTTCCTAACCGGCGCGGCGCCGCGCTCCTATCCCAACAAGATAGGATAATCGGGTTAAATGACAATGAGCCAATCAGGCCTTTTTGGGTGGTTTCCGGCGCGGCGCAGCAGAAATGCGCCAAATCGTCGTCTGAAAGCCGCGGACGGGGTCGATCAGCAGGGCGCCGACCATCGCCCGCTTGCCCTGGTGCATCGCCGCGATGACGCCGTCGAGCGAGGCGCCGCGCACCGCCAGCTGCGGCGCATTCGCCCGCAGACGCTGCGCGACGATGCGGCGAAACATCTCGGGCGGATAGCCCTCGTCGCGGATCACCGCGATGTCGGAGGCGTCGGGCCACGACGCGATTAACCGCTCCACCGCCCAATCGAGCGCTTCGTCGGCTTCGGCAAGCCATTCTGCCGAGCGGGCTGCGGCAGCGGGGTCGAGCACCGTCTGCGATCGCAGCGCCTGACGCAGCCGGGCGCGATCGAAGCGATGGTCGTTGTTCGACGGATCATCGACAAAGGGCAGGTCATGGTCCAGCGCCAGATCGACCAGATCGCCGCGCCGCCAGTGCAACAGCGGCCGCAGAATGACACCGTTGCGGGCGCGGATCGCCGCCAGACCGCTCACTCCGCTGCTGCGATTGATCCGCATGACCATCGTTTCAAGTTGGTCGTCGGCATGATGCGCGGTGACGATATGGTCGAGCGCATTGGCCCCGCGCCATTGTTCGAGCA
This sequence comes from uncultured Sphingopyxis sp., assembly GCA_964502035.1. Lineage (GTDB taxonomy): Bacteria > Pseudomonadota > Alphaproteobacteria > Sphingomonadales > Sphingomonadaceae > Sphingopyxis. Next base: position 36,247 of record CAZCUW010000021.1, on the reverse strand, counting down.
GCTGGTACCGTTCGGCGCGCGCCGCCGCCTGCAGCGAACCCTTGATCGGAACCGCGGGCCGCAGCGTCGAATGGGGAATATGCTCGCGCTCGCAAAAACCCGCCACCATGCGCGCTTCGTCGCCGGACCCCTTGCGCAGCCCATGATCGACCGTCGCCGCCCAGACCTGTCCGGGCAACAGCGTCGCCATCAGCCAGAGCAGCGCCATGCTGTCGGGGCCGCCCGAGACGGCGACGCCGTAGTGGAAACGGTGCCAGTCCGATCCCGCGAGCGCGCCAAGGTCGGTTGCCAGCCGGTCGGCGCTGTCGCGATCAGCAACCTGCTTTTGTTTTTGCGGCGGCAGCATCGGTCCGGACATCCTGCGGGGTCTTGTCGCCGTACACTTCTTCGAGTTCGCGGAACGCCTTGCAGGCGTCGGCCTTGCGGCCAAGTTTGTCGAGCGCGACGCCCATGTACATCAGGCTGTGCGGCGCGCGGGCACCGCTGGGCCGGTCCTTGTAATTGTTATAAAAAGCGACGGCGGCGAGACTGGGTTTGCCTTCGTCCAGATAGGCGCGGCCGAGCAGATTCTGGGCAAAACTTGCCTGGCTGCTGGTCGGCCATTTGGTCACCACCTGTTTCAACTGGACCTGCGCCTCGGGATAGAGCTTGGCTTCCCACAGGCGATAGCCATAGTCGTAGGCGTCTTTCGTTTCGTTCCCGGTCGCGGGGATTTCGACCTTTTTGACCAGCGCGAGGCGCGCCGCATTGGGCGTCGTCGCCGCGGGCTTGGTCGTCGCCGCCGGCTTTTTGACAGGCGCGGCAGCGACGGTCGCCGTCGCCGTCGGCGGCCTCGCCGTCGAAGCGGGACCAAGGTTGGCAGGGGTCGCGATCGCTGCCGGGTCGGCAATTCTCTTGTCCATCTCGGTCTTGTAAGCGGTGAACTGCTTTTCCAACTCGCGCAGTTGAAACGCATTCTGCTCGGTCTGGCCGGTCAGCGTCTGAAGCTGGGTCTCCAGCGCATCGACGCGGGCGGTCAGGTCGATAACCGGCGCATTGCTGCGCGCTCGCTCGCCGGGGGTGTTGTCGGGCGCGATCTCGCCTTCGAAAAAAGTCGGGCTGCCGCCGGGAAACACCGAGCGCTGGACCGCCCGCATTTCCTTTTCCAACCGCTCGACCCGCTTGTCGATGGCGCCGTCCTGCGCCTGCGCGGGCATCGTCGCTACGAGCGCGACAGACGCCGCCCCGAGGAAAGTGATATGACGCATCTTCATTTGCCGTTCGGCCCCCACCAATTAACCATTGTTCTGTTCATAACGCGGCAAAGTGCAGCAGCGCAAACCCAATTCGGTGCGCTGCCGCTCTTACCGGCCCGAATGATGGCTGATTCAGCCCTTGGGCAGCGTGCGTGCCGGCGGCGCCGTGGCGGCGGCCGGGCCGCCGGCGTCGGCGCGGGCCACCAGATCGGCAGGCTTCATCGAGATGCCCTTGACCAGCGTATCGGCGGGACCGATGGCACCAATGTCGCGGCCTCCGACGGTAACTTTCAGCGCCTGCGGGATGCTCGTGCGCAGCGTGAACTGCTCGATATAGGCGGGCGGCACCTGATAGGTTTCACCCGGGTCGAGCGTGCGCCAATTTTCGGTTTTGCCCGCGGCGTCGTCGAACCCGATCCAGACTTCGGATAGGCCGGTCAGCACGACGGGCGCATTGGCGGCGACGGCCGACGTGCTGGACCCTGCCTTGGTTGTCGGCGGCGCCGCGGCGTCGCTCTGCGGCGCTTCGGATGCGTCGGCGGCGCGGTTCTGCGCCGCGATCAGCGCCTCGTCGGGTTCGACCGACAGGAAACGCCACACCCCATAGGCCGACGCCAGCAGCAGGGTGACGATGACCAGCGTCCAGGTCAGCCGCGCGGTCGGCAATCGGGCCGGGTCGGTCGGCTCATACGCCTCGTACAGCGGCCGCGCCCCATAAGCGTCGGCTTCGAGTTCGCGGCGTACTGCGGCGCCAACCTCCGCCTCGGGCAGATCGACGGCGCGGGCATAGGCCCGCGCGAAGCCGGTGACATAGGTGCGCCCCGGCAGTTCGGAAAAATCGGACTTTTCGATCGCGGCCAGGTGACGCTGGGTGATCCGCGTCCGCGTCGCCACATCGGCAAGCGACAACCCCGCGGCCTCCCGCGCCAGCCGAAGCCGATCGCCGGTGCGCGTAATCGCCAGCTCGCCCTGTTCCGGGGCGACGTCCTCGTCTGTCATTACTGTCTCCGCGCCGGTCGGTTGCAACCCGTGTCGACCGTGTCGCACCGTTCATCGCATTGACGCGCCGCGAAAGTCAAATGAAGTTCGGCAAACGAACGGCTGAAAAGAAGCCTAATTACGCCCGCCCGAACGTTCGCGAGTTACAGCACATATTTGCTGAGGTCGGTATCGCCGACAATCTCGGAAAGCTGCCGTTCAACATAGCTCGCATCGATCGCCAAAGTGGTTCCCGACATGTCCTCGGCGGCGAAGCTGATCTCTTCGACCAATCGCTCCATGATCGTCTGCAAGCGCCGCGCGCCGATATTTTCGACCCGTTCGTTGACCTCGGCCGCCAGCTTGGCGACGCGCGCGATGGCATCGTCGGTAAATGACAGGGTGACGCCCTCGGTGCCGAGCAGCGCCGCATATTGTTCGGGCAGACCCGCCTTGGTCTCGCTCAGGATGCGGACGAAATCGCTTTCGGTCAGCGCGCTCAATTCGACGCGGATCGGCAGGCGGCCCTGCAGTTCGGGCAGCAGATCGCTGGGTTTGGCGACATGGAACGCGCCCGAGGCGATGAACAGGATATGGTCGGTCTTCATCGGGCCATATTTGGTCGCAACCGTGGTGCCTTCGATCAGCGGCAGCAGGTCGCGCTGGACGCCCTCGCGGCTGACCGATCCGCCGCGCACGTCGCTGACCGCGATCTTGTCGATCTCGTCGAGAAACACGATGCCATTGGCCTCGGCATCGGCGAGCGCGATGCGGGCGACGTCATCCTGATCGAGCCGCTTGTCCTGCTCTTCCTCGATCAGCCGCGTCGCGGCTTCGATGACCTTCAGCTTGTGGCGCTTCTTGGGTGCGCCGCCCATCGCCTTGCCCAGCATGTCGGACAGGTTGATCATGCTCATCTGCCCCGGCTGACCGGGCAATTCAAACGGCATGTTCGGCGCGTCGGCAACCTCGATCTCGACATCGCTGTCGTCAAGATGGCCGTCGCGGATGCGCTGGCGAAAACTTTGGCGGGTCGCCTCGCTCGCCCCCTTGCCGGTGAGCGCGTCGAGCAGCCGTTCCATCGCCGCCTCTTCGGCGGCGGCGCGCACCGCTTCGCGGCGGCGCTCTTTTTCGAGCCGCACGGCTTCCTCGACCAGGTCGCGGGCGATCTGTTCGACGTCGCGGCCGACATAGCCAACCTCGGTGAACTTGGTCGCCTCGACCTTGATAAAGGGGGCGTCGGCCAGCTTGGCCAGGCGGCGCGAAATCTCGGTCTTGCCGCAGCCGGTGGGGCCGATCATCAGGATATTCTTCGGCGTTACCTCGTCGCGCAGGTCGGGCGCCAGCTGCTGGCGGCGCCAGCGATTGCGCAGCGCCACCGCGACCGCGCGCTTGGCGGCGTCCTGGCCGATGATATGCGTGTCGAGCGCAGCGACGATCGCCTTGGGAGTCAGGTCCTTGTTCATCTGTTTTACGCCTGAATTTCGATGGTTTCTTGGGTGAACTGGTCGTTGGTATAGACGCAGATGTCGGCGGCGACCTGCATCGCCTTGCGCACCAGTATCTCGGCGTCTTTCTCATATTCGGCGAGCGCGGTGGCGGCGGCGAGGGCGTAATTGCCGCCCGAGCCGATCGCGGCGATGCCGCCCTTGGGTTCCAGCACGTCGCCGTTGCCGGTGATGACCAAAGTCACCTCCTTGTCGGCGACGATCATCATCGCCTCCAGATTGCGGAGATATTTGTCGGTGCGCCAGTCCTTGGCGAGTTCGACCGCGGCGCGCAGCAGCTGGCCGCTATGCCGTTCGAGTTTGGCCTCGAGCCGTTCAAAAAGGGTGAAGGCGTCGGCGGTTGCCCCGGCAAAGCCGCCGATGACGCTGCCGTCATGCAGACGGCGCACCTTGCGCGCGTTGGGCTTCATCACGGTCTGGCCCATCGACACCTGCCCGTCGCCGATCACGACGACTTTGTCGGCGGTGCGGGCGGACAGGATGGTGGTTCCATGCCAGGGCGCGGCACGGTGCGCATTAGGTTCGCTCATCGTGGCGATATGGGAGATGCGGTCAGGCGCCGCAAGAGGCGCACGCTGCGCGGCTCAGGCCGCCCAGCACAGCAGGGCGCGGCCGCCGGGTTCGATGCCGATCAACGACGGGTCGTCGAACAGCACCGCTTCGCCGAGCGATACCGTTTCGTCCGCTGCGCGGCATCCGGCCGAAAGCGGCACGAACGTCAGCTCGCCCTCGACCTGTGCGATTGCCCGTGGATCGACCGGGCCGGTCAGGTGGAGGACATGGAAATAGGGGCCACTGACCAGCTTGGCGTCGGCATTGCCGTCGATACGGCGGTCGCGGGGATCGGCTGCGGGATCGAGCCGGGCAACGGCCAGCCCCTCGTCCAGGTGCAGGTCGCGCGGACGGCCATAGTCATACAGACGATAGGTGCGATCGATATTTTGCTGCACCTCGACAATCGTCAGGCCGGCCCCGATCGCGTGGATCGTGCCAGCGGGGTTATAGACGAAATCGTTCTTTGCGGCGGTGCGCCAGTCGATCAGGTCGACAATCGATCCATCGAGCGCCGCGGCGCGTAGTTCGTCACGATCGGTATCGACGGTCAATCCGGCGCCAAGTTGGGCATGGGCGTCCGCCGCCAGCACCAGCCAACATTCGTCCTTGCCCCGCGCCAGACCTGCGGCTTTCGCCGCCGCGTCGTCGGGATGGACCTGGACTGACAAACGTTCGGAGGTGAAGAGGAATTTGACCATCAGCGGCGCGGCATCGCCGTCGGGATGGGCGAACCAGATCTCGCCGATCCGGCGTCCGCCGAAATCGCCATATTCGCGCGGAATATCGTCGCGGCCCCAAGGCTTTTCGACGACCAGGCGTTGCAGTCGCCGGACGGTTCCGGGGTTATCGTGGAGACGGTGACGGGGCGCCATGTCCAACGGAAATCAGGCCGCGCGGTGGAGCGGACTGGCGCCTGCCACATTCGGCTGGTCGAGCCACAGGCCGCGCGTGTCATAGACAATCTTTTCGCTACGTTCTTCGAGCGGGATCGATTTGAACAGGTCGTGATCGACGAGGACGATCAGCAGGTCGCAATCGGCCAGCGCGCTGTCGAGGTCGATCAATTCGGCGCCGGTGCCCGCAAACTCCATCGGCAGGCCGCGCGCATAGGGCTCGACGATCTGGATCTGGGGGCCGAACCGGCGTGCCAGCGCGGCCGCGACTTCGACCGCCGGGCTTTCGCGAAAGTCGTCGATATTGGGCTTGAAGGCGAGGCCGAGGCAGGCGACGCGCGCTTGCGGATGCTGTGACACCAGCATTTCGGCGGCGCCGATGACATGCGCGGTCTTGGCCAGATTGACCTCACGCGCGGTGCGGATCAGGCGGCTGTGGTTCGGGGCGCCATGGACCAGGAACCACGGATCGACCGCAATGCAATGGCCGCCGACGCCGGGGCCGGGTTGCAGGATATTGACGCGCGGGTGGCGGTTGGCGAGGCGGATCACCTCCCACACATCGACCCCCATCTGCTCGGCCATCATCGACAGCTCGTTGGCAAAGGCGATGTTGACGTCGCGGTAGCTGTTCTCGACCAGCTTGACCATTTCGGCGGCGCGCGCCGACGTGGTGACGCAGGCGCCGCGCACGAACTGCCGATAAAAAGTCATCGCGCGGCGGGCGCAGCGCGGGGTGATGCCGCCAATACAGCGGTCGTTGTCGACCAACTCGACCAGGATGCGTCCGGGCAGCACGCGCTCGGGGCAATAGGCGACGAAGATGTCGGCGGCGCCGATGCAGGCGCCGGGAACCTTCAGGTCGGGGCGCAGCTCAGCCAGCAGCGCCGCGACCTTTTCGGTCGTGCCGACGGGTGACGTCGATTCGAGTATGACGAGATTGCCGGCTTCGAGTTTCGGCGCGATCGCGCGCGCCGCCGACAGGACATGGCTGATGTCGGGCCGATGCTCGTCATCGTGCGGGGTTGGTACCGCGATAACAAAGGTGTCGGCGGGCACAACATCGACCGAAGCCACCAGCGCGCCGCGCGACACGACCCCCTGGACGAGGCCGTCAAGGTCGATTTCCTCGATATGGACCCGGCCGCTGTTGACCGTGTCGACGACGTTGCGGCTGACATCGACGCCGGTCACCTTGCAACCCGAGCGCGCGATCAGCGCCGCGGTCGGCAGGCCGATATAACCGAGCCCGAGGACGGTGACCGTCTGCTGTGTATCAATGGGCACGCGCAACAATCTCCGCAATCTGTTTGGCCGCCGTGCCGTCACCGAATGGATTATGGGCGCGGGCCATGGCCGAATAGGCCTTCTTATCGTCGAGAAGGCTGAAAATTTCGGAAACAATACGCGCTTTGTCGGTTCCGACAAGCCGCGCGGTGCCCGCTTCGATGCCTTCGGGGCGCTCGGTCGTCTCGCGCATGACCAGCACCGGTTTGCCGAGCGCCGGCGCCTCTTCCTGGACCCCGCCGCTGTCGGTCAGAACCAGTTCGGATGTCGCGAGCAGGCGCACGAAATGCGGGTAGTCGAGCGGATCGATCAACGCGACGTTGGACAGGCCGCCCAGGATCGGCTCCATGCAACTGCGGACATGCGGGTTGGGATGGACCGGAAAGACGACCGCGACATCGCTTCGCGCCGCGATCGCCGCAATCGCTTCGGCGATGGCGTTCATCCCGTCACCGAAATTCTCGCGCCGGTGCGACGTCACGGCAATGAGGCGCTTGCCGGCAAAGCGCGCGACGAGCGGATCGAGGCCGCTCGCCAGCGAAGTATCTTCGTCGATCCGCGTCTTGGTCGCGAGCAGCGCGTCGATGACGGTGTTGCCGGTGATATGGATGCGCTCGGCGGGCACATTTTCGGCGCGGAGCGCCGCCGCGGCGGTCGCCGTCGGGGCAAAGTGCAGATCGGCGACCGCGCCGGCGACCTTGCGGTTCACCTCCTCGGGCCAGGGGTGATAGATATTGCCGCTGCGCAAGCCCGCTTCGACATGGCCGACGGGTATCTTGCGGAAATAGGCGGCAAGGGTGGCCGCCATCGTCGTCAGCGTATCGCCGTGGACCAGCACGCGATCGGGCTGTTCGCGGTCGAATGTCTCGCCCAGTCCGACGACAAGTCGGGCGAGAAGGCCGTCCAGAGTCTGATTGGCCTGCATGACGTCCAGATCGATGTCCGGGGTGATGCGAGCGATTTCAAGCACCTGGTCGAGCATCTCGCGGTGCTGCGCGGTGACGCACACGCGCACGTCAAGCGTCGGCAGCTGGCGCAGGGCATGAACAACCGGAAACATCTTGATCGCTTCGGGGCGGGTGCCGAACACGACCATGATCTTTCGGCGAGCGGATAATGGTGTTGAAGGCGGTTCCAAAGGCATAAATCGGGTGGTTCCTCGGCTAGTCTTCCGGCCGCCCTAGCGCAAAGCTCTTGCCGGTGGCTTAACTTGGCTCTAATCGCCGCGCCGACCGCAAGGGATTCTCGATCGGCTGTCCGGTTGGTGTATCACAAAGTGGCACGGCATCCGTCAACGAGGGGGCAGGCGGACGAGTTCGTTTTTGTAAGCTGCTGATATAGTTGATATTACGCCCATATGTCCTTTCTTGGTTTCTTGAAACGCCGGCAACGCGACGACCGGGTGTCGGCAGCGCTTTCGCGCGTGCCGGACGGCCAGCGCGTCTATGCCATTGGCGATATACACGGCCGTGACGATCTTTTCGCGCAATTGCTGGCGAAGGTCGAGGCCGATAACGCCGCCCGCGGCAAGGCTTTCACAACATTGATTTTGCTTGGCGATCTTGTCGATCGCGGCCCCGATTCCGCATCGGTGATCGAGCGGGCGATCGGGCTGGGAGCGCCGTTCGACAAGGTGGTGATGCTGATCGGCAATCACGAAGAATGTTTCCTCGCTGCTCTCACCGGCGATTTGAAACGGGTGCGCTACTTCGTCCGCATTGGCGGCGACGCCACCATCCGCAGCTATTGGGGCGACGACGCCGCTTATGCCGCGGCGAGTTTCGAAGAAGTGGCCGAAAAGCTGCCGGGCAAGGTTTCGCAGTCACATGTGGATTTCCTTAATCGCGGCGAGGATATGGTCCAGATCGGTGATTATGTGTTCGTGCACGCGGGTATTCGCCCGGGCGTCGCACTCGAACGCCAAAAGACGTCCGATCTGCGATGGATCCGCGAGGAGTTCTTGGAACACGAGGATGGCTATGGCGGCGTTATCGTTTATGGGCACACAATATCGGAAGATGTAGAGGAAACGGCGAATCGCATCGGAATCGACACGGGTGCATATTTGACCGGCCGCCTGACGGCCGTGGGACTTGAGGGTGACGAACGTTGGTTCCTGGACACCGCAGCTGCTGCGCAGCGTTGAAGCTCGCCGATATGGCCGACACATCGAGCGGATTGCGACCGGCTAGCCCCGCCATTGCTTATTTTGGAAAGGAGTGCCGTCGATGAATTCGCGTGTCAGCCCTTTTGCACTAAGCAGCTGGTCGCCGAGCCCTTGGTTAATACTGGGCTTTTTCCTAGCATTGACGGCGCTGGCGGGCGGCGGTGCGCGCAGCGACATCGCTTCGTTGCCGGCCTTGCGATCGCTCTCGGTGTGTTTCCTGTTCCTGACACTGGCGACGGCGACCAAAGGATATTGGCGAGAAATCAGGACACCCTTATTTCTGTTGCTGGTCCTGGCGCTGTGGATGGCAGTGCAACTGGTGCCCCTGTCCGTCAATATCTGGTCCGGATTGCCCGATCGCGATCTGGTCCTCCAGATGGATAAGCTGATCGGCGAGGGTGATCGCTGGCGCCCGATCAGTATGACGCCGTTGCTGACGATCAACAGTCTGCTCGCGTTGATCCTGCCGCTCACCGCGCTGCTCGTTGCCGCTGCGACGCCAGCCAATCAAAGGATACGGCTGTGGTGGGCGATATGGGCTTTCGGCGTCGCTTCTGTCGGCCTTGGCCTGCTGCAATTCGCGGCTGGCGAAGGAAGCGTTTTTTATCTGTATCGCATCACCAACGTTGGGTCGCTTGTGGGACTCTTTTCCAATCGCAATCACAACGCCCTGCTGCTGTGCCTGGCAATATTGTCTGCCGGCTGGCTGCTCGCCAACGAGCTGCGCCGGAAGAAGCGACATATGTTACTTGTCCCCACGCTGGCGGGCAGCATAATCCTGTTCCTGCTGATGATACTGGTCATCGGATCGCGATTGGGCCTGGTCTGCGGCTTGGCAAGCCTTGTCGTCGCTTTTGTGGTGATCCGTTACGGCTATGGCAATCGACCCAAGGCAATCAATCAAGCGCCGATTTCGCGTCCGCGGGCGTCGGCGAAGAACAATGTCGCGCGACGATTGTTGAGCCTCGCTCCTGTTGTGGTGATTGTGGTCGTGGGCGGGCTTTTCTATCTGTCCGACCGGGCCAATGCGATCAGTCGGCTCGTCAATGGCGACGGGGTTGAGGAAATTCGTCTCGCGGCGTTCGGTACGGTTGCCGAGTTGGCGGAACGGCAATGGATATTGGGCTCTGGTTTCGGGTCCTTCGCGAGTATGTTTCAGGTTGCGGAGCCCGATGCGCTGCTACGGCCGTCCTATTTTAACCATGCGCATAATGATTGGCTCCAGCTGCCAATAGAAGGAGGGTTGCCTGCGGTCCTGATCGCTCTGTTGGCAATCATTTGGGTTAGCTCTTTGCTCATCGCCAACATTCGGGCTCGATCGAAGACGAGCGGCATGAGCCTGATGGAAACGGTTACGCTCACCGCCGCTTTCGGCTGTTTTGCGCTTGGAAGTGTAGTCGATTATCCGCTTCGAACGCCATCGCTGATGGTCGTCGCGGCCTTTCTTGTGGTGCTGCTTGCGCGCTGTCGCGCGGAGGCGATCGGTGCGCCAAGCGGGTCCAAAGCCGCTTCCTTATCATGACGTTTCTGCCTATTGGCCGTCATGTTGGTCAAAAAGATTCTCTTTTGTCTGGAATAATCCTATGAACTGCCTGCGATTTTTAACGGTTGCGGCTGCAATCGCACTGGCCGGCTGTGGCAAGGGGCCCGGTCCTGTCGCGACGAACCCGGCCAGTGGTGTCACCGCGCTCACAACGTTGCCTCAACCGTCCGGGGATGACGTGCGCCAAGCGGTACGGGCCACCTATATCGGTGCGTTCACCGAATTGTCGGTCGAGGTATTCGGCGTCGCTGACCTGAAGCAGGATATTCTGACCGACGGCGAAGGGAAGTTTACCTATCCATTGATCGGTGCGGTCGAAGCGGCGGGCAGGACGACCAGCGAGGTCGCGGCCGAGATCGAAGGGCGGCTTGCCGGCCGATATGTGCTGAACCCGCGAGTCACCGTAAACTTCAAATCCTCGCAGAACCCGCTGCTGCTTCAGGCGCAGGCTGTGACGGTCGACGGGCAAGTGAACCGTCCCGGACAGTTCCCGGTCGTGGGTAAGCAGACATTGATGAGTGCCATAGCCCTTGCCGGCGGCACAACCGATTTTTCGAAGCTTGACGACGTTCTTATTTTCCGGAGCGTCGGCGGGCAGAAATATGTCGGGGTCTATAATCTGACGGCGATCCGTCGGGGCAATTATGGTGATCCCGAAATCTTTCCTCAGGACGTTGTCGTTGTTGGCGACTCGCCGCAACGGCGCTTGCTGGATAATATCCTGAAGGCATCGACGCTTTTGAGCACCCCGCTCGTGGTTCTGGGCAACAAGCTTTAAACGGACGTAATAATCAATGAATAATATAAGCAGCGAGCGGCCGATTGTGGATTCAAAGGACACCGAGGGGCAGTCGAACCTTCCGGCTTATCGCGGGGGGCTGTTCGACATGCATCTCCTTGAGCGCGCCTTTGTTGCGTTGCTCAACCACAAAGCCTGGGTTCTCGGCAGCCTGATCGTTAGTGTTGCGATCGGCATGGTCATCACGTTTTTGATGACGCCACTTTACACGAGTACGTCGCGTATCGAGATATCGCCGCAGTCGCTCGTCGAGACCGATGTCGAAGGGGCCCGGGAGAAGACCATCCAGAACGAGATCGCTTTCTACAATACGCAATACAGCCTGCTACAATCCAGATCCCTTGCCGAGCGGACGGTTCGCGCCGGCAATCTGTTGAACGACAAGGAATTCATCAGCCTTTATGGCCTCGATGAAGAGGAAACGTCGGGCGCGTTGAATAGTTCGGCGCGCGGGCTTCTGACCAAGCGCGCCGTTGCCATCCTGATGAAGGCCGTTGAGATTACGCCCGTTCGCCAGTCGAGCCTTGTTGATGTGAGCTTTGCGACGCCATCGCCGGGGCTGTCGGCAAAACTGTCGAACCTTTGGGTCAAACAGTTCGTTGCGGCAAATCTCGACCGCCGGTTTTCGGCGACGAGTGACGCGCGCCGCTTTCTCGAGCAACGCATTGGCTCACTCCGGAAAAATCTGGAGGATTCGGAGCGTGGCCTGATCAGCTATGCCACGAACAACGGCATCATTACGCTTCAAGGCAAAGCCGACGCCAGCGGTCGCGTTGTCGAGCGCACGCTCGTTGCGGCCGACGTCGAGCAGATCAATGAATCGCTCGCACAAGCGCGCAACGCCCGGATCACGGCCGAAAGCCAACTCAGCGGATCGACTGCTGCGTTTGATGTTTCGGCCAATGCCTCGGTCAGCGCGCTGCGCCAAAAGCGTTCGGAACTGTCGGCTGATCTTGCGCGCCTGCGAACGACACTAGGCGAGGAATACCCCGAGATTGTTGCCAAGCGCGAACAGGTTGAGGCGCTCAGCCGCGCAATCGCGACCGAAGTGAAGCGATCCCGCGACATCAACAGCGAAACCTATGCGAGTACGTTGAAGCGCGAGCGCGAACTGACGGCGGAACTCGATCGGATGACGGGAAATTACCGCGACCAGCAGCGTCGCTCGATCGAATATGCTATCCTTCAACGCGAGGTCGATACCAACCGGCAACTCTATGATGGCCTTCTGCAGCGGTACAAGGAGATCGGCGTCGCGGGCGTGGGGACAAATAATATCGCGATCGTCGATGTCGCGACTACCGCGACCGTCCCTTCCAGCCCGCGCTTGATCCTGAACCTGCTGCTGTCGGTGATTGCCGGTTTGATCATCGCCGCAGTTCTGGTGTTCATTCTTGAACAACTCGATCATTCGATCCGCGATCCGGCCGAGGTTACCGAACGGTTCGGCTTGCCGCTTCTGGGATCGATTCCAAAGGTTGAACCGGAGAATTTCAGCGAACTGCTGCTCGACAAGAAGTCGATGGTTTACGAAGCCTATTTGGCGGCGCAGACCAACCTGACCTTCCTGACGCCGCACGGCGCGCCGCGCAGCTTCTTGCTGACCTCGACCCGTCCCGCGGAGGGCAAGAGCAGTTCGTCCATCAGCCTTGCCAATGTGTTTGCATCGACCGGCAAAAGGGTAATCCTGATCGACGCCGACATCCGCAGTCCGTCACTGAACGAAATTCTGGAAATCGAAAACAAGCAAGGCCTTAGCAATTACCTGACCGGATCCGACAATCTGGGCGACCTGATTGCCACGTCGGAGCGGTTCGGCTTTGACTATATGCTCGCTGGACCGACGCCCCCTAACGCTGCAGAGCTGTTCAGTTCGTCGCGCCTCGGCCAGTTGATCGAGCTGCTGCAGAATGAATATGATCATGTCATACTCGATTCGCCGCCGGTTCTGGGTTTGGCCGACGCGCCGCTGTTGGCGCGCCAAGTCGAAGGCGTTATCTTTGCGATCGACGCCTCGTCCAACAGTTCGCGTGCGATCAAGTCGGCGCTCGGCCGCCTTCGTCAGACCGATGCCCAGCTCTATGGCGCGGTGGTGACCAAGGTGGGGCGCCGCAACGAGATCTACGGCTACGGCTATGGCTATGGCTATGGCTATGGTTATGGTTATGGATACGGTGCTGACAAGAACCGCAGCGACGACGCATAAAATGCTCATATGGGGAAGCATTCGGCGATGAGCGGTTTCGCCAGGCAATATCTCTTGCTGGGGGTCGGGCTGTTGCTCGCGGCCGTGGTCGGCGCGACGAGTTATTCAATCGTCAACCGGACGAATGCGCCGACGCGCTCGCTGCAGATACCGACCTTGGCGAACGGCTTTGCCGAAGCAGCAGTGGCCCGCGCCGTCTTTGCCGCGCAGCTAAAGAAGGATCCAGAGGCCAAGCCGAATATGCTTGCGGTTCGCCTGGCGCGCCAGGGGTTCGACCACGAACCGCTTGCTGCCAAGGGGTTACCCGTTCTCATTCGCAGTCTCGCCGCGAAAGGGCAGGAGCAGCAATCGATCCGGTTGCTGGAACTCGCTGGTAAGGTCACGCGCCGCGACAGCCTGATCAATGCGATGCTGATCGATCGTGAGGTGGCGATGGAACGTCCGGAGCGTGCCGTTGTCCTTCTCGGCCGCGCTATGGCGGTCAGCAACGAAGTCAGATCCTTTTACGTCGATCGCCTGGTTCTGGCGACCGCGAACCCGAAGGCCGCGTCGGCTTTTGCGGATATCCTCGGCGCTGAACCCGAATGGGGTGCGGATTACTGGAGCGCGGTTCTCAGAAATTCGGTGGCGACGCCACAGGCCGGTGAATTGCGTCTTCGCATTGCTGGCCCCCCTTGGAATCGCAACGCGCCGCAGGACACCGATTTTGAACTGATCTCGCAGCTTGCGAGTCGAAATTACTGGGATCTTGCATTCGACCTGTCGCGCGCTCTCGGCTTGCGGGCGGTCGAGGGAAATTTCCTGACCAATGCCGATTTCGTTCGGACGCCGCGCTTTGTGCCTTTCGACTGGGACCTGATGCAAACCGGTGAGATTGGCTCGTCGGTGGAGAAGGGGAGCCTTGTCGTTTCGGGCTTGCCTGGAACGAACGGCGCCGTCGCTCGCCAGATTATCGCGTTGCCGAAGTCGGGAGCCTATCGGCTCGACTGGAAGATGTCCGGCCTTGAGGCGGCGGCAGGAGCCATTGTCAAATTCAGGCTCAGCTGCCCTGACGCAGGCCGATCCGGAGGCCCAATCGCTCCGGCCGAATTGTCCGCCGCTACGGACAGCCGGACGTTGTTGGTGCCACCATCGGCGTGCCGCTGGTACTGGGCGACTATCGAGCTCGACACCACGGCAAGCGACTCCGGCGTCGATCTCGTTATCGATCGTCTCTCCCTCGTCCGCGGCAAAGCAGGCGGGCCAGAGGCCGCGACGTCGACCGCAAACCGCTGATCCGATCGCCTTTTGGAGATTTACGTGCGACGCAAAATATTCGTGACCGGCACCGCCGGCTTTATCGGTTTTCATCTCGCCAAGCTGTTGCTGGCGGAAGGGTATGAGGTCGCCGGCTTCGACGGGATGACCGATTATTATGACGTCAATCTGAAGCGTCGTCGGCACCAGGTCCTGATGCAGAATCAGCATTTTCGCGCCGTCGAAGCGATGCTCGAGGATCGCGCGCGGGTCGATGACGCGATCGACGATTTCAAACCCGATGTGATCGTCCATCTCGCGGCGCAGGCAGGGGTTCGCTATTCGCTCGAAAATCCTCACGCCTATATCTCGGCCAATGTCGTGGGCACGTTCAACGTGATGGACGCGGCGCGCCGCAACCAGGTGGCGCATCTGCTGATGGCCTCGACGTCGTCAGTCTATGGCGCCAACGAGGAAATGCCGTTTCAGGAGACGGAAAAGGCTGACACGCCGCTGACCATTTACGCGGCGACCAAGAAGGCGACCGAATCGATGGCGCATGCCCATGCCCATCTGTGGAACGTGCCGACGACGATGTTCCGTTTCTTCACCGTCTATGGTCCGTGGGGGCGGCCCGACATGGCGCTCTACAAATTTGTCGATGCCATGTTGGATGGTCGGCCGATCGACCTGTACAACAACGGCGACATGTACCGCGACTTTACCTATGTCGAGGATCTGGTCCGCGCCATCCGGCTGTTGATCGACGCGGTGCCCGAACGTCCGGCAAGCGCCGCCGATATCGAACCCGGCGACAGCCTGTCGCCCGTCGCGCCGTTCCGCATCGTCAACATCGGCAACAATGACAAGGTTCGGCTGCTCGATTTCGTCGCCGCGATCGAGGAAACGCTCGGGATGACCGCAAAGCGCAATCTGATGCCGATGCAGATGGGCGATGTTCCGGCCACCTGGGCCGATGCCAGTCTGCTCGAACGCTTGACCGGCTATCGACCGCAAACCGATTTCCGCGACGGCGTCCGCCAATTTGTTGCCTGGTATAGGGATTATTTTCAAAAATGAGCGAGACTTCCCCCGCATCGCTTCCCGATTTCGACTCTGCTGCCATCGCCGTGCTTGGTCTCGGCTATGTCGGACTGCCGCTGGCCGTCGAGTTCGGCCGCCGGCGTTCGGTCGTGGGGTTCGACATCAATGTTTTGCGTATCGCGGCGCTGCGCGAGGGACGCGACGACACGCTGGAAACGACCGCGGACGAACTGGCCGCGGCGAGCCAGCTGCGTTTTTCGCATGATCCGGCCGATCTGGCGCAGGCGCGTGTCTTCATCGTCACCGTGCCGACGCCGATCGACCAGCATAAGCGCCCCGACCTGACCCCGCTGATCAAGGCGTCGGAGACGGTCGGCCGCGCACTGAAGCGCGGCGACGTCGTCATCTATGAAAGCACCGTCTATCCGGGCTGTACCGAAGAGGATTGCGTGCCAATCCTGGAGCGGGTCAGCGGCCTGAC
The DNA here is from genome assembly GCA_964502035.1 of uncultured Sphingopyxis sp. GTDB lineage: Bacteria > Pseudomonadota > Alphaproteobacteria > Sphingomonadales > Sphingomonadaceae > Sphingopyxis. The sequence goes on along the minus strand of CAZCUW010000021.1, from coordinate 20,315 downwards.
CTTCAACCATGATTTTTTCTGCGGCTATAGCCCCGAACGGATCAATCCCGGTGACAAGGAACATCGCCTGCCGTCGATCCGCAAGGTGACGAGCGGTTCGACGCCCGAAGCGGCACAATGGGTCGATCGCCTGTACGGCGAGATCATCACCGCAGGCACCTTCATGGCACAGAGCATCAAGGTGGCCGAGGCCGCGAAGGTGATCGAAAACACCCAGCGCGATCTGAACATCGCGCTGATGAACGAGCTGTCGATCATCTTCGGCAAACTCGACATCGACACCCACAGCGTGCTCGCCGCCGCCGGTACCAAATGGAACTTCCTGAAATTCACCCCCGGCCTGGTCGGGGGGCACTGCATCGGCGTCGACCCCTATTATCTGACCCACAAGGCGCAGTCGGTCGGCTATCACCCCGAAGTCATCCTGGCCGGGCGCCGGGTCAACGACGGGATGGGGGGCTATATCGCCAGTCAGATCGTCCGCCTGATGATCAAGCGCAACCTGCCGGTGCAGGGCGCCCGCATCCTGATGCTCGGGCTGGCGTTCAAAGAGAATTGCCCCGACATTCGCAACACCCGCGTCGTTGATGTCGTGTCGGAGCTGAAGGAATATGGCGCGCAGGTCGATGTCCACGATCCGTGGGTCGATGCCGCCGAAGCGCAGCATGAATATGGGATCGACCTGACCGATCCGGCCGCGGGCGACTATGACGCCGTGGTCCTGGCGGTCGCGCATCGTGAATTTGCCGAAGGAGGAAGCGCCGCGCTGCGGGTCTTTGGCAAAGCGGACGCCATTCTGGTCGACGTAAAGGGCATCCTGCCGCTCGCCGAAAGCGATTTGCGCCTGTAAACCGGCGCGCAAATACGGGCTCAATCTGTATGCAACTCCGTTCCTTCATTCAGCAAGCCGCCGGCGTCGGCGCCGTGAGCCTGGTTGATCGTGCTGTTGCGGTTGGCGTGGGCATCATCTTTGCGCGTTGGCTCGGCCCCGCGCAATTCGGTGCCTATTCCTTCGTCATTGCGGCCGTCGGGTTGCTGTTGTTGCCGGCACGGCTGGGTTTGCCCGAACTGTTGACGCGCGACATTGCGGCATCGCGTGGCAGTGCTGCAACCGTGAATGTTCGCGCGACAATTCGCAAAGGCTATCTGCTCGTCGGCGCCGCCGCGCTCGCGATCGTCTTGATCGGGCAAGTGGCCTTGCAATTGGCGCCGCAAACGTCGCTGGGCGAGTTGATGAAATTCGGTCTGTGGCTAATCGTGCCCGCGGCGTTTTTTGAAGTGACGATCGGCGTTTTGCGGGGGCTCGGCCGCACCCTGTCGTTCCAACTCTATGGAACGTTGCTGCTGTCGGGGGCGACGTTGCTGATCAGCGCGGCGCTCATGCTCGCCCTGAACCGTTACGATGCCGACATCGCGGTCGAGGGACGTTTTATAGCGGTCACGCTTTTGCTGCTGGTCGCGGGCGGCCATTTGTGGTCGCTGCTGCGTCATCACGTCGTCGACGACGCCAGCCAGGTGCGCGGAGCGGGAGAGCTGTTGCAAACGGGCCTCGGCTTCATGCTGAACGCGCTGGTCTATATGGCGTTGATGCGGGTCGACCTGCTGGTGCTCGGCCTGATCGCCGACGAAGCGGCGGTGGGGCTTTACCGCGTGGCGGTGGAGGGCGGGTTGCTCGTTGCGTTTGCCTATGGCGCCGCCACGATCGTGCTCGCGCCCGAATATGCCCGTTTGTTCGCGGCGGGCGAGCATCAGCTGTTGCAACGCCTTGTCCGGCAAACTGGCCGACTGATCATGCTTGCCGGCGCCGCGACCGCGATTCCTCTCATCATCTTTTCAGAACAGATTATCACGCTGGTTTTTGGGGCTGAATATGCCGGCGCCGGTCTGGCGCTTTCGATCCTGGCCGCGGGACATTTCGCCACCTTCTTCTTTGGTGATCCGGTCTATCTGCTCAACATGACGGGCCATCACAACCGGATCACCGCGCTCGTCGGCATCGGCCTGGCAATATCGTTGATCCTCTGCCTTGTCCTCATCCCCCCCTTGGGATTGACCGGGGCAGCCCTCGCGGCTTCGATCGCTCTGGTCAGTTATCGTGCGCTTGCCTTTCGCGCCGTGTACAGGACGCTCGGGATCAATTGCGCGGTGTTTGGGCGCGCGCCCAAGGCCGGAAGCGCTGCACCACTCAGAACGAACATGGAGTAAGCATGCAAATTTCGCATATCGTCAAACGACTGGGTGAAGAGCGGCAGCCCATGCGCTTTCTTGCTTCGCGCCTGTTGGCGCGTTCCGGCCTTGCCGAAAAGCTGGGTTTCAAGATTCAGCGCCGCGGCTATCAGCTGCATTTCTTCAACACGGCGCTGTCCATGACGCTCTGGCTTTACGCCAACGAACGGTCGGACGATGTCGACATCATCCAGTCGCTGTTGAAACCGGGCGGCACCTATGTCGATATCGGTGCCAATATCGGCGACCTTGTTCTTGCCGGTGCCAAAGCCGTTGGGCCGGATGGCAAGGTCTTTGCGTTTGAGGCGCATCCGCGAATCTTCGGGCTGATGTCGCAAAACCTGCGATTAAACCAAATGCTCAACATCCATCCCGTGAACGCGGCTTGCGGCGAAGATTTTGGCTGGGCGCGCTTTAGCGACATGCGATCCGACGACATGAATCAGATTGGTCATGGCGAGATCGTTGTCCCGACGATTCCGGCGCAGATGTTGCTGCCCGACGAGGACATCGATCTCATCAAGATCGATGTCGAGGGATTCGAGTTCTTTGTTTTGAAAGGGCTCCAGAAATCACTGGGGCGGACCCGCCATCTGCTCATCGAGGTTGGCGACGTGCATTTCGCGCAGTTCGGCTATCGTTATGCCGATATCCACGACCTGTTGATCGCGCAGGGCTTCGCGATCTTTGCGCTGGATAAGGCGAAGGCTGATGGCGCATGGCATCCGGTCACGGATCGCGATCATCCCTTTCCGATGGTGCAGAATATCCTCGCGTCGCGTGATCCCCAAGCCCAGCGCCTGCTGGCCGAATAATCATGGCGGCGCCGCTTTTTACGATTTTCACCCCCAGCTATAACCGCGCGCACACGTTGCCGCGGGTTTACGAAAGCATCGCGGCGCAGATTTTCCGCGATTTCGAATGGGTCGTCGTCGATGATGGATCGACCGACAATACCCCTGAACTGGTCGAGGCATGGGCGCGCGAGGCGTGTTTCCCGATCCGCTATTTTCATCAGCCCAATGGGCACAAGAAGACCGCGTTCAATCGCGGCGTTCGCGAGGCGCAAGGAGATTTATTCCTGTGCCTCGACAGCGACGATGCCATGGCGCCGGATGCGTTACAGAAATTTCGCGATGCCTGGTTCGCAATTCCTGACGATCAGCGCGACGGTTTCGCGGGGGTCGCCGGTCTTTGCATCGACCAGAACGGCAAGGTCGTGGGTGACCGGTTTCCGGCGGCCCCGCTTGACGGCGACGATCTGGCGCTGCGGTTCAAGCTGGGTGTGGAAGGGGAGAAATGGGGGTTCCATCGCCGCGACATATTGGAGCGTTTCCCTTATCCCGAATTTATTCCGGGCTTCGTTGTCGAGGGCGTGGTCTGGAATGCAATAGCGCGCGAATATCAAACCCGATACATCAACGAGGTTGTCCGCATTTATTATCCCGAAGAAAACTCGCTCGTTAACAGCATGAAAACACTGAGCAAGCTTCGGGGAATTGCCGAAGGAACATCCTACGCCTATCGCGAATTCATCGATCAGGATTGGAAATGGTTCGCGTTCGCACCGCTGAAACTGTTGAAGATTGCCGCCAACCAGACCCGATTTACCTGGCATCTATGGCGGTCGGGCAGCGGCGTGGCATATTATCCCACCACCGTTCCGGGAAAAATCCTCAGAGCGGTATCGTGGCCGATCGGGTTCGGGATTTTCCTCTATGATGAATTATTCCTGCCGACATCTTGAGTTGCATGCGATTTTTTCCGGTGGCTCGATTTTCGCCCCGTGACACGTGAAAAGGGTTTTTGACGATGACTGCGAACTTGACCGACGTCTCGACGCACTATGAATTTGGCGCGAACTGGAAAGATTACTCCGGCAAGGTCGATGAGGAAGCAATCCGGCAGGCCGAGGCGGGGGTGCTCAAACTTCTTTCTCGCGGTGCGATAGAAGGAAAGAGCTTTCTGGATATCGGCAGTGGTTCGGGTCTCCACAGCCTTGCGGCGCTTCGGTTGGGAGCCAAATCGGTGACGGCGGTGGACATCGACCCGGACTCGGTCGAAACGACGCGCGCGATGCTGCAGGCGAATGGCGCCGCGGCAAAGGCCGATGTTCGGCTGGTTTCGATCCTTTCGGCGGAAGCGGAGGGGCTAGGACGATATGACATCGTCTACTCATGGGGCGTCCTTCATCATACCGGCGCCATGTGGGCAGCGATCGAAAAAGCTGCGGGTCATGTCGACGATCGCGGCCTGTTCGTTCTCGCGATTTATCAAAAGACGCCGCTATGCTGGGCCTGGAAGGCCGAAAAGCGGATATTCACGAAGAGCGGTTCGTTCGTTCGTTCGCTAATCCGGGTGCCGTTCATTGCCGCCTTTAAGGCAGGTCTGGCGCTCACCGGTCGCAGCCCGTCGGAATATATCGAGAATTACAAGGGCGCGCGCGGCATGAATTTTTACAACGATATCGATGACTGGCTCGGTGGCTATCCCTATGAATCGGCCACCGAAACCGAGATTATCCAGTTTGTGGAAAAACTCGGCTTTGCCAAGGAGTGGGCATCGGACCTGTCACCCAAGCTAGGGTTGTTCGGTACGCCTTGTTCAGAGTTTCGGTTCCGCCGTCTTTCCTGAAACCATGCATGCCGCGAACAAATTGTCCCACTGGGTGAGGACGTTTTGTTCGGAATAGACGTGTGTGACTTCCTTCGCAGTCGCGGCAAACTGTTCCCGCAACCCTGCTGACGACATGAAGGCGCGAAGAGCTTCGGTGAGCTCGTCCGCATGATCACGATCGGGCAACAGCATGAATCGCCGACCGCCGTCGCTGAGTTCCCGCAGGCCAGCCAGGACATCGAACGCAATGGACGCGCGCCCGTGCGCCAATGCTTCCAGCATCGAATTCGGGAACCCCTCAAACGACGTCGTCATCGCGTAGATATCCGCCCGTTCATACCAATCGGCCAGATTGCCAGCGAAGCCAGGTAGGAGTATCCGTTCCTGCAGTCCGTGTGCGACGACTACAGCCATTAGTTCAGCGCGGCGTGGGCCGTCGCCGATGAGGGCCAGCTTCCACTCGGGCATATCGGCGGCAAGGCGTGAAAAGGCCTCTATCGCGATTTCGGGTCGCTTGGGCCCGTCGATTCGGCCGGCCCAAAGGACGAGTTTGTCGCCGACGCCAAGGACCGATCCCGGGTCGATCCGCGGCTCTGACTCCGGAAGAGGCAGGACCACCGGATTCGGTATCGTCGCGATCGGGACGTTTGACGCGAATCGTCGCATCCAGTCCGCCGTTTGGGCCGTCTGCGCAACCAGTGCGCCCGCTGCCGGATAGGTCAGTCGGCGCATCACTCGATAGAAGAATGGCAGCCGCGGGTTTTCAAGCGGGGGATAGGTTCGCTCGCTGGCGATGACCGGTATGCCGAGTCCCGCCCCGGCGAGCAATGCCGCGACGTTCACGTTTGTCAGAAATGAAACGATGACATCGGGGCGGGTTCGCCTTATGAAATGGCGCATCACCAGAAGGCGCTTCAAGCGTCCAGCAGCCGCTCTGCAATGATCCGAAAGGAATTCCAGTTGCACACCTTCATCTAAGCGATAGACGCACTCTCCGCGCTTGGAAAAGGTTGCCATCAAAGTCACGTCATCGCCGCGCCTTGTCCAGGAATTGGCAAGTAGGGCTGCCACGCGTTCCGCGCCGCCGCCGCCCATCGATGAAATCAGGAAAAGAATTTTCACAAGCAATGATCTGTTCTAATAAAAATATTGCGGCGCGGATAATGGGTAAATGACAAACGCATCTTATACTCTTTCAGAGAATAGAAACCATCAAGGATTAATTCTGCCGATATTGATCGCAGGACTACTTTCGCTCATTCCTTGGCCGGAAATTGTTTACCAGAGCTTCCACTCTGTACTCTGGGATCGAGAGATATATATACAGAAGATCGTTAGCGGCGATACTCTTTTTAGCTATTTTACATATGATAGCCTAATTTCTTATTTCACATATGAGTATTCCTGGGAATTTCTGATTAATTTGTTTCAGGAAAACAGACTTCCGTTCGACTACGATGTATTTTTTCAAATTATATCTTCGCTGTTTATCGTGACGTCATCGCTGATCCTGTATCGAAAAGGCGGATATCTGGCTATCCTCCTGATGGCAAACCCTCTTATTTTCGACCTTGCCTATTCGCAGCTTCGTTCGGCGCTGGCCATCAGCCTGCTAAACATCCTTTATCTGACAAGGCCTAAATCGAACCTTTTGTCCCTCGCCGTTTGCCTGTTGGCGACCTCGATCCATACCGCAATGGCAATTTTCCTCGCGATCTATTTTTTATGCGTCGCGACGTCCGAGCGGGGAGGCTGGCTCTCGAGATTTTCGGTGGAAATGCGACTGGTGACGATCGTTGGTGCGGGGGTCGTGTTCGGATTGCTGATTGGCCCGTTGCGCGAGGTCGCGCTGACGCTTTTGAACGATCGGCGTGCTGAATATGGGGATTTGGCGAGCAGTCCGCTTTATCTGAGCTTCTGGATTATGCTGTTCGGTCTTTTTCTTCTGAACTATCGTGAGTTTATTCAGAGCCTTGAAGGGCGTTTCTCGCTGTTCGTCCTGGCGCTGGTCTCGGTCAACATTTTTACATCGGCGCATTCGATACGCTTTCTTGCGCTGGCATACCCCTACATCATGGCGACCATTTTGATCGCTCGTCCGGCGGTCCGGTCATTCTCGCTCGCTGTTTTTTCGGTGTACCTGTTCGCGCAATGGTATTTCTATCTGTCCGGTTTGGGCGGCTGACGGGCGCGGTCGTGCAAAAACGCGTCCTGCATATCATTACCGGGCTGGGCACCGGCGGAGCGGAGCGATCGCTCGTCAATCTCCTGACCGGTCCGCTGGCCGGCCGGTTCAACGCGCGCGTGATTTCGCTGGACGACGAGGGCGATTTTGGCCCGCTGCTGATCGCTGCGGGCATACAGGTGGATGCGCTCCGCCTGCGTGGCGGCGGGACGCCGCCGGTGCGTGCGTTGTGCAATCTTCGCAAGATCGTGCGGAGCTATGAGCCCGATCTGGTTCAGGGCTGGATGTATCATGGCAGCCTGGCTGCGTCGCTGGCGGCGCGATTTACGCGCACTGCGCTCCCGACCGCCTGGAATGTCCGTCAGTCGCTGTACGATATACGAACTGAGAGACGCGGGACACAGTGGGTCATCCGTATGCTAGCGCGGATTTCGGCGCGCCCCGCCGCGATTATATACAATAGCCACCAGTCGCGACTTCATCATGAATCCTTTGGCTTTGCGTCAGGAAATGGAGTCGTCGTCCCGAACGGGTTCGATCCCAGGCGCTGGCATCCCGATACGAGGCGACGGGAGGCTTTGCGCGCTCAACTGAATCTCGACGGCGATGCGGTCCTGCTGGGTTTTGTCGGGCGTCATCATCCGCAAAAGGATATTCCGACTTTCCTCGCAGCTTGCGCCAAAGCGATGGCCGCCGACGACCGCCTTCATGTGGCGTTCGTGGGTGAGGGACTGTCTCCCGACAATTCGGATCTGTCCCGCGACTTCAGCCGTCTGCCGCCGGGGCGCGTCCATGCGCTTGGAAGGCGGGACGATGTCGAATCGATCCTTCCGGGCTTCGACGTCTTTTGCCTGTCGTCGTCCAGCGAGGCATTTCCAAACGTCTTGGGCGAAGCCATGTCTTGCGGACTGCCATGCGTCGCGACGGACGTCGGAGATTGCGCGACTCTGTTGGATGGTCTTGGCCGGATCGTGCCGCCGGGCGATCCCGACAATATGGCGGCCGCGATAGCCGAATTCGCCAGGATGGATGTTGTTCAGCGAGCGGAAATGGGCAAAGCGGCACGGGCGCGGATCGTGACATCCTACGGTATGGATGCAACAGCCGATGGCTATGCCGAGCTTTATCATTCTATTTTGAAAAGAGAAAATTGATGTGTGGTTTTGTGGGGTTTCTGAACCGGGCCGGCTTTGCGGACGGCGAGGCCACATTGCGTCGGATGGCCGATACCATCACGCACCGCGGACCCGACAGTGACGGTTATTGGACCGACCCGGAGGCCGGAATCGCGCTCGCACATCGCCGGTTGGCAATCATCGACTTATCCCCGGCCGGGCACCAGCCGATGGTGAGCCATGATCAACGGTTCGTGCTCAGCTACAATGGCGAAATCTACAATCATCTCGATCTGCGAAAAGAACTCGAAGAGGGGGGAGCCGTCGAATGGCGCGGCCATTCCGATACCGAAACGCTGCTTCAGGGCTTTTCGCTATGGGGGGTGCCCGGCACGCTTCAGCGCGCGAACGGGATGTTCGCACTGGCACTTTGGGATCGCGCCGAGCGCAAGCTCTATCTCGCCCGCGACCGGATGGGCGAAAAGCCGCTTTATTATGGCGTGCAGCGTGACACGCTGCTCTTCGGATCCGAACTGAAGGCACTTCGTCAGCATCCCGGCTGGCAAGGCGGTATCAACCGCGATTCCCTGGCGCTTTTCCTGCGGCATAATTATGTCCCTGGCCCCTATTCGATCTATGACGGGATCGCAAAACTGCCGCCCGCCCACTATCTGGAAATCGGGCCTAGGGATCGCACGCTGCCAGCCTCGAAGCCTTATTGGGACATCGCCGAAAAGGCCCGCGAAGGACGCGACCATCCTTTCGCCGGGTCGGCCGACGAGGCGGTGGACGCGCTTGAAAAGCTGCTCACCGATGCGGTCGGCATCCGCATGGCGGCCGATGTGCCACTGGGCGCCTTTTTGTCGGGTGGTTACGATTCGAGTACCGTCGTCGCGTTGATGCAGAGCCAGTCGGCGCGCGCCGTGAAGACTTTTTCCATCGGTTTTTCCGAGGCCGAATATGATGAGGCACATCACGCCAAGCGCGTCGCCAAGCATCTCGGAACCGACCACACAGAACTCTATGTGACGCCGCAGGATGCGCTCGATCAGATCCCCATGCTGCCGCACCACTGGGACGAGCCGTTCTCCGACTCCTCGCAGATCCCAACCATGCTGGTCAGCCGCCTTGCGCGCTCGGCTGTTACCGTCAGCCTTTCGGGCGATGGCGGCGACGAATTGTTCTGCGGCTATACACGCTATTCCCAAGGCTATAATATTTGGCGCCGCCTCGGTGCGATCCCGCGGCCACTGCGAAGCATGATCGCCAGTGCCCTTCGTCTGACACCGGCCACGGCGATCGACCGCGCAATGAGATTTGCGCCCGAGCGGGTACGCCGGATGGCCGTCGGCGATCGCATGTTGAAACTTGCCGATGTGCTTGATGTCGAGCAGTCCGACGATTTCTATCGCTCGCTTGTCTCACATGCCAAGTCGCCCGAGAAACTGGTCCCGGGCGCGAAGGAACCGCCGACGATCCTGACCGAAGGGGATGCGGACTGGCCCACCCGCAGCGACTTCCGCGACCGCATGATGTATCTCGACATGCGAAGCTACCTGCCGGACGACATATTGGTGAAGGTCGACAGGGCGAGTATGGCGTTCAGTCTTGAATCGCGCGTTCCGTTGCTCGACCACCGCGTTGTAGAGTTCGCGCTCGCGTTGCCGCTTGCGCATAAATTGCGCGAAGGGCAAACTAAGTGGCCGCTGCGTCAGGTTCTCCATCGCCATGTTCCGCGCGAAATGATGGAGCGCCCAAAGATGGGTTTCGGGGTTCCGATCGATCATTGGCTGCGCGGCCCGCTGCGGTCATGGGCGGACGACCTTCTGGCCCCGGACAGGCTGAAACGCGACGGCTTTTTCGACGTCGATGCGGTCAGCCGCATTTGGTCGGACACGCGCAGCGGACGTCGCCGATTTCATTCGCATGTGTGGGATCTGCTGATGTTTCAGGCGTGGCTGGACACGCAACCGGACCGCTAGAGGCCAAATAACGCGGGCTGTTCAGGCGACCGCGTTCAGCGGGTCGGCATTGTTCCATTCGAGGTCGAAATGCGACGCGATGCGCGCGGGCAGTGCGCCAAGTTCGACCCGTCGGCGTTCCTTGCTGTCCGCCTTTTCGGCGGTGTCGAGCAAGTAGCCGATGCCGCTATGCTCGCCATTCTTGATGGCGACGAAATTCACCCGGCGGTGAAGATTGTCGAAGTGCCGGCTGTCGATCGAGAAGCCGAATCCAATCGGGATGTCCTTGGGATAGGTCAGCATGACAAACAGCGTGTCGCCGCGATTGTCGATTTCGAACAACGGAATACCATCGTCTCCAGTTGCGGTTGCCAAGCGCCGCTGGATCGCCGCCGCGTTCGCGGACCCACCTGCTTCGATCAGAAAATCGCGCGACATGCGGGGCTGAACGGTGAAGTGCTCGCATCCGATCTCGTCAAGAAATGCCGCATGATCGGAAAGGCGCCAATAATAACATTCGTCAGGATAGGGCTCCTGGTGAAGGGCCGTTGCGATCAGGAGACGATAATCGGGAAGCGTCTCTTCGATGCGGCCAACCAGTCGATCATATTGGTGGTACACCGCCAGGATGGGGTCGTCACTTTGAGCTATCAGCCAGTCGGGGTTGCGGTGCGGCCCATCATAGACGGCTGAATTGAACATATAATGATGCTGAAGGTGGGCGCCGCCGTTCAGAAAGAGCGACACATAGCCGGGGCGCTTCGCGCGCGTTTCGGAAATCGTGATCGCTGCCAACAGTTCGTCAAGTACCAGCGCCAGCGCCCATTTCCTTCCGCGCAGCGCCCGGCCAATATAAGAGGCGAAGTGGGCATATTCTCGCGCGCCACAATAGCGGAGGACGGCCCGGGTCAAGGCGGCTGCCGATTTGGGGCTGAGTTTCGCGCCGGAATTTTCGTTCACCGCCTGCGATGCCGCGGCAACGACCTGCTGGAGAAGCAACGATCCCGTGACCGGGGTTTCGGTCCACGGGTCAGGAAGAAAAAACGCGGCGTTGCGTGTCCGGTTTTTCGCATTCATCGGACTCGTCGCACCGACGCTGACGCCGCGGCCTTCGAGCCATTCCCATATCTGACACAGTTCGTGATCGACGATGTCTCCAAGGCGAAATACGCCGTGTTCCTTCAGCTTCAGGCCCGTATGCGCCGTTACCCACTGTATCCAGGGTTCCAACTCTTCATACCGTGATTCCGAAACCGTTTCGGTCAGGCCATGCCGATCGATCAACCGGTTAAGATTAGGCAATTTTCCCAGTTCGCCATAGCGGCGCACGAAATCGAAATTGATTTCGTTCAGTTCCAGTTGAAACAGCCCGGTTTGCTTGCTCATCGGCACGCCTTTGCCAACCCGGCCTGGGAAAAGCAATGTTCAATGGGCCAAGATGCTGATTTCACGAGGTGGCTGGTTTGATCCGGCAGGGAAGGGCACGTTGAAGTTTCCGCCGCATCGGGTTAGGGCGCCCCTCCCCCTGTCAACCCGCCACGGAAGTTTCTCCTTGCCCGCTCAGCCCCAACATGATGTCGCGACAGTCGTCATTCTTTCAAGCTATGCGGAATCGCTCCACAATTTCCGCGGCGATCTTATCCGGGCGCTGATCGAGAAAGGGTGGCAAGTCTATGCGCTCGCGCCCGACTATGATGCAACAACCAGAGCGCGGGTGGAAGCTCTTGGCGCGATCGCTGTCGCCGTGCCGCTCGAACGCAACGGAATGAGCGCGTTCGGCGATCTCAAAACCTTATTATACTTGAGAAGGTTCATGCGCGAACATCGCCCGCAGCTGTTCTTTGGCTATTTCATGAAGCCCGTCATCTACGGCACGTTGGCTGCCTGGCTAGCGGGCGTCCCGCGTCGCGTGGCAATGGTGGCGGGGCTGGGGTCGCTGTTCACCGATGGCGATGCCCCGCTATCGGTCAAAGCACGCTTGCTGCGGCGGCTGGCAATCCGACTCTATGGGTTGGCGTTTCATCGGGCGAGCAAAGTTATCTTTCAGAACCGCGATGACTTGTCGCTGATGGTCGCCGCTGCGGCGGCGCCTGCCGACAGGGTCGTGCTGATCAACGGCAGCGGTGTCAATCTCGAACGATTCACCCCGTCGGGAACGCCGCGCGGCGAGCGGCCGGTGACCTTCATCTGGACTGGGCGGATGCTGCGCGAAAAAGGAGTATTTGAAATCGTTGAGGCTGCCGAGATCGTGCGGGGGAAGGGCCACACGATCGAGGTGCTGCTAGTCGGCGGCGCCGACAGCAATCCAGGTTCGCTGCGAGAGGACGATATCCGGCGCTGGCATGATGAGGGCACGATAAGTTGGGCAGGCAAAGTAGACGACGTGCGCCCCTATCTGCAAAGATCCGACGTCTTTCTGCTGCCGTCCTATTATCGGGAAGGTGTGCCGCGCAGCACGCAGGAGGCAATGGCATCGGGGTTGGCGGTAATAACGACGGACGCGCCGGGGTGCCGGGAAACGGTGGTAGATGGTGTAAATGGGTTTCTGATCCCTGTTCGCTCTCCCATCCGCCTCGCCGAGGCAATGCTCCGCTATGTTGAAGATCCCTCGCTCGCCCGCGAACATGGCGCAGCGAGCCGCAAGCTCGCGGCGCAGAAATTCGACGTCCAATTGATCAATCGGGAGATGCTTGCCACGCTGTTGAGCGCGGAGGTCGACAGCTGAAGCCAGGTTGTGCGGACATCGTCCAAGCGGTTGCCGTTTGCGACAGAAGGACGATGTGGCGACTGAATTGCCTAGCGGAACGCGATTTTTCTGCTGACGTTTGCACTAAAATGTTTATTATAGCGCCGTTGGATATCCCCATATTCCGTCCCCAAAAAAATATTCAGGATTGCGAAAGAAGGCATGTTCGCCGTGAAGACTGTTGATCACTCCGTCCGATCTGGGCGAAAGCTGTCGGGCGTCCTTGGTTCTCTACGAGTGCAATTGTTTCTCTGCATTCTAATCGGCCTCGCTGTTCCCGCGCTTATCTACACTGGCGGCGAGCTTTCAATCCTCGCGGTCAATGTTTCGGCTCGCAATTCGCTGTTGGCGGCGACGATCGCGACGATCGCGGGGCTGGTGGCGGTCCAACGACTTGGGGAGTTTCCCGGGTCCATCGGAGCCAGCTATATTTTTCCCGCGATGGCCGGCGCCTATAGCATAGCAGTCGTCGTCATCCTGTTGTCCCGCGCGCCTTATAGCGGTGTTCTTTTGTCGGTCGCGATCGCGTCCAGCCTGACCGTCCGTTTCGCGATCGGCGCGCTTGAGCGCAGGTCTGATGAAAGTTTCTACTACCTTGTTCCGGGCGGGCACATCGATCGAATACGGCAGGATATCGGCGTCGCATTCATCACGCTGACCAAGCCGGTCCTTCCGACGCAGCCCGGTGGGATCATCGTCGCGGATCTGCATCACGACCATTCACCCGAATGGGAGCGGATGTTCGCGGCTGCTGCACTGAACGGCATCGGCGTCTATCATTACAAACAAATATGGGAGGCGCGAACCGGTATGGTGCGAATCGAGCATCTATCGGAAAACAGCCTGGGTTCGCTCATCCCCAGCAATTCCTATTCCAAGGTGAAGCGCCTCATCGATATCATGCTGACCCTGCTCGCGCTGCCCGTGCTGATCATACCCCTGGCTTTGACCGCTCTGTTGATACGCGGGGACTCGCCTGGCCCTGCCTTTTTCCGGCAAGAGCGTATCGGTCATCGTGGAAAGGCGTTTTCAGTCCTGAAATTTCGGACGATGCGGGTCGCCAATCCGTCGTCGGAAGCCGACCATGTGGATGAGGCGATAACGAAGGAAGGCGACGACCGTATCACCAAGATCGGTCGATTTCTGCGCAAAACCAGGATCGATGAGCTGCCTCAGATATATAACGTCCTGCGCGGCGAGATGAGTTGGATCGGGCCACGACCCGAGGCATGCGCGCTGTCCGAATGGTATGAGCAGGAAATCCCATTCTATTCTTACCGCCACATCGTGCGCCCCGGGATAACGGGGTGGGCGCAGGTCAATCAGGGCCATGTCGCCGGCATCAGCGACGTTCACAACAAGCTTCGGCTGGATTTTTACTATATCAAGAACTTCTCAATGTGGATTGATCTCGTAATCCTCTTCAAGACCGTTATTGTCGTGATCAAAGGCTCTGGCGCCAAATAGGCGGGAGCGAGCCCGGCGATCTGTCAGCATCTCTGTGCACTTCCATCTCGTGGCCATCCAGTCTTGCGCGTGATCGCGAGTGCCGTATCGCAAATGTCGGTGAGCTATTTCGTCGATATTCGACCTCGCTCCAGTTCGAGCAACCGCTGAAACATCGCGCGACTTGATTCCCGACACGTGCTGCTCCATCCGGAGCTCAAGCGAAGGAGCGCCGCATTTGACCAAGACTGAGACCAAGGATTTCCTAGCCTGCCCGTACCCCCATCGCACGCCGCTCGTCTTCGCCGAAGGCCGTTGGGGATGCAGCGACCCGCAATGTCCCGGCTCCATCAACAAGAGCGGTTTCTTTCGCTATCGCGACATTCCCGTTCTGATCGATTTTTCGGGCGACACGCTTTGCGAGCGGGAACGTTATCTCGATTCGGGTGGTGCGCGCGACGTTTATGTCAAACGCAGAATCGGCGGTGTGAAACAACTGATTGAGCGTATGACTGGCGCACAAAGCCCTTTGACTAAGGCGAATTGTGCACGCTTCGTGTCTGAGGTCCATGCGATGTCGCCGGCGGCACGCGTCCTGATCGTTGGATCGGGCGAGCAAGGCCAGGGTACGGTCCAACTGTGGAATGATCCGTTGATCGAACGGGTGGGCATCGATATTTATCCGACAGAAACAACGGCCTACATCGCCGATGCACACCAATTGCCGTTCCGCGATGCCAGCTTTGACGGCGTCTGGATCCAAGCCGTTTTGGAGCATGTCGCGGATCCCGCGCGCGTCGTTGCGGAAATTGAACGCGTTTTAAAGACCGATGGCATGGTCTATGCGGAAACACCTTTCATGCAGCAAGTGCATGAGGGCGCTTATGACTTTCAACGTTTTAGCGTGACCGGACACCGCTTTCTGTTTCGGCGTTTCAGCGCTGTTGCGATTGGTGGCAATAAGGGACCGGGGGTCGTTCTAGCCTGGGCGATCCGCTATTTCATCTGGGGTCTTTTCCGCAGTCGTAAATTGGCCGTGCTGATTTCCTATCCCATGCTGATCGTGCTGCGCCTGTTCGACAAGCTGATGGATCCACGCGCATTGTGGGATGGTCCGTCCGGTGTGTTTTTCCTCGGCCGAAAGTCTGGCGACGCGCCCATGCCGCAGCGGGGTCTGCCTCTTCTGTATGAAGGATTTCAAAGGTAGCGCGTGATTGACGGGGCTGGAGCCTGTCAAGGCGACGGTCCACGACATCATGGTGTCTGGTGTTGGCCAAGTTCTCGATTGCCCGAGGCGCGCCGCGCGGGGGCATGAATCGTGAAGGTGCCACGCCCACCGCCTATGACCGTGTTATCGACGATAACAGCATCGCGGCCGATTCCAAAAGCAAGACCTGGACCGGATTTGTCGAAATCGACGACGTTTCCACGCACTTCGGGGCTCGTGGCGTCCGATGCGCTGATGATATGACTCGCCTGGTCGGCGATCCGAACGACGAATTTGTTATTCAGAATTTGGGGTTTTTTCCCCGAGAAATAGACCGCGCGGCGATAGGTTCCGAGCAGCGTAATCTCTTCAAAAATTGGCCGATCTCCGAGAAAAGTGAAAGCGTCGCTTTGCGTTGCGCCGCCTAGATCGACGATACTGCGGCTGATCCGGATCCCGGGTGCGTTTGCGATGCTAATGACCGATGCGGTGCCGTCGGATCTTATTCCGCTGATCGCAATATCTTTTGCGGCTAGCCCGTGTACGTAGATGCACGGATTGGCCAAATTTTCGGCATTCTGTGTTTCGAGAAATTCGGGGTCGATTAAGCGCGTCCGGCCAGCCTCTGCCCCGATGTCAATCGCGCCACGTTTTGGCGGCGCGCCCGCACGGCGCGTATATCCCGTTTGGTTCCATCCGCGGACCTTGGGTCTGACGATATCGACTTCGTCGGCAGTGCTTTCGATCGCTGCCTTTTTGTTCCGATCGAACGAGCAATCGACCACCTGGATCCGCCGCACACCACCGACGCGGGTGATCAAAAGTCCCGGCCCTTGATTGCCATCGAACAGCGCGCGCTCGATGCGGATGTCGGCAATTCGGCCGGAGGGCCAGTCAGGATGGCGGTCGGATTCCAAGTCAATTCCCGCACAAGGCCCGTTGCCATTGTCCCAAAGTCCGTGGCTCTGTCCGTATCGCCCGCCCCGGATCTCCCCACGTTGACCTTCGGTGATTGTCAAGCCCTGTCGGAAATTTCCGAGGGCTGTACAATCCTCCATGCTCCAGTCCGATGGGCAATCTGAGAGTATGACCGATCCGCCCGGGCCAGTACCGTTTCCTGCCGACCCGGCGAAAATGTAGAAACCATCGCAGGTGCCGTTGAGTGCCTGGACTTTGTGGAACGTCCAGCGATGGCATTTGTCGATGGCAATTACATGGGCCGGATCTTCGGCCGGCTTCCGCTTTGCCCGGTTGCCGTCGCAGATCAGGTCACTGATTCGAAAATCGGAGCACCGCACCATGTAGATCGCCGATCCCCCCCACCCGGTCGGGGCGCCGTCAGCCAGCTTGATGCGATGGCCGTTGCCGCGTAGCGTAAATCCCGATTTACCATCGATCACCAATTGCGACGGGATCACATAATTCGCGTCGAGAACCCCCTCGATGCCCATGCCCAATGCGTCGAAAAAGCGCTGCAACCGTGACAACGGTGCATCGCCGACGCGGCGAAAGTCGTTCGGCGTCATCAAGTTGAGATGTCCCTTCGGCAGTCTGCTCGTTCACAGCGGAGCCAATGCTAACTTGTTCTGGCTGAACTTCCAGTGACCGGGGTCAAAGGATGCGAACCAAGCGGCGGGCCATGATCGCAGCGACCGCGAAACTTGCAACCGCGGCGCGGAGGTCCGACATAGGGGGCAACTGGGAGCGCCCGATGGACTTCGCATTCGACAATAGTTTTCACGCCGCGATGGAGGGTTTTTACGCGCCCGCCGAGGCGGCCAAGCCATCGGCGCCGGTGTTGCTGGCGTTCAACCGTCCGCTGGCCGAGCGTCTGGGACTTGCGGTCGGGAAGACCAAGGACAACCGGCTCGCGGGCATTTTTTCGGGTGGCGAGCTGCCCGATGGCGCAAACCCGCTCGCCTTTGCCTATGCCGGGCATCAGTTCGGCCATTTCTCGTCGCAGCTCGGCGACGGCCGGGCGCTGTTGATTGGCGAGATTGTCGCGCCCGATGGGGGGCGGTTTGATGTCCAGCTGAAAGGATCAGGGCCGACTGCCTTTTCGCGCAACGGCGATGGCAAGGCCGCCATCGGGCCGGTTTTGCGGGAATTTCTGGTGTCGGAGGCAATGGCCGCCATGGGGGTGCCGACGACGCGGTCGCTCGCCGCGGTGGCCACCGGCGACCGCGTCCAGCGCGAGCAGGCGCATCCGGGCGCCGTGCTGACGCGGATTGCGAGCAGCCACATACGCGTCGGCACCTTTCAGTTTTTCGCCGCGCATTTTGGCGCCGACCACGTGATCCAGCTGTCGGATTACAGCATCCGCCGTCATTTTCCCGATCTCGCCGAAGCGGCGAACCCCCACCTCGCGCTGCTCGACCGGGTGATCGGTCTGCAATGCGAGCTCGTCGCGCATTGGCTGGGCATCGGCTTTGTCCATGGCGTCATGAACACGGACAATGTCGCGATCAGTGGCGAGACCATCGATTACGGCCCCTGCGCGTTCATGGATCGTTTTGCGGTTAATACGGTGTTCAGTTCGATCGATGCCAACGGCCGCTATGCTTATGGCCGCCAGCCGCAGATCATGCACTGGAACATGGCGCGCTTTGCCGAAGCGTTGCTGCCCGCGATCCATGCGGTTGACCCCATCGACGTCGATCGGGCCAAGGCGATGGTCGATGCGATTTCCGACCGGTTCCGCGCGATATGGTTCGAACGGATGCGTGCGAAGCTGGGACTGGTGCAGGCGGACGAGGCTGACGGTCATCTGATCGACTCGCTATTTGGCGAGCTTGAACAGCATGACGTCGATTTCACGTCGTTTTTTCGGGCATTGGCGCAGTTGCTGCGCGGCGACGGCGATTTGATGCAGGCGCTGTTGCCCGATGCGGAGGCGATGGCGCCGTGGATTGCGGACTGGTGGGCACATCTTGAACGCGAAGCGATTGCGCCGCTCGAACGCGCCGACGCGATGGATGCGGTCAATCCGCAGTATATCCCGCGCAATCACCGGGTCGAGGCCGTGCTGGCGGCGGCCGAGTCAGGCGATATGGCGCCGTGGTCGGCGCTGTTGGAGGTCGTTCGGAACCCCTATGTCGGCCGCGCTGAATGGAGCGAGTTCGCGCATCCCGCGCCGAGCGATGCCGCGGCCTACACGACCTTTTGCGGAACCTGACCATGATACGGCCGTGGCGAAATGGCGACGCGGTTGAGCGATCCGGCGCCGCCTGTTAGGGGGGCAGCCAGGACAAAAAGGGATACCGCCAATGCCGCATACGCCGGTCAAAATCACTATTGTCGGCACGGGGTATGTTGGCGTTTCCAACGCGGTGCTGCTGGCGCAGCACAATCATGTCGTCGCGCTCGACATCGACGGCCGCAAGGTCGATCAGATCAACGCGCGGGTCTCGCCGATCGCCGATCCCGAAATCGAGGATTATCTGGCGAACCGCGCGCTCGATCTGACCGCCACCACCGACAAGCAGACCGCCTATGACGGCGCCGATTTCGTTATCGTTGCGACGCCGACCGATTACGACCCCGACAGCAATTATTTCAACACCGGTTCGGTCGAGTCGGTGATCGCCGACGCATTGGCATTGGCGCCGGGCGCGATGATTGTCGTGAAATCGACCGTCCCGGTCGGTTTTACCGAACGGATGCGCGCCGCGCATCGCAGCGATGCGATCGTCTTTTCGCCCGAATTCCTGCGCGAAGGACGCGCGCTGTTTGACAATCTTCATCCGTCGCGGATCATCGTCGGCAACACGCACCCGCGTGCCGCCGAGTTCGCCCAGCTATTGCTCGGAGCGTCGTTGAAGCCCGAAACGACAGTTTTGATGACCGGCAACACCGAGGCCGAGGCGATCAAATTGTTCGCCAACACCTATCTTGCAATGCGGGTCGCCTTCTTCAACGAACTCGACACCTATGCGGCGATGCACGATGCCGATTCACGCCAGATCATCGAGGGCGTCTGCCTCGACCCGCGGATCGGGCAATTTTATAACAATCCGTCCTTTGGCTATGGTGGCTATTGCCTGCCCAAGGATACCAAGCAGATGCTGGCCAATTACCGCGAGGTACCTCAGAACCTGATCCAAGCGATCGTGTCGTCGAACACGACGCGCAAGGATTTTGTAGCGGCAGAGGTGCTCAAGCGCCGTCCGCGCGTCGTTGGTATCCACCGCCTGGCGATGAAGGCGGGGTCGGACAATTTTCGGGCCAGCAGCATTTTGGGGGTGATGAAACGGATCAAGGCGAAAGGGGTCGAGGTCATTGTCTATGAACCCTTGATTGCGGACGATCGGTTGTACAACTCGCGCGTCGTGCAAAGTCTGGCGGCGTTCAAGGCCGAGGCCGATGTGATTATCGCGAACCGGGTGAGCGATGAATTGGCCGACGTCGCGGACAAGGTTTACAGCCGCGATCTGTTCGGCGTGGATTCCTGACGCGCGGAACCCGGCTGCGGGAGGCTCGTTGATCGGATACGCCCGCTGTCCGGGCAAGGATATGCGACGAAATGAGCGTAAATCGGGGCTTTCACTGCATAGAAACGGGTTGCGCCGCCGCCGCGCGCCAGCCACAGATGCCGTGTCGATGGCTGATAGATGCAAAACCCTGAAACTTCCCGTGATTATCACCTGGTGCGATTGACGCGGGCGCGCTCGCTATGGATTGTTTCGGCGTCGGTTTGCGGTCTGGCCTGGGCAACCAGCGCCGCCGCGCAGCCGGTCGAGCCGCCGCCGGTCGTGCCCACAGTCGACGCCGCGTCGACTGCGCCGATCGCGGTACCGTCGCTGCCGCCGCCGGA
>CAZCUW010000020.1:0-52080 GCA_964502035.1 uncultured Sphingopyxis sp. | reverse complement strand
GAATGCTGAATCAGGATCGGCGCTTCACTGCAAGAGGGACTTTTTCAACAGCATCAGTCGATTTCGGTCATTCGACAACGTCTGAAAACGCGCCCGACCTCAATCCTCGACCAACGCCACTGCCCTGATCCACCCCGCGCTCGCGCGCTCGATCTTCACCGGAAAGCAGCTGAAGGTGAAACCCGTCGCCGGGATCGCCGCCAGATTGGTGAGCTTTTCGATCTGGTAATAGGGGCGGATGCGCCCCGCCTTATGCCCCTCCCAGATGATCGCGGGGTCGCGTGTTTCGGCCCAGCGCCGCGCGGTGTGGCTGAACGGCGCGTCCCAGCTCCACGCGTCGGTGCCGACGACCTGCACGCCGCTCTCCGTCAGATACAACGTCGCCTCGGCGCCCATGCCGCAGCCCTGATCGGTGAAATTGTCGGTGCCATAGACCGCGCCCGACTGGACAAGGACGATGTCGAGCGGTTGCAGATCGTGGCCGATCCGCTTCAGTTCGGCCGCGACCTCGGCGCCGCTGATGACATGGCCATTCGGGCGGTCGGAGAAGTCGAGTTTCACCCCGGGACGAAAGAACAGGTCGAGCGGCGCTTCGTCGATCGACGGGGCAGCGGTCGCGCCGCTGTCGGTGGTCGAATGATAATGCCATGGCGCGTCCATATGGGTGCCATTGTGGGTGCTGAGCGTCAGGCTCTCGACCGCCCAGCCTTCGCCATCGGGCAGGTCGTCTTTGGTCAGCCCTGGGAAAAACATCGCGATCTGCTCCCACGTGTTTTCGTGGGTCATATAGGTGATGTTGGGCCGCATGACCGGCGGGTCGGAGACGACGTCGTTGGTGATCGGGATCGACAGGTCGATGAACTGCATTTGTGCAGTCTGCCACCGGATTGCCGCGACGCCAAGAACACTTGCGCCACGCCGCTGGGTAACTAGACGTAGCGTAACCGTTCGTGTCGAGCGAAGTCGAGACGCTCTGCGTCGTCCATGCGCGCGAGGCATCTCGACTTCGCTCGATGCGAACGGAAAAGAAAGAAGCCCGACGGGGCGGGGGAGCCAGAAATCCATGACCGAAGCCAGTGCCAGTGCTGCGGGCGCCGTTTACGAACCGACCCAAAAAGAAATCCGCATGGTCATCGCCGCCTCGTCGGCGGGGACGGTGTTCGAATGGTATGATTTCTTCATCTATGGCACGCTCGCCGCGATCATCGGCAAGGCGTTTTTCCCCAGCGACAATGCGACGCTGGAAACGCTGCTGGTCTGGGCCGGGTTTGCGGTCGGCTTCGGCTTCCGTCCGCTCGGCGCTGTGTTGTTCGGTTTCCTCGGCGACCGGCTCGGGCGCAAATATACGTTTCTGGTCACCGTCACCCTGATGGGCGTCGCGACCGCGGGGGTCGGCATGATCCCGTCGGCGGCGACGATCGGCATCGCGGCGCCGATCATCATCATCCTGCTGCGCATCCTGCAGGGGCTGGCGCTCGGCGGCGAATATGGCGGCGCGGCGGTTTACGTCGCCGAACATTCGCCGCCCGGAAAGCGCGGTTTTTACACCAGTTTCATCCAGGCGAGCGTCGTCGGCGGCTTTGTGCTCAGCCTGATCGTCGTGCTCGGGTGCAAGGCGCTGATGCCCGATGCGGTGTGGGAAAGCTGGGGCTGGCGCGTCCCGTTCCTGCTGTCGCTGATCCTGCTCGCCATCTCGCTGTGGATGCGGCTCAAACTGTCCGAAAGCCCGGTGTTCCAGGCGATGAAGGCGCAGGGCGAGCTGGCGAAAAACCCGCTCAAGGAAAGTTTCACCTATCCGGGCAATCCGCGCCGCATCTTTATCGCGCTGTTCGGGATCGCTGCCGGGCTGACCGTCATCTGGTACACCGCGATGTTCTCGGGCCTGTCGTTCCTGAAAGGCCCGATGAAGGTCGAGGATGCCGCCGCCGAAATCATCGTCGGATTTGCCGCCGCGGTCGGCATGGGCTTTTTCATCTGGGCCGGGCATCTGTCTGACCGGCTCGGGCGCAAAAAGCCGATCGTATGGGGCTATGCGGCGACGCTGGTGCTGCTGTTTCCGCTGTTCTGGTGGATGGGCAGCGTCGCCAACCCGTCGTTGCAGGCCGCCGCGGCGGCAGCGCCGGTGACCGTCACCGGATCGCAGTGCAGTTTCGATCCCTTTGCCCAGAAACAGGAAACCGCGTGCGGCAAGACGCTGGGCGAACTCACCAAGCTGGGCGTGCCGTACACCGTCGCCCAGACCGACAGCGGCTTCGACAGCGTTAAAATCCGTATCGGCGAGCGTGAGGTGGCGAGCGAAGACCCGGCGCTGCTGCAACCCGCGCTGGAAGCGAGCGGCTATGATTTCGCCAAGCAGGTTCCCGGCTGGGGCAGCATTGCGGTGATTTTCCTCGCGCTGCTCGGGCTCAGCGCGCTGTCGGGCTTTACCTATGGCCCGGTCGCGGCGCTGCTGTCTGAAATGTTCCCGCCGCACGTCCGCTATTCGTCGCTGTCGATCCCCTATCATATCGGGACCGGCTATTTCGGCGGCTTCCTGCCGCTGATCGCCAGCTTCATCATCGCCAAGACCGGCGATGCCTATGCCGGTTTGTGGTACACCTGGGGTGTGGTGCTGGTCGCGTTTCTGGTGACCGCCTTCATGCTCAAGGATCCGGTCGAGGGGCAATGGGATAAGCAGCCGTCGGCGCCGCCGCCTGCGGCCTGATCCAGCCCATTGGCGCCATCTGCGAACCCGTATAAGGGCACGGGCATGATTGCCGTGCCGTCACCGCATCGCCTGCGCCTTTTGTCCGCCGCGCTTGTCGCCAACTGGCGCTGGCTGGCGGCGCAGGGCGGCGCGGCGGCGTGCGGCGCGGCGCTCAAGGCCGACGGCTATGGCCTCGGCGCGCACGACGTGATGCGGCAACTGGCCGCCGCGGGCTGCCGCGATTTTTTCGTCGCCACCTGGGCCGAAGCGGCGGCGCTGATGCCGCTGCCCGCGGGGGTGTCGCTGTCGGTCCTGCATGGGGTGGGTGAGGGCGATATGATCGCCGCGCGCCTGCTTCCGGCGCGTCCGGTGCTGAACAGCATCGAGCAGGTCCGGCGCTGGCGCGCGGCGGGCGAGGGGCGGCCGTGCGACGTCATGGTCGACACCGGGATGAACCGGCTCGGCTTGCGGATCGACGAGGCGCTGGGCGGCGCGCTCGACGGCCTCGTGATCGAAACGCTGCTCAGCCATCTGGCGTCGGCGGACGAGGATAGCGATCAGAACGCGCGGCAACTTGCGGGCTTTCGCGCGCTACGCGACCAGATTCCGGCGCGGCGCTACAGCCTTGCGAACAGCGCGGGCATCTGTCTGGGCGCCGATTATGGGTTCGACCTGACCCGGCCCGGGCTTTCCCTTTATGGGGGAATACCGCGCGCCGAGGCGGCGGGTCATATCCGGCAGGTGGTCTTTCCCGAGGCGCGGGTGCTGCAAGTGCGGACGGTCCCGGCGGGCGAGACGGTCGGCTATGGCGCGACATGGACCGCGCCGCGCGACAGCCGGATCGCGGTGGTGAATATGGGCTATGCCGACGGCTATCTGCGCTGCCACGCCGGAAACGGCGGTGCGTCGGGACAGGGGTCCGCGCTGCCGCTGATCGGACGAGTGTCGATGGACCTGATCGCATTCGACGCCAGCGATGCGGCGGACGTCAGCGAGGGCGACTGGCTGACCCTCGATTATGATTTGCCCAGCGTTTCGGCGCGTTGCGGGCTGTCGCAATATGAAATGCTCACCGGCTTAGGGATGCGCATAACCCGCGTCTGGAACTGAGCGATCTCCACCGGTAGGAAAGAAAGAGAGGGGCGCCTTGCGACGCCCCTCTCTTTTTATTTCGAAATTAGAATGACGTCTCTGCACCTGCGTAGAAGAACCTTCCCTGTACGGGGAAGATACTGCTGCCGCCCCCGGTACCGGTCAAGTCAAAAGGAGGCAGCTTATTGAAGACATTGTCCACCCCGAAATAGAAACGGAACTTGTCGTTCGGTTCTACACCGGCGCGGAAGCCGTGGTAGAGCGCGTCCGGGTATTTTCTGAACGGAAACGCATCCGGGTTCGTGGGCGGACGTCCTTGATGCGAAAACTGAGTTTCCCAAGCTGCCACTGTCTGCTTCCCCACATAGCGGGCATTATAGCTGATATCGAACATGCCGATGTCGAGGCTGGCATTGAAATTGGCGGCCCAGATCGGGTCGCCCAGCGTCCCATGGAGTCTTTCGGACCGGCTTGGATCGGTGATAAACGAGAAATTCTCACGATTCAGGTTATAGGTGGCAATACCGCGCAGGCTTAGCCTGACGTCGCCATCGAACGTATGTCGGTATGCGAGATCAAAGTCGATCCCTTCCGCTTTTTGTGCTGCGAAGTTAAACGGTTGATTGAGGAACGCTGGCCCCAGAACCGGGAAATTTAAGGTCGGCTGACCGGGCGCCGGAATTCGGTTTGCTTGACCGTCGAAAGTGAAGTTGATCAACGGGTTCGGATCGGTCCGACGGAATACCGCATCGCAGAAAGGATTGTTGAGGCCTACCGGATCGTCATAGCAGCGATTCACGATCGCTTGGCCCGTCAAGCCCGAGATAACGTTGTCGATCTTTATTTTGTAATAGTCGATTGTGAGGGTGAGGCCGGGCACAAAGCGGGGCTGGAATACAGCACCAATCGTAAGGCTCTTGCCGACTTCTGGCACGAGGCTGGGATTGCCCTGATTGAAGCCGGACACCCCCGACGCCGCTGTATTTACCCAGGGGATAGTCACGCCATCGACAACTAACGTCGTGGGTATGCCTGCGGCCGCGCAATTGCGTACTCGGTTCGGATTGTCCTGGATCACCGTCTGGCTGCACGGATCAACTAGGCCATTGGCGAAGGTTTGCGATCGTGTGGCAAACAAGTTGCCAAGATTGGGGGCGCGCACCGAACGCGCGTAGCCTGCGCGGATACGCAGATCGGGCACCGGCGACCATATCCCGCCGAAATTATACGCCCAGACACCACCGGTGCTACCCCCGTAATCCGAATAGCGGGCGGCACCTTCCAAAGTCAGTTCGTTGAAGAACGGCTTGTCGCTCAATAGGGGAATGCGAACTTCGCCAAAGACTTCCTTGATTTCGATCGCTGGGGGATCGAAAATGCTGCCGGAGTTGAGGAATGTGGCCCCGGAACGGGTGAATGCGTCGAACGCCGAATAGGCCTCTTCCCTGCGATACTCTGCACCGATCGCGAAGCCGACCGGACCACCCGGCAGGTTGAAAAAGCCTCCCGAATTACCGGAAAGGAATGCAACCGCATTGATCTGCTCCGCCCGCTGGTCTCGCGACGAAGTGTAGAGAACATAGTCCTTGGCTGCTTGCGATGGAGCGCCAGCACCGAACACATTGAGTGCGACGCAAGCAGGATCGTCGTTCGTCGTGATAGCATCGGCATTGACGGCGCAGACAATTTGCCCCTGCGCATTTCGCACTGCATTAGTGGCACGGTTGAATTTGGCTACATCAACGTTGCCACCGGTTTCATAGTAGGTATCGGTTCGACCGTAGTTAAATGACACCTCATAATTCAGGTTAGCGCTGGTACCGAGATCGCCACGAAAACCGGCAACAATGCGATAGGTATCGCGCTGATGATCCTCCGCACGCGTGCCAAAGTCATTGTTAAATCGCTGCATCTGGAACGTACTGGCGCCGCCGGTGATTGTCAGCAATGTGTCGCGTGCCTGCGTTGTCAGAAACGGATTGTTGATCGAAAAAATTGGGTTCAGCGAACTCGCGATGAAAGTGGGTTGGGTTGACTGCTGCGTGGCGTTGATCCGAACATATTTCGCCTCAAGAAATGGCTCGAAAGCAGGCGAAATTTCGACGTGGAACAAAAGATTCCCCGCCATACGCTCGAGACCGGGCAGTAGCATCGCTCCCTCGAGTCCCGACGCTCCCAAGCCGAACAGCGGCGAACCACCGGCGGCGCGATTATCTACAAGGCCGTTTTCGGGCCCGTTGCGCAACAAACTTCCATCGGGTTGGAAAGCATAGTTATAAGAAAAACGCCCCCCGGAAGTCGGCGACAGTTCCCCCGTACAGACAAGATCCCGGCGCGCCTGATTGGTCGGCGTGGCTGCAGGACAAACCGTCAGAACCATACCGCCAAGCGATACCGTATTGAAGGTGAAACCGGCTGGTAGGAAGCGCGTGTTCGCTACACCATTATCGTTGCGATTCGGCACCGGAGTCGGCACGCCATTTACCAAGCGGAGCGGCGGCTCGACCGTCTCGAATCCCGGCGGGCCAACACCTTCCTCAGCCCCGAGATACCCACGGTCTGAGAAGAACAGGGGGTTCGCCTTGGCATACTCACCAGCAATTGCAATGTTGGCCCGGCCATCGAGGAAATTTTTTCCGTAAATGCCCGAGATGAAATAGGAGCCGCGATCTCCATAAGTGGAGGCGCCCGCTTGGCCACGTAGCTTGAGTCCGTCAAAGTCGCGCTTCGTG
Source organism: uncultured Sphingopyxis sp. (assembly GCA_964502035.1). Lineage (GTDB taxonomy): Bacteria > Pseudomonadota > Alphaproteobacteria > Sphingomonadales > Sphingomonadaceae > Sphingopyxis. The sequence goes on along the minus strand of CAZCUW010000020.1, from coordinate 45,570 downwards.
ACAAAATTGACCACGCCGGCCACCGCATCGGATCCATAGATTGCCGAATTGCCGCCGGTAATTACATCGACGCGTTCAAGCAGATCAACGGGGATTGTATTGGTATCGACATCATAGGATCCTGGCGACGAGGTCACATGCCGCCGACCGTTGACCAGAACCAGCGTCCGTTCGGTGCCAAGCCCGCGAAGATCTAACAGGTTGATGCCAGCGGTGCCAATAAAGCGGGTCGAGTTCGCTTGGCTGAATGTCGCACGCAGAGACGGCAATTCGTTGAGTGCGTCACCGAGAGAGATGTCACCGCGGTCGGTCAATTCGTCAACGGAAACGGTGGTCAACGGCACGCTTGAGTCGATATTCGGACGCGCGATACGCGAGCCGGTGACAACGATGGTGCCTTCCGGTTCGTCCTGGGCAGACGTGTTACTAACCACTTCACCCTGCGCGACGGCAGGCATGGCGCTAAAAAAAGCGAGACTCAAAGCAGAGCCCGTCACGAGTAGACGTGATTTGTTCATGATGCAGTTCCCCGGTTGCCGCTCAAAGGATCGAAGTGAACGGATCGCCCTAGAAAGCCGGAAAATTTTTCGTGCACAAGCCTTTGATGTAGATTTTATGACGTTGAAACGACTCGAGCAAGACGATGTGACTTTTTCGCAACACGCGTTTGTCACTTAAAAAAATGCACTAGCTCACCCTTCCACGCCATAAGGTGCAATGAATGAACGCATGAGGAATCCTCTTTAGATAATAATGTCAAAAATCCAGATTAAGTTGAAATTAAGTTACTTTAATTATATTCTTCTGCGTGCAAGCGCGTTGAATTATTCCGACCTACCAAGCCAATTAGGGGCTCGTTACACGGCGCTGACGTCGATCGACCTACGGCATGGCTATATTTTTCCGAGTCGGATGCCGCGACGATGGGGCGCCGCTCAGCGCATCGCGCATGTTGCGATGCATCATAATATGATGCTAATGCCGAGATGCTGATGAAGGTTGTCAGATACCGGGCGCGGCGCGGCCGCCGTCTGCCGCGGAATGCAAGGAGCGCACGTCAAGATGGCGAAGTCCAAGACGGCAGCAGATGATGGCGTCGTCACGATCAAGAAATATGCCAACCGGCGGCTCTATGATACCGAGCGCAGCTGCTACATCACGCTAGAGGATCTCGGCACGATGGTCCGCGACGGCCGCGAATTCCGCGTCGTCGACGCCAAGAGCGGCGAAGACATTACCCACAATGTCCTGACCCAAATCATAATGGACGAGGAAACCCGCGGCGAAACGCTGTTGCCGGTCAATTTCCTGCGCCACCTGATCGGCATGTATGGCGACAAGATGCAATCGATGGTCCCGCAATATCTGGAAGCATCGATGACCGCGTTCCGCAAGAACCAGCAGGATGTCCGGGCCGCCTTTGACGGCGTGCTGGGGTCGAACCCGCTCGCCGAACTGACCCGGCGCAATATGGAAATGTTCCAGCAGGCGGCGGGTGCCTTCATTCCAGGCGCGGGCGGCAGCAAGGCGAAAGACGCCGAAATTGCCGCGCTCAAGGCCGAAGTGGCCGCGCTCAAGGCGGAACTCGCAAACAAGTAAACGCCGGGCGGTCCCCAGCCCGCCACCACAGATATAACGGATATTTCATGGTCAAACATGCGCTCAGCGTAACCCGGCAGGCCGACTTCGCGGCCTGGTATCAGGATGTCATTGCCGAAGCCGATCTCGCCGAGGAATCGGGGGTGCGCGGCTGCATGGTGATCAAGCCGTGGGGCTATGGCATCTGGGAACGCATCCAGACCGTCATGGACGCCGCGATCAAGGATGCCGGGGTCCAGAATTGTTATTTCCCGCTGTTCATTCCCCTGAGCTTCTTTGAGAAAGAAGCCGACCATGTCGATGGTTTTGCAAAGGAAATGGCGGTCGTCACCCATCACCGCCTGATCGGTGACGGCAAAGGCAAGCTGATCCCCGATCCCGAAGCCAAGCTGGAAGAACCGCTGATCGTCCGCCCGACATCGGAAACGGTGATCGGCGCCGCGATGAGCCGCTGGGTGCAGAGCTGGCGCGATCTGCCGCTGAAGGTCAATCAGTGGGCCAATGTTGTGCGCTGGGAAATGCGCACGCGCATGTTCCTGCGCACCAGCGAATTCCTGTGGCAGGAGGGCCATACTGCGCATGCCGACAAGGCGGACGCGATGGCCGAAACGCTGCGCGCGCTCGAAATGTACCGCGCCTTTGCCGAAGACGTGCTGGCGATGCCGGTGATCGCGGGCGAAAAGCCCGAGAATGAGCGCTTTCCGGGCGCGGTCGCGACCTATTCGATCGAGGCGATGATGCAGGACGGCAAGGCGCTGCAGGCCGGCACCTCGCATTATCTCGGCACCGGCTTCGCCGAAGCCGCGGGCATTCGTTATCAGGACAAGGACGGCGGCCACAGCCTGTGCCACACGACGAGCTGGGGCGTATCGACGCGCATGATCGGCGGCGTCATCATGACCCACGGCGATGACGACGGCCTGCGCTGTCCGCCGCGCATCGCACCGCACCAGATCGTCATCGTGCCGATGCTGCGCGACAATGAGGAGGATCAGGCGATCCTCGACTATTGCCGCGGCATCGAAACCGAGTTGAAGGCGCTCGACGCCTTCCACGAACCGCTGCGCGTCCACCTCGACGCCGGTGCCAACAAGGCGCAGACCAAGCGGTGGGGCTGGGTCAAGAAGGGCGCGCCGATCATCCTCGAAATCGGCCCGCGCGACGTCGCGGGCGGTAATGTCGCGGTGATCCGCCGTGACCGGCTGTACAAGGACGACGGCAAGCTCAATTCGGCCTTCATCGCCAAAGGCGACTTCGTTGCCGAGGCGGTGGCGACGCTGACCGACATCCAGTCGAGCCTGCACGCCGAGGCCCGCGAACGGCTGCACGCCAATATCCGCCGCGACGTCACCGACCTGAAGGCGCATTTTGCGGGCGACGATAAATTCGCCGACTGGGTCGAGGTGCAATGGGCGCGTCCGACCGGCACCGCGCTCGACAAGATCGTCGAGCAGCTGAAAGCGCTCAAGCTGACGATGCGCAACACCCCGCTCGACGCCGCGCCCACCGACGGCGCCTGCTTCTTCACCGGCGAGCCCGCAGTCGAGCGCGTGCTCATCGGGCGGACCTATTAATTGGCGAAACGGCAACAGCCCGCTGGTCTTCCCAGCCCGGACCAGGTCCTGCGCTTTATCGAAGAAAGCAAGGAGGCCGTCGGCAAGCGCGAGATCGCGAAGCATTTTGCGCTGCACGGCAATGAGAAGATCGCGCTGAAGGCGCTACTCAAGGACATGACCGACGAGGGGCTGGTCGACTTGGCGCCGGGTCGCGCGTTCCACAAACATGGCGGATTGCCGCGTGTCACCGTGCTGCGGGTCGCGGCCATTGATGGCAGCACCGTCTGGGCGGTGCCGGAACATTGGGAAGCCGCCGGCCCGGCGCCGCGGCTTCGCGTCATGGAGCAAGGCCGCAAGGGCGCTTTGGGTGTCGGCGACCGCATCCTCGCGCGCACCGAGGAACGCGGCAGCGGCCATGTCGCACATCCGATGAAAAAGCTGCAATCGGGCGGCGAAACGGCGATCGGCGTCCTGGTCGAGGATATGGGACCAGGCAGCAAGCCGATGCTGTGGCTGCGCCCCGCCGACAAGCGCGCGCGCTATGATTTTGCCGTCGCCGACAAGGGCGACGCGAATATCGGCGATCTGGTGCGCGCCGAACTGACCGGGCGCGGCCCCGCGATCAAGGCGAAAGTCGTCGAGCGTATCGGCGATCCCTTCGCGCCCAAGTCGCTGAGCATGATCGCGATCGCGCGGCACGAAATCCCGCATGTGTTCGGCGCCGAAACGCTCGCCGAGGCCGAGATCGCGGCGAAGCTGCCGCTCACCGCCGATGGCCGGGAGGATCTGAGGGACCTGCCGATCGTTGCGATCGATCCGATCGACGCGCGCGACCATGACGACGCGGTGTGGGCCGAACCCGACACCGACGGGTCAAACAAGGGCGGGTTTCGCGCGATCGTCGCGATCGCCGATGTCAGTTTTTACGTCCGCCCCGACGGCGCGCTCGACCGCGAGGCGCGGCGACGCGGCAACAGCGTCTATTTCCCCGACCAGGTTGTGCCGATGCTGCCCGAAACCCTCTCGGCGGGCGTCTGTTCGCTGAAAGCCGGGCAGGACCGCGCGGCGATGGCGTGCCATCTGGTCATCGACAAACAGGGTAAAGTGACGTCATGGCGGTTCACCCGCGCGCTGGTGCGGCTGCGCGCGAACATCGCTTATGAACATGCCCAGGCGGCTTATGATGCCGACGAAGCGCGCGAGGGCTGGGATGCCGATGTGCTTCCCGGATTGCGCAATCTTTGGGCCTGCTGGGCGCTCCTCGCCAAGGCGCGCGCCGCCCGCGCGCCGCTCGACCTCGACCTGCCCGAACGCCAGGTGATCCTCGACGAGCAGGGCGGCATCGCCGAAATCCGCGTCCGCGACCGGCTCGATTCGATGCGGCTGATCGAAAATTATATGATCGCGGCGAACGTCGCCGCGGCCAAAGCGCTGGAGGCGAAGAAATCGCCGGTGATGTACCGCATCCACGAACCGCCGAGCCGCGAGAAACTGGTCAGCCTCAAGGATTATCTCGAAACCTTTGAACAGAGCTTCGCGCTGGGGCAGGTGATTACCCCCGCGGTGTTCAACCGCCTGATCGACGGCTTTTCCGAAGACGACCGGCTGCCCGAGATCATGCAGGCGATCCTGCGTAGCCAGACGCAGGCCTATTATGGCCCCGCCAACGCTGGCCATTTCGGCCTCGCGCTGGGCAGCTACGCGCATTTCACCTCGCCGATCCGCCGCTACGCCGACCTGATCGTCCACCGCGCGCTCGTCGACGGCTACAAGCTCGAAGTACCGGGCAAGCCCAAGGGATTGCCCGAACGCACCGGGCTGGGCGAAGCCGACGCCAAAGGATTGTCGCGCATCGGCGAAGCGATCAGCGCGCTCGAACGCCGCGCGATGGAGGCCGAGCGCGAAACGGTCGATCGCTATGTCGCGGCCTATCTGTCGGCCAAAATGGGCGAGATCGTCCAGGCGCGCATCACCGGGGTGCAGCCGTTCGGCTTTTTCGCGACGGTCGACGGGCTCGGCGGCGACGGGCTGGTGCCGGTGTCAACCTTGGGCAGCGAACGCTTTTTCTATGACGAAGCCGCGCGCAGTCTGGACAGCGAGCATGGCCGCGTCAGTTTCACCACCGGCCAGCGGCTCGACCTGCGGTTGATCGACGCCAACCCGATCAGCGGCGCGCTGCGTTTCGAGCTGCCCGATGCGCCCGAGGGCGGCTATCGTAACCGCCCGCCGCGGCGCGACGGGATGAAAGACAAGGCGGGCAAGCATGTCGTCGGCCAGCGCGGGCGCCCGGCGAATATCAAGCACAAGGGGCGGCGGCGCTGACCATCTCGTCATTGCGAGGAACCCCGGACTTGCGCCGGGGGACGGCCATCGAGGATGGCGTAAACCGCGCTGGATTGGCAGGCCTGCGGCCACCTTCGGCCCGCTCCGCTCGCAATGACGAATAGAAAAATTGGGCTGAGATTTAACTCAGCGCGTCGAGCCGGGCGAGGTCGATCGCGCCCGGCACCAGCATCACCGGACAGGGGAGCGTCCCCGCATCCGCTCCGGTGAAATGCGCGACCAGCGGTCCGGGCGCGCCCGACGCCGCGGTTGCCAGCACCAACGCCGCAATTTCGTCGCTGGCGCCGATCACCTCGCGCACGACTTCGGCCGGCTTGCCCGCCTTGATCAGGATCTGCGGCGTCACCCCCGCTTCCTGCACCACCGCTTCGGCGGCGGCGGCGACCAGTTCTTCGGCATGTTCGCGCGCTTCGGCCTCGATCGTTGCCTGCACCCCGCCGAACGCGACAAAATCCTGCGGCGGAATGATCGCCAGCACAATGACGCCGCCGCCGGTGCGCCCGGCGCGGCGCGCGGCAAAGCGCAGCGCCAGACTCGCTTCGGGACTGTCGTCGATCACCACCAGATATGTCCGCACCGCCCCGACCCCTCGCTATGCTTTTTGTGCGTGGAGATTGCGTCACATTCGTATGAAAGGCAAGTTTGCCCCGATGGACGTTGACGAACGATGCTCTTATGACGAGGGAGAAACCGTAGCGGCAGGTTCGGCCTGCAAGACTGACGAGGGACGAAACCGACGATGCCGATCGAACTCAAAATGCCCGCCCTTTCGCCGACGATGGAGGAAGGGACGCTCGCCAAATGGCTGGTCAAGGAGGGGGATACGGTCAAATCGGGCGATCTGCTCGCCGAGATCGAAACCGACAAGGCAACGATGGAGTTTGAAGCGATCGACGAAGGCGTCGTCAGCCAGATTCTCGTCGCCGAGGGTACCGATGGGGTAAAGGTCGGCACCGTCATCGCCGTGATTGCGGGCGAGGGTGAGGATGCGGGGAGCGCGAAGGCTGCTCCGGCGCCTGCCGCCGAACCTAAAGCTGAAACGCCCGCGCCGGCGGCCGCGAAAGACGTCGCCCCAGCGCAAGCTGGGGCCGCTCCCGTGAGTGCGCCGTCGCCAGCGGTCCCAGATTCCGCTGGGACGACGGATAGGGGCGACCGCATCAAAGCCAGCCCGCTCGCCAAACGGCTCGCCGCCGAGCGCGGCATCGACCTGGCATCGATCAAGGGCACCGGCCCCGGCGGCCGCATCGTCAAGGACGACCTCGATGGTGCCGCTACATCCGTCGCCCCAGCGAAGGCTGGGACCGCTGGCGAACCAGCGCCACCGTCCGCGGCACCGGTTGCCGCCACTTCGGCCCCCGCCGCCGCTGGCCCGATCCCCGATTTCGGCATTCCGCACGAGGACACGAAGCTGTCGGGCATGCGCAAGACGATCGCGCGCCGCCTGACCCAGTCGATGCAGGAAGCGCCGCACATCTACCTTACCGTCGATATCCGCCTCGACGCGCTGCTCAAGCTGCGCGGTGAGCTCAACGCCAGCCTTGAAAGCCGCGGGGTCAAGCTCAGCGTCAACGACCTGCTGATCAAGGCGCTCGCGGTCGCGCTGGAACGCGTTCCCGCGTGCAACGTCAGCTTCGGCGGCGATGTGATGCGCCAGTACAGCCGCGCCGATATCTCGGTCGCGGTCAGCATCCCCGGCGGGCTGATCACCCCGATCATCACCGACGCCGGCAGCAAGTCGATGTCGAAAATCTCGACCGAAATGGCCGAACTTGCGGCGAAGGCGAAGGAAGGCAAGCTCCAGCCCAGCGAATATCAGGGCGGCACCGCCAGCATCTCGAACATGGGCATGATGGGGATCAAGCAATTCACCGCGGTGATCAACCCGCCGCAGGCGATGATCATGGCGATCGGCGCGGGCGAGAATCGGCCTTATGTGGTCGACGACGCGCTCGCGATCGCGACCGTCATGTCGGCGACCGGCAGCTTCGACCACCGCGCGATCGACGGCGCGGACGGCGCGCTGCTGATGAAGACGTTCAAGGAACTGGTGGAGAACCCGCTGGGGCTGGTGGCGTAAAATGCCCGCGAGGGGCCAAAGCCCCTCTCCCCTTGCGGGAGAGGGGTTGGGGTGTGGGGTCCGCGCCGCGTCTGCGGCGCATAAGACCGTAACCGACGTTCTCGCCCGAAAAGCGTTGTTGCTGGATCGCGTTCGCGACATGCGATCCAATCCCACCGATGCAGAACGTCGACTCTGGTCGATCTTGCGCGCCAAGCGATTGGCAGACCTGCGATGGCGGCGTCAGGTCATTATCGACGACCTGTATATCGCGGACTTCATTTGCTTTGAACATCGACTGATCGTCGAGGCAGACGGCGGCCAACATGCCGACAGCCTCTATGATGGCGAACGCGATTCCTATCTGAAGTCGCAAGGATTTCGCATTTTGCGGTTCTGGAACAACGACGTGCTGAACAATAGCGACGGGATTGCCGAGGCGATATTGGACGCCATCGATTCTTCAGGCGCGCAGACGCGCGCCGACCCCACACCCCAACCCCTCTCCCGCAAGGGGAGAGGGGCTTTTGAAGGAGCCCATAATGGCTGACACCAACTACGACCTCATCGTCCTCGGCTCCGGCCCCGGCGGCTATGTCGCGGCGATCCGCGCGGCGCAACTGGGCGTGAAAACCGCTATCGTCGAGCGCGAGAATCTCGGCGGTATCTGCCTCAACTGGGGCTGCATCCCGACCAAGGCGCTGCTGCGCTCGGCCGAAATCTATCATTATATGCAGCACGCGGGCGACTACGGCCTGATCGCCCAGCAGATCAGCGCCGACATCGACGCGGTGGTGAAGCGTTCGCGCGGGGTCGCGAAACAGCTGAGCCAGGGCGTCGCCTTCCTGATGAAGAAGCACAAGATCACCGTCCATATGGGCGAGGGCAAGCTGCTGGCGCCCGGCAAGCTGGAGGTGAAGGGCGAGAAGGGGGCCGAAACCCTCACCGCCAAGAACATCATTGTCGCGACCGGCGCCCGCGCCCGCGACCTGCCCTTTGCGCCCGCCGACGGCAAGCGCATCTGGACCTATCGCCACGCGCTCGTCCCGCCCGAAATGCCGACCAAGCTGCTGGTCATCGGATCGGGCGCTATCGGAATCGAATTTGCGAGCTTCTACAGCGACATGGGCGCCGACGTTACGGTAGTCGAGATGCTCGACCGCGTCGTGCCGGTCGAGGATGCCGATGTGTCGGCTTTCCTCGAAAAATCGCTCAAGAAGCAAGGCATGACGATTTTCACCGGCGCCGGCGTCGAGGAACTGAAGGCCACCGCCAATGGCGTGACAGCGAAGATCAAGACCAAGGACGGCAAGACCGAATCGGCGGAATTCAGCCACGCCATCGTCGCGATCGGCATCGTCCCCAATACCGAAAATATCGGCCTCGAAGCGCTCGGCGTCAAGACGACCAAGGGCCATATCGACACCGACGCGATGTGCCGCACCAATGTCCCCGGCCTGTGGGCGATCGGCGACGTCACCGCGCCGCCGTGGCTCGCGCACAAGGCGATGCACGAATCGGTGATTTCGGTCGAAGCGATCGCGGGGGGCCACCCGCACGCGATGGACCCGCGCAACATCCCCGGCTGCACCTATTGCCGCCCGCAGATCGCCAGCGTCGGGCTGACCGAAGCGAAGGCGAAGGAGCTGGGGTATGACGTCAAGGCGGGCACCTTCCCGTTCATCGGCAACGGCAAGGCGATCGCGCTGGGCGAGGCCGAGGGCTTCACCAAGACCGTGTTCGACGCCAAGACCGGCGAGCTGCTCGGCGCCCACATGATCGGCGCCGAGGTTACCGAATTGATCCAGGGCTATACGATCGGCAAGACCGCCGAGCTGGTCGAGGATGATTTCATCGGCACCGTCTTCCCGCATCCGACGCTCAGCGAAACAATGCATGAGGGCGTGCTGGCGGCATTCGGACGGGCACTGCATATCTGACGGCTTGCGTTCATAAGCGCCGCGCTCATGTCCCGTCATTGCGAGCGGAGCGAAGCAATCCAGAGCGGTCTACGCCTACTCTGGATTGCCGCGTCGCTTCGCTCCTCGCAATGACGAGAGTATTTTTGTCGAGGTTGCAGCGTAAGGTTCGTCGCATTTGATGGACCGGTACCAAGCCATGTTTGCGTGAGGCCGATGCGGCGTTCACAAAATCATGCCCATGACGCTTCACCGCCCCGTTCGATGAATCCCACGATCCTTCATTTTTCGCGCACCGGCAACGCGATGAAGATGCTGCTCTTTCTGGGATTTGCGGTCCTGGCCTTTGGCCTCACCTATCTGCTGCTGGAAGAACGGCAGGCGGTGGCGCCGCCGACGCAGACGCTGCCCGGCGGACTGGTGCTGCCGATGCCGGCGCCGCGGCCCGATCCGTTGGCGCCGGTGAAAATACCGCTGTTGCTCGTGGCTGGCGGGGTCAGCCTTTTCTATGTCTGGCGCCATGGCGCGCGGCTGATGACCCGCGAGGTCGCGGTGACGATTGCGGCGGGGCAGCTCCATTTTCACCCGAGCTATAGGATGCTCTTGCCCATCGTGCCGATCACGAACGTCACCGAAGCGATCTTCGATCGCGCCGACCGGCTGCCCGAAAGCAAGTGGGAAACGGTGGCGAGCGCCTTTTCCTGGTCGGCGAACCGTGCGGCGCGATCGGGCGCCATGCTGCGTCATGGCCTGTATCTGCGTTACCGGTCAGGGGCGTCGACCGGCGAGGTGCGGCTGATCGACAACGACTTCGACGGCGGCGCCGAACAGTTGCGGCGCTTTGCCGCCCAAATCGAGATGTGGCGCCGGTCGCGTCCGCCCGGCCATCGCTGAACGCAAGTGATTGCGCCCCGCGCGCGCCTTCGTCATAGCAGGGGCGTGCCAACCAATCCCACCCGCATCGCTTTTTTCCAGCGCGCCCTGATCGCGGCGCTGCTGCTGTTCGCCCTCATCAGCGCGGTCACCGCCGCGGGTCTGTTCGACGGCCTCGACCGCCGGATCGGCGCGGCGCTGGCGATGACCGCCGACACGTCGCCGCGCTGGGCGATCGTGTTCATGCAGGCGATCAGCTGGATCGGCGGCGGTTTGCCGCGCTGGGGGATCGTCATCCTGCTCTGCGCGCTGGTGTGGCACTGGTGCGGGCCGCGCTGTGCGGTGGCGCTGGGCGGGGCGTCATTGCTGGCGAACTTTGCCTCGACGCTGCTTAAAATCGCATTCGGCCGCCCGCGCCCCGATCTGGTGCCGCATCTCGACCATGTCACCAGCGCCTCCTACCCCAGCGGCCATGCGACAAGCGCGGCGGTGGTCTATCTGCTGCTCGCCTGGCTCGCACCGCAGCGCTGGCGGGCGGCGGCCTGGGCGCTGGCCGCGGCGATGGTCATCCTCAACGCCTTGTCGCGCATGATGCTGGGCGTGCATTGGGCCAGCGACATTGTCGGCGGGACGTTGCTCGGGCTGGCCTTTGCGCTCGCCGCGGCATGGTGGGCCGGAACGCGCAGCGGCGCGCCGGACACACTAAGAAAATCGTAAACTCTCGCTGCTATCAAGACCCCGGAATCACGGGAGCTTCGGCATGAACAATTCCCTCGGCAAAGTGCTTGGCATCATCGGCGCGCTCATTCCGCTCGTCTGGATCGGCTGGCTGCTCTATCATTTCGTCGGCGTCGGCGGCGGCACCGCCGAAGGCGTCGCCGGGATCGGGCTGGGTCCGACGGTGATCGGGCTGTCGATCGTCGGCCTGTTGTTCGCACTGCCGCTGATCATCAAATTGCTGCGCGTCACGACAGGCGTGAACCGCGTCCCGGGCGCCAGCTTCGACGCCAAGCTCAAACCCGGCGAAGTGGCGGTCGAGCCGGCCTTCGACGCCGATGCGGCGTTCGCCAACTATATGCGCAAACGCGACGCGGGCGTGACGGGCGATGTCTCGATCGACCCCGCCGAAAGCGAACCGGCGGCCCCCTTTGCGCCGCGCCCCGGCGGTTTTGGCCGCAAGACGGTTTAGCCACCGCTTCACTCTCGACAGCCGCGCGCCAGCGGCTACGAATGGGGCATGGCACAAGGCACCCATGATTTCGTCCCCGATCCGCGCAACGACGCGATCCTGATCAACGTCAACGGCACGCTGGTGCCGCGCGCAGCGGCCAGCGTGTCGGTGTTCGACAGCGGCTTCATGCTCGGCGACGGGGTGTGGGAGGGGATCCGCGTCCATGAAGGGCGCATGGCGTTCCTCGACCAGCATCTGGATCGGCTGTGGGAAGGCGCCAAGGCGATCGCGATGGACATCGGGATCGACCGCGCCGCGCTCACCCGGCGGCTCTACGACACCATCGACGGCAATCGCATGGACGCCTGTCACATCCGGTTGATGGTGACGCGGGGTATCCGCTCGACCCCCTATCAGGATCCGCGCGTCGTCATTTCGCCCGCGACGATCGTGATCATCGCCGAATATAAGGACCCGCTGCCCGCGACGGTCGAAAAGGGGCTGTCGCTGTTCACCGTCCATGTCCGCCGCGGCGATCCGGCGGTGCAGGATCCCAAGCTCAACTCGCACAGCAAGCTGAACTGCATCACCGCATGTATCCAGGCGGCGCAGGCGGGCGCCGACGAGGCGCTGATGCTCGATCCGCACGGCTTTGTCGCTACGTGCAATTCGACCCATTTCTTCATCGTTCGGCGGGGCGAGGTGTGGACGTCGAGCGGCGATTATTGCCTCGCTGGCATCACACGCAGCAATGTCATCCGGATTTGCCGCGACAACGGCATTCCGGTGTTCGAGAAGAATTTCTCGCTCACCGACGTCTATGGCGCCGACGAGGCGTTCGTCACCGGCACCTTCGCCGGGGTTGTCCCGGCGCACACGATCGACGGGCGCGCGCTGACCGACGGGCGCGGGCCGATGGTTGAGCGGTTGCAGGCGCTGTACAAGGTGCTGATCGAGCGTGACATTGCTGGACGTGACCGTCCGTGACCGAGTGCATCCGCATCGCAATGTGGTCCGGACCGCGCAACCTGTCGACCGCCATGATGCGCAGCTTTGGCAGCCGCGCCGATACCCATGTCACCGACGAACCCTTTTACGGCGCCTATCTGAAAGAAACCGGCGATCCGCAGCCGATGGCGGATGACGTCATGGCGTCGATGGATTGCGACTGGCGCGGCGTCGCGCGCAGCATGACCGGACCGAACCCGGCGGGGACGCCGATCTGGTACCAAAAGCATATGGCGCACCATATGGTAGGGCCGATCGCGCATCACGACCTGCCGGGGCTGCGCCACGCCTTTCTGATCCGCGATCCGGCGCGCGTCGTCGCCAGCTATGCCGCCAAGCGCGTTGCGGTGCGGCCCGACCATCTGGGCGCCGACAAGCAGGTCGAATTCTTCGACCGCGAGGCCGATCGGCTGGGCAATACGCCGCCGGTGATCGACAGCGCCGACGTCCTGCGCGATCCGGCGGCGATGCTGCAGAAATTGTGCGCCGCGCTGGGCATCGCATGGGATCCGGCGATGCTGTCCTGGCAGGCGGGGCTGCACCCGACCGACGGCGTCTGGGGCACGCATTGGTATGATGCGGTGGCCGCCAGCACCGGCTTTGGCGCGCCCGACAAACCGCAACCCGAACTGACGCGCGACGAGCGGGCGGTCGCCGACGCGTGCCGCGCGGATTATGACCATCTGGCGCAGCATAAGATTCCGCTGTCCTAACAAGTCCTGTTTTGCCATCAATTGGACGGGCACCAACAACAGGCGGATCAAATATGCAATCGCGAGTGAAGTTCGGCAGTTTTCTGCGGGGAATCGCATTGGGCTCGGTGGCGCTTTGCGCCGTCCCTGCGCTCGGCCAGGAACCAGCGGGCCAGACGGTCATTACCGCCGCACGCTATATCGACGTGCTGACCGGCAGGACGGTCGAATATCCAGCGATCTTTGTCGGCGCCGATGGCCGCATCACCAATATCGCCGATGCGCGCACGGTCCGCTGGGGCAGCGACGTCAAGCATATCAATCTGGGCGACAAGACGCTGGTTCCCGGGCTGATCGACATGCACGTCCACCTCGACGGGCCCGCCGACATCGGCGGCTATCGCGGGCTGGAGTTCACCGACAGTTTCTGGGGCATGACCGCGGTAAAAAATGCCCGCGACATGCTCGACGCCGGGTTCACGACCGTGCGCAACGTCGGATCGGGCGACCGCAACGACATCGGCCTGAAACAGGCGATCGACGCTGGTTATGCGGTCGGGCCGCGCATCGTCCCTGCGGGTTATGCACTCGGCGCGACCGGCGGCCATTGCGACAGCACCTACCTGCCGCCCAGCCTGGAAAAGAAGGACGGCAAGGAGGAGGGGATCGGCGACAGCCCCGACGAGCTGCGCTATCAGGTCCGCCGCCAGCGGAAGTTCGGCGCCGAGGTGATCAAGGTGTGCGCGACCGGCGGGGTGTTCTCGCGCAACACCGAACCCGGCCAGTTGCAGGTGCCCGAGGCCGAACTGCGCGCGATCGCTGACGAGGCGCATCAATGGGGGCTGCGCGTCGCCGCGCACGCGCATGGCGGGGCGGGCATCCGCGCCGCGATCGCCGCGGGGATCGACACGATCGAGCACGCCAGCCTGGTCGATGACGAAGGTATTCGCATGGCGGTGGCGCGCAAGCAGCCGGTGTGGTTCGCGATGGACATCTTCAACACTGAATATACCCGGGCCGAAGGCGCGAAGAATGGCGTGCTGGAGGATAATCTGCGCAAAGACCGCGAAATCGCCCAGATCCAGCGCGACAATTTCCGCAAGGCGCACCGCGCCGGGGTGCGGATGGTGTTCGCCTCCGATGCCGGGGTGATGCCGCATGGGCAGGTCGGCGGCCAATTCCGCGTCATGGTCGAATATGGCATGACCCCGCTCCAGGCGATCCAGGCGGCAACCCGGAACGCCGCCGAGGCGCTGGGGCGCGAAAAGGATGTCGGAGCGATCGCGATCGGCCGCTATGCCGACGTCGTCGCGGTCGACGGCAATCCGCTGACCGATGTGCGCCAGCTGGAAAGCGTCGACGCGGTCGTCAAGGGCGGGGTGCTGGTGAAGGGCGAGTAATACACTCGTCATTGCGAGCGTAGCGAAGCAATCCAGGGCGGTTACCGCACACTCTGGATTGCCGCGTCGCCTTCGGCTCCTCGCAATGACGGATTCTAATACACCACCAGCTTGTCCACGATCGCATCGCGCATCTCGGGCGTGAAGTTCAGCACCGTCTCGGCATAGGTCGGAATGTCGCCATGGTCGCGGCGTACCGTCGCCAGTGCGGCGTCGAGGAAGATGGGGTTGACCGACATCAGGGTGCGGATCGCATCGTCGGGAATGTCGGCGTTGTAACGCGCGCGGATCACATCGCCGCCCTGAACGATCCGTTCCTCGATCCTGCCGGCGCTGTTGGTAAGGAGATAATCGTGCATCAGATCATCCTCATGCACCCCGAGCAATCGGTGGACGACCGCGACGGCAAAGCCGGTGCGGTCCTTGCCCGCGACGCAGTGGACCAGACTGGGCGCATCATATTCGGCGAGCGCCGACAGATAGAGGCGCAGCGTCGCCACCAGCACCGGGCGGTACGGCATCCCGGCATAGGTATCGATCATCCGCGCCCGTGCGGTGTCATTGTCGATGCTGCCCTGGGCCGCCTGCAAATGCGGCGCGAGGCCTGCGGTGTTGCCGTCGGCGAACAGCACCCGCGCCGAAAAATCGTCGCTACGCCGGCAGGGATGCGCGGCGCGCTCGTCGTCGCCGCGCAGGTCGATGATCGTCTCGATCCCCAGCTTGTCGATCGCCGCCAGATCGTCGTCGTTCGCGTCCTGATGATGCGCCGATCGCCACAACATACCGCTGCGCAGTCGCCCGCCGCCCTCGACCGCATAGCCGCCATAGTCGCGGAAATTGTGGATGCCGGTCAGGGGCAGGACGCGCTCGGCAATCATGGTCATTCTCCTGTAAACACCGGCGGGCGTTTTTCGACGAAGGCATTGATCGCCTCCCGGTTATCGGCCGTTTCGTGCACGATCGCCTGATAGGCGGCGCTGAGCTCCAATATGTCGCTCATCCGGCTATGCTGCGCCTCGCGCAGCAGCCTTTTGGTCAGGCGCAGCGCGCGGGGTGGATTGCACACGATCCGTTCGGCAATCGCGACCGCGCGGTCGAGCAGTTCCGCGTCGGGGACGACGTCCGTGACCAGACCATATTCCTTTGCCTGGGCCGCGTCAAAACGGTCGCCGGTCAGGAACAGTTCGGCGGCGCGGGGATAGCCAAGCACCTTCTGGAGCAGCCAGGCGCCGCCGTCGCCGGGGACAATGCCGACCTTGATGAAACTGCACGCAAATTTGGCGCTTTCCGCGGCGATACGGATGTCGCAGGTGCAGGCAAGGTCGCAGCCGAGGCCGATGGCGTGTCCATTGACCGCGGCGATCATCGGCACTTCGCAATCCATCAGCGCGCGGATCACTGCCTGCACCCCCTTGCGATAGTTGCTGCGGGTCGAATCGGGCTGGTCGAGGACGCCGATGCCGGTGCGATCCTGCATGCCCTTCAGATTGCCGCCGGCGCTGAATGCCTTGCCGCTGCCGGTCAGGATGATCGCGCTTACACTACGATCGTCGCCAAGGGCGCGGAGCGTGTCGATGATGTCCTGGCAGTCTTCATGGGTGCCGATCGCATTCATGCTTTCGGGTTTGATCATCGTCAGGATCGCGATCTTGCCCCGCCGCTCGACACTCAGAAACTCGCCCATCTGCAATTATCCTTTGCTGCTTAACCAAAGCTATTGCATGGCTGGTGCGACATGCAAGGCTTTGCGCTCTACCCGTTCGATCCACCCGGCGACGTTGCCGCACTGCGTGCCGATTTGCGAGCGTGGCTTGCGGTGAACCAGCCGCGGGGCGACGTGGTGGCGCGGGCGAATTGCTGGGCAAGTTTCGATGCCGGTTTCAGCCGCGCGCTCGGCGCCGCGGGCTATATCGGGATGACATTGCCAGCGCGGTACGGGGGCGGCGACCGCCATCCGCTCGAACGTTATGTGGTGATCGAGGAATTGTTGGCTGCTGGGGCGCCGGTGGGCGCGCATTGGATCGCCGATCGCCAAACCGGTCCGCTGATCCTGCGCTATGGCAGCGAGGAGCAGCGCGAACGTTATCTACCCGGCATCGCGAAGGGAGAGCTTTACGCCTGCATCGGCCTCTCCGAACCGGGCGCCGGGTCCGATCTCGCGGCGGTGCGGACGACGGCGCGCGAAACCGCCGACGGCTGGCGGATCAACGGCCAGAAAATCTGGACCACCGGCGCGCATTTTTCGCACATCATGCTGGCGCTCGTTCGCACCGAAGACGGCAGCGAGCGCAACGCGGGGCTCAGCCAGCTGCTGATCGACCTCGACACCCCCGGCATCACCATCCGCCCGATCATCGACATGGCGGGCCATCACGATTTCAACGAGGTGTTTTTCGACGACGTGCTCGTCCCGCACGGCGCGCTGGTTGGGACACGCGGGCAGGGGTGGCAACAGGTCACCGCCGAACTCGGACTCGAACGATCGGGGCCGGAACGCTATCTGTCGAGCCATGCGCTGCTCGCGGCGCTGATCGACGCGGCGGGCGCCGATCCCGATCCGGCGGTGACGGCGCTGATCGGCGAACTCACCGCCGAGATGTGGACGCTGCGCCAGCTGTCGATATCGACCGCGGCGAAACTGGCGGCGGGCGAGGATCCGATGGTCGAGGCGTCGGTGGTCAAGGAATTGGGCAATGCGTTCGAACAGGACATGCCGCGCCGGGTGCAGGCAGTCGTGACAAGCGGCTGGGACGACGCGGATGATCTGGCGCGGTTGCTCCGCGCATTGCTGATTGCGTCGCCCAGCTTTTCGCTCCGCGGCGGGACGCGCGAGGTTATCCGCGGGATCATCGCGCGCGGATTGGGGCTGCGATGAGTGCGGCGCGCGCGATGCTGTGCGACACCGCGCGTGCGGTGTTTGCCGAGGCTGCGACGGCGGGGATGGCGCCGGTCGAGGAGGCGGGGTTCGGGCTGTTGCTGGTGCCCGAAGCCGACGGTGGTTTTGGCGGCGACTGGGGCGACGTCCATGCCGTGCTGCAGATCGCCGGGGTGCTGGTGCCCCATCTGCCGGTTGCGGAATTGATCGCCGACGAGGCTCTCCAGCCTGCGGCGACGGTCAGCCTGATGGCGGGGGCGATGGGGCAGGCGCTGGCGCTGTCGATCGAGCATGTGAACACCCGCCAGCAATTCGGGCGGCCGCTGGGCAAGTTTCAGGCGGTGCAGCACTCGCTGGCGGTGATGGCGTGCGAGGTGCGCGCGGTCGAAGCGGCGGCAGCGGCACTGGCGGCGCGGCTCGATGCGGTGGCGCTTGATCCCGCGGCGGCGGATTTCGAGATCGCCGCGGCCAAACTACGCGCCAATCGTGCAGTCGGGGTGGTCACAGCGATCGCGCATCAGGTCCACGGCGCGATCGGCTTTACCCGCGAATATGACCTCAACCGGGTGACGGTCCCGCTGATGCGGTGGCGCAGCGCGCATGGGAATGATGCTTATTGGGCGCAGATACTGGGACGGCAGGTGATGGCGTTCGGCGGGCAGGGGTTGTGGGAAGCCATGACCGCGCGTTGAGGGTCTACATATCACCGTAGCCCTGAGCCTGTCGAAGGGCGCCTCACTGAGAAGCGCCCTTCGACAGGCTCAGGGCTACGGTTGAATTTCAGCAATATGCCTTCTAACGCACCGCACCGCCGTCGCGCAGTGCCGCGATCTTGGTTGCGTCATAGCCAAGGCCCGCCAGCACCGCATCGCCATCGGCGCCGACGGCAGGGGCGGCGCGCGGGGTGTCGTTGACCGTTCCAGAGTATCGCGGCGCCGGGGCGGGCTGCACCGCGCCGCCGACGATCACAAACGTTTCGCGCGCCACGTTGTGCGGGTGCTGCGGCGCTTCGCTTAGCGACAGGATCGGCGCGAAGCAGACGTCGGTCATTTCCATGACCCTGCACCATTCGTCGCGCGTCCTGGTCAGAAACAGCGCGGTCAGCTTTTCCTTCAGCGGCCCCCATTGTGACGGGTCCATCTGCGCCTCGAAATCGGGATCGTCGGTCAGCCCGGTCTTCTCGCGCAGCAGCGCATAAAATTGCGGTTCGATCGACCCTATCGAGATGAACTTGCCGTCGGCGCAGGCATAGCTGTCATAGAAATGCGCGCCGCCGTCGAGCATGTTGACCCCTGCTTCGTCCTTGAGCCGGCCCGCGGCATTGAAGCCCCAGGTCATGCCCGCGAGCAACGCCGAACCGTCGGTCATCGCGCAATCGATCACCTGACCCTCGCCGGTGCGCGCGGCATGGACAAGCGCGCTCGCCATGCCGAACGCCAGCATCATCCCGCCGCCGCCGAAATCGCCGACATAATTGACCGGCGGCACCGGCTTTTCTCCCGCGCGGCCGATGCCGTGAAGCACCCCCGACAGCGAGATATAGTTGATGTCGTGGCCCGCGGCATGGGCGTAAGGACCAAACTGCCCCCACCCGGTCATGCGCCCATAAATCAGCCGGGGATTGTCGGCGAGCAGCACATCCGGCCCAAGCCCGAGCCGTTCCATTACGCCGGGGCGATAGCCCTCGATGATCCCGTCGGCGCTTTTGCAAAGGTCGCGCGCGATCGCGACCGCGTCGGGGGTCTTCATGTCGAGTGCAATCGAGGTCCGGTTGCGGCTCAGCGGATCGCGCGGGTCCATGAACCCGCCGGGGCGATCGATGCGGATCACGTCGGCGCCATGGTCGGCGAGCATCATGCCGCAAAAGGGGCCGGGACCGATCCCGGCGAATTCGATGATGCGGATGCCTTGCAATGGTCCCGTCATGTCGCGCCTTCCCTAGAAATATGCTCCGTCATTGCGAGGAGCGAAGCGACGCGGCAATCCAGAGTGTGCGGTAACCGCTCTGGATTGCTTCGCTTCGCTCGCAATAACGAGGGTTGGATCTAAATCCGTTCGATGATGATCGCGGGTGCCATGCCGCCCGCAGCGCACATGGTGACGAGACCATAACGACCGCCCGAGCGTTCGAGTTCGTCGAGCGCGGTGCCGATCAGGATCGACCCGGTCGCGCCGATCGGGTGGCCGAGCGCCATCGCGCCGCCGTTGATGTTGACCTTTTCACGGTCGAGATCGAGGTCGCGGATGAATTTTTCGGCAACGACGGCAAAGGCTTCGTTGATTTCCCAGACGTCGATGTCATCCTTGGTCAGCCCCGCCTTTTCGAGCACCTTCTTCGCCGCCGGAACGGGCGCGTTGAGCATCAGTGTCGGATCGTCACCGATATTGGCGTAGGCGACGACGCGGGCGCGGGGTTTCAGGCCATGCTTGTCGGCATAGTCCTTCGACGCGAGCAGGATTGCCGCAGCGCCATCGACGACGCCCGAGCTGTTGCCCGCGTGATGGAAATTCTGGATTTCGACATCGGGGTAGCGGCGATTGATCTGCTTGCGGAAGGTGAAGCCGCCGCCGAGGTCGAAATCGGCCAGGCCGGTGAAGGCGGGCTTGAGCGAAGCCAGCCCTTCGGCGGTGGTTTCGGGGCGCGGAAATTCCTCATGGTCGAGCGCGACGCTGCCGTCGGTATTCAGCACGGGGACGACCGATTTGGTAAACCGGCCTTCCTTGATCGCGCGATCGGCGCGCTGCTGGCTGACCAATGCCAGCGCGTCGAGCGCCTCGCGGCTGATACCTTCAATGGTTGCGATGGCGTCGCCGCAGACGCCCTGATGCGATTGCGGATGCATTTCGTCGAGCGCTTCATGCCCCGATCCCATTAGCCGCGGCGGCAGTCCGGCGTTGGCCTGTTCTGCGGCGAAAGCGGTGGTGTAGCTCATCATCTCGGTGCCGCCCGCGATGACGCAATCTTCCATGCCGCTCATCACGCTCGCCGCGGCGAGGTTGACCGAGGTGATGCCGCCGCCGCAGAAGCGATCAAGCGTCGTCCCCGATGCCTTGGTGTCATAGCCCGCCGACAGCGCCGCCATGCGGCCCAGATCGCCGCCCTGCTTGCCGTTCTGGCTTGAGGTCGACCAGATGATGTCGTCGACCGTCGCGGTGTCGAGGTTGTTGCGATCCTTGATCGCCTGCAGCACTGTGGCGGCGAGATGCTGCGGGTGGAGGTGCGACAAGGCGCCCTTGCCGGGCTTGCCGACCCCGCGGGGGGTGCGGACGGCGTCGATGATATAGGCTTCGGCCATGGGATATTCCTTTCGGTCGGGGCGTTAGCGGGGGGCCATGCGGATCGCGCCGTCGAGGCGGACGGCCTGGCCGTTGAAATAGGTGTTGCGGATCATTTCCATCGCGAGGCTCGCATATTCCTCAGCTTTGCCAAGGCGCTTGGGGAAGGGGACTGATGCTTCGAGGCTTTCCTTCACCTTAGGGTTCATATTGCCGAGCAACGGCGTGCCGAACACGCCGGGCATGATTGAATTGACGCGGATGCCCAGGTCCATCAGGTCGCGCGCCATCGGCAGCACCAGGCCATTCACGCCCGCTTTCGCCGAGCCATAGATGACCTGCCCGATCTGCGCGTCCTGCGCCGCGACCGAGGCGGTGAAGAT
The DNA here is from genome assembly GCA_964502035.1 of uncultured Sphingopyxis sp. Classification (GTDB taxonomy): domain Bacteria; phylum Pseudomonadota; class Alphaproteobacteria; order Sphingomonadales; family Sphingomonadaceae; genus Sphingopyxis. The sequence goes on along the minus strand of CAZCUW010000020.1, from coordinate 24,419 downwards.
GATCGCGCCGCGCTCGCCGTCGTCCATCTCGGGCAAGGTCGCCATGCCCTCGGCGGCGATCGAGCCGATGCGATAGCTCGCGGTCAAGATGCCCGCCACGCCATAGGCGTAGTCCTCGGTCGGGGTGCGGCGGAAGGTGCGGGTTTCCTTGTCATAGGCGAGCGTTTTGCCGCGGCGCGAGGTCATCGCGCAATGGACGCAAATCCGTTCCTGGCCATGCGCCGCGCGCGCCTTGGCATAACCGTCCAGAACCGATTGCTCGTCGGTGATGTCGACCTTGCAGAACAGCCCGCCGATCGCCGCCGCGACCTCTTCGCCCAGCGCCTCGTTGATGTCGAAAATAGCGACCTTGACGCCTGCAGCGGCGAGCGCTTCGGCGGTCGCCCGGCCCAGGCCCGATGCGCCGCCGGTGACGACGGCTGCGGTGGTCGAATCGAACTTCATGGACGGTGCCTCCTCAGGCCGGGATCTGGTTGAACGGGATACCCTTGTCGGGGCGATGGTCTTGCGGCAGGCCGAGCACCTTCTCGGCGATGGTGTTGAGCAGCGTCTCGTCCGACCCGCCGGCGATGCGGCCGGTCGGGGCGTTGATCCAGCTCGACGCCCAATCCTCCTTTTGCGAGGCATGTTCGTCGAAGGCAAAGCCGCCGGTGCCCCGCAGGTCGATCGCGAGTTCGGACAGTTTCTGGCGCGAGCGCACCGCGACCAGCTTGTTGAGCGAACCTTCGGCGCCCGGGATCATCCCGGCCTGCATCATCAGCCGCGCCCGGACATTGATCGAATCGAGCCCCGACCGCATCGCATAGTTGCGCGCAATCTGTTGCCGGATGCGGCCGTCGGTAATCGCGGGCTTGCCGTTCAGCGAGGTGTATTTCGCAAGATCGACGAACAGGTCGAGGTGGGGGCCAAAGCCCGCGCTGTCGGTCGCGACATAGCGTTCGATCATCAGCGTTGCGATTGCGACCGCAAAGCCGCCGCCGACCGGCGACATGCGATGATCATCGCTGATCTTCACATCGTCGAAGAAGACTTCGTTGACATGGCTGTCACCGCCCGCGAGCCTGATCGGGCGCACCGTTACCCCCGGCGCTTTCATATCGACCCAGAAATAGGTCAGGCCTTTGTGCTTGGGGACGGTCGGGTCGGTGCGCACGACGATGACGCCATAGTCGCTATAGTGCGCCCAACTGGTCCACACCTTCTGGCCGTTGATCTTCCACCCGTTGCCGTCGGCCTCGGCCTTGGTGCGCAGGCCCGCGAGGTCCGATCCGCCCGAGGGTTCGGAAAACAGCTGGCACCAGATTTCTTCGCCCTGCAGCGCTTTGAGCACGCGTTCCTTGACGAATTCGCGGTCGCTGCCGAACTGCATCAGCACCGGGACCGGCATGCCGAGCGAGATGCCGAAATAGAAGCTCGGAAAGCCGTGCTTCATCTCTTCGGCGTCGAAGGTAACCTTTTCGAGATGGGTCAGCCCCTGGCCGCCATATTCGGTCGGCCAGTTGATCCCGGCATAGCCCGCGTCAAACTTTGCCTTTTGGTAGCGGCGCCCGAGCGCCAGATCGTCGGCCTCGGCCAGTCCTTTGCGCGCGTCGCGGCCAAAAGTCGGCGCCATCGTGGCGAGCCACGCCGCGGCCTTGGCGCGATAGGTTTCAAGATCGCTCATGCCGCTTCTCCTGCCAGCCGGTCGACGAGGACATCTTCCCAGAACAGGCTGCTGCCTTGTTCGATCGCGAGGCTGCGCGCACGGCGCATATGAAGGTGGAGCCCGATCTCCCACGTCACGCCGATCCCGCCGTGGATCTGGATGCAGTCGCGCGCTGCGGTGTCATAGGCCTCGGTCGCCGACAGCCGCGCCGCGGCGGCAGCGGTGATGAAATCGGCGGCGCCTTCGCGCGCGGCGGCGTGGATGCAATTGGCGCGCGCCAGTTCGACCAGCCCGTAAAGCTCGGCAATGCGGTGTTTCACCGACTGGAAGGCGCCGATCGGCTGGCCAAAGGCGCGGCGGGTGAGCGCATAGTCGCGCGCAATTTCCATCAGCACCTCGGCGCCGCCGGTCTGCTCATGCGCCGTCACGACCGCCTGAAGCGCCAGAATATGGAGCGCGGCATCGTGCGCGGCGGTTCCGACCACCAGCGTCTCGGCGGGCGTCGCGGCAAAGCCAAGGTCGGCAAGGCAGCGGCTGTTGTCGAAGCTGGCGATGGCGGTGCGCCTTACCCCAGCCAGATCGACCAGCGTCAGGACGGGCATGCCGGGGTCATGGGCGAGGACGATCGCCACGTCAGCGGCCAGACCGCCCGGAACAGCGCGCGCGGCGCCGTCGAGCAGGTCGCCGGTCAGCGTGACGTCGGGCTGGGGGGGGAGGGCGTCGGGGCCGGCCGCGAAAGCGATCGCACCGATGCTTTCACCTGAGGCCAGCCGTGGCAGCCAGCGCGCCTTTTGCGCATCGGAGCCGTAAATCTCGATCGCCTTGGTGGCACCGAAACCTGACGTCAGAAACGGCGCACCGCTGAGCGATCGGCCGGCCTGGTGGGCAATCAGCCCGAGTTCGATCAGGCCGAGGCCCAGACCGCCATGATCTTCGGGAAGCGCGAGCGCGGTCCAGCCCTGCTCCTTTGCGGTCTCCCAAAAGGGACGGTGATAGTCGCCGACCGATTCGAGCAACGGCAACAACGCCTCGGTGCTGGTGCGCGCCTCAAGCACCCGCCGCGATTCGGTCGCGATCGCCTGTTGGCCTTCGTCATAGAGGATGGTCATGATGCCATTTGTCCCGCTCCCGTCGATCTTGTCTTGCCAATGAACCGGACGTTGACGTAAACGTCAAGTCAATTCCGGCGCGGCGGCGACGTAGCGTCAATTTGTTGCGACCGAAGATGGGGAAGGACTGACGATGGCTTTCAAGACACGCATCACCGAAATGCTGGGGATTGAACATCCGATCGTTCAGGGCGGGATGCAGAGCGTCGGCTATGCCGAACTGGCGAGCGCGGTGTCGAATGCCGGCGGGCTGGGCATCATCACCGCGTTGACCCAGGCGAGCCCTGAGGCGCTGCGCGAGGAAATCGAGCGCTGCCGCGCGATGACCGCCAAACCGTTCGGGGTGAACATGACGGTGTTCCCGACGATCAACGCCCCCGATTACAAGGCCTATGCCCAGGCGATCATCGACGGCGGGGTCAAGATTGTCGAGACCGCAGGGACGCCAGCGGTGCGCGAAATCTGGGAGATGCTGAAACCCCATGGTATCGCCATCCTGCATAAGTGCACCGCGGTGCGCCACGCTTTGTCGGCCGAACGCGCGGGCTGTGACATCATTTCGATCGACGGCTTCGAATGCGCGGGACACCCCGGCGAGGACGATATTCCCGGGCTGATCCTGATCCCCGCCGCCGCCGACAAGGTGAAGATCCCGATGCTGGCGTCGGGCGGGTTCGGCGACGGCCGAGGGCTCGTCGCCGCGCTGGCGCTGGGTGCCGAGGGCATCAACATGGGAACCCGTTTCTGCGCGACGGTCGAGGCGCCGATCCACGACAATGTGAAGCAAGCCTATGTCGATAACGACGAGCGTGGTTCCTATCTGATCTTTCGCAGCCTCAAGAACACCGCGCGCGTCGGCAAGAGCGCGGTCAGCGAAGAAGTGGTTCGCCGTCTGGCGCAGCCCGACGCCACCTTTGCCGATGTGGCGGAACTGGTGAACGGCAAGGCTGGGCGCGAACTGCTCGAAACCGGCGACCTGACCAAGGGGGTGTTCTGGGCCGGCATGGTGCAGGGGCTGATCCACGACGTTCCGACCTGTCAGCAACTGATCGACCGTATCATCGCCGACGCGGATGCGATCGTCGATCAGCGGCTGGCGTCCATGCGCGGATAGTCCGGCACGCCGTAGAGGCGCTGGCGCGGCGCGCGCGCTTTCGATATGATCCGATTCTTCGCAATTTGATCATATCGGAACCCGTCGGCGTCCTCGCCCGCCGGTGCGCCAAGGGGGATGTTTGAGCCTCATCGAATATAAGGGTTTCGGCGGCGCCCTGTTGCCCGCCGATGTGCTGGGCGATGACAATGACCCCGCGGTGCTGCTGATCCCCGACATCGGGCAGGCGCGCGGCGCGTGGCGCGTGGTCGCCGAAGGATTGGTACTGTCGGGGCGCCGGGTGGTGAACCTCGATCTGCGGCCGGGTGACCGGCCGGATCAACTGGCGGCGCATATCGAAGACTTACGCCTCGTCCTCGCGCAAATGGGGTCGCGCCCCGTCGTCGTTGCGGCGCGGCACGGCGGCTGGATCGCAACGCGCGCGCTGGCAACCGACGGCGTATTGCTCGCGGGCGGGCTCGTGCTGGTCGATATGCCCGAGGATGCCGACGCCATCGCGAGCGGCATCGCGGCGCGACAGGCGCTGCCGACGCTGGTGGTGCGCGGCGGCTTTGCCCTCGCGCAATGCAGCCCTGCGAGCGATGCCTTTCACGTCGCGCTGCCGATCGGCGAAAGTGCCGACATCGATGAGGCCGATCTGGCCCTCGAAGCGGACCGGACCGACGCCTTGCTCGGCCAACTGCTCGAATTTCTCGAACGCCGGCAGCCGCGCGAAGCAACCGAATTTCAGGCAGGGTCGGACCCGCGAACGCTGCGCGACGCGATGGGCTGCTTTGCCACGGGGGTGACAATCGTCACCGCAGTCGATGCAGCGGGTATCCCGGTCGGATTGACCGCGAACAGCTTTACGTCGGTCTCGCTCGATCCGCCGCTGCTCCTGGTTTGCATCGCCAATTCCGCCGGGACCGCAGCCGCGCTGCGCGACGCGGCGCATTTCGGGGTCAATGTCCTGCAAATCGGCCAGCAACCCGCATCAAATCGTTTCGCGACGCGCGGCGAAGACCGGTTCGCCAACCTGCCGTGGGCGCCGGGCCAGACCGGCGTGCCGCTGCTTGGCAGCTCGCTGGTATCGTTTGAATGCGCCCGCGAATCGCTGCACGAGGCCGGCGATCATTTCATCTTGGTCGGCCGCGTCGTGCGCGCGCAGTTCGAACCGCACCGCGATCCTTTGCTCTATTTTCGCGGCAAATACCGCCGACTGCATTTCGCGTGATGAGCGTCTGACGCGAGGATGGTGGCGGACAGGGTGGGATTCGAACCCACGGTGAGCTTGCACCCACGGCGGTTTTCAAGACCGCTGCCTTAAACCACTCGGCCACCTGTCCGCACGGTCGCCGCCATAGCGCGATGCGGCTTTGCGGCAAGAAAAACCTTGTCGGCTCGGCCCGCCGTGCGAATGACTCGGCTCATCCCGCCATCGCCTAGCCAAGCCGCTCGCATCTGTGCGAGACACGCCTTATGGGTGGGAACATCATGCACGCTATCAGTTTAAGAATCGGACGCCTTTTCGCTCTCGCCTCCGCCGTCCTGTCGGCATGGCTGCTCACCGCATCGGCCCCGCTGCACGCGCAGAGCAGCGACAGCGGCTTCGACGCCTATGTCCAGTCGCTGTGGCCCAAGGCGCAGGCGCGCGGCGTGTCGCGGCAGGTGTTTGATCGCGTCACCGCAGGGCTGCGCTATAATCCGCGGGTGATCGCGCTCGACCGCGACAATCTGGGCAGTCCGCCGACCAACGACACCCCGATCCCGAATTTCGCGCCGTACAAGGCCAAGCATGTCGACGCAGCGCGGATCGGCGGCGGACGCCGCGTCCACGACCGCCTGCTGCCCTTGCTGTCGCGGATCGAGGCGCGCACCGGGGTGCCGACGAGCATCATGATCGCGATCTATGGCCATGAAACCGCTTATGGTCAGGTCACCGGCAGTTTTGACCTGCCCGAAGCGTTGGCGACGCTGGCCTATGAAGGGCGCCGTCGCAGCCTGTTTGAACCCGAATTCATCGCGACGCTGGAGATGGTCCAGCGCGGGGTGCCGCGCGAGGTATTGAAGGGCAGCTGGGCCGGCGCCTTTGGTTATCCGCAGTTTCTGCCGTCGGTCTATCTGGCGGTTGCCGAGGATGGCGATGGCGACGGCCGCGCTAACATCTGGTCGAGCGAGGCCGACGCGATCGAATCGATCGGCGCCTATTTGCGCCGCGCTGGCTGGCGTGCCGGACAGCCGTGGGGCGTTGCCGTCACGGTACCGGGCGCCTTTGACCGCAATCGTTTTGCCAGCCGCCTGACGCCGACCCGCTGTCCCCGCGTTTTCGCGCGCCACAGCCGCTGGCGCACGATGGCCGAATGGCGCGCCGACGGCATCCAGCCGATCGGCGGCCGTTGGCCCGACGGGCAGGTTCAGGCGGTGCTTCTGGAACCCGATGGTCCCGGGCGGACCGCATATTTGCTGACCGGTAACTATCGTGCGATATTGGACTATAATTGTTCCAACTTTTACGCACTATCAGTGGGGTTGCTGGCAGATGAAATCGATCGGTAGAAAGACGGGGCTGATGGCCGGGGCGATGCTGCTGCTCGCCGGTTGCGGCAGTTTCGGCGGCGAGCGCGAAGGCGGGCCGACCGCCAGCCCGACGCCGGCCCAATCGGCGAACGGCGTGAGCGACACACCGGTCAAGATTGGCGATCCCTATACGATCGGCGGCACGACCTATACCCCGTCCGACATCGCCGATTATGACGATGTCGGTTACGCCAGCTGGTATGGCGAGGAACTCGCCGGACGGCCGACCGCCAATGGCGAGACCTTCGATCCCGCGGGGATTAGTGCGGCGCACAAGACGCTGCCGCTGCCCAGCTATGTCGAAGTGACCGCGCTCGATACCGGGCGCACGATCCTGGTGCGGGTCAACGACCGCGGGCCGATGGTCGGCGATCGGTTGATCGATCTGTCGCGCGGCGCCGCCCAGCAACTGGGCCTGACCGACGGCGTGTCCGCGGTGCGCGTCCGCCGCACCAACCCGCCCGCCGCCGAACGCGCGCAGCTGCGTAGCGGCCGCGCGGTCCCCGAGCGGATTGCGACACCCGATTCGCTGCTGTCGATCCTGCGCACGAAGCTGAAGGCCATGCCGGTACCCAAGGCTCTGGCCGCAACGCCGCCGGTCGAGGCGCAGCCCGCGGCGCCAATCGCGTCAGCCAAGGCCAAGCCTGGCGACGACCGCCTGGTGGTCGAAAAGCCGAAGCCCACTACCAAGCCGGTCGCGACGGCCAAGCCCGCTCCGGCGGTCGCTGGAAAATATGTCGTCCAGGTCGGCGCGTTCAGCAGCGAAAGCCGCGCCAATGCAGCGGCGAAGTCGGTGGATGGCACGGTCAGCAAGGTCGGCAACCTCTGGCGGGTGCGGATTGGCCCCTTCGCAAGCGACGCCGACGCGCGCGGTGCGCTGGCCAAAGCCAAGGCCAAGGGCTTCCGCGACGCGGTGGTCCAGCGCGACCGCTGACGGATGGATCTGTGATTAAAATCGCAAGGGTTACAAGACAAAGCGCGACGCTTTTATCAGGGCTTGTGCTGGTCTTTGCCGCGCCTGCGTCGGCTGCGAGCGACGCGCGTCCTCAAAGTGCTACCGCAGCCCGCCCGCATTACACCACGCAGGCGCCGATCGTGATGCTCAAGGATCTCGATTCGGGCGAAATTCTCTATTCGCGCGGCGCCGAGAAGCGGTTTGCCCCGGCGTCGATGGCAAAGGTGATGACCGCCTATGTCGTGCTCGACCTGATCAAAAAGGGCGAGTTGGCTCGCGACAAGCAATTCACCGTCAGCGAAGCGACGTGGAAGAAGTGGAACGGCCGCAACGGCGGATCGACGATGTTCCTGAGCCCTGGCGAAAAGGTTTCGGTCGATGACCTGCTCAAAGGCCTGATCACCGTATCGGGTAACGATGCGGCGGCCGTGCTGGCGGTCGGCATCGACGGCAGCGAAGACGCTTTCGTTAAAAGAATGAATGCGATAGCGGGCGGTATCGGGATGAAATCGAGTGTTTTCGGAACACCGAGCGGCTGGCCCGACGGCGGCGTGACCAAGGTCAGCGCCGCCGACCTGATCACGCTCGCCGACCGGCTGATCCGCGATCATCCCGGCGGCTATACCCGCTATTTCTCGCTACCCAGGCTTCAGCACGGCAGGTCGCCCGAAGGCAAGCCGATCGTCCAGGCGAACCGCAATCCGATCCTCGGCCGGTTCGTCGGCGCCGACGGCCTGAAAACCGGGCACACCTCCGAGGCCGGCTATTGCTTTCTGGGATCGGCGAAACGCGACGGGCGCCGCCTGATCATGGTCGTAGCCGGCCTGCCGAGCGACAAGGCGCGCCGCGATGAGGCTGAACGGCTGATGACCTGGGGTTTCGGGGTGCCGATGGCGTCGATGGACGGCAGCAAAGGCAAGAAAACCGCAAGCGGCAGTGGCCGCGCAGCGCCGTGATGACAAAGCCCGTGCTGGCGGCTACCGCCGCATGATGCACGCGCGCGTCTTCCTTCTCCATCTTTTCAGGCTGGCGGCATGACGCGCGGGCGCTTCATCACGCTGGAGGGCGGCGAGGGGGTCGGAAAATCGACGCAAATCCGTGCGCTCGCGGAGGCGCTTGAAGCAGCCGGCATCGAAACCGTCACGACGCGCGAGCCCGGCGGCAGCGCGGGCGCCGAAGCAATCCGGACGCTGTTGATGGAAGGCAGCGACGATCGCTGGGACGCGCGCAGCGAGGCTTTGCTGTTCGCCGCCGCGCGCGCCGACCATGTCGCGCGCACGATTCGCCCGGCGCTGACGCGCGGTGCGTGGGTATTATGCGACCGCTTCGTCGATTCGAGCCGCGCCTATCAGGGCGGCGGTGGCGGGATCACCGACACCGATATCATGACGCTGCACGGCGTGGGGTCCGAAGGCCTGCTGCCCGACCTTACTTTCCTGCTCACCGTCAGCCCCAACGAAGCCGCACGGCGCCTGACCGCACGCGGCGGCAGCGACCGCATGGGCAGCAAACCCGCCGACTATCAAGCGCGGCTGGCCGCGCGTTTCGTCGAAATGGCCAGGGCTGAGCCCCATCGCTGGCGGATCGTCGACGCCGACGCGCCCGCCGAAAAGGTTACCGCGGCGATCATGAGCGGGCTCGCCGAATGGCTATGATCGGTCATCAGGACGCCGAGGCCGCCTTTCTCGAAGGCTGGCAGGGGGGCAGGCTGCATCACGCCTGGCTGCTCGCCGGGCCGCAGGGGATGGGGAAGGGGGCTTTTGCCGCCCGCGTCGCCCGCTTCCTCGTCACCCATGGCCGCGGCGGCGACGGGCAGGCTGTCGCGCTCGACGATCCCGGCGACAGCGCAGCGGGACGGCTTGCGGAGGCGGGCAACCACCCCGAAATCCTCCACCTGACGCGCCAGCCGAAAGACAAGAGCAAAGATCTCGCGCGCAACATCACGATCGATCAAGTCCGGCAGATGATCCGCCGCCTGCACCTGTCGCTGTCGCTCGGCGACTGGCGTGTCATCATCGTCGACGCGATCGACGATCTGGAGACTGACGCCGCGAACGCGCTGCTCAAAACGCTCGAGGAACCGCCGGCGAAAACGCTGTTCCTGCTGGTCAGCCACTCGCCGGGGCGCTTGCTGCCGACAATCCGATCGCGCTGCAGAACCTTGCGTTTTCAACCGGTTGATCGTGACGTCATGACAGCATGGCTGCACGACCTGCGCCCGATGTTGGAAATCGCTGACGTGCGCGCGATCGTGGCTGCGTCGGGCGGCGTGCCTGGCAAAGCGCTGGCGCTGATCGACAGCGATGTTGCCGCGATGGAGAAAAAGCTGCTCGCGATCGCCGCCACCGGCGACCCCGAAAACCGCCTGCGCGAGGCATTGGCGCGCGAGGTGGGCGGCACCAGCAATCGCGCCCGGCTCGAACTGGTCATCGACATCGTTCCCGGGCTGCTGGCACGACTGGCGCGTGAACGTTCGGTGGCCGAGATTGCCCCGATCCTTGCGCAGTGGGACCGCGTCCAGCGGACCGTCCGCGATGCCATTCGCGGCTCTTACGATGGCACCATGGTCGGGTTCGAAATTGGCAATTGCCTTGCCGATCTGGCGCCGCGGTCGGGACAGGCGGCACGCTGACGCTTTCCCTCGCGCGCGCCAGCGGCTAAGGCGCGGCCATGTCCGAAAACAGCGCCCCCTTCTATATCACCACCGCGATCAGCTATCCTAATGGGCGGCCGCATATCGGCCACGCTTATGAAGCGATCGCCACCGACGTGATGGCGCGGTTCCAGCGCGCACGCGGCCGCGACGTGCGGTTGATCACCGGCACCGACGAACATGGGCTGAAAATGTTTCAGACGGCGCGCGATCAGGGCCGCGAAACGATCGACCTCGCTAACGAAATGTCGTCCTATTTCCGTGAGATGTATGCCAAACTGAATATCAGCTATGATAATTTCATGCGCACGTCGGATACGGCGCATCATGCGGCGTCGCAGGCGATCTGGCGCGCAATGGAGGCCAATGGCGACCTCTATCTCGACCGTTACGAAGGCTGGTATTCGGTCCGCGACGAGGCTTATTACGACGAAAGCGAACTGGTCGACGGGGAAGGGGATGTCCGTCTATCACCGCAAGGCACCCCGGTCGAATGGACCGTCGAGGAAAGCTGGTTCTTCCGACTGTCAAACTATCAAGACAAGCTGCTCGCGCTTTACGAAGCGCAGCCCGATTTCATCCGCCCCGAAAGCCGCCGCAACGAAGTGATGCGCTTTGTCGAAGGCGGGCTCAAGGATCTCAGCGTTTCGCGCACCAGCTTCGACTGGGGCGTCCCGGTCCCCGGTTCGCCAGGGCATGTGATGTATGTGTGGGTCGACGCGCTCACCACCTATCTCTCGGGGCTGGGCTACCCCGATGTTGATGGCGATTTCGGCAAATTCTGGCCGGCGAATATCCATATGATCGGCAAGGATATTGTGCGTTTTCATACGGTTTACTGGCCGGCGTTCCTGATGAGTGCCGGTCTGCCGTTGCCCCAGCAGGTGTTCGGCCACGGCTTCCTGCTCAACCGCGGCGAGAAGATGTCGAAGTCGCTCGGCAATGTCGTCGACCCGATGGCGCTCGCTGACCAGTTTGGGGTCGATCCGCTCCGTTATTATCTACTGCGCGAGGTCAGCTTTGGGCAGGACGGCACTTATTCGGCCGAAGCGATCGTGCGCACCGCCAATGCCGATCTGGCGAACAGCTTCGGCAATCTGGCGCAGCGCAGCTTGTCGATGATTTTCAAGAATTTGGAAGGCAAGTTACAGAAGTTTGCTTCCTCTCAAGCCGATGACGAATTGGCGGCGAAGGTTGCGGTAGCGACGCGATCCGAATTGCCGCGAGAGTTTGAGAATCTGAATTTCTCGGTCGGGATCGAAGCGTGGATGCGCGCCGTGTTCGCGTGCAATCAATATGTCGATGAGCAGGCGCCCTGGGCGCTGAAAAAGACCGACCCTGATCGGATGATAGCGGTGCTGATGACGCTGTTCATGGTTGTCCGCGATCTGGCGATTGCGATCCGCCCCGTTGTCCCCACGGCTGCCGACAATCTGCTCGACCAGATGGGCATCGCGAAAAATGAGCGCGATTTCGCATCGCTTGCTGAGGCCGACTGGTTTGCGAAACTTGCCGACAGCGGCTTTGCGCTCGGCCAGCCGACCCCCCTCTTCCCGCGTCTGGAACTGGCGGAAGGGGAAGGGGAGGCGTAATGCTCGTCGATTCGCACTGCCACCTCAATTACAAGGGGTTCGCCGAGCAGCAGGACGAGGTGCTGGACCGCGCCCGCGCTCGCGGCGTCACCGCGATGCTCAACATCGCGACGCGCGAAAGCGAATGGGACGATGTGCTGGCCGCGGCCGAAACCAATCCTGATGTGTGGGCCAGCGTCGGCATCCATCCGCACGACGCCGATCATCATCCGGACATCGACACCGCCAAGCTGGTCGAACGCGCGGCGCACCCGCGCGTGATCGGCATCGGCGAAACCGGGCTCGATTATTATTACGACAAGAGCGACCGCGTTCGGCAGCAAGACAGCTTCCGCCGCCATATCCATGCTTCGCAGGCGACCGGCCTGCCGCTCATCGTCCATACGCGCGACGCTGAAGACGACACGCTGTCGTTGCTTGGCGAGGCGATGGGCAAGGCGGCCTTTCCCGGCGTCATCCACTGCTTCACCGCGAGCGACGATTTCGCGCGCCGGGCGCTCGACCTCGGGCTGTTCATTTCGATTTCGGGCATCGTGACGTTCAAGAACGCCGCCGATCTTCAGGCGACCGCGAAATGGCTGCCGCAGGACCGGCTGCTGATCGAAACCGACTCCCCTTTCCTCGCCCCCGTCCCGCACCGCGGCAAGACCGGCGAACCGGCGTTCGTTGCCGACACGCTGGCGTTTCTGGCAGCCCTGCGGGGCGACGACGAAGCGGCGTTGGCGGCGACGACCAGCGCCAATTTCTATGCGCTTTTCAACAAGGCCGCGCCATGACGTCGCACAGCGTATGAAGGTTCGGATCCTTGGCTGCGGCACTTCATCAGGGGTGCCGCGGATCGGCAACGACTGGGGGCAATGCGACCCCGACAATCCGCGCAACCTGCGCAGCCGCGCCTCGATCCTGATCTCGCTGGGCGGCTTTCGCCTGCTCGTCGACACCAGCCCCGACATGCGGCTGCAATTGCTCGATGCCGAGGTCGGCGCCGTCGATGGCATTATCTGGACGCACGAGCATGCCGACCATTGCCACGGCCTCGACGATTTGCGCCAGATCATGCATCTGCGCGGCTCGCTCGTGCCGGCCTATGCCCGCGACCATGTGCTCGACACGCTCAAATGGCGCTTCACCTATGCCTTTGCCGGAAACGCCGGCTATCCGGCATTGGTCGATCCGGTTGATTTGCTGGACCATCAATCGATCGGGCCGATCGAGGTCTCGGCGATCGAAATGCCGCATGGACCGATCAAGGCGAGCGGACTGGTCTTTAGCGATGGTGTCCACAAGATCGGCTATGCTACGGATTTTTCAAAGTTTACCGACGAGATGGTCGACTTTTTCCAGGGCGTTGACCTGTTCGTCATCGACGCGCTGCGCCGCTATCCGCACCCGACGCATCCGCATCTGGCGATGACGCTGGCGGCGCTGGAAAAATGCGGCAATCCGCGCGCGATCATCACCCATATGGACAATACGATGGATTATGACGACCTGGCGGCCGAATTGCCGCCGGGTGTCGAGCCGGGCTATGATGGGCTGGAGGTGCAGCTATGAACGGCGATACCGGGGTGCAACTGATCTGGTTTTTCGGCGCGCTGGCGCTGGTGGTCAGTTCGCTGTTGGCGAGGCGGCTGCCCGCGGCCGACTGGGTCAAGATGGCGCTGGCATGGGCCGCGATCTTTGGTCTGGTGTTTCTGGTAATCCGCACGTGGCAGATGGTCACATGATACAAAGGCGCCAGATCGACGCGGCGCAGAAAGTCATATGATATCAACGGTAGGGGGGTTGTTTCCTCACCAGTCACATATAAATTTAACATAATATATATTATCGGATCAATCTATGCCTGACGCGATCTCCGAGTCCCCCATCGCTCGCCTGCTCGCCGTGATGGCCAAATTGCGCGATCCCGACGGCGGGTGCGAATGGGATTTAGCGCAGGATTTCGCGACCATTGCACCCTATACGATCGAAGAAGCCTATGAGGTCGCCGATGCCATTGCTGGTGGCGATCCGGCCGCAATCTGCGACGAACTTGGCGACCTGTTGCTTCAGGTTGTCTTCCACGCCCAGATCGCTGCTGATGCAGGCCTATTCGGGTTTAACGATGTCGCCACGGCGATCAGCGACAAGATGGAACGCCGCCACCCGCATATTTTCGGCGACCGCAAGACCGACGACGTCCGCCAGCAATGGGAACAGATCAAGGCCGACGAGCGTGCGGCCGATGGCCCCAAAGGCGCGCTGTCGGGCGTCGCCTTATCCTTGCCCGCCCTGCTGCGCGCTCAAAAGCTCCAGTCGCGTGCGGCGCGCGTCGGTTTCGACTGGCCCGACGATGCTGGCCCGCGCGACAAGATCGCCGAGGAACTGGCCGAGGTCGCGGTCGCGGCCGACGACGCGGCGCGCCATGAAGAGGTTGGCGACTTGCTGTTCGCCGTCGTCAATTACGCGCGCCACCTGGGCGTCGATGCCGAAACCGCGCTGCGCGATGCCAACATCAAATTCGCCCGGCGCTTTGCGGCGATGGAAGATCGCGCGGGCGGCACTCTGGCGGGCCTGTCGCTCGACGCGCAGGAAGCCCATTGGTTGGCGGTCAAGGCGTCGGAGCGTCTTTCGTAGGCCACAGCCGCTCGAACCGCGCGCTGTCGGCGGGATCGAGCCGGACGGTCAGCACATGCCCCTCGCCGTCGGGCTCGTCGGCTAGCACCTCGCCGCGCGCGTGAAGCCACGCGGCCGCTTCGCCGTCCTGATAGCCGAGGTAAATCCGCTGGACCTTGTGCAGCGCGGTGAGTTGCGACGCCATCAGCACGCGCGCGGCTTCAACGCCCTCGCCCGTCACCGCCGATATCACCGCGACGTCAGAGCGGCGCGCCGCCATCTCTTCGATCGCGGCACGACCGTCGGCGTCTGCCGTGTCGATCTTGTTCCAGATTTCGATCTGCGGGATCGCGGGCGGTGCATCCCCCTCCCCGCCGTCTTGCGCCCCATTGACGCCAAGCGAGCTCAGGATGGCGCGGACATCGTCATATTGCGCGTCGCTGTCGGGATGGACGATGTCGCGGACGTGGACGATCAGGTCGGCGGTCGTGACCTCTTCGAGCGTGGCGCGAAACGCCGCGACCAGCTCGGTGGGCAGATCGGACACAAAACCCACCGTGTCGGACAGGATCGCCTTGTCGATCCCGGGCAGCCGGATTTCGCGCATCGTCGGGTCCAGCGTGGCAAAGAGCATGTCTTCCGCCATGACGTCACTTCCCGTCAAGCGGTTGAAAAACGTCGATTTACCGGCGTTGGTATAGCCGACCAGCGCGACCACCGGCCATGGCGCGCGCTGGCGCTTTGAGCGCTGGAGCTGGCGGGTCCGCCGCGCATCGTCGAGCGACCGGCGGATGCGCGCCATGCGGTTACGGATCATCCGCCGGTCGGCCTCGATCTGCGTTTCGCCCGGACCACCGAGGAAACCAAAGCCGCCGCGCTGGCGTTCGAGGTGCGTCCAGCTGCGCACCAGCCGTCCCGCCTGATAATCGAGATGCGCCAGTTCGACCTGCAATCGCCCCTCGGCGGTCGCGGCGCGTTCGCCGAAGATTTCGAGGATCAGCCCGGTGCGGTCGATCACCTTGGTGCCGAATGCGGTTTCCAGGTTGCGCTGCTGGATCGGGCTGAGCGCGGCGTCGACCACGACCAGCTGGACGCCATGTTTCTCGATGTCCGGTGTAATCACCTCGATCTGCCCGACACCGAGCAAGGTCGCGGCGCGCGTTTGGCGCAGCCGCAGCGTGTGGACCGCGACGACGTTCAACCCGATTGCGACCGCAAGCCCCCGTGCCTCCTCGGCGCGCGCCTCCAGGTCGCGCGCCAGGCGCTGGCTATGCCATTCGGGCACGACAAGCAGCGCCGCGGCGCCGCGGGTTACCTCGTCTTCATTGTCGATTATCGGGTCGATCAGGCGTTGTCCGCTTCTGCGTCGGGCTCGCTGTCGGTCAAATTGATCGGCCCGTTCGGCTGCACCGTCGAGATCGCGTGCTTATAGACCAGCTGCACCTGCCGCTCGCGCTCAAGCAGCATGCAGAACAGGTCGAACGCGACGATGTCACCCTGCAACATCACCCCGTTGACCAGAAACATCGTCACCGATTCATCGGATTTGCGCACGGCGTTGAGGAACACGTCCTGCAACGCCTTGCCCTTGCTCGCCGGCGCGTCGCGCAGATTATCGCCGAGCAGCGACAGGTCGAAGTCGTGCGACGGCATCACCGTCGAGATCGCGTGCTTATAGACCAGCTGCGACTGGCCATCGCGGCGCAGCAGCAACGAGAAGTTATCGAACCAGGTGATGATGCCCTGCAACTTGACGCCCTTGACCAGGAACATGGTCACCGGGGTCTTGCTGCGGCGCAGCGCGTTTAGGAAAATATCCTGGAGATTCTGATTTTTATCGGACACATTTGCCTCCTGTTTTTGGCGGTTTAACCGCGGGTACAACACCGGTTTTCCGGCTTTCAAGACCTTCTTCTGTCAAACAATATGCGGCAAAGCATACGCAAGGTCTAGCGCAAAGCCTTTACCCCTCGCCGTCCGAACTCTCGGTGAGCCCCAAAAGTTTCAGTTTGCGGTGCAGTGCCGAGCGTTCCATGCCGATAAAGGTCGCGGTGCGCGAAATATTGCCCGAAAACCGGTTGATCTGGATGCGCAGATATTCGCGCTCGAAATTTTCGCGCGCTTCTTTGAGCGGGATCGCGGTGATCGATTCCGAATTGGGCAGGATGTCGGTACCGCCGCGCACAAGTTCGCCCGGCAGCATGTCGGCATCGATCCGCGCCAGCCGATCGCTCGGTGCCAGGATCATCACGCGCTCAATCACATTGCGCAGCTCGCGGACGTTGCCGGGCCACTCATGCGCTTGCAACGCCGCCATCGCTTCTGAGCTGATCTCGGGCGGTGGCACCCGGCGATCGGCGGCATAGCGGCGGATGTAATGGTCGCACAGGCTGGCGATGTCGTCGCGGCGTTCGCGGAGCGGCGGGATATGCACCGGGACAACATTGAGCCGGTAATAAAGGTCTTCGCGAAAGCGGCTTTCGGCAATTTCGGTCGTCAGGTCGCGCGCCGAGCCCGAAATGATCCGCACATCGACGCGGATCATCGTGCGGCCGCCCACCCGCGTGAAACTCTGATCGGTCAGCACGCGCAGGATCTTGCCCTGCGTCGTCAGCGGCATGTCGGCGACCTCGTCGAGGAACAAGGTGCCGCCATGCGCCTGTTCGAGCAGCCCAACGCGGATCGCCCCATCGTCGGCTTCCGATCCGAACAATTCGGTTTCGACCGTTTCGGGATCCATGCGCGCCGACGAAATGACACGGAACGGCGCATTGTGGCGCCCGCTCCATCCGTGCAGCACGCGCGCGGCGACCTCCTTACCGACCCCCGCGGCGCCGGTGATCAGCACCCGGCTGCCGGTCCCCGCGACGCGCTTCAGCGTCGCGCGGACATTGTTGATCGACGCGCTGGTCCCGGTCAGCTCATCCGACGGCCCCGCCTTTTCGCGCAGCTGCTCATATTCAAACTTCAGCCGCTCGCTTTCGGTCGCGCGCGCCACCAGATGAAGTAGGCGCGATGCCTCGAACGGCTTTTCGATGAAATCATAGGCACCGCGCCGGATCGCCGCGACCGCGGTGTCCAGCCCGCCATGGCCCGAAATGACGATGATCGGCAGCGTGGGATCGAAGGCCTTGATCGCCTCGACCAGCCCCAGCCCGTCGAGCCGCGACCCCTGCAACCAAACGTCGATCAGTGCGAGCGACGGCCGCCGCTGGCGGATCGCCTCGAGCGCGGAATCGCTGTCGGAGGCAATACGCGCCTCATAGCCTTCGTCTTCCATGACGCCGGCGACGAGATCGCAAATGTCGCGTTCGTCGTCGACGATCAATATATCAAGCGCCATATTCTTCTCTGTCCTGTCGGTTACGGATCCGCCCCGGAACCGATTCTGCGTGCCCCATGCTTGTTTCGTCGCCCTTCCCTGCCAAACCTTGCAGCCGGTCGGGATGGAGCGTCAGCGTGACGCATGTTCCCTGCCCCGCCGGATTGTCCGAAAACTCCAGCTCGCCATAATGCTGCTCGACAATCTTTTTTACGATCGCCAGCCCCAATCCGGTGCCGCCCTGCCGCGTCGTCATATAGGGTTCGGCGATGGTATCGCGCGCCTGCGGCAAGCCGATCCCGTCATCCGCAACACGGATCAGGATTTCACCGTGCGCCCCGTTGGCCAGCTCGGCATCGATATGGCCGATGGGAGTTGAATCCGAACTTTTAGATTTTTCTTCAATCGCTTCCACAGCGTTTTTAACGATATTTGTCATAGCTTGCGACAATAAGCGTCGGTCGCAAACGAGCGGCTCGATTTCGTCCGGAGTTTTTACGGCAAAGACGATATCGGGCTTGGCAACCTCGAACAGAAACACCGCCTGGCGGAGGATATCACGGACATCCTCGACCCCAAAGGTCGGTTTGGGCATGCGGGCAAAGCTGGAAAATTCGTCGACCATCCGGCGCATGTCGTGAACTTGGCGGATCACGGTATCGGTCAATTTCTTGAACGTGGCACTGTCGCCTTCTATCTTATCGCCGAACCGACGCTGAAGGCGCTCGGCGGCGAGTTGGATCGGGGTCAGCGGGTTCTTGATCTCATGCGCAATGCGTCGCGCGACATCGGACCAAGCGGCGCGCCGCTGGTCGAGTAATTGCTGGGTAATATCCTCGAAACTCAAGACAAAACCCTCACCCTGCGCGACCGCTTTGGCCGCGAGCGTGGCGGGTTCTGCATTGGCGCGGGCCAACTGGACGATCGCTTCATGCTCGTCACTGGTCAGCAACCGCGCCAGCTCGGGGGCGACTTCGACCAACGGCCGTCCGGTAAGGCAATCGGTCGACTGGCAGATCAGGCTTTCGGCCGCAGCGTTGGCGAGCAGGATGCGGTGATCGGCATCGACCGAGATCACCGCCGACGATACGCCGCTGAGCACCGCCTCGATAAAGCTGCGCCGCGCTTCGAGCTGTTCGTTAACGCTCACCAGCGCCCCGGTCTGCGCCTGCAACTGTTCGGTCATCCGATTGAACGCGCGGGTCAGCACCGAAATCTCATCATCGCGCACCGGCGGCGTGACGCGCACCGATAGATCGCCACCTGCCGCAGTCCGCGTCGCGCCGATCAGCGTGCCGAGCGGACGGACGATGCGGTCGGCGACCACGATTGCGGCGATCACGGCAAGCGCAAGGAGCAACAGCGAACCAAGGTAGAGCGCGCCGTTGAATTGCAGCTGCAACAGCTGCGACCGCTGGAATAGGGCATTGTAGTCCGCCAAGACAGTACCGGCACGGATCGATTGCTGAAAACCGGGGACATTGAAGTCGCGCGACGCATAGACATAGGCTCGCGTGGCGCCGGGCAACCGCGTGGCCGCCTCGATACGGTCCGCTTCGCGGACGACGACGACCTTTTCCCCCTTATCGAGCCGATCAACCATAGCGGGGGAAAGACGGTTCTCGACCGAGCGCGCATCGGGATCCAGCGCTGCAGCGGTGCGCGCGACGCCATCAGCGCCAATCTCGATGATCGCTGATTCATTCAAGCTGCGGACAACGACCTGTTGAAAAAAATAATTGGAAAAAGCCGGATCGTTGATCGACACACGGTCAAGGAAACCGCCAAGATCGGTTGCCATCGCCACAGTGTTGTCGCCGACATTGCGTTGATTTTCCTGGTAATAGCCCTCAGCAAGGTTGGCCGCATTTTCAAACATGCCGCGCGATCGGTCCGAGAACCAGAAATCAACACCAAACTGGAACAGCAGCGACGCAAAAATCACCACAAGCAGGGTGGGCGTCGCGGCGATCAGCGAAAACAGCGCCACGAGCCGGACGTGGAGGCGCCCATTGCCGCCCTCCATGGACCGCACGGCGCGGGCGCGCGCCACACGGCTGCCGACCAGCACGATCAGCGCCATCGCAGGCACGAGATTGGCGACCATGATCGCCGCGACCAGCGCCGGGGTCAGCAGCCGCTCGCTCTGCGCGTCACCGGTAACAAAGACATAAGTCGCGATGCCGATGCTGACGATCAGCGCCAGCGTGTAATATTCGGGCGCGGCGAAGCGCCAGAAGCCCGAGCGCGCGTCCTGGTCGGCGGAATCGATGTCGTGAGTCAGGGGAGCCGCATGCGCCATTGTTGCCATGCTACGACAAACCTGTTGCATAGAAAACACACAAACGTCGCTCGCGGCGCTCGAATGTCGCGATTATGAGCTAGTTCGCGCAGCTCACAGCTGGCTGGGATCGATGTCGAGCTGCCCCAAGCGCTTGCGCAGCGTGTTGCGGTTGATTCCGAGCCGCCGTGCCGCCTCCAACTGGTTGCCGCGCACGTCGCGCAGGATGCGGCGGAACAGGGCGGCCTCGACGATCGCCTCGAGCTGGCTGTGCAGGTCGCCATCGCCTGCCCCGCTCGCCATCTGCTCGCGCGCCCAATCGTCGACTGCGCGGGCGATCAGGTCGGCGGGCGCCGCCGCGCCGCCGCCCTCGCCATTTTCGTGCAGCACCGTTTCGACATCGCGCACGGTGACGACGGTGTCGCGCGACAGCACCGCCAGTCGCTGGACGACGTTGCCCAGCTCGCGGACGTTGCCTGGCCAGTCATAGCGTTCGAGCCACTGCATCGCGGCGGGCGCGAACTGGCGGTCCGGCAGCCCCGAACTGCGTCCTGCATCGACAAAATGGCGAACCAGCGCGGCGATATCGCTGCGCCGGTCGCGCAGCGGCGGGAGCGTCACCGGGATGACATTGAGCCGATAGAATAGATCCTCGCGGAACCGGCCATCGGCGACCAAAGTCCGCATATCGCGGTGGGTCGCGGCGATGACGCGGACATCGGCGCGCAGCGCCTGATTGCCGCCAACGGTCGAATATTCGTTGCTCTGCAAGACACGCAGCAGCCGCGTCTGCGCCTCCAGCGGCATGTCGCCGATCTCGTCGAGGAACAAGGTGCCGCCTGCCGCCTGCTCGAACCGCCCCGCGTTGCGGCTGTGGGCGCCGGTGAACGCGCCCTTTTCGTGCCCGAACAGCTCTGCTTCGATCAACTCGCGCGGGATCGCCGCCATGTTGATCGCGACGAACGGCCCGGCCCGCCGCAGCCCGGTGGCGTGGATCGCGCGCGCGACAACTTCCTTGCCGGTTCCCGATTCGCCCAGGATCAGCACCGCCAGGTCGTTCGACGCGAGGCGCGCGATCGTGCGGTAAACCGCCTGCATCGCGGGCGCGCGGCCGACCAGTCCGTGGCTGTCCGCCTGCGCCGGGTCGGCGCCTGCCGCCGGCTCGGCGCGGCGCTGCAAGGCCGCACGGACGCTGGCGGTCAGCTCGTCGAGGTCGAAGGGCTTGGGCAGATAGTCATAGCTGCCGATCCCGGTCGCGCGGACTGCCGTGTCGAGCGTGTTCTGTGCCGACAACACGATAACGGGCGTCGCTGCGTCAATCCGTAAAGAATCAATGCCGTCGCCATCGGGCAAAATGACGTCGGTGATCACGAGGTCGGGGCGGTGGTCGGCCAGCCATGCATTGCGTTCGGCGATGCTGCCGACCGACGCGAAATGACTGCATTCGCCGACCAGCGTTTCGCGAATGATCATCGCGATCGCGGGGTCGTCCTCGACCAGCAATATCGTCTTGGCGCTGCTCATGCCGCGGCTCCCTTTTGCGCTACCGGCAGGTGGACACGAAAGCGCGTCCATTCGCCGTCGCGCATATGCTGCACGGTTCCGCCCATGTCGCGCGCCAGCTTGGCGACTAACGCGAGGCCGAGCCCCCGCCCCTCGCGCTTCGTCGTCACGAACGGGTCGAACAGGTCGCCGCGAATGTCGGCGGGGACACCGGGGCCATTGTCGCTGACGCTCACCTCGATCGGCAGCGCGATGCGCCCGCGCCCGTCGCCATTGTCGATCGACAGGCCGTGGCGATAGGCGGTGGCGAGCCGCACGACGCCATCGTCGCGGCCGCCCAGCGCCTCGCAGCTATTGGTGACCAGGTTGAGCAAAATCTGCACCATGGCGTCATGGTTGCCGTGCACCAGCGGCAGCGACGGGTCGAAATCCTCGGCAAAGCGCACCCCGGGAAACTGGCGCGCGCGTGCGGTTTCCATCGCCTGGTGGATCGGCTGGTAGAGGTTGATCGGGCCGCAGGCGATCGGCTGCCCGCGCGAGAAATGCTCCATCTGGTCGATCAGCGTCGCGATCCGGTCGACCTCGGCGCAGATCAGCGTCGTGAAGCGTTCGCCGCTGACGTCGGTCTTGCGCGCCAGCAATTGCGCCGCGCCC
This sequence comes from uncultured Sphingopyxis sp., assembly GCA_964502035.1. Classification (GTDB taxonomy): domain Bacteria; phylum Pseudomonadota; class Alphaproteobacteria; order Sphingomonadales; family Sphingomonadaceae; genus Sphingopyxis. The sequence goes on along the minus strand of CAZCUW010000020.1, from coordinate 2,437 downwards.
TTGATCCCGGCGAGCGGGTTCTTGATTTCGTGCGCCAGCATCGATGCGGCGCCGCCCGCGGCGCGCCCCGATCGCCCGATCGCGCCGCCCATCAGCTCGGCGTCGCTCTGTGCCGGGACCAGCGCCAGGATGCGGTGGCCGTTCTGGCCATAAGGCACCATCTGCATATCGACAAAAATCGCCTTGCGGCCGCCGACCGAAATCTCGGCGCGATGCGCGAACAAGGCTGACGTCGCGGCGTCGCTCATCCGCTGACGATAGCTGCGATCCATGTCGATCACGTCATAAACGACGCGCCCGATCATCGCCGACCGGCTCATATTGCACATCTGCTCGGCGGCGGCGTTGACGAACAGCACCACCGCGCCCTTGTCGATCAACAGCGTCGGCACGGGGTGCGAGTGGATCAGCTCGTCATGGTCGAAGGTCGGAATGCTCGACGTGAGCGCGCTCACGCCGCGGCCTTGCTCAGGAAGGGCGTGTAAAAGCGTTCGAGCGCGTCGAGCACGTCGCGGCTGCTCGGGATCTGATTGACCATGTTGCGAAACTCGGCCGATCCATGCAGTCCCTTGACGTACCAGCCGAGATGCTTGCGCGCCATATTGACCCCGGTCATTTCACCATAATGGTCGATCATCGCCCGGTAATGCGATGTAATGACGTCATATTGTTCGTCGATACCGGGATCGGGCCGTTCGCCCTCGCCGCGCAGCGCCGCCATCACCTGACTCAGCAGCCAGGGGCGGCCGTAAGCGCCGCGGCCGATCATCACCCCGTCGGCGCCGCTCTGTGCCAGCGCGGTCTTGGCGTCGTTGGCGGAGCAGATGTCGCCATTGGCGATCACCGGGATCGATACGGCGTCCTTGACCGAGCGAATAAAGCTCCAGTCGGCCTCGCCGCGATACATCTGGTTACGAGTGCGGCCATGCACCGTCACCAGCTTGGCGCCCAGATCCTCGGCGATGTGCGCGAGTTCGGGGGCGTTCAGGCTGTCGTGGCACCAGCCCATCCGCATCTTGACCGTCACCGGCACCGACACCGCCTTGACGCAGGACTCGATCAGCGCCGCGGCGAGCTTCAGATCGCGCATCAGCGCCGACCCCGCGTCGCCATTGGTCACCTTGCGCACCGGACAGCCCATGTTGATGTCGATGATCGCGGCGCCGCGATCTTCGTTGAGCTTTGCCGCTTCGCCCATTTCATAGGGGGTGCAGCCAACGAGCTGCATCGACACCGGTTCTTCGACCGGGTGCCACGCCGCCTTTTGAACCGACTGGCGGGTTTCGCGGATCGCCGCCTGGCTCGCGATCATTTCGGTGACGTTGAGCCCCGAACCATAGCGGCGCACCAGGGTACGGAACGGCATGTCGGTGACGCCCGTCATCGGCGCCAGGATGACGGGATCCGCGATGGTGATGTTGCCGATCTGGATGGGCCGCAGCGGCGCCATGGCGAGAGCTTTCGTCTGATTGCCTAAAATTTGAGCAGCCCGTACACGCTAAGCCGCTTTCCCGCAAGCCGCGGCTGCGCTACCCGGCGCGCATCATGACCGAGTCCGCTTCCTCCACCACGCCGCGCGCCGCGGTCATATTGCTTGCCGGCGGCCAGGGATCGCGCGCCGGTTTCGCCGTGCCGAAGCAACTCGCGACGCTAGGCGGCAAGGCGGTGCTGCGCTGGAGCCTCGAAGCGTTCGCCGCGCATCCGGCGATCAGTAGTGGCGTGCTGGTTGCCAATGATGACGTCATGGCGGCACTGGGGACGCTACCGGATGGCTGGATTTCCGCCATTCCCGGGGCCGAACGACAGCAATCGGTCGCCAACGCGCTCGCCGCACTGGCGGACCGCGACGACGCCGCACCGGTACTTGTGCACGACGCAGCGCGGCCCGGGGTGACCGCCGAGATCATCGACCGGCTGCTCGCGGCGCTGAGCGCTGCGGAAGCCGTGATCCCCACCCTGCCCGTGCCCGATACGCTGGTCGAACAGGCGCAGGATCAAGCCGGCGAGGTCGTCAATCGCAGCGCCCTGGCGCGCGTCCAAACGCCGCAGGCGTTCCGGCTCGGCACATTGCGCCGCGCGCATGCTGCAGCGGTCGAGGCAACGGCAACCGACGACGCCCAGCTCGTCCGCCGATTAGGCGTCGCGGTGGCGACCGTGCCGGGCGAGGCGCGGCTCCACAAACTGACTTATGCCGAGGATATGGCGATTCTCTCGGGACTGCTGGGGATTAGGGCAATGACACGGACCGCGGTCGGCATGGGCTATGACGTCCACCGCCTTGTCGCCGACAAGCCGCTGTGGATCGGCGGCATAGAAATCGCCCATAGTCATGGACTTGAAGGCCATAGTGATGCCGACGCCGGGCTTCACGCGCTCACCGATGCGATCCTCGGCGCGCTCGGCGACGGCGACATTGGCGATCATTTTCCGCCGAGCG
>CAZCUW010000019.1:0-52684 GCA_964502035.1 uncultured Sphingopyxis sp. | reverse complement strand
TGCGCGGAATCGAGACTTGCCCGAACCTTTCCGCGCAGGAGTCCCAACGGATCGTCGAGTTCGGTCTCCGCCAGGTCGAGCGGCAAGTCGCGGATGATCCGCTTTGCTGCGCGCCTGCGAAAAGTTCCGATCGGATCCATAATCTCCAGTCCACGCTTCCAAAGGCGGGCTGTGCCCGTCCTACCAGCCCGCGGCAGGCGCCCGCTCGGGAAGTCCCGAGCGAAACCGACCTTGCTAATCCGAAGGATATCATGTTGATGTTAGCTTCCACAATCGAAGAATGGGCAGCTAACCTATTTCGCAAAAAATATTCAGTTACTCCCGATATATTCTCGATATCTTATTGAGATATTCTGGATACATTACCGATATTTCGCAAGATATTTAGATAAGAGATTTTGAACTCGAATCGGATATCTCTCAGCATGATCGAATATCGGCTTCAGATACTATCTGACTTGCAACGATACCCGATCTCGGTGGCGGCGAAATCATTCCAATATCCGGTCTTTGGATATTTAAATGCTCGTTGTAATATCCATGCACCAATTTGCAGTGGAACAACGAGCTTGAATGTCAGGTTTTGGCGACGAACCGTGCCTTATCAGCGACAGAATGGCTCGTTGCCCATCGGGGCTCCAACCTACCAACCAAGCAAGGAGATAAGTATGAAAAACTTGCTTGCTGAGGCCATGGCGCGCGTAATCGTCGAAGGTCTGACTGCGCATTCTGCTAAGATAGAAAAATTGACGCGCGAGCTTGAAGTCGCCATCATCCAAGCCGCCCAAGCGAGTGGCAAACCCGTCACGATCGAAACCATGTTCGCGGGCCAGGATCTGAATGGACCGGCTTTCGCCGACCTCCGCAAGACCTTGCGCAACCCTGGCCTGAAGCCTGAGGCGACGATCAGTGAATTGCGCAGGGCTGAAGGCTACTTCATACGAGCGCACGACGAATATATCGCCAAATATTCCGACGATCGGGCGAACGCCCTGCGTTGGGCGGAGCTCCGGCTTGCGATCGCACGACTCTTCTATGATGAGATGATCCGATCTTTACCTACTGCTTCACGTCCCCAAGCGCGGCCGAAGGCGGAGCGCTCAACAAGCGTCATCGGGTTCGAAATGGATGCTTTCTCTGCCGATGAGCAGGAAGCGCTTCGTCAAGCGATCAGTAATCGCGAGGATGCAATCAGGCAGTTGGAGACCATCATCCGCCGAGGCGACGCGACGTCGGACACTACGCACCTCATCTGTAGTTATTTGCGCGATCCGAACAAGATCGAGCAGGTAAACCGCTGGCTCACCGCCGAGCAGAGCAAGGCGCACCATAGCAACCCGGAACCTGAAAATGACGTCCAGCCGATGGCTGCCGTTGCCGAGCCGCTGCAGATGGACACTCCGCCGACCCGCAATGGTCAAGACAATGAAAAGCTGTGGCCGCCACGTCGGGAAGCACCTCGAACAGATCCGGTCGTTGCCCAGAAACTTGTCGAGTGGCTCCGGGTCGGCCCCAATAAGATTCGGAAACTGTACGCGCGGTCGTCTGCAGGGGATATTCGGCTTAACGCCCGACCGGACGCACCATCGGTCGCCGGCATGTTCGAGACCGCAGTTGACCACCCGTTGGTTCAAAATGAACTATCAGCAATATGCGCGCGTCTTGAGCTATAACACCCCTCGTTCGGCGCGGGTTGGGTCCTTTCACATACTTGCCTCTTTTGGAATTGGGCCGAGGCTGCCTAAGCTAGCGGGCGCGCAAAGTGATAGCGGCGCCTGCTTGTCGTGATAACGCCAAGACAGCACTAATTGCGCTACCGGATAGGGTTCAGCGAGACAGACCGCCCGCACCGATGATCGCCGACAACAGATGGCTTGTAAGCGCAGCCGCGCTCCTTCGGTAGGCGATTTCACCCCAATCATCCCAACGATGCACCCGCTCGGCGAGCCAAGCGAAGAGGTCATCACGCGATTTTGCATCGGCGAAGGACTGCGACCACGCGATATTGCGCGTCGGCATCCGCGCGCCAACCTTAAGTCCGGTCAACGTCACCAGGTATCGACTTCCCAAATCTTCGCGCGCGAACAGATGGCGACGAAACCCAACCTGCTGCTCAAAGGTGATCAGCGCCCGCTCTCGTGCCTCGGCGTCGAGCCCCTTGCTCGCACTGACCGCCGCCACAACCGCCGACATCGGCAGGCGCTCGAATTCCGGCTCGCGCGTGGCCTGCAGCATCATGAGGACCGACTTCCCCAATGAGCTCAATCCCCCATCGAAGACGTTCCTCCCCTCCGATGTCTCGACCATACCGATGCTGGCGAGCCAGCACTGATAGAATCGCCAGAACATCATGTCCCCGCCGAAAACATCGTGGTTGCTCTCCGTGCCAAACCAGCTCGCATTGATCGCGGTCATTACCCTCAGCATCAGTTCATGCTGTTCGGGTGCGAAGTGGACCGGCGGGAAGCCAAGTTCTCCTTCCCAGAAGGCGTCCCTGACGCTCGACCAATGGCGTCCCGCTGCATCCTCGTAGCCGCGCGGATTGGCTCGAAACCACCATCCCCATGGGAGCTCGCTGGCGTGGCGATCAAAGTCGGCCACGGCCACCTCCGCGACTGGGATCGAGGCCGATCGGCGGCGGCTGGTCGTCGCGCTGGGGCGCTGCGTCCCCCTCCGCGATCGCGCGCAGCTGGGCAGCGAGCGCAACCGTTTCCCGGACAACATAGGCATCGTCGCGATAGGTCCGTGCGAGTTCCGATGACTTGGGCCTGGAGGAACCCTGCGCATGCCTGGGAATGAGATCGTACGCATGATCGCAACTGAAGCCGAACCACCATGCGTGCGGGTCTTCGACCCGGTGATCGGTAGCGTGCGTTACCGGATGGTAGACCGCCGGGCGTAATGTCACGTGGCAGATACGGCGCGCCTCGACGGCTAAACGACGCGCCGGACTCGGCCCTTCCTCGCACAGTCTTGAATAGGTCAAACCGCCATGCACCTCGATCCCGATGTCCGACGGAACTGCGCCATTATCCCAGCCCCAGAGTGGGTGGTCGTGGGGAATGCCGACATATCCGGACAGAAAACCATCTTCCGTGTCACGCAAGATGATGCAGTCATAGCCACTCGCCTCGTCGCGCCAGCTGATCTTGTCCGCCTCTCCGAGCCACGGCCCCTTGCCATCGGGCCGCGCTGCCTGATCATAGAATATTTCTTCCGCGGGAACGACGCACGCGCGGGTCGCATAAGCGCGACCGGTTACGAGAACGACGCCGCCCTCTCGCATGACATCGCCTCCGTCGCCGATCAGCTTCGCCAGAGCGAGGTCGGAGCCGAGGATCGGCAGCAGTGTGCCGTCCGTGGCCGGCGCAACGGCAACCGTGGCTGCCTTTCGCATCACGGACGTCTTGCGCTGCCCAGCGGGCACTAGCGCCTTGGACTTGGTGGTTTTAGCCATTTCTTCTCTCCAGCTTAATCTGCGGCACGGATGCTGATCGCTTCCGGCTACGCGTCATGGTGCTGCCCCCGGGGCGGTCTCCGAGTGCGTATCATTTTCGCATGTCGGCCAAGCGATGATCGGTCCGAGACCCCAGGTTTCGCTGCCGAGTGGACTGCCCAGATGCGAGGGTGGGGAATGGTATCCCGACGGTGGTTCATGCGATGCCATCAGTAAGATTCGTAGTTACGTTATCGTTCGCTATATCAGACAACGACTAGAGTCAATCGGTCGGACGAAGTCGTTCGTTTGACCGAACGCTCTTTGATTCCTATGGCGTTGCTCTCATGTTAGGTTGTGTCGAGGGAGGTCATGGACATGTCGTTGGCGATGAGGCTGCAGAACCTTCGCACGGCAAAGCGGCAATCGCTTCAAACAGTGGCTGACGCCATCGGTGCGTCGAAGGCGCATATCTGGGAGCTTGAGAAAGGCACCGCCAAGAATCCGTCGATCGAACTTGTCCGAAAGCTCGCCGATCATTTTGAGGTATCTATCGCAAGCCTTGTCGGGGAGAAGCCGGACGAAGATAGCGATGACGAGCATTTGCTCGTCATGTACCGTGATCTGAAATCTCTCGATCACCAAGATCGCTTGGTTCTTGGAGACATTATAAAGGGAATGCAGAACCGTCGGTCCGGGCGGTAGCGGAGCGGGCGCTCTTAGCACTGGTTCTAATGCCCTACCCATACCGTCGTGGTCGTCACCGGCGCCACGTCCGCAGCAAAGGAGTTCGGCGCGGTCGGCGCTTTGGTCGATTCGGCTATTGCCGGTTCTGTCAGCCGGTCTTTGGGACGAATATTCGCATAGCGGACATTCGGCTCGATCGATCGAGGATGTTCAAGAAATTGGTAAGTTAACCGCGCTAGAATCCTTCCCATGAAATGGCTTTTTGTAATCGCACTCGCGCTGACCCCGCTTTCCGCGTCCGCGCAGGACATTAGTGGAACGGGCCGTGCAAAGGACGGCGACTCCCTCGACATGGCAGGGATTGCCGTCCGCTTACATGGCGTCGATGCCCCCGAGCTTTATCAGACATGTTCGCGTCAGGGTCAAAGCTGGGCATGTGGGAAAGAAGCGATGGCGAAATTGGGGCAATTGGTGAATGGTGCCGAATTGCGCTGTGAGCAGCGCGATGTTGATGACTATGACCGGATCGTCGCCAGCTGCACCGCGCGGCAGATAGATCTAGGCCAAGCCATGGTCGAAGCGGGCCTTGCAGTTGCGTTGCCTCAGTTTAGCGATCGCTATCTCGGCGCCGAGGCGCGCGCCAAGGCCCTCAAACTAGGCATCTGGAGTTCCGACTTCCAAAAGCCAGCGGACTATCGGGCCGCCAATCCCAGGGCACATCGGCCCAAGCCGCAGGCATCCGCCGTGCGTCAGCCTATTGCATCACCGGCGCCGTCCGGCGTCTATTACCGCAATTGCAATGCGGCATGGGCAGCGGGTGCTGCGCCGTTATACCGCGGTCAGCCGGGATATCGGCCAGAAATGGATGGCGACGGTGACGGGGTGGCTTGCGAGCCATTTCGGCGGCGCTGAGCATTTAGGCTGGGTTGAAAGGCCTTCATCCAAAGTTTCTGGCGCGGTGTTGCGACTTTGGGTAGGCCAACGACATGATGATGATCGGCACGAGAATCGAAGAGACGGGAACCTTGCTCCGCGACGCGGGCGGATTCTCGCTTCGCCGTGACCTTGGCGGTCGGTGGCGCCTCGACCTCCACCGCGTTCCGGTCGACCATATCGAAAAGCGTGTTCGCATTACCGGCATCGTGGTCGGTGAAGACCTGGTCGATGTCGACGGTGTGGCTCCCGAGAATATTGCTTCTTCGCCGCTGGCGGCCGGCGCGTAGCCCCACTGCACCACCTGCACCGCTAGAACAAATATTTGAGCGCCTGCCATGCCCCGACGAGGAATGAGCCACCCATCAACGCGGTCGCAATCCAGAATTCGATAGCGAGCGCCCGGTCGCGCCATTTGGTTCCGCGTACTTGCATAGGCTCGGCATGACAGCGCGAAATATTGTAGGAAAGCGATTAATCCACGCTTGGTGGCGACAAAATCCTACGGAATAGGCGACACCCCCCGAACTCACATTCAGGCGTGCGATACCGCCGACTCTGGCCGTTTTCGGTCAGGCCGCTTTCAGTCTGAACCGAAGAGAAGCGGACGTTCGCCGTGCGCCGGCTGGCCATGGGCGACTGCGGCTCGCACAAGCGATTCTCGATCTGGCGATTTCATCCGGGCGAAGATTTTGCGTTGCATATACCCCGTAGGTTGAGCAGCTCGCGCTCAACGTCGTCGGTCGAGCAACGACCAGCATACTCATTAGCTGAACGGCACATAAATTGTCGAAAACATTGAACCAACCAATAAAATCACTTAGTTCAATGGGTTATATAAAAATTATAGGCCTTCAAACTATTGAAACTATACCGACCGGCTATTGGACATCTCTCCCACGATGCTGGATGATCAGATACCATATATTGATTTCAAGAAGAGGACGGGTGCCGTGACTCCAGTCTATAATCAATCGTTTTTGAGCGTCGCGAGTGCGGCTTTCCTGCTATCGACACTTTCGGCTTGCGGCGGCGCATCAGGGGAAGGCGAGAAATCCGACAGTGCGGAACCGCGAACGCAAGCGGCCGTCGCTCGCGACCCCAATTATCCCGAGATCGATATCCCGCCCGTTTGGGATGCCAAAGGACAGCTGGTCCAACCAAAAGACTTTCGCGAGTTGGTCTTCCTCGGGGCGCCGCTGACACCGCACGGTCTTAACGGCGGGAAAGCGTCTTTTCCCGAGTTCCACAATGTCTACACGCAGCCAGCAGCCTTCAAGGCCTATCGGGCGACCGGCAAATGGCCTGAAGGCACCATGATGATCAAGGAACTACAGCTCGTCAGTGATCCGAAAGGCGAATTTCCTGACGGATCAACGACGGCACCATCCGGGCGAGGATATTTTCCCGGTCCGCCCAATGGCCTCGACGTTTCAGTCAAGGACAGCAAACGGTTCGCCGATTCAAATGGCTGGGGCTATTTCAACTTCAATCATTCCGCTCCGCCCTATCTGGCCACGGCAGCGCTCAAATCCGTCGACGAATGCGCGGGGTGCCACATCGCCAATGCAGAAGACATGGTCTACATCAAATTCTACAAGCCCATACTCGATCCGCTACCGCTCCCCCGCGGTTGACATGACGCTGCTGCAGCCATCGGCGTCTGCGGCGCGACAGGCGATGCAAGAGCAGCGGCCATGCTCAGTGCTCATAGGAACGACGATTTGCTGACCGGGAAGACCATTGCGGTCATCTGCGCCGTCGCGCTGTTCACCACAGCCTGCGGCAAAAAGAGCGATGCGGGTGCGCCCGACGATACTTACGCGTCGCTGGTCAACAAAGATGGGACGATCTCCTTTCCCGCAGACTTCCCCGAGAGTTACATGTTCATTGGCACCTGGTCGGTCACGGCGCCCTCGGGAGAGGCAGAAATTCATTCCGTCTATTCCCGACCGGCGGATGTTGACGCCTTTCGGAGCGCGGGGAAATTTCCTGACGGCGCAGTCTTGATCAAGGAAGTCACAATTGCGAAGAGCGCCGACCTCGTCACAGGCCGCGCATCCTGGGCCGGTGATCGCAAGATTTGGTTCCTCATGGTGAAGGATCGCAAGGGACGGTTCGCGGGCAACCCCCTCTGGGGTGACGGGTGGGGCTGGGCGCAATTCGACCCGACCGACACCAAGAAGCAAACGGCGACGAATTACCAAACCGACTGCAAATCATGCCACATTCCGGCCAAGTCATCCGAATGGGTTTACACCTATGCCTACCCAGCGCTGGGTGAGAAAGGCCAAGTCGGCCTGCCGGTGAATTCACATAGAGGTAACCCGCCCGGGATAGTTCCCGCCGTCGCAACGCAGGCCATGACGAGCGGCGTGGCTTCAGGCAAGATGGCTTTCGACAAGACTTGCAGGGCATGCCACTCCATAAACCCTGGTGGTGCCGGCATCGGACCAACGCTGGCTGGCGTCGTCGGCCGCAAGGCGGGCACCGTGCCAAACTTTGATTATTCGGACCAGATACGGAATTCCGGCATAACCTGGACAGCCGACAATATTGACAAACATATCGAGGCGCCAAAATCCTTCATTCCCGGGAATCGCATGGGAAATCTCTTCCCCAACGGGATCAAGGATCCGGGTCAGCGCCGCGATATCATCGTCTATCTGAAAAGCGTCGCACAGTAGTCGACGGCGGCTTCCCGCTCGCGAGCGGCGGTAAGACGCATGAGCCACTGAAGGTGGCTAGTCAGATTGATGCTTGAGGCACAAAACAACTCAACGGACTATTCAGCCAAGGGCGATTTTTTGCCAAGGCCCGAATGTCCTCAATCAAAGGAATGACACATGGCCAAACGTGATGCGGTTTTCCCCGCAAACCGACATGCTCTCTACGAAGAGCATGGATATTCCGCAGCGATCCGGTCGGATCGTTTGCTTTTCGTATCCGGCCAGGTCGGAAGTCGTGAAGACGGTTCGCCGGAACCAGAGTTCGCGGAGCAGGTTCGGCTGGCCTTCGCAAATCTGGAAGCGACCCTGCTGGCTGCGGGATGCGGATTTGACGACATCGTCGATCTAACGACTTTCCATACCGATCCCGAAAATCAGTTCGAAACGATTATGGCCGTGAAGAGCAAGATCTTCACTGAAGCGCCTTATCCGAACTGGACAGCACTTGGTGTGAACTGGCTGGCCGGATTCGATTTCGAGATCAAGGTAATCGCCCGCATTCCAGACTGACCGCAACCCGTGCTAGGCCAGTAAAATCCGAAACGAAAGAAAGTCGCGTCATCGCTGATTTCCTCGGAGCTGGCCTTTGGGGCCTGTTTACAGCCAGCGGCCTTTTGATCGGTGCCGTTGTCGCGGACCTGTTTTCAAACCGGCTGTCTCATCGCCTCATCGCGACCGTGATGGGGTTTGGCGGCGGCGTGCTTATCGCCATTGTCGCTGTCGAGCTTATGGGGAACGCAATCAAAACTGGCATGTCCGCCGCTGCGATCACAGCGTTGCTGGGAGGGGCGGCAATCTTCAGCGGCATCAACTGGTATCTCGCCACAAGCGGCGCGAAAAATAGGAAACGTTGCGGCGAATGCGTGAAGCAAACGACCGAAAATGAGCATGCCGGAAGCGGCGTCGCGATTGCTGTTGGGACGGTTCTTGACGGCATTCCCGAAGCACTCGTGATCGGCCTGTCTATGGTTGGCGGCGGGAAGATCGGGATGGGCGTCGTCGCCGGGTTTTTCCTCGCCAACATTCCTCAGGGACTCTCAAGCGCCTCGGGGATGAAGCTGGCTGGACGATCACGACGCTACATTTACGCGATCTGGGCGGGCATCCCGCTCCTGATAGGGCTCACAGCCGCCTTCGGGAATTTTGCTTTGGGATCAGTCTCAACCGACGCAACGACGGTCATTCTCTGTTTCGCTGCAGGCACGGTGCTGGCGATGCTCGCGGAAACCATGATCCCGGAAGCCTTCGATCACGCGCCGCCGATGATCGGTTTGATTACCGTGACGGGCTTTCTTTCGGCGTTTCTGCTGGTGCAACATCATGTTTGATATGCGGGGCGGGCTTGAATAGCAGATCTTACTGCAGCTTCATCCTTAGGTCAGGCCAGTTGGAAATACATCGCCGGCAGCGTAACTCGCTACGATAACAGCCTCAGGTGACGGCCCTTGGACCGCTGTAATATTGGAGATGGAAATTGGGACCGCATTCGGAGCGCAAGGAACAACGGCTTCTCCTGTTCTCCGCCACCGGCACCCTCGCCCTTTCCCTTGTTGGCATCGCTATTGGCCTGTTGAGCGGCGCAAAGTCGATCTTGTTCGACGGTGTGTACAGCCTTGCCGACGCAGGGCTTACGCTGGCCGCCTTTTTCGCCGCGCGGCTGATCGCGCGTGGCGCAGACCGCCGGTTCCAATATGGCTACTGGCACATCGAGCCGATGCTTGGGTTCGTCAACGGCAGCGTTCTGCTCCTCGCCTGCGCCTATGCATTGATTGACGGAGTAGACACCGTGATGATGGGAGGACGGAACGTGAGTTTCGGGCCCGGTATCGGATATGCCGGCGCGAGCGCGCTCATCGGCTTCGGGATGTATATTTATATCCGGCGCCGCGCTCGCGGCCTCGGGTCCTCGCTTCTGAATATCGACGCGGCCGCGTGGCTTTTCGGCGCACTTCTCAACGCCGGGCTGAGCGCCGCATTTGTCACCGCGGTCGTGCTCGAGGGAACGCAGGCGGAGAAGCTCTCGGCCTATTTCGATCCGGCAATCCTCATCCTCCTTGCAATCTTCCTGGCTCCGCTTCCCCTTCGGGCCTTGGCAGCGGCCGGTCGCGAGATACTGCAGATCGCGCCAGCCGATCTCGATGCGCAGGTCAGCAGCATCGCACGCGAAGTCGCGGCACGGCACGGCTTCGTCGAGCATCAATCCTATGTGACCCAGGTCGGCCGCGCAGGGTTTATCGAGATCGGCTTTGTCGGTGTCGCGGCATCGACCACGATGACGCTTGGCGAGCAGGACGCCATTCGTCAGGAATTTGCGGACGCGATGGGCGGGCTGCGCCCCGGATATTGGCTCACGATCGACTTCACGGCCGATCGCCGTTGGCTCTAAGCGCGAGCAACTCCGGGGCGGCTCACGGTAACGCGCAAACGGGCGCCCGCTGTTCGGCGGACGCCCGTTAGTTTCAGACGAGCATCTTTTCGCGCAGCAGCAAATCGAGGCCGCCGTCGGCATCGAGCGCCACCAGATCATCCGACCCGCCCACATGCGTACCGTTGATGAAGATCTGCGGAACCGTCCTGCGTCCACCAGACGCTGTCTGCATTGCACGGAACTGCACCGGATCATCTTCGACGTCGATTTCGATCCAGTCGGTCACCCCCTTGGCGCGAAGATGCGCCTTGGCCCGGTGACAAAAGGGGCAATAGTCCTTGGTATAGAGGGTTATGTTCGGTTTCATTTCATGTCTCCGATCAAGCTGCCTCAGACTGCTCGCCGGCCGATGGAAGGACCCAGGCGGCGCGCGGAAAGTGGCAGGTGTAACCATTGGGACGGCGCTCCAGATAATCCTGGTGCTCCGGCTCCGCCTCCCAGAAGGGGCCAATCGGCTCCAACTCGCTCGCTACCTTTCCCGGCCAGAGGCCGGATGCGTTGACGTCCGCGATCGTCTGCAACGCGGTTTCACGCTGCGCTTCGTCGGCATAATAGATCGCCGAGCGATAGCTCCCGCCGCGGTCGTTGCCCTGGCGATTGCGCGTGGTCGGATCGTGGATCTGGAAGAAAAATTCGAGGATCCGGCGGTAGCTGATCTGATCGGGATCGAAATTGATCTCGATCGCCTCGGCGTGCGTGCCGTGGTTGCGATAGGTCGCGTTCGGCACATCGCCGCCGCTGTAACCGACACGGGTGCTGACGACGCCGGGGAGTTTGCGGATCAGGTCCTGCATGCCCCAGAAGCAGCCGCCGGCAAGGATGGAACGTTCGGTCATGATCAATTCTCCTCGATCTGGTTCAGAAATTCGGAATAGCCCTCGGCTTCCATGTCATCGCGGTGGACGAAGCGGAGTGAAGCCGAGTTGATGCAGTAGCGCTGGCCGCCACGGTCGCGCGGACCGTCGGGAAACACATGTCCCAAGTGGCTGTCGCCATGAGCCGAGCGCACCTCGGTGCGGATCATCCCGTAGCTGTCGTCGCGTATTTCATCGACATTGGCGGGGACGATGGGCTTGGTGAAGCTCGGCCATCCACTGCCGGAATCGAATTTGTCGGTCGAGGCGAACAAGGGCTCGCCGCTGACGATATCGACGTAGATGCCGGGCTCCTTATTGTGCAGCAGTTCCCCACTGCCGGCACGCTCGGTGCCGCCTTCCTGGGTGACATGGCGCTGTTGGGGCGTCAGCTTCGCAATGGCTTCGCTGGTCTTGAGGTAGGTCATTCGATATCTCCTTTGTCTGACAGTTGCGGCACGTCTTTCCACCCCGGTGCGCCGCATGCGCGCCGGTGGAGACAGTCCCGAAATTCGAAATTTGGCTCAGAGGCGGTCGAGGATGCTCATGAGAACCGCCGGGTCGAGCCGGTTGCGATAATTGGGATCGAGAAAACTATATCTGATGATCCCGTCGGTACTGATCACATAGGTTGCCGGCATCGGAATGCGCCAGTCGGCGCCGTCGTCGCCTGCGACCATCCCGTCCGCAAGCGCCGCCCGGCGCATACTCTCGGGCAGTTCGAAGGCGAGGCCATAATCGCTCGCGACCGTCATTCCGCGATCGGCGAGCAACGGAAGCGTCATTTCCTCGGCCCGCGCCATTGCGATGCTGTCGGCGAGCGGCTGCGGGGAGATCGCGAGCAGGCTCGCTCCTCTATCCTCGACCGCTTGCGCCGCCTTCGACATCGCCCGAAGTTCGGCGCGGCAGAAGGGGCACCATCCGCCGCGAAAGAAACTCAGGACCACTGGTCCGCCAATCAATCGGCCACGCAGCGAGACTGTGCCGCCGAGGGCGTTTTCCAGCAGGAACTCCGGCGCGACATCTCCGGCCTGGACAGCCGAGACCTCGATGCCCATGGCCAGGATCTGCCGATCGCCTTCGGCGATTGCCACCCTCCCCTCGTCGCCGGCTGCCTGGAAATAGGCTTGCTCGATCATGCTCATGTCCGTTCGGAAGTTCATTCGACTCTTCTGCATCGAAAATTGGGGAGGGGAAAGGCTGGCGCGGCTCGCGCCAGCCTTTCCTTCAATGTCCACCTCGAGCCGGGCGCCGGGAGTCACGCCCAGCCCAAGGTGGATCGAGCGAAGCGACGAAGCCGGGAAGGGGAATTACCGGCTCGGACGTCGCGTCCGGGCTCGAGGCTTTTGCGGCGGTAAGGGAAGGCCGCCGCAACCCGCAAGGAAACGGACCCCGCGATCCAGGGCCGCGAAAGCGGCGTCGGTTCTGATCTGGCATTCATGATGGTCATCTCAAAACTCCAGGAGGCTTTGTCTCGGGTCCGTTTTTGCGGATGAGCCGTATTTAGGCTGTAGCGATTGCTTGCGGCAGATGGGTTGAGTCGATAGGACCTATTCCGCAGGGGAATGAAATGGATCGACTTGCCGTCATGGAGCAGTTCCTCGCCGTGGCCGAGGCGGGTTCCTTTTCCGCGGCGGCGCGACGGCTCAATGTCGGTCAGCCATCGATTTCGAAAGCCGTGGCGCAGCTTGAGGCCTATCTCGGCGTCCGGCTGTTCCAGCGCTCAACCCGCAGCCTGACGCTCACCGAGGCGGGCCGTCGCTACCGCGACGGCGCCGAGCGTGCGATTGCAGCCGCCGCCGCCGCGGAGATTGCCGCCAAGGAAGACGGGGGCCGTCTCGCCGGACCGGTGCGCGTCGTGGTCCCGACTTGCCTTGCCCGGCTGCATCTCGTGCCGTGTCTCCGGGAATTCTCTGATCGCTTTCCCGAAGTCACGCTCGATCTGGAGATCACCGATCGCGAAACCGATGTCGTGGCATCGGGCGTGGATATCGCGCTGCGAATTGGCACGCTCGCCGACACCGCGCTCGTCGCCTCTCGCATGGCGCGCACGCGGATGGCGCTGGTCGCGAACAAGGCCGAAAATGGTCTCGACGCCCCGCACAATTTCATGGGGCAGCCCGCGATCATCTCGCGCCTTCATCATGCGAAGAATAGCTGGGTCTTCCGCGATGGCAGCGCGCGCATCGCGATCATGGTGCATCCTGCGCTCATTCTCGACAGCGACGACGCAGCCCGGTCGGCAGCGCTTGCCGGTCTCGGCTATGCGATGTTGCCCCGGCCCTTCGTCGCCGATCTGATCGATACCGGCGATCTTGTCGAGTTGCTGCCCAACCATATGCTCGAAGACATTGATCTATGGGCCCTGCTGCCGGCTGGCCGCGACCAGACCGCGAGAGTGCGCGCTTTTCTCGACTGGCTCCGCCCGCAGATGAACGCGATCTTTGCCGATGAGCGACCCGGCTTGCTCTCATGAACGCTATTGCGGTTGCCATCGCTGCTTCGATGCTGAGTTTTGCGATGGGTTTCGCGATCAGGCGGGGGACGGTCTGCGTGGTCGTTGCGGCGCAGGATCTTGTCGTGCGGCGCCGACCCGACAAGTTCATCGGGTTCGCGACGGCGGCTTGCTGGTCAGGGCTTCTGCTTGTTCCACTGGCATGGACCGCACCAGCTGTTTTCCATCTGTCCCCGGGCTACGACCAGCTGATCCAGGCTTTCCTGTTCGGGTGTCTTTACGGGATCGGCGCGTGGGCGAACCAGGCTTGCGGCTTTGGAACACTCGCGCATTTGACCGGCGGCAGGCTCGGATATCTTCTGACCCTCGCCGGCTGGGTAATCGGCGCCTCGTTCATATCCAAAGTCTACAGGCCCCAGCAAATTCCCGAGCCCTCGCTGCTTGCGACGTCACCGCTCGCCGCGATAGCGGCGTGGCTGGCCTTCGCCGCAGTCTGCTGGTGGAGCTGGCCGCGCCTGCGACTGTTGCGCCGCCGGTCGCGCTGGCGCAAGATGCTGCTTGGACGCGCGCGGATGCGTCCCTTCGAGGCCATGCTCATCATCGGCATCGGCGGCGGCCTGCTGTACGCCTGCGCCGGGAGCTGGACCTATCTGGGCCTCCTGTCTAGCTACGCCTCGCAGCTCGTCATGCACGATTTCGCCCCGATTTCTCCTTTGCCGGCGCTTTTGGGCACCGCGATGATGATCGGCGGCGGACTATTTGCAGCCGTCCGCTCCGCCAGCTTCCGGTTGCGCGGCACCAACTGGCGTCAAGGCTCGCGGCATCTCGTCGGCGGCACCATCATGGGGTTGGCCACCCAGCTCATCCCGGGCGGCAATGGGGTCATCATCGTCTACGGGCTGCCCTCCTTCGCTCCCCATGCCCTGACCGCCTATTTCGGGATGACATTGACCCTCATGCTCATCTTCGCCGCCACAAACTATTCCCGCAGGGCATAGAAACCATGCCCACGGGCCAACTGTTTTTGCGCGCTCGATGCGCGCAATATGCGCATCGTGTAATCAGGAAGGGACAGCGGGATGACCGATTTCGACTATGACGTGGCGATAATCGGCGCGGGCACCGCTGGAATGTCGGCGTACCGGGAAGCGCTCAAATATAGCGATCGCGTCGTCATGATCGATGGCGGCCCCTTGGGGACCACATGCGCCCGCGTTGGCTGCATGCCCTCCAAATTGCTGATCGCTGCGGCAGAGGCGCGCCACCGTGCCGAAAGCGTCGGCCTGTTCGGACTTCGCGCCGGACCCGTCGAGGTCGATGGTGTGCAGGTCATGAACCGCGTCCGCGCCGAGCGCGACCACTTTGTTAGCTTCGCCACCGAGGCGATTGCGGGGTTTGCACCCGGAGGCCTGCTTCGCGAGCAGGCGCGTTTTGTCGATGACAATCGGCTCGAACTTGCGAGCGGCAAGCAGATCAGCGCGCGCAGCATCGTGATCGCAACGGGCTCGCGGCCGGTCGTACCCGCAGGCCTGGAACCGGCGGGCGATCGGCTGATTTTCAACGACCAACTGTTCGACTGGACCGATCTGCCGTCCTCGGTTGCAGTCTTCGGCACCGGCGCGATCGGGTTGGAGCTCGGGCAGGCTTTGCATCGCCTCGGTGTCCGCACCCATATCTATGGGCGCGGCGGCAGCGTCGGCCCGCTCACCGATCCCGACGTCGCGGCTTATGCGGCGGCACAGTTCTCGAGCGAAATTCCTATCGACTGGATGGCAGCCGATGCAAGCGTCGCGCGCGACGGGGACGCTGTGATCGTCCGGTCAGCGGGGGGCGAGGAGCGGTTCGATTATCTCCTCGCGGCCGCAGGCCGACGGGCCAATGTCGACAATCTCGGACTGGAAAACACCTCGCTCACGCTCGATGCCCATGGCGTCCCCACTTATGATCACCTGTCGATGCGCGCCAGTTACAGCGACATCTTCATCGCGGGCGACTCGGCGGTCGATCTCTCGCTCCTTCACGAGGCCGCGGACGAAGGCCGGGTGGCAGGCGAAAATGCCGCGCGCTATCCGCACAGCTATCGCCGCGCGCGCCGGACCCCGTTGACGATCGTCTTCACCGATCCCCAGATCGCCATCGCCGGGCGCAGCCATGCCGACCTTCTTCGCGACCGGATGGATTTCGCCATCGGCGAAGTGTCGTTCGAAGACCAGGGACGGGCTCGCATATTGGGGCTCAACCGGGGATTGCTGCGCGTCTATGGCGATCGGCCGAGCGGGTTGCTGCTTGGCGCCGAAATCTTCGGTCCAGCGGCGGAACATCTCGCTCATCTCCTCGCCTGGTCGATCGAGAGCCGGCTCACCGTCGCCGAATTGCTCGAACGACCCTTCTATCATCCTGTCATTGAGGAAGGGCTGCGCACCGCGCTTCGCCACCTCAACCACCATCTCGGGTTCGGACCGAATCCGCCGCTGCGCTGCATCGACTGTGGTCCGGGAGGCTAGGCCAAGCGGTGCCCGCCTTCGGCTCGGATAGAATATCGGCACCTTGCAACGGTGCAAATCCGGCAGAGCCTTTGCCCGAGCCTGGATCGCGCACGGCCGAGGGGGAGATCCGCCCTGATTCCTGCTCGCGCGAGCGAAGCATAGCGTTCCGGCCTCACCTCCCCGGTGGGGCGGAAAGCCCGCGAGGATCGATGAGCAAGCTCGCGGCGCCTGTCGCTGGGGGAGCCTCACGCTCCCCGCCACAGGTCCGCATCGTAACTTGCGGTTTGTTGGTGCCTTAGACCTGGGCGTCGGCAGGCTTTTTCCGTCGGATAGCCGCCGAGAGTAATACCAGCGAAGCGGCAAGCAGAACGGCGTCTTTCAACAGAAATTGCCCGGGGATGGCCGAAATGGCCGGGAACCCGCCGGCGGTCGGCTCTGCGACACCAGGCGTTGACAAGAAGAATGTCAAGGTGATGGTATAGGTCGCCACCGACATGGCGCCGCCGAGGACCGAGAAAATCGGTTTGAATGCACCGAGGATCAGGGCAGCGGCCGTGGCGAGTTCCATCGTGCCGATGAACTGGCTGGCGCCCTGGACGCCGAACAGCGGGTGAAGCCAGCTCATAAGCGGGCTGTGTTCGATGAATGGGGCAATGCCTTGCGCCTCATAAGCCGTGAATTTCATGCCGCCGAACCACAGAAGCCATGGTCGAAGCGGGCCTTGCAGTTGCGTTGCCTCAGTTTAGCGATCGCTATCTCGGCGCCGAGGCGCGCGCCAAGGCCCTCAAACTAGGCATCTGGAGTTCCGACTTCCAAAAGCCAGCGGACTATCGGGCCGCCAATCCCAGGGCACATCGGCCCAAGCCGCAGGCATCCGCCGTGCGTCAGCCTATTGCATCACCGGCGCCGTCCGGCGTCTATTACCGCAATTGCAATGCGGCATGGGCAGCGGGTGCTGCGCCGTTATACCGCGGTCAGCCGGGATATCGGCCAGAAATGGATGGCGACGGTGACGGGGTGGCTTGCGAGCCATTTCGGCGGCGCTGAGCATTTAGGCTGGGTTGAAAGGCCTTCATCCAAAGTTTCTGGCGCGGTGTTGCGACTTTGGGTAGGCCAACGACATGATGATGATCGGCACGAGAATCGAAGAGACGGGAACCTTGCTCCGCGACGCGGGCGGATTCTCGCTTCGCCGTGACCTTGGCGGTCGGTGGCGCCTCGACCTCCACCGCGTTCCGGTCGACCATATCGAAAAGCGTGTTCGCATTACCGGCATCGTGGTCGGTGAAGACCTGGTCGATGTCGACGGTGTGGCTCCCGAGAATATTGCTTCTTCGCCGCTGGCGGCCGGCGCGTAGCCCCACTGCACCACCTGCACCGCTAGAACAAATATTTGAGCGCCTGCCATGCCCCGACGAGGAATGAGCCACCCATCAACGCGGTCGCAATCCAGAATTCGATAGCGAGCGCCCGGTCGCGCCATTTGGTTCCGCGTACTTGCATAGGCTCGGCATGACAGCGCGAAATATTGTAGGAAAGCGATTAATCCACGCTTGGTGGCGACAAAATCCTACGGAATAGGCGACACCCCCCGAACTCACATTCAGGCGTGCGATACCGCCGACTCTGGCCGTTTTCGGTCAGGCCGCTTTCAGTCTGAACCGAAGAGAAGCGGACGTTCGCCGTGCGCCGGCTGGCCATGGGCGACTGCGGCTCGCACAAGCGATTCTCGATCTGGCGATTTCATCCGGGCGAAGATTTTGCGTTGCATATACCCCGTAGGTTGAGCAGCTCGCGCTCAACGTCGTCGGTCGAGCAACGACCAGCATACTCATTAGCTGAACGGCACATAAATTGTCGAAAACATTGAACCAACCAATAAAATCACTTAGTTCAATGGGTTATATAAAAATTATAGGCCTTCAAACTATTGAAACTATACCGACCGGCTATTGGACATCTCTCCCACGATGCTGGATGATCAGATACCATATATTGATTTCAAGAAGAGGACGGGTGCCGTGACTCCAGTCTATAATCAATCGTTTTTGAGCGTCGCGAGTGCGGCTTTCCTGCTATCGACACTTTCGGCTTGCGGCGGCGCATCAGGGGAAGGCGAGAAATCCGACAGTGCGGAACCGCGAACGCAAGCGGCCGTCGCTCGCGACCCCAATTATCCCGAGATCGATATCCCGCCCGTTTGGGATGCCAAAGGACAGCTGGTCCAACCAAAAGACTTTCGCGAGTTGGTCTTCCTCGGGGCGCCGCTGACACCGCACGGTCTTAACGGCGGGAAAGCGTCTTTTCCCGAGTTCCACAATGTCTACACGCAGCCAGCAGCCTTCAAGGCCTATCGGGCGACCGGCAAATGGCCTGAAGGCACCATGATGATCAAGGAACTACAGCTCGTCAGTGATCCGAAAGGCGAATTTCCTGACGGATCAACGACGGCACCATCCGGGCGAGGATATTTTCCCGGTCCGCCCAATGGCCTCGACGTTTCAGTCAAGGACAGCAAACGGTTCGCCGATTCAAATGGCTGGGGCTATTTCAACTTCAATCATTCCGCTCCGCCCTATCTGGCCACGGCAGCGCTCAAATCCGTCGACGAATGCGCGGGGTGCCACATCGCCAATGCAGAAGACATGGTCTACATCAAATTCTACAAGCCCATACTCGATCCGCTACCGCTCCCCCGCGGTTGACATGACGCTGCTGCAGCCATCGGCGTCTGCGGCGCGACAGGCGATGCAAGAGCAGCGGCCATGCTCAGTGCTCATAGGAACGACGATTTGCTGACCGGGAAGACCATTGCGGTCATCTGCGCCGTCGCGCTGTTCACCACAGCCTGCGGCAAAAAGAGCGATGCGGGTGCGCCCGACGATACTTACGCGTCGCTGGTCAACAAAGATGGGACGATCTCCTTTCCCGCAGACTTCCCCGAGAGTTACATGTTCATTGGCACCTGGTCGGTCACGGCGCCCTCGGGAGAGGCAGAAATTCATTCCGTCTATTCCCGACCGGCGGATGTTGACGCCTTTCGGAGCGCGGGGAAATTTCCTGACGGCGCAGTCTTGATCAAGGAAGTCACAATTGCGAAGAGCGCCGACCTCGTCACAGGCCGCGCATCCTGGGCCGGTGATCGCAAGATTTGGTTCCTCATGGTGAAGGATCGCAAGGGACGGTTCGCGGGCAACCCCCTCTGGGGTGACGGGTGGGGCTGGGCGCAATTCGACCCGACCGACACCAAGAAGCAAACGGCGACGAATTACCAAACCGACTGCAAATCATGCCACATTCCGGCCAAGTCATCCGAATGGGTTTACACCTATGCCTACCCAGCGCTGGGTGAGAAAGGCCAAGTCGGCCTGCCGGTGAATTCACATAGAGGTAACCCGCCCGGGATAGTTCCCGCCGTCGCAACGCAGGCCATGACGAGCGGCGTGGCTTCAGGCAAGATGGCTTTCGACAAGACTTGCAGGGCATGCCACTCCATAAACCCTGGTGGTGCCGGCATCGGACCAACGCTGGCTGGCGTCGTCGGCCGCAAGGCGGGCACCGTGCCAAACTTTGATTATTCGGACCAGATACGGAATTCCGGCATAACCTGGACAGCCGACAATATTGACAAACATATCGAGGCGCCAAAATCCTTCATTCCCGGGAATCGCATGGGAAATCTCTTCCCCAACGGGATCAAGGATCCGGGTCAGCGCCGCGATATCATCGTCTATCTGAAAAGCGTCGCACAGTAGTCGACGGCGGCTTCCCGCTCGCGAGCGGCGGTAAGACGCATGAGCCACTGAAGGTGGCTAGTCAGATTGATGCTTGAGGCACAAAACAACTCAACGGACTATTCAGCCAAGGGCGATTTTTTGCCAAGGCCCGAATGTCCTCAATCAAAGGAATGACACATGGCCAAACGTGATGCGGTTTTCCCCGCAAACCGACATGCTCTCTACGAAGAGCATGGATATTCCGCAGCGATCCGGTCGGATCGTTTGCTTTTCGTATCCGGCCAGGTCGGAAGTCGTGAAGACGGTTCGCCGGAACCAGAGTTCGCGGAGCAGGTTCGGCTGGCCTTCGCAAATCTGGAAGCGACCCTGCTGGCTGCGGGATGCGGATTTGACGACATCGTCGATCTAACGACTTTCCATACCGATCCCGAAAATCAGTTCGAAACGATTATGGCCGTGAAGAGCAAGATCTTCACTGAAGCGCCTTATCCGAACTGGACAGCACTTGGTGTGAACTGGCTGGCCGGATTCGATTTCGAGATCAAGGTAATCGCCCGCATTCCAGACTGACCGCAACCCGTGCTAGGCCAGTAAAATCCGAAACGAAAGAAAGTCGCGTCATCGCTGATTTCCTCGGAGCTGGCCTTTGGGGCCTGTTTACAGCCAGCGGCCTTTTGATCGGTGCCGTTGTCGCGGACCTGTTTTCAAACCGGCTGTCTCATCGCCTCATCGCGACCGTGATGGGGTTTGGCGGCGGCGTGCTTATCGCCATTGTCGCTGTCGAGCTTATGGGGAACGCAATCAAAACTGGCATGTCCGCCGCTGCGATCACAGCGTTGCTGGGAGGGGCGGCAATCTTCAGCGGCATCAACTGGTATCTCGCCACAAGCGGCGCGAAAAATAGGAAACGTTGCGGCGAATGCGTGAAGCAAACGACCGAAAATGAGCATGCCGGAAGCGGCGTCGCGATTGCTGTTGGGACGGTTCTTGACGGCATTCCCGAAGCACTCGTGATCGGCCTGTCTATGGTTGGCGGCGGGAAGATCGGGATGGGCGTCGTCGCCGGGTTTTTCCTCGCCAACATTCCTCAGGGACTCTCAAGCGCCTCGGGGATGAAGCTGGCTGGACGATCACGACGCTACATTTACGCGATCTGGGCGGGCATCCCGCTCCTGATAGGGCTCACAGCCGCCTTCGGGAATTTTGCTTTGGGATCAGTCTCAACCGACGCAACGACGGTCATTCTCTGTTTCGCTGCAGGCACGGTGCTGGCGATGCTCGCGGAAACCATGATCCCGGAAGCCTTCGATCACGCGCCGCCGATGATCGGTTTGATTACCGTGACGGGCTTTCTTTCGGCGTTTCTGCTGGTGCAACATCATGTTTGATATGCGGGGCGGGCTTGAATAGCAGATCTTACTGCAGCTTCATCCTTAGGTCAGGCCAGTTGGAAATACATCGCCGGCAGCGTAACTCGCTACGATAACAGCCTCAGGTGACGGCCCTTGGACCGCTGTAATATTGGAGATGGAAATTGGGACCGCATTCGGAGCGCAAGGAACAACGGCTTCTCCTGTTCTCCGCCACCGGCACCCTCGCCCTTTCCCTTGTTGGCATCGCTATTGGCCTGTTGAGCGGCGCAAAGTCGATCTTGTTCGACGGTGTGTACAGCCTTGCCGACGCAGGGCTTACGCTGGCCGCCTTTTTCGCCGCGCGGCTGATCGCGCGTGGCGCAGACCGCCGGTTCCAATATGGCTACTGGCACATCGAGCCGATGCTTGGGTTCGTCAACGGCAGCGTTCTGCTCCTCGCCTGCGCCTATGCATTGATTGACGGAGTAGACACCGTGATGATGGGAGGACGGAACGTGAGTTTCGGGCCCGGTATCGGATATGCCGGCGCGAGCGCGCTCATCGGCTTCGGGATGTATATTTATATCCGGCGCCGCGCTCGCGGCCTCGGGTCCTCGCTTCTGAATATCGACGCGGCCGCGTGGCTTTTCGGCGCACTTCTCAACGCCGGGCTGAGCGCCGCATTTGTCACCGCGGTCGTGCTCGAGGGAACGCAGGCGGAGAAGCTCTCGGCCTATTTCGATCCGGCAATCCTCATCCTCCTTGCAATCTTCCTGGCTCCGCTTCCCCTTCGGGCCTTGGCAGCGGCCGGTCGCGAGATACTGCAGATCGCGCCAGCCGATCTCGATGCGCAGGTCAGCAGCATCGCACGCGAAGTCGCGGCACGGCACGGCTTCGTCGAGCATCAATCCTATGTGACCCAGGTCGGCCGCGCAGGGTTTATCGAGATCGGCTTTGTCGGTGTCGCGGCATCGACCACGATGACGCTTGGCGAGCAGGACGCCATTCGTCAGGAATTTGCGGACGCGATGGGCGGGCTGCGCCCCGGATATTGGCTCACGATCGACTTCACGGCCGATCGCCGTTGGCTCTAAGCGCGAGCAACTCCGGGGCGGCTCACGGTAACGCGCAAACGGGCGCCCGCTGTTCGGCGGACGCCCGTTAGTTTCAGACGAGCATCTTTTCGCGCAGCAGCAAATCGAGGCCGCCGTCGGCATCGAGCGCCACCAGATCATCCGACCCGCCCACATGCGTACCGTTGATGAAGATCTGCGGAACCGTCCTGCGTCCACCAGACGCTGTCTGCATTGCACGGAACTGCACCGGATCATCTTCGACGTCGATTTCGATCCAGTCGGTCACCCCCTTGGCGCGAAGATGCGCCTTGGCCCGGTGACAAAAGGGGCAATAGTCCTTGGTATAGAGGGTTATGTTCGGTTTCATTTCATGTCTCCGATCAAGCTGCCTCAGACTGCTCGCCGGCCGATGGAAGGACCCAGGCGGCGCGCGGAAAGTGGCAGGTGTAACCATTGGGACGGCGCTCCAGATAATCCTGGTGCTCCGGCTCCGCCTCCCAGAAGGGGCCAATCGGCTCCAACTCGCTCGCTACCTTTCCCGGCCAGAGGCCGGATGCGTTGACGTCCGCGATCGTCTGCAACGCGGTTTCACGCTGCGCTTCGTCGGCATAATAGATCGCCGAGCGATAGCTCCCGCCGCGGTCGTTGCCCTGGCGATTGCGCGTGGTCGGATCGTGGATCTGGAAGAAAAATTCGAGGATCCGGCGGTAGCTGATCTGATCGGGATCGAAATTGATCTCGATCGCCTCGGCGTGCGTGCCGTGGTTGCGATAGGTCGCGTTCGGCACATCGCCGCCGCTGTAACCGACACGGGTGCTGACGACGCCGGGGAGTTTGCGGATCAGGTCCTGCATGCCCCAGAAGCAGCCGCCGGCAAGGATGGAACGTTCGGTCATGATCAATTCTCCTCGATCTGGTTCAGAAATTCGGAATAGCCCTCGGCTTCCATGTCATCGCGGTGGACGAAGCGGAGTGAAGCCGAGTTGATGCAGTAGCGCTGGCCGCCACGGTCGCGCGGACCGTCGGGAAACACATGTCCCAAGTGGCTGTCGCCATGAGCCGAGCGCACCTCGGTGCGGATCATCCCGTAGCTGTCGTCGCGTATTTCATCGACATTGGCGGGGACGATGGGCTTGGTGAAGCTCGGCCATCCACTGCCGGAATCGAATTTGTCGGTCGAGGCGAACAAGGGCTCGCCGCTGACGATATCGACGTAGATGCCGGGCTCCTTATTGTGCAGCAGTTCCCCACTGCCGGCACGCTCGGTGCCGCCTTCCTGGGTGACATGGCGCTGTTGGGGCGTCAGCTTCGCAATGGCTTCGCTGGTCTTGAGGTAGGTCATTCGATATCTCCTTTGTCTGACAGTTGCGGCACGTCTTTCCACCCCGGTGCGCCGCATGCGCGCCGGTGGAGACAGTCCCGAAATTCGAAATTTGGCTCAGAGGCGGTCGAGGATGCTCATGAGAACCGCCGGGTCGAGCCGGTTGCGATAATTGGGATCGAGAAAACTATATCTGATGATCCCGTCGGTACTGATCACATAGGTTGCCGGCATCGGAATGCGCCAGTCGGCGCCGTCGTCGCCTGCGACCATCCCGTCCGCAAGCGCCGCCCGGCGCATACTCTCGGGCAGTTCGAAGGCGAGGCCATAATCGCTCGCGACCGTCATTCCGCGATCGGCGAGCAACGGAAGCGTCATTTCCTCGGCCCGCGCCATTGCGATGCTGTCGGCGAGCGGCTGCGGGGAGATCGCGAGCAGGCTCGCTCCTCTATCCTCGACCGCTTGCGCCGCCTTCGACATCGCCCGAAGTTCGGCGCGGCAGAAGGGGCACCATCCGCCGCGAAAGAAACTCAGGACCACTGGTCCGCCAATCAATCGGCCACGCAGCGAGACTGTGCCGCCGAGGGCGTTTTCCAGCAGGAACTCCGGCGCGACATCTCCGGCCTGGACAGCCGAGACCTCGATGCCCATGGCCAGGATCTGCCGATCGCCTTCGGCGATTGCCACCCTCCCCTCGTCGCCGGCTGCCTGGAAATAGGCTTGCTCGATCATGCTCATGTCCGTTCGGAAGTTCATTCGACTCTTCTGCATCGAAAATTGGGGAGGGGAAAGGCTGGCGCGGCTCGCGCCAGCCTTTCCTTCAATGTCCACCTCGAGCCGGGCGCCGGGAGTCACGCCCAGCCCAAGGTGGATCGAGCGAAGCGACGAAGCCGGGAAGGGGAATTACCGGCTCGGACGTCGCGTCCGGGCTCGAGGCTTTTGCGGCGGTAAGGGAAGGCCGCCGCAACCCGCAAGGAAACGGACCCCGCGATCCAGGGCCGCGAAAGCGGCGTCGGTTCTGATCTGGCATTCATGATGGTCATCTCAAAACTCCAGGAGGCTTTGTCTCGGGTCCGTTTTTGCGGATGAGCCGTATTTAGGCTGTAGCGATTGCTTGCGGCAGATGGGTTGAGTCGATAGGACCTATTCCGCAGGGGAATGAAATGGATCGACTTGCCGTCATGGAGCAGTTCCTCGCCGTGGCCGAGGCGGGTTCCTTTTCCGCGGCGGCGCGACGGCTCAATGTCGGTCAGCCATCGATTTCGAAAGCCGTGGCGCAGCTTGAGGCCTATCTCGGCGTCCGGCTGTTCCAGCGCTCAACCCGCAGCCTGACGCTCACCGAGGCGGGCCGTCGCTACCGCGACGGCGCCGAGCGTGCGATTGCAGCCGCCGCCGCCGCGGAGATTGCCGCCAAGGAAGACGGGGGCCGTCTCGCCGGACCGGTGCGCGTCGTGGTCCCGACTTGCCTTGCCCGGCTGCATCTCGTGCCGTGTCTCCGGGAATTCTCTGATCGCTTTCCCGAAGTCACGCTCGATCTGGAGATCACCGATCGCGAAACCGATGTCGTGGCATCGGGCGTGGATATCGCGCTGCGAATTGGCACGCTCGCCGACACCGCGCTCGTCGCCTCTCGCATGGCGCGCACGCGGATGGCGCTGGTCGCGAACAAGGCCGAAAATGGTCTCGACGCCCCGCACAATTTCATGGGGCAGCCCGCGATCATCTCGCGCCTTCATCATGCGAAGAATAGCTGGGTCTTCCGCGATGGCAGCGCGCGCATCGCGATCATGGTGCATCCTGCGCTCATTCTCGACAGCGACGACGCAGCCCGGTCGGCAGCGCTTGCCGGTCTCGGCTATGCGATGTTGCCCCGGCCCTTCGTCGCCGATCTGATCGATACCGGCGATCTTGTCGAGTTGCTGCCCAACCATATGCTCGAAGACATTGATCTATGGGCCCTGCTGCCGGCTGGCCGCGACCAGACCGCGAGAGTGCGCGCTTTTCTCGACTGGCTCCGCCCGCAGATGAACGCGATCTTTGCCGATGAGCGACCCGGCTTGCTCTCATGAACGCTATTGCGGTTGCCATCGCTGCTTCGATGCTGAGTTTTGCGATGGGTTTCGCGATCAGGCGGGGGACGGTCTGCGTGGTCGTTGCGGCGCAGGATCTTGTCGTGCGGCGCCGACCCGACAAGTTCATCGGGTTCGCGACGGCGGCTTGCTGGTCAGGGCTTCTGCTTGTTCCACTGGCATGGACCGCACCAGCTGTTTTCCATCTGTCCCCGGGCTACGACCAGCTGATCCAGGCTTTCCTGTTCGGGTGTCTTTACGGGATCGGCGCGTGGGCGAACCAGGCTTGCGGCTTTGGAACACTCGCGCATTTGACCGGCGGCAGGCTCGGATATCTTCTGACCCTCGCCGGCTGGGTAATCGGCGCCTCGTTCATATCCAAAGTCTACAGGCCCCAGCAAATTCCCGAGCCCTCGCTGCTTGCGACGTCACCGCTCGCCGCGATAGCGGCGTGGCTGGCCTTCGCCGCAGTCTGCTGGTGGAGCTGGCCGCGCCTGCGACTGTTGCGCCGCCGGTCGCGCTGGCGCAAGATGCTGCTTGGACGCGCGCGGATGCGTCCCTTCGAGGCCATGCTCATCATCGGCATCGGCGGCGGCCTGCTGTACGCCTGCGCCGGGAGCTGGACCTATCTGGGCCTCCTGTCTAGCTACGCCTCGCAGCTCGTCATGCACGATTTCGCCCCGATTTCTCCTTTGCCGGCGCTTTTGGGCACCGCGATGATGATCGGCGGCGGACTATTTGCAGCCGTCCGCTCCGCCAGCTTCCGGTTGCGCGGCACCAACTGGCGTCAAGGCTCGCGGCATCTCGTCGGCGGCACCATCATGGGGTTGGCCACCCAGCTCATCCCGGGCGGCAATGGGGTCATCATCGTCTACGGGCTGCCCTCCTTCGCTCCCCATGCCCTGACCGCCTATTTCGGGATGACATTGACCCTCATGCTCATCTTCGCCGCCACAAACTATTCCCGCAGGGCATAGAAACCATGCCCACGGGCCAACTGTTTTTGCGCGCTCGATGCGCGCAATATGCGCATCGTGTAATCAGGAAGGGACAGCGGGATGACCGATTTCGACTATGACGTGGCGATAATCGGCGCGGGCACCGCTGGAATGTCGGCGTACCGGGAAGCGCTCAAATATAGCGATCGCGTCGTCATGATCGATGGCGGCCCCTTGGGGACCACATGCGCCCGCGTTGGCTGCATGCCCTCCAAATTGCTGATCGCTGCGGCAGAGGCGCGCCACCGTGCCGAAAGCGTCGGCCTGTTCGGACTTCGCGCCGGACCCGTCGAGGTCGATGGTGTGCAGGTCATGAACCGCGTCCGCGCCGAGCGCGACCACTTTGTTAGCTTCGCCACCGAGGCGATTGCGGGGTTTGCACCCGGAGGCCTGCTTCGCGAGCAGGCGCGTTTTGTCGATGACAATCGGCTCGAACTTGCGAGCGGCAAGCAGATCAGCGCGCGCAGCATCGTGATCGCAACGGGCTCGCGGCCGGTCGTACCCGCAGGCCTGGAACCGGCGGGCGATCGGCTGATTTTCAACGACCAACTGTTCGACTGGACCGATCTGCCGTCCTCGGTTGCAGTCTTCGGCACCGGCGCGATCGGGTTGGAGCTCGGGCAGGCTTTGCATCGCCTCGGTGTCCGCACCCATATCTATGGGCGCGGCGGCAGCGTCGGCCCGCTCACCGATCCCGACGTCGCGGCTTATGCGGCGGCACAGTTCTCGAGCGAAATTCCTATCGACTGGATGGCAGCCGATGCAAGCGTCGCGCGCGACGGGGACGCTGTGATCGTCCGGTCAGCGGGGGGCGAGGAGCGGTTCGATTATCTCCTCGCGGCCGCAGGCCGACGGGCCAATGTCGACAATCTCGGACTGGAAAACACCTCGCTCACGCTCGATGCCCATGGCGTCCCCACTTATGATCACCTGTCGATGCGCGCCAGTTACAGCGACATCTTCATCGCGGGCGACTCGGCGGTCGATCTCTCGCTCCTTCACGAGGCCGCGGACGAAGGCCGGGTGGCAGGCGAAAATGCCGCGCGCTATCCGCACAGCTATCGCCGCGCGCGCCGGACCCCGTTGACGATCGTCTTCACCGATCCCCAGATCGCCATCGCCGGGCGCAGCCATGCCGACCTTCTTCGCGACCGGATGGATTTCGCCATCGGCGAAGTGTCGTTCGAAGACCAGGGACGGGCTCGCATATTGGGGCTCAACCGGGGATTGCTGCGCGTCTATGGCGATCGGCCGAGCGGGTTGCTGCTTGGCGCCGAAATCTTCGGTCCAGCGGCGGAACATCTCGCTCATCTCCTCGCCTGGTCGATCGAGAGCCGGCTCACCGTCGCCGAATTGCTCGAACGACCCTTCTATCATCCTGTCATTGAGGAAGGGCTGCGCACCGCGCTTCGCCACCTCAACCACCATCTCGGGTTCGGACCGAATCCGCCGCTGCGCTGCATCGACTGTGGTCCGGGAGGCTAGGCCAAGCGGTGCCCGCCTTCGGCTCGGATAGAATATCGGCACCTTGCAACGGTGCAAATCCGGCAGAGCCTTTGCCCGAGCCTGGATCGCGCACGGCCGAGGGGGAGATCCGCCCTGATTCCTGCTCGCGCGAGCGAAGCATAGCGTTCCGGCCTCACCTCCCCGGTGGGGCGGAAAGCCCGCGAGGATCGATGAGCAAGCTCGCGGCGCCTGTCGCTGGGGGAGCCTCACGCTCCCCGCCACAGGTCCGCATCGTAACTTGCGGTTTGTTGGTGCCTTAGACCTGGGCGTCGGCAGGCTTTTTCCGTCGGATAGCCGCCGAGAGTAATACCAGCGAAGCGGCAAGCAGAACGGCGTCTTTCAACAGAAATTGCCCGGGGATGGCCGAAATGGCCGGGAACCCGCCGGCGGTCGGCTCTGCGACACCAGGCGTTGACAAGAAGAATGTCAAGGTGATGGTATAGGTCGCCACCGACATGGCGCCGCCGAGGACCGAGAAAATCGGTTTGAATGCACCGAGGATCAGGGCAGCGGCCGTGGCGAGTTCCATCGTGCCGATGAACTGGCTGGCGCCCTGGACGCCGAACAGCGGGTGAAGCCAGCTCATAAGCGGGCTGTGTTCGATGAATGGGGCAATGCCTTGCGCCTCATAAGCCGTGAATTTCATGCCGCCGAACCACAGAAAGACAATGACTAGGGCCCATCGCAGCAGAGCGAGTTCGCGCATTTGATGCTCGGGGACGCTGAATGAATATTTCTCCAATAAGCTCATAATCAATGCCCTTTTTGTTGATGGAAATGTGGCGAGAGGCGTCAGTTTGTAATTCCGGGACCGACGATGTCGGTCGGACAGTTGGTGCACTTCTCTTCGTCGCAGAAACGGCAGGTCGTGCGCGCGCGCACTTCGTCGCGCGGCAATGACGCGAGGATGGTTTCCGCGACGCGCTCCAGCGCAGCGCGGTCCTTCTCGCCGACCGCAGCGAGCAACCCGGTGATCGCTGTGCTGCGCAGATTCAGGAGCGCCCTGCGTTCCGTCTCGCCGCCGGACGTCAACGACACGTGCATGACGCGGCGATCGCCGGGGGATTGCGATTTCGAGACGAAATTCTGAGCGACCAGCCGTTCGACCACGCGGGCAGCACCGGCATGCGACAGGCGCAGGGCCTTGCCGATCTGGTCGATCGAAAGGCCCGGTTCATGGCCGATGAGGCTCAATGCCGCCGCGGTCTCCCCGCCGGCCGGAAAGCGCTGTGATATCGCACCGCGCATCTCATCCGACACCCCCTGCGCGAGGGCGCCGAAGAGATTGATCAGCCGATCGGAAGGTGAAGCGTCCTTGGTCAATCGCATTCCAGTATATATGCGTCGCGCATATAAATAGCGCAGCGGCTGGAGAATGCAAGAGGCGATGCGAGCTTCAGAGCTTGAGCCTCTCCTTCATGGGCTCGCGATCCGTCTGTTCGATGGGGTACCAGCGGTAGCCGGATCCGTCGGCGGCAATGTGACCCACCCCCGGGAACGGAAGATGGGGCGCCGCAATCATCATACGGTCGCGAGCGAAGCGGGTGAACGCGGCTTTCCGCACGGCGCGCGCCTCGTCCTAGCGAACATCGAAAGTGATCGTCACGTCGGGGCGTGGAAATTGAACCGCGCCGGCGTGGATGACATCGCCGACGAAGACGATACTCTGCCCCTTGCTGGTCAAGGTGTAGAAGGCGGTGCCCGGGGTGTGCCCAGGCTGCAGTTCGGCACGAATGCCCGGCACGACTTCGCCATCGGTATCGATCGGCTTCACCCGGCCGGCCGTGACATAGGGCGTCAGCGTCTGCTCGGTCTGGGTCCAGAAGCGCTTGTCGATCCCGCTTTTAGCCGCGTTGGCAACATCGGAGAAAAAGCGAATATCTGCACCGCCGGCATAGACCGTCGCGCGCGGGAAGACGATCTTGCCCGCCTTCGTGAGACCGCCGCTATGGTCGCTGTGGACATGGGTGATGAGTATGTCGGTGATTGTCTCCGGCGCGGCCCCAGCTGCTGCCAGCGCTTCGAGCAGCCTGCCGCCGTTGCCTAGGCCGAAAAGATCGCCGGCACCGACATCGACAAGGATCCGCCGCCCGTTGAAGTCGATCAGATAAGCGTTGATCGAAGCCTCTGCGGGATTAGCTAGGAAACTGCGGGCAAGAATTTCGTCGATCGTTTGCGCCGAGACGCCGCGCAGCAACTGGTGCAGGTCCAGCGGGACCGACCCATCCGACAATGCCGTTATCTGGGCATCGCCAATCGTAAATCGATAAATTGCGGGAGCGGTCTGGCGGACGGTCCCGGCTATGGTGTCGGGCACCGCGGCGGGCGTCGGAGCCGCTAAACCGGGAGAAGAGGATATCGGGCCAAGCAGCGCCAGGGCGAGAGGGAGAATAGTGAATGGCTTTTTGATCATCATGGCGACGTCCTTGATTGAGTTGCGATGGATGAAGAACTGTCAGTCATTATCCCAGCGCTGGCGGGGTCTTGCGAGACATTGTCGCGATCGACAGCGTGCTCGGCGACAGAGTTCGGTTCAGGCAGGGCCACTTCCGAAAAATGCTGCCGAATATAGTCCAGCTTGGGATCGATGAAGCGGCGGCAGAAGGGTCGGCTCGGATCGGTTCGATAATAGTTCTGGTAACGCTCGTCCGAAGCCTTGAAGCTTCTGAACGGCAGAACCAGGGTATGCGCCGTATTGCCGAATTCCTCGGCAAATCGGACGATCGCCAATTCGGCCTCATGCCGCTGGTTGTCATCGAAAATATAGATCGCGCTGCGGTACTTGTCGCTAGGAGAGCGGGCCCGGGTGGCTGAATGCGTTCTCAGATGCACCTCGCACAGCGTTGCCAACGGAATGATTGAAGGATCGAAGGTGACGATCACCCCTTCTGACCAGCTATCTGCCGGAGCGTCCGATTGGACAAAGCCCTGGTCGACCTGCGCAACGCCGCGCAGCGCCTGGAACACCCCTTCGGTGCACCAATGGCACCCCCCTCCAAAGCCGATCTTCGCCATCTTCACCTCTCGCGCCTAGACGTATTTCTTTCCGCGGATCAGCGCCGTCTCGCGCGCCTGAGCCTTCTGGCTGCGGACGCAATCAATGTAAGCATCAGCGCGCCGATAAGAACGCCCAGTAGCAGTGGACTGTGGACATGCATCATCGCTGGGCGCAAATACAGGCCGACTAACCCGAGGATCACGAAAGCGACCGATGCAAGTCGCAATGCGCGCCAAGCACGGGGTTTGTTGTCTTTGAACCAAAGGGAAGTTCCGAAGATATTGATCATAAATGGTTGCCTTCCGGCAGCAAGGTTCAAGGTACGCAGTAAGTCAGAGCGGCCGTGCACATTCCGAACGAAGCCAGGTTTCCTGCACGCTGCTGAAGCCGGCCTCGCGTAATGTCTGGGTCGCCGCAGCCAACCGCTGGCCCCGCCGATGCAGGAGGTTAACGAACGCGCGGAGTATTTCGAGCCGGGGATCAGCGAGTGTCCCATTTGCACGCCGTCCCGGGAGAAGTTGATGTTTCTTGAAGAGGGCCTGCGCGAGACCGGCTCGCGATCCGAACCTTTGGCCTTTCTCGCTCCGCGCCAGTGCGATTACCGTCAGTTCCATCGGCGTGAAGATGAAGGCGCCGGATGGAAGTATCTCTGGCTCGATGAGGTGCAGCACTGTGGCGCGAGCTCCCTTGTTCTCTTCATCGTCTTCGCGGCCGTACCTATTTTAACGAACCGCGGCGCCGTTGAAGATTGTCCGTTCGGCTAAGACGCTCTCATTCATCCTGGGGCGCAGCGTCAGGCACGCCGTCGCTTCTGTGTCAGCCGTTGCGCCGACTATCGCAGTGAGCCAGACGTTTTTCCAATAGGCTGTGCCTATAGTTTTCATAGCGCCGGATAGCGTGACGCGTCACTTATTGCGGCATCTCGACATGCCCACCGAAGCCAAAGCGCATCGCCGAGAGAAGCTTGTCGCCAAAAGTGTGGTCGACGCGGCTGCGGTAGCGCGCAAACAAGGCGGCCGAAAGGACATAGGCCGGGACGGCTTCTTCCATTGCCGCATCGATCGTCCACCGGCCCTCGCCAGAGTCCGAGACCTGGCCGGTGAATTGCTCGAGCATCGGATCCCTGGCCAGGCCGATCGCGCAAAGGTCGAGCAGCCAGGACGAGATGACACTGCCGCGACGCCAGACTTCGGCCACGTCGGTCAGGTTGATGTCGAAGCGTTCATCAGGCTCGAGCCGTTCGGAGGACTTGCCCTTGAGAATGTCGAAGCCCTCGGCATAGGCCTGCATCAGGCCATATTCGATTCCGTTGTGGACCATCTTGACGAAATGCCCGGCGCCGGTTGGGCCGGCGTGGATATAGCCGCGCTCGGCGCGACTGTCGGGCGCGTCGCGTCCAATGGTGCGGACGATCGAACCATAGCCCGGCGCGAGCGTATCGAAGATGGGATCCAGCAGATCGACGATCTCCTTGTCGCCGCCGATCATCATGCAATAACCGCGTTCGAGCCCCCATATCCCGCCTGATGTGCCAACATCGATATAATGGAGCCCCTTGTCCCTTGCCGCAGCACCACATTTGATGTCGTCTTTGTAGAAGCTGTTGCCGCCATCGATGATGATGTCGCCGGGCTCCGACAATTCCATCAGCTTGTCGACCGTGTCTTGGGTGGGAGCGCCCGCCGGGAGCATTACCCAGAAGATCCGCGGCGCAGTGAGTTTGGCGACGACATCTTCAAGCGAATTCGCTCCGATGGCACCTTCACCGGCGAGCTGAGTAACCGCGGCCGGATCGCGATTGAAGGCGACGACCTCGTGGCCGCCGCGCATCAGCCGACGCGCGATATTGGCACCCATGCGGCCGAGGCCGATCATTGCAAGACGCATTGTTCAAATCCTTCTGTCAGAAGTTCACCCGGCGCGGACAGTTCCGACCAACGCCCCGCCGTCACGATCCAACGAGACCGCACCGCTCGCTGGCAGGTTACCATGAGTATGCAAATTTCGCCGCGCCTTGGCACTGAATGGAGGATGAGTTCATCGCCAGACGAAGTCCAATAACCAGGCGCTATAGTTTCGATACCCATTTAGCGACATGCGCAGTGCCGGGGCGGACATTGCGAACAGAGCAGCGACTGCGACACCCTCAGTCCGGTTGGAAGCCAAGCACGAAATCCACGACCTTTTTCGCAGACATCTCGCACGGCTTGAGCGATGTTTTGCCTGATGTGAACCGATACAGGTTGAAGCTGACGATGTCGGTCCCAGCCAACTCCCTGGCAAACAGGCTGTTGCGGCGCCCGTCGTCGGACCGCCGGACGATCAAGCCGAAACGCCGGCCTTCGTGAATGCCTTCGCTATGACCCTCGGGAAGCCTTTTGAAGGCAGCGTCGAAATCGGTAAGCTCCATCTCGTTCCACCAGTATCAGAAGACGCACAGCATGTTCGGGCCCGCCAACTCTGGCGCGCGCAACGAGCCCCAGGAACAAGCGCGCATTCGACTAGGCCCTCTCCATCTCATGTGTCGGTTCAACCCCCATCAGCGCCAGGCCGTTGCGGATGACCTGCCCGATCGCGGCGGCCAGGAACAACCGCGCGCGGCTAACCGGCAGGTTTTCCGGGTAGGCGAAGCGGCGCGTCGGGTCGGCATTTCCTGTGTTCCACAGCGCATGGAATTCCGCGGCCAGCCCCTCAAGGAAGAAGGCGATCCGGTGCGGCTCGCGCGCTGCCGCAGCCGCCTCGACGATGCGGGGGAATTCTGCCGCACGCTTCACAAGCGTAAGGCTCGGACCGTCCAGAAGAGCGAGATCGGGCGGGTCGCCCAACTCGATACCCGCTTCGGCCGCGCGGCTTGCTAGCGAGCAAATCCGCGCATGGGCATATTGCACATAGAAGACCGGATTATCCTTCGATGCCTCGACGACGGTCGCAAAGTCGAAGTCCATGGACGCTTCCGCTTTGCGGGTCAGCATCATGAAGCGAACGACGTCCTTTCCGACTTCTCGAATGACATCGGCCAGCGTGACGAAATTGCCTGCGCGCTTGGACATCTTGACCGGCTCACCCGCGCGCAGCAGCCGCACGATCTGCACCAGCTTGACGTCGAACCGCTTCCTGCCTTCGGTTAGAGCTTCGGCGGCGGCAACGATGCGCATCACGGTCCCGGCATGATCGGCGCCCCAGATGTCGATCAGTTCGTCGGCATCGCGCGCCTTCTCGAAATGATAGGCCAGATCCACGCCGAAATAGGTCCAGCTCCCATCCGGTTTACGGATAGGACGGTCCTGGTCATCGCCAAATTTCGTCGACCGGAACAGCGGCAGCGCGATCGGCTCCCAGTCCTTGGAGACTTCACCCTTCGGAGGTTCGAGAACGCCGTCATAGACAAGATCGCGCTCGCGCAGCCAGGCCTCGGCATCATCCGGCTTTCCGGCAGCGACGAGGTCCGCCTCCGACGCGAAGCGGTCGTGACTTATGCCGAGCAGCGCCAGATCTTCGCGGATCGTCTCCATCATCGCGGCAACGGTCCGCGCACGAAAGATTGCGAGCCAGTCCGTCTCCGGGGCGTCGGCATAGCGGCCCCCAAAATCGGCGGCCAGCGCCTCCCCGACCGGCTTCAGATAATCGCCCGGGTATAGACCTTCCGCTATCTCGCCGAGGCTCTCGCCCAACGCCTCGCGATATCTCTGGTGTGCCGAGCGAGCGAGAATATCGACCTGCCCGCCGGCATCATTGATATAATATTCGCGGATGACGCGATGGCCGGTGAAAGCGAGCAGGTTGGCGAGCGCATCTCCGACCACTGCCCCTCGGCAGTGCCCCATATGCATCGGACCGGTCGGGTTGGCCGAGACAAACTCTATATTCACCGTCTTACCCGCGCCGACGGGCGACATGCCGTAGCGGTCCTTCTGGTCCGCAATCACCGCCAGCTCGTTTTGCCAGGCCTGGTCGGTCAGCCGGATATTTACAAAGCCCGGGCCAGCGACGGCCACGTCTGCAACATCCTCCAACATGGCCAACCGGCCCGCCAACTTCTCAGCGAGTTGGCGCGGATGCGTGCCGGTAAGTTTTGCCAGGACCATCGCCGCGTTGGTCGACAGATCGCCATGCGCCGGGTCGTGCGGACGCTCCACGGTCAGCCCCGCCCGGTCGAGGCCCGCAGGAACGTCCCCCGCCACCTGCAGATCGCCAATTACCCGCGCGAGATGATCAAGGATGCGCGCATGAAGCGACACAGCCATCAGCGAAGGCCCGCTGCGCCTTGGCTGCTATCCAACCTCTACGCCTTTCCAGAAAGCGATGTGATCCCGGATGGCTTCCGCAACCGGATTCGGATCGGGATATGACCAAGCCGCGTCCGCGTTGAGCGCGCTGCCTACGCGGATATGGAAGTATCTCGCGGTGCCCTTGATCGGGCAGACAGAAGTGTGTGCGCTCGCTTCAAGGAGCTCCTGATTGACCGCGGAAGGTGGGAAATAGTGGTTTCCCTCGACGACGATTGTCTCGTCGCTTGCGGCGATGGTGGTGTCGTTCCAAACTGCTGAGACCAACGGAATATCCTCTCATATTGTCAATGGCACGGCGTTCGCAGCGGCCCGTGAATCAGGGGCGTTCGAGGAGTGCGACGGTGCCTTGGCCGCCGTCGGCGCAGATGCTGACGATTGCCCGTGATCCGCTCGGCATGTCCCAGAGCTCCTTCACTGCCTGGCTGAGGTCGCGCGCGCCTGTCGCGCCGAAGGGATGACCGATTGCTACCGAGCCCCCGTTGGGATTGACGCGGTCCCAGTCGAAGTCGCCCAAATCCGACTGGACACCGGCGGTTTCGCGCACCCACTCCCGGTCGGTGATGGCCGCGACATTCGCCAGGACCTGGGCGGCGAAGGCTTCGTGGATTTCCCAAAGAGCGATATCGGAGAAGCTTAGTTGATGCCGCGCGAGCAGACGTGGAATGCCATAGGAGGGTGCCATCAACAGACCCTCGGTGTGGAAATCGACGGCCGACACCTCGTAATCGATGAGCCGCGCGTAGGGGGTGCCCGCCGGCAGTCGTGCCACGCCGGCTTCGTTTGCCACCCAGCAACCGGCGGCGCCATCCGTTATCGGCGAGCTGTTGCCGGCAGTCAGCGTTCCCCTGCCACTGTCGCGATCGAAGACGGGCTTGAGTGCGGCAAGCCGTTCGGGCGACGTATCGGCGCGGGGGTTCGCATCGCGCGCCAGTTCAGGAAGGGAAATCGCGAGATCGTCGAAGAAACCTCGCTCCCAACCAGCGACCGACCGCTGGTGGCTCTTTAGCGCCCAATCGTCCTGCGCCTCGCGCGAGATCCGCCAGGCCTTGGCGGTGTCCTCCATATGATCGCCCATTGTCCTGCCGGTGATCCGGTTGGCCCATCCCTTGGTCGGGAGCACATAGTCGTGGAGGGCAAGAGACTGGAGGGCCGCAAGCGCCGCCGCTGGATCTTGCGCAAAGAGGTCGGTGAGCCGCTTCGATGCATCGGCCGTCAAAGCGATGGGAGGTCGGCTCATGACTTCGGCACCGCCCACCATCGTGAGATCGGTTCCTCCGCCCAGCATCCCTGCCGCAGCGAAAGTCGCCGTCATGCTGGTAGAGCATGCCAAAACGACCGAAAATGCGGGGACATTCGGATTGAGCTTGGCGTCAAGCCAGGTCTCGCGAGCAATGTTGCTCCAACCCAAATTCGGGATCACGGTACCCCAGATGAGAAGATCCGGCTCTGCTTGCGCCGCCATCGCCTGCACAAGAGGGACGGACAAAGAGACGGCATCATAAGCAGCCAAAGCCCCTCCGCCGCGGCCGAAGGGAGTGCGAAGGCCGGCGGCAACAAAGACGGGTTCAGCAAAGCGGCTCATGACGATCTCCAAATATTATCCGCAGGGTGAAAGGTGGGGCGCGACGGAGTATGCGCCGCTAACCACCATAGCGCTCGGTCTTGATTATCGAGGGGTCGACCCCGGCCAGCAGCGCGCCCTCGGTCGCAATGTTGACGAAATCGTTGGATCCGCAAACGAATATCTGTGTGGGCTTTCGGTGAAGCCGGGCGAGAACCTCTTCGACCATGGCGCTGTCGATCCGCCGCCCGAAATCCGATGCGCGGATCGGATCTTCGCGCGTGATCGCCAGCGCCAGGACAAATGCGGCATCGTTGATCTCGACGGAATGTAGTTCTTCCGAAAACAGAACATCCTCAGCGGTGCGCGCGGACAGGAGCAACGCGGTTGGCACGGCCGGGTCTTGTGTGCGGCGATGCCGGATCATCGCCATCAACGGCACGAGCCCGGAGCCTGCTCCGATCAACAGCACCGCGTCTACGGCAGGTTCAGGCCATAGGAAGTGCCCGCCGAGCGGACCGCGAAGCTCGATCTCATCGCCGACTATCGCGATATCGTGAAAATAGGCCGACACCTCGCCATCGGGCAGGCGTTCGACAGCGAGCTCGATGATCGGGGACGAGGCTGCCGATGACGCGATCGAGTAACTGCGCATCGCGCTATAGCCATCAGGCGCGGTCAGCCGGACATCGACATGTTGGCCTGCGATGTGCGCGAACGGCCTGCTCAATCGGAGGAAGAAGCTTTTGATGCTCGGCGTCTGCTGGACGATTTCCTCGATCACGCATGATTGCCATGACGCGGTTTGCGTGCCGTTGTCAGTCATCGGTGTATCGTTGCTCGCGCCACGGATCGCCGTAAATATGATAGCCGCGCAGCTCCCAGAAGCCGGCCTCGTCACGGGTTGTGAATTGCAGCGCCTTCACCCATTTGGCGGACTTCCAGAAGTACAGATGCGGAACCAGCAGACGCGCCGGCCCGCCATGATCGCGGGTAATCGGCTGGCCGGCAAATTTGAGAGCGACCATCGCTTTCCCGGACAGCAGGTCCGCCAGCGGGACGTTTGTCGAATAATCGTCGTAGGAATGCGCCAGGACGAAATCAGTGGGCCGGTCGAGCCCTGCATCCGCAAGGATGTCTTCAATGAGGACGCCCTCCCATATGGTATCCAGCTTGGACCAAGAGGTCACACAGTGAATATCCTTGGTCACCTTGGTCTTTGGCAGGGCGTTAAACTCGCTCCAGTTCCACACTTTGACCGGCTTCGGGCCGACTTTGACGGTGAATTTCCAATCAGCCAGCTCCACGTTCGGCGTCGGCCCCGCCGTGAGAACCGGAAAATTCTCCACGAGATGCTGACCCGGCGGAATCCGGCCGGACTGGTCGCCACTTGAACCGCGACCGGTGAAACCTCTGGTGACCATAGTGCCCCCTTTTTGCTCGATGCGACAGACGATAACCGGCTTCACTTCAGACCTGATACGCGTGGCCGCGGTACGAACCGATGGCTTGAAGCCTGAAACGCCCGATGCTTCATCGGATTTTCGATGATCGCATTTTCGTGAATCGGTGATTTGATGCTTATGGACTATAACGCGACGCCGGGCCGATTTCCCAATACCCTATCGCTATAGTTTTTATAGCTTTGAATAAATTACGCGCGCATCACGTCGGCTGCAGATTTAGGCACGGCATGAGGCTCGGTCCGCCTGCTTTCCAGGTTGGCTGCCGCGCCTCACAGCTTCGTAAGCGCCTCTCAGGGATAGAACGGCAACAAGGTATGGAAACTATGTTCCGCCGCTATTGGAAATAGTCGGTGCACATCTTCATAGTCCTGCGTGCGAAACCCTTGAACCCCGTGCGAATTTTCGAAGAAGTGGCGCTCTGATCGATCGAGACTTCGGGGCGCAGCAAGATGGAGACATTGATGAAAGCCGTTGGTTACAAGGTCCCGGGACCCATCGCCGAGGATGCTGCGCTGGTCGACATCGAGCTGCCCCAGCCTGTCGCGGCAGGATATGATATCCTGGTTGAGGTGAAGGCCGTCTCGGTGAACCCGGTCGACTATAAGGTCCGCGGCAGCTCGCCGCCAGCCGATGGTGAATGGAAGGTGCTGGGGTGGGATGCGTCCGGGATCGTGCGCGAGGTCGGCCCCGACGTGACGCAGTTCCAGCCGGGCGACGAGGTCTATTATGCCGGATCGATTACCCGGCCCGGCACCAATGTCGAGTTCCATCTTGTCGACGCCCGGATCGTCGGTCGCAAACCCGCCTCGCTCGACTGGGCGGAAGCAGCAGCGCTGCCGCTAACGACGTTGACCGCCTGGGAGGCGATGTTCGATCGCCTCGACGTGGCGAAGCCAGTCCCCGGTGCGGCGCCGGCGATCCTCATCATCGGTGGCGCGGGTGGGGTCGGGTCGATCGCGATCCAGATCGCGCGCCAGCGCACAGACCTCACCGTCATCACCACCGCCTCCCGAGCGGAAACCCAGGAGTGGGTGAAGGAGCTTGGCGCGCACCATGTCATCGACCATAGGCGCCCGCTCGCGGCACAGATTGCCGAGCTTGGCATCGGCGCTCCCGCGTTCGTCTTTTCGACCACGCATACAGAGCAGCATGCCGCCGACATCGCCGAGCTGATCGCGCCGCAAGGGCGGTTCGCGCTGATCGACGATCCCACGGCATTCGACATCATGCTGTTCAAGCGCAAGGCGGTGTCGATACACCATGAGCTGATGTTCACCCGGTCGATCTACGGCACGCCCGATATGCATGAGCAGGGCAAGATCCTCGACGCGCTGGCCGTGCTGGTCGATGAGGGCAAAATCCGTACGACACTGACCGAGCGACTGTCGCCGATCAATGCTGCCAATCTGAAGACAGTGCACGCACTGATCGAAAGTGGCGCGGCGAAAGGCAAGACCGTCCTCGAAGGATTCTGATCTTTTCCAGTCCAAGTAACGCCGGACGATAACGCCGCGGCGAAGGAAATCCCATGACCAAGTCCATTGCCACTGCCTCGATCAACCGTGAAACCGCAGTCGCCCTCATCGACGCAGCGATAACCGCCGCCCGTGCAATCGGCATCCCGGCTGCCGTCGCCGTCGTCGACGCAACCGGGTATCTGCGGGCGTTCGAGCGCACCGACGACGCGCCGTTTCTCACCGTCGATGTTGCCATCGACAAAGCGTGGAGTTCCGCCTCCTTTGGATATCCGACCCATGTCTGGAACGACTATGTGAGCAACGATCCCAAAGTGGCGCCGCTGGCCTATCGCCCCCGGATGGTCGCCGTCGGTGGCGGCTATCCGATCCTTGAGGACGGAAAGCTGATCGGCGGAATCGGCATCTCCGGAGGCACTTATCAGCAGGACCAGGATGCCTGCGTTGAGGCACTCCAGAAAATCGGGTTCGAACTGCCAGCCTGACGACTGTCAGGCCATCGTCGGTGGCGATGGCCGGCAGATCTCACCTTGCGAAGGATCTTATGATGGAAGCGTTTGTCGTATTCACGCGGGAAGACACCACGGATGTGGATGAACTCGCGGCTTATTCTGCCCGCGTCGGCCCGTCGTTCGATGGGCATGACGTCACTTTTCTCGCCGCTTATGGCGCGATGGAGAATTTGGAGGGGTCGCCGATCGAAGGCGCCGTCATCTTGCGGTTCCCCACGATGCAAGCCGCGCATGACTGGTATCATAGCCCCGCCTACCAAGCTGTTGCTGCGCATCGCTTCGCCGGTGCCCGCTACCGCGGGTTTATCGTCGAGGGGCTGCGTTGACTCCCCCGCATTATAATGGCGGTACTGACCAAGAGCTGTGCGCCCAAACACCAACACCGGGAGTTTCTAAATGATCGAGGCCGAGGCACGCATCGCTACGATCGAATCGAGTCGATATCTGACGAGACTCGCTGAGGCGTGGGTTCATACTTACCCGGTTCGATATGACGCGCTGACAGCCGAAATCCAGCTTCCGGGCGGCGAGCTTATATTAACTGCGGACGGCGACAGCCTCTCCTTGAGGCTCGTGGGCAAAGATCGCGAACGTTTCGATGCAACCAAGCAATCGGTCGCCACGCTTGTTGATCGCGTCGCGGAGCACGACACCGGGGTCCGATGCGTTTGGAATGACATATCATGATAGCGCGCACCACAATTCGCCGCGGTTCTTCATCGCGCTGGAGGATCAGATGAGCATGCTCGAACCCCAAGCGCCGGATCTTCGGGTGCAGAAATGGATCGGCGCGGACGGAGAAAGCACCGGGCCGCTCAAGCTGTCGGATCTCGGCTCCGGCCCAAAGATCCTGTTCGCCTTCCAGCACTGGTGCCGCGGCTGCCATGTGCATGGCTTCCCGACGCTACAAAGATTGCATAGTGCATTGAGCCCCAGGGGCGTGGGATTTGCGGTGATCCAGACCGTCTTCGAAGGTGCGGATGAAAACACCTTCGAGAAGTTGCGTGTGAACCAGCTCGAATATGCGCTTCCTGTCGCCTTCGGCCATGATGAACCACTGGTCGGCGCGACGCTGCCTACCTTCATGGAGGATTATCGCACGCGAGGAACGCCCTGGTTCTCGATCATTGACGCTGGCGGCCGTATCGTCTTCTCGGACTTCCATCTCGACGCGGACAGGATCGTAAAGGATCTGGAGCTGGTGTAATCCGTGCGGCCTTGGCTCTTCCTGACCGCCAGCCACCTCGCAATGCTCGGCATTGGTTTTGCGGCCGGCATTTACACGCTGCCAATCCTCACCGCGGCCAGGCCGCCGAAGCCGGCAGCCTATCAGGCCATCGTCGACGTGCCTGTCGGGATCGATGTTCGCGACTACAACACGGTCGTCATCTGGTGCGAAGCGTTCGACCAGTTCATCAGCGCGGCAGCGTATCGACCGTCGCGTCAGGCGCTAAAATGAGCCCGGCGATGGATAGCATGCGGTCGGCGGGCCGACGTGGCCTCAAGCTCGCACCGGTGGCGGCGTTGCTGGCGAGCGTCGCGGCTCTGCTGCTGGGTAATGGTTTGCTGGGCACGCTCCTGATCGTCAGGGCCGGCCAGGAGGGCTTCTCGTCCGGCGCGATCAGCGCGATGATGTCGTTCTACTTCGCCGGTTTCACGATCGGCGCGCTCATGTTGCCGCGGATCATCGTCGCCGTGGGTCATGTCAGAACCTTTGCTGGCTTTGCGGCGATCGCCTCGATGACTGCCCTTCTCCATGTTGCGCTCGTGGAACCGATCGCCTGGATACCGCTTCGCCTGATCACGGGCTTCGCCTACGCGGGCATGATCCTCGCAACGGAGAGCTGGCTCAACGCCCATGCAGTGCCATCCACGCGCGGCCAACTCCTGTCGATCTTCGGAGTCGTCTCGATGGGCTCATGGGCCATCGGCCAGGCCT
Organism: uncultured Sphingopyxis sp.; assembly: GCA_964502035.1. Classification (GTDB taxonomy): domain Bacteria; phylum Pseudomonadota; class Alphaproteobacteria; order Sphingomonadales; family Sphingomonadaceae; genus Sphingopyxis. Next base: position 10,377 of record CAZCUW010000019.1, on the reverse strand, counting down.
TGCTCAACGTCGCCCCGCCCGCCGACATGACCTTGTTCCTTATCGTGTCGCTGTTAATTTCCGCGGCGGTGGTTCCGATCACCTTGCTGCCCAGCCATCCGCCGGCGCAGGTGACACAGGAACGGGTCGCGTTCAGCGACCTCGTGCGCGCATCACCGCTCGCTGCGGCTGGCGCTTTCCTCGCTGGCCTGGCTATCGGCGGTTTTTGGGGCATGGGCCCGAACTTCGCCCAGAGGATCGGACTCGATGTCGGCGGCATCTCCGCTTTCATGGCTGCGGTGCTGGGTGGGACGCTCCTATTGCAGTGGCCCCTCGGCTGGCTTTCGGATCGCGTGTCGCGGAACCTTGTCATCGCCGCTGCGGCCCTGGCGTCCGCAGCGGCGGCCGTCGGCGTCGCCCTCGCGGTAGGGGCGCCCCTGCCGCTGCTCCTCGCGGCGGGCGCGCTGTTCGGCGGCTTTGGCATCCCGATCTATTCATTGTGTCTCGCGGTTGCCAACGACGACCTTCCGGCCGGCCGGCTGCTCGGTACCGCCCGCGGGCTTCTGCTGCTCAACGGGATCGGGACAGCCGCCGGACCCCTTATCGGGGGTGCTGCGATGACTATCGCCGGCCCCGGTGGGCTGTTCCTTTATGCGGCCGCATTGCTTGCCATATTGGCGGTGTTGGCTATCGGGAGCAGCCAGCCAAGGCGCCGCATCCACGCCAAGGCTGCCCGCTCTCCAAGCACACCGATGATCACGGGATCTCTTGATGTGATGATATGCATGGAGTCAGAGACGGAGGCCGCCCGGCACTAGCGCGCCTACTGCGACGGGCGTCCTATTCTACATCTTCTACGATGAGGTCCCGGCCGTTGAACTGCACGGTCTCTCCTGTTCGTGCTCCTTCGATCGCCTCGAAGATCGGCGCCATCGTTGAAATGCCCATGAACTCACGCCCATCACAGGTGAACTTGCTCGTTGACACTGCGATCACGAAATGGCGCCCCGACAGTTTGATGACAGCACCCTCCTCCACTGCCGACTTGGGGCCGAAGTCGATCGTCCTGAGCTTTTCAAGTTTATCGGCATAGTCGTGCAATGTGTCGTCAAGCGCTTCAGCCAAGTCGCTCGCGACTTCGGCCTGCGCCTGCTCGTCATTCTCGATCGGCTCGCTCCGATCCAGCTGAGCGATGGAGACATAATCCAGATAATTGGTGCGAGCGCTATGCAGGGCGGCAGTCTCCAGCGAAAGCATGGTTTCGCGGATGTGGCTTTTATTCCAGTTCATCATCACCTCGTTGTGTTTGGATCATTCGAAAGTTCGTGCTTCGGTCCGTCACCGCCGCGGGAGTGCCCCCATTGGGCTCGCCGGCCCGCTACTCGTCGCCTGGGGCGTCATCTCCCTGGTAGGGCGCTCTGATCAGCCGGGAATCCCGGATGATGCTGGTTACAAGCCAGACATAGGATTGCTCGGCGGTATCGAAGCCGAGAATGCTGAAGGCGCCGCCGAAAGGGCATAGCGGGAAGTCTGGAAAGCCCTCGCGCAGCACATAGCGCTCGGGATCGCGCTCAAACTCATTCTTGTAGACTTTGCGCAGGCCGTGCTTGCTCGGAACATCCTCGTCGCCCGCTGGCGTCGTTTGCCGATCCGCGACAAGCCGCTCGGAAAGGTCGCGGTGACAGATTTCGTCGAAGACATCGAAGGCGTCGATCAGCAGACCCTTATGGTTGGTCGCGGGATCGGTAATCGCGTATATGTTGGACGCGTCTTCTCCATCATCCCCGCTTTCGAGGCGCAACGCCGCATCGACGGTTATCGCGCATGGATCGAGCGTTGATCCCAGTTCGAGATCGATGAGATGGCCGTCCTTGACGCGGTACTCGCGGTCGTAGCCCTTCGCGACGAAGGACTGGACTGCTGCTAGGACGTCGGTCACTTGGGATGTCATTGTTGCACCTTGGCTTTGCATGGCATTGGACACGCTCTAATATCAGGGAGGCTGTTGCGGCTCAGCTGACGGAGATGAAAAGCAAACGCGCGCTATTCATATCCACTTGGCCTTCTTGAACCGCACGAACAGGTACAGGCAGAACATCGTCATCAACCCGAGCACGACAAAATAGCCATAGACCGTGTCCAGCTCGGGCATGTTCCTGAAGTTCATGCCATATATCCCGGCGATGGCCGTCGGGACCGCCAATATGGCGGCCCAGGCCGCGAGCTGGCGCGTGGTCACGCCCGTTCTTTGCGCTTCCAACAGGCTGCTGAACTCGAAGACGGTGGACAGAACCTGCAGGAGGCCATCGACCATGGTCTGCACGCGAGCGACATGATCCGCGACGTCGCTGAAATAGGGTCTGACTTCTGAACTGATGCAGGGGAAATGGCCTCGGACGAGTTTCCGGACCAGTTCAGCCATAGCGCCGAGCGTGCGCTGGAAGCGCGTGAGTTCGCTTCTCAGCCCGAAGATGCGGTCGATTTCTGCCCGTCCGAGAAAGTCGTCGAGCGATCGTCTCTCCATCGCCAGAACGTCATCCTCGATCATCTCGAAGATGGGAAGATATTGATCGACGATCCGGTGCAGGATCGCATGCAGCACATAGTCGACACCTTTGCCAAAAAGCGCCGGCGAAGCCTCGAGTTGCTCGCGAAGATTGCCGAGCGCTCCGCCGTTGCCGTGCCGTACGCTGATGAGATGGTTGTGACCGGTGAAGATCGCCATCTTGCCGTAGCGGATCTGGTCTCCATCCAGCTCGGCGGTCTGAGCGACAACATAGAGCTCTTCATTATACGCTTCGAGCTTGGGCGGGCAGAGCGGGTGCATCGCGTTGTCGATTGCCAACGGATGGAGGTTATACGTCGTTTGGATCGCTTTAAGCTCGTCGGCGGTGGGCTCGCGAAGCGCGATCCAGCAAAAGCCGGAGCGATCCTTATCGAGCTGGACCTGCTCGTCGATCGCGATTTCGCGGACCCGCAGGCCCTTGTTGTAATAATAAGCAGCGATGACGCTCATGCCGGTCTCGCAGGGATGCGCAGGCCGCGCTGCACCGCGGGCCGCGCCAGCCCGCGGCGGAGCCATGTCTGGACGTTCGAATATTCGCCGAGGCCGAGGATGTCGCCGGCCGCGTAGACTTCGGCCAGTGCGTTGACCCACCCAAGTGTCGCAATGTCCGCGATCGAATAATCATCGACAAGCCATTCGCGGCCTTCGAGCTGGCGGTCCAGCACCCCCAAGAGACGCTTGGATTCATCGATAAAGCGCTGCCGAGGGCGCTTGTCCTCATAGTCCTTGCCGGCAAATTTCAGGAAAAAACCAAGCTGACCGAAGGTCGGCCCGACGCCGGATACTTGAAAGAATACCCAAGCCAGCGTCTCGTAACGCTGCGCGGGCGCACTCGAATTGAGCTGGCCGGTTTTGTCGGCCAGGTAGAGGAGGATCGCGCCCGATTCCCATATGGCGATAGGGTTGCCGTCAGGACCAGCCGGATCGATGATCGCCGGTATGCGGCCGTTGGGGTTCAACGATACGAACGCTGGATCCTTCGACTCGTTGTTCGAGATATCGACCAGGTGGGGCTCGTACGCCAGGCCGGTCTCCTCGAGCATGATCGAGACCTTGACGCCATTGGGGGTGGGAGCGGCGTAGAGTTGCAGGCGATCGGGATGCAATGCGGGCCAGCGCTGCGTAATAGGAAAGGTCGAGAGGTCTGGCATAAATCTGCGATCCTGTGCTGCGATGGCGACTATATGGACCGACCCGTCTCTCTGAAGCAGGGTTGGATGACCGCGTCGTTGTACGACGCGGTCATGAAGATTGCGAACGGGATCGGCGGAGCGGCAACAGCAGTTAAGCCTATCCCGCTGCCGTCCCCGCCGCGGACTGATCATCATCAACTTTCTGGCGCTTTGGAAGCACCCAGCCGGGACGGACGAAATGGCAGGTGTAGCCGCCCGGGCGTTTCTCGAGATAATCCTGATGGTCCGGCTCGGCCTCCCAGAAATCTCCGACCGGCACGACCTCTGTCACCACCTTGCCATCCCACAGTCCGGAGGCATCCACATCGGCGATCGTGTCCTCGGCGACGCGCTTCTGCTCCTCGTCGACATAATAGATGCCCGACCGGTAGGAGAGCCCGATATCACCGCCTTGGCGATTCTTGGTCGTCGGGTCGTGGATCTGGAAGAAATATTCCAGGATATTGCGGAAGGTCGTCACTGCCGGGTCGAAGATGATCTCGATCCCTTCGGCATGCGTGCCGTGATTGCGATAAGTGGCGTCCGGGACATCGCCGCCGGTGTAGCCGACACGGGTCGATACGATGCCGGGCTGCTTGCGGATCAGATCCTGCATGCCCCAGAAACATCCGCCGGCGAGAATAGCGCGCTGGTGCATGTCAGGCCTCCTCGACCTGATCGAGATATTCGCCATATCCTTCGCTCTCCATCTCGTCGCGCGGAATGAAGCGAAGCGACGCGGAGTTAATGCAGTAGCGCAAACCTCCGCGATCGGAGGGACCGTCCGGGAATACATGACCGAGATGACTGTCGGCGTGCACCGATCTGACTTCCGTCCGCACCATACCGTGCGCGCTGTCGCGCAACTCGTTCACATTTGCTGCAACGATCGGCTTGGTGAAGCTGGGCCAGCCAGAACCCGAGTCGAATTTGTCGGTCGAGGCGAACAAAGGCTCTCCCGACACGATATCGACGTAGATGCCTGGTTCCTTGTTGTCATCATACTCCCCCGTGAAGGGCCGCTCGGTGCCCGACTCCTGGGTGACGTAGCGCTGCTCGGCAGTAAGGAGATCAACAGCTTCCTGCGACTTTTCGAACTTCATGATAGTCTCCGATATTGATCTGAGAGGGCGAAAAAGCCGCCGCTTATCGTGTCAGTCACTGCGCCGACTATCGCAGTGCGCCTAGGATTTATCCAATAGGCTGTGCCTATAGTTTCCATAGCACCGACGCTCTCGCGACGGGGTTTAGTGCCACGCATATCCGGCTGCCAGTTGCGCGATCTTCCGTATCTCGACGGGTGCGGTGGAGCCAGATACCGTCGCGATCACGACTTCGCGCTCCAGGGCAAATCCCTCGATCGGCCGCGTAACAAGACCGGGCGCCGTGGCGGATCGTTCCGGAAGAATGCATATGGCGGTGCCATCGGCGACGAAGTGTTGCACCCAGTCCTCGCGGTCCGATCGAAAGCGGGGCTGCATGAGCAGGTCGTGCCGCGCGAAATGATCGAGGATCTGATCGCGAAACTCGCACTTGAGGCGATCGACGAAAGGAAACTCGAGCAGGTCTTCTCCGCGCACGATTTCGCGGGATGCCAAGGGATGGCTCGCAGAACAGCCCAGTACGAAGCGCTCTCTGAATAGCGGATGCACATCGAGCTTAGGCTCCGGCCTTGTCTCGCGCGGCATGATGCACGCATGATATTTTCCGGACAGAATGTCCGAGGTGTCCTCGTTCGGCTGAAGCGAGTGCAGCTTGATTTCAATGGATGGCACCTCCGCCAACGCGCTCTCGAAAAACGCGGCAAACTCCTGCGGTCCGACAGTCGGCGCGACCGCCACATCCAGAACACGGTGCATCCCCATCGCCCAGTTCTCGGAATGATTGCGGACGCTTCGCATCGCCACCAGCATGCGCCGGAATTCTGTCTCGACGTCCCGGCCAAGGCCGGTCAGGCGACTGTTTTTCCCGTCGCGGTGAATCAGCGGCCCGCCGAGCTCCTCTTCCAAGCGGCGGATTGCGCGGGTCAGGCTCGGCTGCGACACACCGCTCAGGCGAGCGGCCGCTGTAAAATTCAGCGTCTTGGCCAAGTTGATGAAATAGCTGACCTGATTGAGTTCCATAGTCCGTCGATCCATGCGCCTGACTGATGCTTCTTCCGAAAGACCGCGTTCCTGGGAGAGGCGAAATAAGTATGCGCGACGCATATAATCATAGTGTGCAGCTTTGTCTATATGCGCGGCGCATATATTTTATACGCGATGCGATGCGTAGCCGTGGCCGTGGCCGTGCGCTCGGGCTGCCGAAAGGTCTGGGAACACAACGGCGAAGCCTCCAGACGGCGGTCCGACGCATATGACAGCGACAATATTCACGTGTATTCGCGAGGCTGGCTCTTAGCTGTCCGGACACCTCGAGGCGTCTGAAGAACTAGATTGATCTAAAGCTTGCGCCGCCTTGCTCTGCGACGGGGCCCTATGCGCCGCCCCTCCGCGCCCGGATCTCGGCGGGATCGAACTGATACAGGATACGGCCCGCAGGCATATAATTTAGGGTCATCAGTGCGCCGTTACGCACCTTGAGGAAATGCAGCGTGTCGCGCGCCGCGCAAACCCAGCCCAAACCCTGCCAATCGCCGGGCCCGGCGAGCTCCACCGCATCATCGACCGGAATCACCAGATCGATCTCACCATAGGGATGGCCGTGACAATGACCAACGAATATCGTGTCGGCGCCCGGCTGCCGGCCAGCCACCACCTCGGTACCGTGGTCTCATTCTTAGCGGACGGGTCACCGTCAGCCTGATTGGCGCCCCTGATATGCCTCTCTGTGAGCGGCGAGGAAGGCGGTCAGCTTGGTTGGCATGCGTCCCGTTATTTGCTCGACCTCTGTTGTGGTCCTGTCCTCCGACCCATATGAGATCGCGTCGTCCATGCGCGCGAGCGTGTCCGCATATCCCTCAGGAATGCCGAACCCGGCGTAGCGGCGTGCAAGCTGCTCCACCGATAACCGGCAGTGGTGGACGGGGCGCTGGGCCACGGCGGTGATTCGGTCCGCAACCTCGTCATATGAGAGAGCTTCAGGACCGGTCAGGATCCTTTCTCCTGACCCGAAAACTGGATCCACCAAGGCTTCGACTGCGACCGCCGCTATGTCGGCTGCGTCGATGAACGGGATACGCCCATGCTTCGTCGCCGAGTAGATGCAACCCTCGTTGATGATCGACGGGAGATGCTGCGTAACGAAGTTCTGCATAAACCAGCTCGGGCGCAGTATCGTCCAGCGAGGCGCGTTGGCGTTGAGCCACCCATGAACCTCACCCATCATCGGCCCGCCCTCGTCGATAGACGATGCGCTCAGCAGCACCAGCTGGGCCACTCCTTGTGCCACGGCCTGTTCCAGCAGCGGGCGCATGACGGTCAGGTGGTCCGTTCGGTCGGTAGGAGCGACCAAGTAGATCGCGTCCACACCCTCGAGCGCGGTACGGTGGGAGGCAACGTCGCCCCACTCGAAGCGAACCTGCTCCGGCATCGTGGCGTTGCGGGTTGCGATGCGGGGTTCGACACCGCGTGCCGTAAGCTGCTGCGCAACCAGCGCGCCCGTCTTGCCCGTGCCCCCAGTCACCAAGACCCGATCAACCATGGTCTGACGCTCCGCCGACAAGGGCATCGACAACCGCGCTGCCGCGAAGCGCGCGCAGCACCACCAGCGGGTTCCAGTAATCGCGATAGTGCATAATCCGCCCGGCGTCCGTCCGGATCACGGATATGTAGCGTTGGTCATAGGATTCCCCGGTCGCAACGCCGCTTCCGAAGCCTTCGAACTCGACAATGGTAACATCGGGGTCGGTCGTGGCGTGAATGGTCGGCTCACCCATGCGGTCGAAGGCTATCATGTCACCAAGGCTTTCAAGGTGACGCGCGATAGCAGCCTTTCCAACCAACCGGGTCGGAAGGCCTGGCGGCGAATAAGGAAATTCCATCACCCCATTTTCAGCCACCATGTCGAGAAAGGTGGCAGCATCGGGAGCGAGACGATCACCCAATGCCTTTCGAAGCATCGCTGAAAAGCTTTCCACACTGTCTGTCATGAACTAATCCCAATCGGTTGGAACGGTAGCGTTCCGCTGAGATATATAGGAAGGCATCGATGGAACACAAGCGTTCCGACGGAAATCCGAAAGCAGCCCGTGTTCTCAGCGGAGCAGCGGTCATGCGTGCTGACGTAACGAATGCACTGACGCGCAGCTTCTTCGAAGAATGGGCAAGGACTGGCTATGCGGGTCTGAGCCTCGAACGGGTGGCGCGAACTGCAGGGGTCGGCAAGGCTGCGCTTTACCGCCGCTGGCCGGACAAGGTGTCGATGGCCAGCGATTTGCTGTCGCATGTCGGGTTGACGATGACCGATGTGGAAGAGCACGGCTCGCTGGAGGCTGATCTGCAAGCGGTGCTCCTCGCCATCCGCCGCGTTCTGAGGCATCCCAAGGTGCGACGGATTCTGACCGACCTTCATGGCGAGATCGAGCGGACGCCGGCATTGGAAATGGCGATCCGGCCTTTCCAGCGCGCACGGCGCGAGCGGATCAATGGCCTGATTAATCGGGCGATCAAACGCCGGGAAGTGTCGCCCTTGGTGGACCGTGAGATGGCGGCCGACCTCATCGCAGCCCCGTTATACTGGCGGATCGCGGTATTGGGGGGACGATCGGATCGCGCCTACATCAAGCGGCTTGCCCTCGTCACGGGCGCCGCGCTTCGCGCAAGCGCGCCTTCGTAATTTGCCTTCCAGATCGGCCCATCACGTCCGCAAATTGCGAGCCCTACCCGTCGCCACTTTTCCCGCGTTCCACCCCCCGTTCGTGCAATTCGGCGTCGATGGGGCAGTTGGTGCAGCCTTCATAGCAGCACAGGCGGCAGATGCGGTAGGAATGCTCCAGGTTTTCCAGGCGATCGCGCAGGACGCGTTCAGCCATGTCGCATAGGATTTTCAGTTCGTCGGGCTTCAGGATCGATAATCCTTCGGCAATCACCTCGTCGCGCGAAGCAAGAACCTCGTCGCTCGCAATCTTTCCGGTTGGAGTGAGGTAGAGGGCCCGCGTGCGCCCATCTGACGAATGCTCCCTGCGTTCGATCAATCCCTCGGTAGCCAATCGATCCACCAGGCGAACCGTCCCTGCATGGGAAAGGCCTACCCCGACCGCAAGCATGCGGATCGAGAGCCCGGGCTGGTGCGCGAGTAGCGCCAGCGCTGAGGCGGCGGGGCCAGCTTCCGGTGCCCGCGATGAACTAGCGCGAACGATGTCGTCGCTGATCATCAGTGCGAACGCCCCAAATATATTGCGGTCTCGAGGTCCATCCATCGGCGCGTCTATATGTGCGCGGGGCATAGACAGCAAGTCATAGACTAGCCTCCTTTTATCCGCGCGTCCGGCGAGGAAATCTCGGTTTTAAAAGGGTTTTGATTCCACCGACTGATAGCGCGCGCCAAAAAAATCACTTCCATCTTATCAAGGCGCCGGGCTGGATTGATACCTTGGGGCTATGGCGCGCGACGAACGGGTTAAAAAAATGCCCGAGGTCGCGGCTAAGAATGTGTCAGCGCCGCCATCGACGCCGCGCAGGTGATGATATGCAAGACCTCAAGCTTCACCCCGGTGTCGCACCTCCACCATGTCACCGCGCGCAATCATGATTGTATCGATTTCATCCAAGAACAGTCCATGCTCCAGGACGCCCGGGATTGTGGTGATCGCGGCGGCGATCTCGCGCGGCCTTGGTATCTCATCCAAAGCTGCGTCCAGGATGTAATTGCCCTGGTCCGTGAGGAAGGGCGTCCCACCCGCTTCGCGAACAGTAACACGGGCTCCGAGTGCGGACAGGCGTGCACGAACAAACTCGGTGGCGAAAGGAACCACCTCCACGGGCAGAGGGAATTTGCCGAGCTGCGCAACAAGCTTGCTGGAATCGGCGATGATGATCACGCGCGTGGATGCGGACTCGGTGATTTTCTCGCGAAGCAGGGCGCCGCCTCCCCCTTTGATGGCTTGGAAGCGGTCATCGATTTCATCGGCGCCGTCGATCGTCAGGTCGACAGCGCTAAGCTGTTGAAAGGGAACAAGCGGCACCGCAAGACGGAGAGCTAGAGCTTCGGTCGCTTGGGATGTGGCGACCGCGGTGATGCGAAGGCCGTGCTTGATGCGCTCGCTGAGGCTTTTCACGGCATAAGCGGCGGTGCTTCCGGTCCCTAACCCGACAAGCATGCCATCGCGAACCTCATCGACTGCTCTCACCGCCGCGATCGATTTCTCAGCGACGAAGTTGGACATGGAGCGAGACCCCTCCTTTCTGGCCGAGCGGCCAGCCTTAATACCTGCGGAATGCAGTCGCGCGAACAAGGTTTGACGCTTCCAACTCGGTAGGCCGTTACCACTTCCTCTCTAAATTGTCGCGCTGCCGCCCATGAGGTGCACGGATACGTATATGAATGGCGCATATATCTGTTTTGCGTTTTATGCCTTCGATCTCACCGTCTGACGTTCCGCGCCCATGTTCAACTGCGCCGCGCGGACGCAGGGCGCAGATGCAGGACTGATTCTGCAAAGCAAGGGAAGACGCGAACAGTTATGTGCATCCGTGCGACCCAAATGGAGGGCTCTTCAAC
>CAZCUW010000018.1:0-55026 GCA_964502035.1 uncultured Sphingopyxis sp. | reverse complement strand
CTGACAGACCCCACCCCAACCCCTCCCCTTCAGGGGAGGAGCTTTAGATTGCACAGGCTTCGGCGAGCAATCGCCCGCGCTTCGTCAAATCATAGCGGCTGGCTGGCGGCCGCATGTCGAGCACATCGCGCCTCACCAATCCATGCGCGCCCAGCGCCGCCAATCCTTGCGACAGCGCCCGCGGGGTGGCGGGGGCGAGCAATCGTGACAGCGCGTTGAAACGGTCGTGCCCGGCGCCGATCCCGGCGACCAGCGGCAGTCCCCAGCGCGTTGCGGCGCCGGGCGTCAGGCCGACCGCGCTTTGCGCCGCGGCGATCGTCGCGGCGCGCGCGGCGGCGGCTTCGCCCGCTTCGGTCAGGATATATTCGGGGCGCAGCGGGTGGCCGTGACCGGGGTTGCGCCGCACCCAGCCGATCGTCGCCGCTGCTTCCAGCGTGCGCGTCAGGCTGTCGCGCGGCAGCCCCAGCCGGTGGATCAGTTCGACAAAGCGCGCGCCGCGATGCGCCGCCAGATCGGCGAGCAGCGGCACCAGCCAGCGGTGGCTGCCGAGCTGGATGAGGAGCGGATCGGGTACGCTTGACGGCATTTGCAAGTAACTATACAAAACGGACCATTGGGGCAATGGGAATCGGAAAATCGTTTTCTCATCCCGTCATTGTGAGCGGAGCGAAGCAATCTAGGGCGGCTTACGCGACGCTGGATTGCCGCGTCGCTTCGCTCCTCGCAATGACGAGGGAAGGGGCCGACAACGGTTCTTACAAAGGGAGGAATGATATGACACTCGAAATCGGATCCGAACTCACCTGCTCGATGGGGGTGACCGACATGACCGCGTCGATCGCCTGGTATGAGCGGGTGATGCACTGCAAATTGCTCTACCGCGCCGACGAGATCGGCTGGTGCGAGCTGGCGAGCCCGATGGCGGGGGTCAATATCGGGCTGAGCGAGGTCGAGACGGTCGTGCAGGGCGGCGGTGCGACCAATGTGTTCGAGGTCGCCGATATCGATGCGGCCAAGGCGCATCTCGATGCCGAGGGGGTGCGGCAGGACGGCGATATCCGGCATATTCCAGGGTTGGTCAAGCTCATCACCTTCTATGATCCCGACGGCAATAGTTTCATGTTTTCGCGGTCGGAAATTGCGGCATGACGGCGCGGTGAGGGGTGGCGGCGCTGCTGGCGATCGCGTCCCCCGCTACGGCTGAAGACCCGGCGCCGTCGCTCGCGGCGTGGCATGGGACATGGAATGGCGAGGGGACCGCGTTCGGCAAAGCCGCCACCGCGGACGCTGGTGATCGTCGCGGCGCCCGATGGCCGTGCGACGGCGCTTGTTTATCGGCTGGCGGTATCGGGAGCGCCGCCGATCGCCTATGCGGCGGAGGCGATTTACCGCGTCGATGGCAAGGGCCGGGTGCGCGGCTGCTGGACCGACAGCACCGGCCGCACGCGCCCGATCGGCGGGCGGCTGACTGTTTCGGAATGGATCAATTTCTGGGGCAGCGCGATTGTTGAAATCGGCCGCTCATCCTATGTCCTCGAAGCGCCCGACCGGCTGCTGATCAGCGATTCGGTGTTGCAGGATGATGGCAGCTGGCGCCTTTTTCCAACGCTGCGATTTCATCGAACATCCTGAAATCAGGCGTTTTCCGGTGTGGCTTGAGCGGCGGACAAAAAAGAGGGCCGGGACTTGCGTCCCGGCCCAGCCTTTCAGGCTCTCCCCTCCTGAAACTGTTGACGCAATGAATGCCATATTAATGTCATGTTGGGAAGGCCTAAATGTGCGGCAGTGCTGCCTAAATATTGTGCAGTGCAGCGTGCAGCAAAAAGGGGCCGGTTCGCATCCGAACCGGCCCCTTTTTCGTCTTAGAACGTCTTGCGCGCGGTGATGCCAAAGGTGCGCGGCTGGCCGACGGTATAGCCGAGCCGCGCCCGGCCGCCGCGTTCACGATCGAACGACAGCAGGGCGTTCTCGTCGAAGACATTGTTGACGTAAGCGATCAGCGACAGGCCATTGTCGAAGTCGACCCCGGCGCTGAGATTGACCAGCTGATAGTCGGGCAATTGCAGGTCGACTGTAGTCGATGAACCCGCCGGGGCGCCGCCGAACGGCAGCCCGTGGACAAAGGTGCGCGGGTTGTTTTCCTGATCGGCGGGCTGGGTGAAGCGGGTGCCGACATGCTGCACCGATGCCGCGACATACATGTTCGCGGCGTCGCCGACCGGCCATTCATAGCTGCCCGACGCCGACAGCTGGAATTTCGGCACCGACGGCAGGCGGTTGCCTTCGCGAATTCCCGTTGCGGTGGCGAGGACCCCCGGCAGCGTGGTGTCGAATTCGGCCTCGATGATGCTGCCCGACAGATTGAGGTCGAGCCCGTCGGCCGGCGACAGGCCGAGTTCGAATTCGACCCCCATCGAATGCGCCTTGTCGACGTTGAAGACGATGCGCGACGAACAGCTGCCGGCGTCGAGGGTGACCTGAAGATTCTTGATGTCGTTATAGAAGCCCGCGGCGTTGAAGGTGAAACCGCGACCCTGCGATTTGATCCCCAGCTCGTAATTCCACAGCGTTTCGTCGTTATAATCCTGGAAACCGCCAAACAGCGCGGCGTCGGCGGGGGTGCAGAGCGGCAGGTTGAGCGGATCATTGACCCCGCCGAGGCGGAAGCCCTTCGACGCCTGGGCGTTGACCGTCACGCTGTCGCTGAGGTCATAGGACAGCAGGAAGCGCGGCGTGAAACCGCTCGACTTGGTGCTGTCGGTGCGGTTGTCGCCGTTGGCGAACAGGCCGCCCGATTTGAAGCTGCGCGTTTCCTTGAAGTCGTAATAGCGCCCGCCCGCGGTCGCGGTGAAGGCGTCGCTGAGATCGTAGCTGACTTCACCGAACAGTGCGAACTGCTTGATGTCATAGGGCAAAAGCGCGTTGTACGGCGAATTGGAGCCAAAGCCGTTGGCGACCGCCGCCGAGGTGCCGGCGCCGAGCGTCGCGTCGGTCACCGCATCATAGCCGGGGGTCGGCAGCGTCTGGCTGTAGACGCGATCGACCTTGGAATAAAAGGCACCGACCACCCATTGGAACGGGCTGTCATTGTCGGACGCGAGGCGCAGCTCCTGCGACCAGGTTTTCAGGTCGGTGGTGTCGACAAGGTTCGACGGCAGCAGCACCCCGGCATCGGGATAGCCGAGATCGACCGACACCGAACCGGTCAGCGCGCTGGCGTCGCGGCTGACCAATATGTCGCGGTTGATATAGCTGGTCACCGACGTCAGCTTGGCACCGCCAAGGCCGACATTGACGTTGAGGTCGGCGATCAGCGTCTCGTCCTCAAACCCTTCGCGCAGCAGCAGATATTGCTCGCGCTCGTCATAGGTGACCTGCGGCCGCGTCGTCGTGAAGCGGTTGCCATAGAGGTTGTAGATGTCCTGGCGGTTGAAGCCGTCGGCGGTGATCTTTTGATAGACGACGCGCGGGGTGATCGACAGATTGTCGCTGGGCTCGAACGTCAGCGCGAGGCGGCCGCCATAGCGTTCGCCGCTGTTGACATCGTCGCCGCCCGCCGGGCCGACCGCGTTGATGAAGCCGCCGTAGCGGGTGTAATAACCGACCGCGCGCAGCGCCGCCTTATCGCCCATCGGGATATTGACCGCGCCCTTCAAATGGCCGCCGATGTCGTCGCCGTCGACGAGGTTGAGGTTCGCCTCGACGCTGCCCTCCATCACCCCGATCTTCGGCTGGTTGGTGATGTAGCGGATCGTGCCGCCGACCGAACCCGAGCCGAACAACGTGCCCTGCGGCCCGCGCAGCGTTTCGACGCGGTTCAAATCATAAAGGTCGATGTCGGGGGTGAACAGTGAGAGCGAGATCACGCTTTCGTCGAGATAGACCCCGACCTGTTCCTTGACGCCGGGCTGGTCGCGCACGACCTGGCCGGCGGAAACGCCGCGGACCGACACCTGGCTCTGCCCCGGTCCGAGGTTCTGAACCGACAGCCCGGCAACATTGCGCGACAGATCTTCGAGCGTCACGGCGCCCGATTTCTGAATGTCCTCGGCCGTCTGGGCGTTGATCGAGAAGGGAATGTCCTGAAGATTGGCGTCGCGCTTGGTTGCGGTGACGATAATGATATTGCTGTCGTCCTCAGCGGTGCCGGCATCCTGGGCCAGGGCGGGCGTGGCAACAGAAGCCAGCGCGAGCGGCGAAAGCCCGGCCAGCAGCATAGTGCGAGCATGCATGGTGATTTCCTCTCTGTAAAAGCGCGCGGCTATCTTGCCGCGTCGCGCCGCGAGAGGTGCGCCATTTGTCACAATTTCGCAATGGCGCATGAATGTTGCGCGAAAAATCGCCGCGACATGTTGCGCCGCGGCCACAGTCGGGAAATTGCCAGGGGCAAGACCGCGGCCCGTGGCCGTTCCGGCCACAATCGAAAAAATGGCCGGGACATTGGTCCCGGGCCCGTGGCCGTTCCGGCCACAATCGAAAAAATGGCCGGGACATTGGTCCCGGCCAGTGGTTCGCAGGAGGAACCTGGTGAGGATCCCGCCGCCGCCGTTTGAAAGGAGAAAGAGCGTGCGGCGGCGGGTATCCTGTCTCTTCACATATTGTAGGCGCGCTCCCCATGTTCGGCGAGGTCGAGCCCTTCCTGCTCGACGTCCTTCGACGGGCGCAGGCCGATGGTGTATTTGAGGCCGAGGAACAGCACCGCGCTGACCACGCCGGTCCACAGCACGGTGGTGCCGACGGCCCAGATCTGGGTCATCACCTGACCGGTCAGGTCGAACTCGCCGGCCTTGGCAACGGGCGCGGTGTAGTCGATCCAGCCCTGACCGCCCCACGCCGGATTGGCGACGAAGCCGGTGCCGATCGCGCCGATGATACCGCCGACGGCGTGAATGCCGAACACGTCGAGCGAGTCGTCATATTTGAACTTCTTCTTCACCGTGGTGACAAAGAAGAAGCAGCCCAGCGAGGCGACCGCGCCGAGCAGAATCGCGGTGCCCGGATGGGCAAAGCCCGCTGCCGGGGTGATCGCGACCAGGCCGGCGACGACACCCGAAACGCCGCCCAGCAGCGAGGGTTTCTTGTGCACGATCTGCTCGATGATCGCCCAGGTCGCACCCGCGGCCGCGGTGGCAACGAGCGTGTTGATGAAGGCCAGCGCGCCGAACGCATTGGCTTCGAGACCCGAACCGGCGTTGAACCCGAACCAGCCGATCCACAGCAACGAGGCGCCGATCATCGTCATGACCAGGTTGTGCGGGGGCATCGGTTCGGTGTTGTAGCCGAGTCGCGGGCCGATCACGAGGCAGCCGACCAAGCCAGCAATACCGGCGTTGATATGGACGACGGTACCACCGGCAAAGTCGAGCGCACCCCAGCCCCAGAGCAGACCCATGTCGGTCGGCGCGGCGTGCAGGAAGTCCGGGCCGGCCCAGTACCACACCATGTGCGCGATCGGGAAATAGGCGAGCGTCAGCCACAGCACCGTGAAGATGATCAGCGGGGTGAACTTCACACGCTCGGCAAACGCCCCGACGATCAGCGCCGGCGTGATGCAGGCGAAGGTCATCTGGAAGACCACGAACACATATTCGGGGAGGTAGACCCCGTTCGAGAAGGTGGCGGCAAAGGTCGTGACATCGACGCCGGACAGGAACGCCTTGTCGAGGCCGCCGACAATCGTCGGGAACGGCGTGCCGGTTGAGGTGAAGGCCATCGAATAGCCCCAGCTGAACCAAACCAGCGCCGCGACGCAGACGATCGTCAGCACCTGCATCAGCACCGACAGCATATTCTTGGCACGGACAAGGCCGCCATAAAACAGCGCCAGCGCGGGCACCGACATCATCAGCACCAACGCCGATGCGACGAGCATCCAGGCCACATCGCCCTTGTTGACCATCTCGGCGGTCGGCACGAAAGCGGCGGGAGCCGCCGCTTCGGCAGTCGGCGCCGCCGGTGCGGCCACCGCGGTCGCGGCCTCCTGCGCCCAGACGGGCAGCGCGGCGAACAGCGACAGGCCCACGGCCCCGGCGCCCGCCGCAAATTTATTTGCGAACGTCATAGTTTCCCCCTTCGTCATCACAGTGCCGCCTCGCCGGTCTCGCCGGTGCGGATGCGCACCGCCTGACCCACGTCGAGGACGAAAATCTTGCCGTCGCCGATCGAACCGGTGCCGGCGCTTTGCTGCAGCGTTTCGACCACCCGCGGTGCGAGCGCGTCGTCGCAGACCAGCTCGATCTTCACCTTCGGCACCATGTTGGTGGCATATTCAGCGCCGCGGTAAATTTCGGTCTGTCCCTTTTGCCGTCCGAACCCCTTGACCTCGGTCACGGTCATGCCGGCGATACCCAAGCCGGTGAGCGCTTCGCGCACCTCGTCGAGCTTGAATGGTTTAATGATTGCCAGGATCAATTTCATGATGCCCCCTTTTGCCAATAGCACCATGTTGCACTGCAACAGCCGTGCCAGATTGCGCGGGCGGCGGGAAAGTTAACATTTTGTGACGGTTTTGGACGGCTAGGACGAATAATCGGTCGTTTGCTGGGCAGATGAGGCAGGGTATTGCCTATAAATTGGGCAGGTCTATTGCATAGGGATTGCGGGCATGTAAGGATGACAATGGCGGTTCCGACCGAAAGTGGACATAGGCTGGAAGGCAAATATAAGGAAAACCGCATCCCCGAGCGAAGACGAGGGGCCACGCCGAGCGAAGTCGAGGCAGCGAGGGTTGCGCGGTTCTCGCTCCGCTCGAACGAGCCCCTCGTCTTCGCTCGGGGATGCGGTGTTTTCAGATGTCGCTACGTCTGCTTCCCACCCCAAAGCCGCCGCCCAGACCCGCCGCCATTACCCAGCCGCCCTGAACCGCGCCCAGATCGGCAGATGATCCGACGCGCGCGCGGCCAGCGCGCTGCGGTGCACCCCGGCGTCGACGGCTTCGAGGTCGGGTGAGGCGAAGATGCGGTCGAGCCGGGCGACCGGGCGGCGGCTGTGGAAACTGTGGCCGGTATCGACCAGCCGGTGGCGCTCGCCGAAATCGTGCAGGCAGCCGCCCGTAGCGCGCCATTCGTTACAGTCGCCCATCAATATCGTCGGCAGGTCTTCGCCTTCGGCGACATGGTTCAGGATCGCGCGCGCCTGCTGGCGGCGGCGCAGCCCCGAAATGTCGAGGTGCATGCCGACGACGCGCAATCGTGTCGCGCCGATGCGGATCGTCGCCGCGACGGCGCCGCGCGGTTCGAGCGTCGGCAGGTGCAGCGCGTGGCTTTCCTCGATCGTGGCGCCCTTGCGGACCAGCAGCGCATTGCCGTGCCAGCCGATGCTGTGCGGGCGCCCGGTCAGCCCGACCGGGACATAATCGCTATGCTCGTCGAACATATGCGGCGGGATGGCGCTGGCGCGGGTGCCGAAGCGCCGGTCCGCCTCCTGCAATGCGACGATGTCGGCGTCGAGTTCGCCGAGCACCGACAGCACCCGCCCGGGATCGCGGCGGCGGTCGAGCCCGATGCCCTTGCGCATATTGTAACTGGCGACTTTGATCATGGGAGAGTCTTGGAGTGACCTTGAATCCGTTTGTGCTGAGCTTGTCGAAGCACTGTCCTTCCTTCTTTCAAAGGGAAAAACGGTCCTTCGACAAGCTCAGGACGAACGGATGAGGGGATGGGTTGCGTTCAGCCTGCTTCAAATTCCGCCAGCAATGCCCGCGCTTCGTCCAGATCCTCGTCGAGCACCATGATCCGCACCGGGATCATCAGGCCGAGGCTTTCGGCGATGTTCATCCCCGCGTCGAAACACACCGCGTGAACCCCCGCGCTTTCGATCCGCCCGCGCAGCAGTTCGGCCTCGGCACCATTGGGCAGGCGGACCAGTTCGACCAGCGGCATCAGGCCGTCTCGCCTTCGATAAAGCGGTCCGTGGCGCGCGTTGGCAGGCCGTCGATGCTTTTGGTGCGCCCCAGCGTCTTTTCGACCCACATGTCGCGGTCGGCCTGACGGTGATATTTTTGCAGCGTGTCGCGTTCGTGTTGCAGCTCCATCATCGGTACCCCCCAGCCGCAGCTGGTCTGGACGCTGTCCACATCAATGACGAAAATCTGGCGGGTGCCGGGCAGCAGGGTGAAATGCGCCGCGAGCGCGTCCCATTCATCGTCCTGCGGCAACACCGGGCGGCCGCGGCCATAGATGCGCAGGATCAGCGCGCTGCGATCAAAGGCGCAGAACATGATGGTGATCCGGCCATCGGCGGCGAGATGGGCGTGGGTTTCATTGCCCGACCCGGCAAGGTCGAGATAGGCGACCTGCGTCGCGGACAATATGCGAAAGCTGTCGGCATAGCCCTTGGGCGACAGGTTGATGCGCGCATCGGCGGCGGCGGTCGCGGTGAAATAGACCGGCTGTTTGTCGATGAAGGCGATATGTTTGTCGGTCAGCGTGTCGGTGAAGTCGGCCATGGCTGGGCTCCGCGATTTGGTCGCGCCCGCCCTATCACCAATTCTTGCCTTCCTCCACCGCCGCCTGCTCCTCGGGGCGTGTCGCCCGGCCCAGCACGGCGTTGCGATGCGGGAAGCGGCCGAAGCGGTCGATGATGGCGAAATGCTGCTGTGCATAATCGTGGAACATCGGGTCGGCGAGCTGCGCGAACAGCCGCAGCGATTCGTGCTGGTCGGCGATCTCCTCGCTATGTTCGAACGGCAGATAGGCGAATTGACGGCGCTCGTCGGGCCATTGCTGATCCCAGCCCTGTGCCACGATGCCGCGCGCGATGGCGCGGGCCGGGCTGTCGGTGGCGAAGGCGTCGGCGGTGCCGCGAAAAATATTGCGTGGCACCTGATCGAACAGGATCGTCGCGGCCAGCGCGGTGTCGGGATCGTTCAGGAAGGTTTCGGCGGGTTGCGACCGCAAGGCTTCGTGCCAGTCGCCCGCAAGTGCGCGCACCGCGGCGTCGAAATCGGGGCCGCCGCCGTACCAGTCGTCCTGGCCATGCGCGTCGAACCAGAAGGCAAGGAGTTGCTGCGCCCAGTCGGCGGGCGGCGCGGCGCGGCTTTCAGGATCGTTCGTCATTGCGAGCGTAGCGAAGCAATCCAGAGCGGTTTAGGCAAGCGCTGGATTGCCGCGTCGCCTTCGGCTCCTCGCAATGACGAAGAAAATAGCCTTACTCGCCCTTCACACGCCGATAGGGCACGAATTTGCCGAGCGAGACAAAGCCGTTATACATATTGCTGCCGCGATCCTGCAACTGGACCGTGTCGATGCTGCACAGCTGGCCGGTCGACAATCGGGTGATCAGGATGTCATCATCGTCGAGCGACCCGGCGCCGCCCTCGGGGCGGTTGACCCACAGGGTGCTGCCGATGCGATAGACGATCGCGGTCTTGTCGATCACTTGGCTGCTGCTCACGGTCGATAGCTGGATGCAATCCTGCGGCGGACCGGCGACGCGGCCGTCGAGCAGCTTGGCAAGCTTTTCCTCGGGCGCCAGTCGCTCCATCGCGGACGCGGCGGCGGGCAGGGCCGCAATTGCGGCGGCGGCGATTATGGCGGTGATCAGCGGGCGCATGGTCCGACTCCTGTCTTGCTCATTACCCTACCTGATGCCGCTATAGCCGCGCCAGGGTGAACAAGGGCTGACTGATCACGGCATTGGCGCGATTCAGCACGCCCCGTCGGGCAGCGGGATGCCCAGCGGGCCTTTGCATTTCTTCTTTTTTGCCGGTGGCGCGGCGGTGCTGCCGCTTGCGTTCGCGCCGCCCATGCCGCCGAAATCGGCGCCGATCAGCAGGCTGGTGTGCGAGCGGAAGCGCACTTTCGTGGTCCAGTCGATGTTCCACACCGCATTGCCCGCGGGTTTGGGCGGGTAAGAGAAATTGGCTTCGGGGCCAAAGGCGTTGAGATTGCCGAACATCATCTCGCCCGACGCCTTTTTGACCTCGGCCGGGATCGCGCAGCTGGTCTGCGCGGGCGGCATCACCACCCGCTTGCTCACCAGCCCGGCGACGGTTGACGGCGGCAGCCAGTCCCACAGCCCGCCGCCGAATTCGCGCGCGTTGCTGCTCGTCCACCACACCATGTCGCCGTTCCCGCCGCCGCGGTCCATGCCGCCGAAGGCCCAGGCGACATAGCCGGTCGCCGGGACCAGCTGGTTCCAGCGGATCATCACCGATCCGTCGCCCTGCATCGCCGTCGATGCATTCAGCGCGGGCATATAGTCCTGCGCCAGGGTGAAATTGATTTCGGGGCCGACATTGCCCGCGATCCGGTGCGCGCCAAGCAGCGAGGATCCCGACGAAGGCTGTTTCGCCGATTTGCTGTTCGGCCAGCCGGCATAGGATTTGCTGTTCGACGTCATCACTTCGCGGATGCGCGGCACGGTGGTGGTGTAAAGGTTTGGCGGCATCTGCCCCGCCGCGAGCTTGGCGAAATCGATGATCACCGGCTGCCCCGGCCCGGCCTTGGCGCCGCAGCCCCAGAACAGCAGCAGGCGGCCCTTGGGGCGCTCGAAATCCCTGGGCATTTCGGATGTGCCGGTCTCGTCCTGGCGCTTGCCCGGTTCGGGGCCGAGCAGCGGCACCGATTTGCCGAGCTTGGCCTGCGGCAGGAAGAAATGGTCGGCCTTGACCGGCGGCGCGGTTGGCGCCTGCGTCGATCCCAGCCGCAGTTCCAGCGTGTGCGCGACCTTGCCCTCCGGCCCGCCGCCGAACATCATCCCCATGACATTGCCGACCCCGCGCCCGCCCGCCGCCATCGCGGCAAAGCCCGACGCGGTCGCGACGTCCATTTCGTAACGTTCCTTGGGGCCGGTGCTTTTCTGGGCCGAACCGGGGACGGCGGCGAGCATCGCGGCGATGGTCGCGGTGGAGACGAAACGCAGACTCGAACGCATGATATCCTCCCTATTGCCGGGAGAAACCCGGCGGATGATGCGACCCGATTCTTCTTCTGTTTGAAGGACTATAGGCGCGGCAAAGAGCGGCGCCAAGTGAGGTGCGTCACACAGGGCTCGTCATTGCGAGCGCAGCGAAGCAATCTCCAGCCATCGGCCTTGCGCATGGGCGATGGCTGGAGATTGCTTCGCTGCGCTCGCAATGACCATATTTGGCGTTCTACGCCGTCCCACCCACGGTCAGCCCGCTGACCAGCAACGTCGGTTGGCCGACGCCCGCGGGGACGCTCTGGCCGCCCTTGCCGCAGATGCCGATGCCTTCGTCGATCGCCATGTCGTTGCCTATCCCGGTGACCTTGGTCAGCACGCTCGGCCCGTCGCCGATCAGCGTCGCGCCCTTGATCGAATCGCCCAGCTTGCCGTTCTCGATCTTGTAGGCTTCGGTGCAACTGAACACGAACTTTCCCGACACGATATCGACCTGCCCGCCGCCGAAGCTCTTGGCGAAAATGCCGTTCTTGACGCGGCTCAGCAGTTCGGCGGGATCGTCGCTGCCGCCCTTCATGAAGGTGTTGGTCATCCGCGGCATCGGCGCGTGCGCGAAACTTTCGCGGCGCCCGTTGCCGGTCGGTTCGACCCCCATCAGGCGGGCGTTGAGGCGGTCCTGCATATAGGCTTTCAGGATGCCGTCCTCGATCAGCACCGTCTCGCCGGTCGGGGTGCCCTCGTCGTCGATGCTGAGCGAGCCGCGGCGGCCGCCGCCGACCGGACTGTCCATCGCGCCGTCGTCGACCACCGTCACCCCGGGCGCGGCGACGCGCTGGCCGATGCGGCCCGAAAAGGCGCTGGTGCCCTTGCGGTTGAAATCGCCCTCGAGCCCGTGGCCGACCGCCTCGTGCAGCAGCACCCCGGGCCAGCCGGGGCCGAGCAGGACGGTGAACTCGCCCGCCGGGGCGTCGACGGCGCGCAAATTGACCAGCGCCTGCGCCAGCGCCTCGTCGATCGTGCGGTTCCACTGCGCGGCCTCGAACAGATGGTCGTACATATAGCGCCCGCCGAGCCCGAAGGTGCCGGTTTCGCGGCGGCCATTTTCCTCGACGACGATGCTGATATTGAGGCGGACGAGCGGGCGGATGTCGGTCGCGAGGAAACCGTCGGCGCGGACGATCTCGACCACCGACCAGCTGCCCGCGAGGCTCACCGACACCTGCGCGATGCGCGGATCGCGCGCGCGCGCCGCGGCGTCGATTTCCTGGCACAGCGCGACCTTTTTCGCGAAGGGGATCAGGTCGAGCGGGTTCGCCTCGTCATAGAGGTGGCGGTTGGTGCGCGGCGGCGGGGCGGCGTGCGGTTGGCTGGCGGGGTCGAGCAAAGCGAGCGTTTCGGCGGCGCGGCGGATCGCCCCGGCGCTGATGTCGCTGGCATGGGCGAACCCCGTCATCTCGCCCGACACCGCGCGCAGGCCGAACCCGGCGTCGGTCGAATAGTCGGCGGTTTTGAGGCGGCCGTCGTCGAAGCCGAAGCTCTCGGTCGCGCGATATTGCAGGTAAAGTTCGCCATCGTCGGCCTTGGCGAGCGCTTCGCGCGCGAGCGCCTGCGCCAGATCGGGGTCGAGCGCGTCGGCGCGATAGAGGAAGCGGCGGGGGTCGGTGGGACTGGTCATTGGCCCGATATAGGCACGCGCGCCCCGCGGCGCCAGCGGTCAGAGATAATTGACGGTGAGCGCGAACGTGCCGCTGTAGTCGCCCGCGGGCTGGTTCGCGGGGACGGTGAGGGTGCCGCCGATATAATAGGTCTGCACCCCGCTGGGCAGCAGCGTGCCGCCGAGCAGCGCGATGCCGCCGCCGCTGGTGCTGGCGGCGCGGACCAGCGTCGCGGTCATCGACGGCGCGCCGCCGCCGACCCGCGCCAGCGTCACCGACGTGCTGCCCGACACGGTGATCAGAAAAATGCCGCCGGTGCCCTGGAACACCGCGCGCCGCGCGCTGGTGCCGGCCAGGGTGACGCCGCCGCCCGAGGTGCGCGCGTTGGTCACCGGGTTGATCGTGACAGTGCCGCCGGTTGTGCCGCTGACCAGCGTCCCGAAATCGAGATCGTCGGTCTTGATCAGCGTGTTCGGGCGCACGACCGCGGCGTTGACGGTGACATTGGTGTCGGCCGCATGGACCGGCGCGCATAGCAGCGCGCCCGCCGCGGTGGCGGCGATGGTCAGGCCGCGCACGGCGCCCCGACAATTTTTGGTCCCTCGAATCCCCACAGATTCTGCTCCTGTCTGGCACAGATATGCCAGCGGGGCATGAGTCGTTGATGCACAGGGTTGGTAAAGGGGCCGTTTACATCTGGCCCCGACGATCAGGCGTGATCGGCGATCCCGCCGCTCAGAACAAAGCGCCGGTCGCAATAGCCGCAGTCGGCAAAGCCGGCGTCGGGGTCGATTTCCAGCCACACGCGCGGGTGGCCGAGCGCGGCATCGGCCAGCCCGTCGCCGGTGCCGTCGCAAGCAATGCGGGTTTTGGGGGTGCGGATGGTTTCGGGCGCGGGCTGGGTCATCGACCGCGCCCATAGCAAGCGCGCGGGGCGGGAGCAATCGGGGTCTGCGCTACGCGGCGGTAGGGTGGGTTTGCGGCACCGGCCAATATTCTGGCGAATATAGGTGGTCGTCCGGTGCCGCTTCTTCCCCCACAGAAGCTCTAGAGATAGTTGAGTGTGATCGTGAACGTGCCGCTATAGTCGCCCGGCGCCTGGTTGGCGCCGACCTCGAGCGTCGCGCCGACCGGAAAATTATAATTGCCGAGCGGCGAGGTGATCCGGAACCGCGTCGGCGAGGTCGACAGGACCGCGGTCGGGGTGCTGCCGATTTCAAAGGTGCGGGCGCGCATCCGCACCCCCGGCCCGTTGAGCCAGATCGTGTTCGACCCGAGCGAGATATTGACCTGGCGGTTGAGGCTGCCGAGTCCGGCAAAGCGCGCCGGTTCACCGCCATCGCCGGCCAGCGTGACGCCGCCGGTGCGGCTGCGCGACCCGTCGGGCGCCAGCGTCACCGTGCCGGCGGTGGCCGACGGAATGATGTCGCCGAAATCGAGGTCGTTGACCTTGAAGAAAGAGAGCGGACGCAGCACGATCGCTTCGGCTTCGCCGGGCGCGGTCGACTGGGCATGGGCCGGCGCCGCGACGGCCGCGGCCATCATCAGCGCACAGACGGCGATGCCGCGCAGCGCGAACTGCGGGTTATTTGTGTGTCTGGTCCTCACAGGCCCGGTCCTAGCGGCGATTTTCCAACATAGCGTTAACGCGGCGCTGGCCAAAAGCGCTGGGGGCGATGGGGGCTTTTACACGTTGTGGCGCGCGGCTATGGCATAGGCCATGACCGAAGCCGCCATCCGCATCGACGCCGTCTCCAAAACCTATGCCGGCGGCAAGCAGGCGCTCGACAATGTCAGTTTCGACGTGCCGCGCGGCCAGATTTTCGGGCTGCTCGGCCCGAATGGCGCGGGCAAATCGACGCTGATCAACATCCTGGCGGGGCTGGTCAACAAGACGGCGGGATCGGCGAGCATCTGGGGCTTTGACATCGACGCCGATCCGCGCAACGCCAAATATTCGATCGGCATCGTGCCGCAGGAAATCGTCTTCGATCCGTTTTTCACGCCCTATGAGACGCTGGAGAATCAGGCCGGGCTGTACGGCGTGCCGCGGGCGAAGCGAATTTCGGACGATCTGCTCGCCGCGGTGCACCTGACCGACAAGCGCGACGCCTATGCCCGCACTCTGTCAGGCGGGATGAAGCGCCGGTTGCTGGTCGCCAAGGCGATGGTCCATTCGCCGCCGATCATCGTCCTCGACGAACCGACCGCCGGGGTCGATATCGAACTGCGCCAGCAGCTGTGGTCCTATGTCCAGTCGCTCAACGACCGCGGCGTGACCGTGGTGCTGACGACGCATTATCTGGAAGAGGCCGAGGAGCTGTGCGACCGCATCGCGATCATCAACCATGGCCGGTTGATCGCAAACAAGCCGACCCGCGAGCTGGTCGACATGGCGCGCGAAAAGATCGTCGTGGTGACGCTGGACGAAGACATCACCGACCTGCCGACCCATCCCGCGTTCGACAAGATCGAACGCGAGGGGACGCGCGGGCTGGCGATCAGTTACAACAAGGACCGCATGAACGCGGGCGAGGTGCTCGCGGCGGTGAATGCGATGGGCCACGGCATCGTCGATGTGTCGACGCGCGAGGCCGACCTGGAAGATGTGTTCCTGAATCTGACGCGCGCAGCGAATGGATAGCCCTATGTTTCCGTTCGCATCGAGCGAAGTCGAGATGCCCGTCGGATCGGCGCTGAAACGCGGGGTGTCTCGACGTCGCTCGACACGAACGGAATTATAGTGACAGGCGCAACAACTCACGACGTCATCATCATTGGCTCGGGCGCTGCCGGTCTTACCGCCGCCATCGCGCTCGCCGACCATTGCAAGGTGCTGGTGCTGGCCAAGGGCGAGCTGACCGGCGGGTCGACCGCCTGGGCGCAGGGCGGCATCGCCGCCGTGCTCGATGCCGGCGACACGTTTGAGAACCATATTGAGGATACGATGGTCGCGGGCGCGGGGCTCAACCGGCGCGAGACGGTCGAGTTCGTCGTCGAAAACGCCCCGCACGCGATTGAGCGGCTGGTCGAAATGGGGGTGCCGTTCAACAAGGACGCCGAGGCGCTGCATCTGACACGCGAGGGCGGGCATTCGCACCGCCGCATCGTCCATGTCGACGACGCGACCGGCTGGGCGGTGCAGGCGGCGCTGCTGAAGACCGCCGAGGCGCATGCGAACATCACCCTGCTGCCCGGACAGGCGTGCGTCGACCTGATCACCGGGCGCCACGAGGAACGCTATTCGGGCTCGGGCCGCGTCTGGGGCGTCTATGCGCTCGATGAAAAGAGCGGGAAGGTCCACGCGCATGTCGGGCGCGCGACGATCCTGGCGAGCGGCGGCGCGGGGCGCGTCTATCAATTCTCGACTGCCCCCCGAGGCGCGACCGGCGACGGCATCGCCATGGCCTGGCGCGCCGGTGCGCGGGTCTCGAACATGGAAATGATGCAGTTCCACCCGACCTGCCTCTACAACCTCGACGTCAAGAATTTCCTGATCACCGAGGCGGTGCGCGGCGAGGGCGGCATCCTCAAGCACCCGGTCACCGGCCACCGCTATATGCCCGACTATGACGCGCGCGCCGAACTGGCGCCGCGCGATGTCGTGGCGCGCGCCAACGACGATCAGATCAAGCGGTCGGGGCTCGATTATGTCCATCTCGACATCAGCCACCTCGATCCCGATTTCGTCGCGGGGCATTTCCCGAACATCTATGAAAAGCTGCTGACGCTGGGCATCGACATGACGAAGCAGCCGATCCCGGTGGTTCCGGCACAGCATTATACCTGCGGCGGCATCTTGATCGACCTCGCCGGGCGCACCGACCTGCCCGGGCTGTACGCGGCGGGCGAATGCACCGAAAGCGGGCTGCACGGCGCCAACCGCCTCGCGTCGAACAGCCTGCTCGAATGTTTCGTGTTTGGCGAGGCGGCGGCGAAGGACATCATCGCGCGCTGGGACCAGCTCGAGCCGCCCCCGGCAATCCGCCCGTGGGACGAAAGCCGCGTCACCGATTCGGACGAAGAGGTGATCATCAAGCAGAACTGGACCGAAATCCGCCGCTTCATGTGGAATTATGTCGGCATCGTGCGCACGACCAAAAGGCTGGAGCGCGCCCAGCATAGAATCAACATGATGACGGGCGAGGTCGAGGATTATTACGGCCATTTCCGCGTCACCACCGACCTGATCGAGCTGCGCAACCTGCTGCAATGCGCCGAACTGATCGTGAAAAGCGCGCTCCACCGCAAGGAAAGCCGCGGGCTGCACTATACGCTCGATTATCCCGAGATGCTGCCGCAGGCGGTCGATACGGTGCTGGTGCCTTAGCCGCCCAGCGCGACTTGCAGCGGGTCGCCGGGCTTCAGCGCGAGCAGGTAGGTCTGGGCGCGATCGAGGACTATATCATCGCGCGGGGTCAGCCGCCCGGGGTGGATTTCGTAGATTATATACCCCCTGGCTTCCAGATTGTGGAGCAGCGCCGCGGGATCGTCGCCCATGCCGCGCAGCATGTCGGGCGAAAATTCGAACAACAGCGCCGGCGCCGGGTTGCCGTCGAGCAGCGCGCCGGCGCCGCGCAGCGCCATCGCCTCGGCGCCCTCGATATCAAGCTTGATCAGGCGGATCACCTCGCCGCCGAGCAGCTGGTCGAGGCGGCGCAGCGCGATCGCCGGGCCGACGCCCGCGAACGACAGGTGGTTGCTGCCGATATTGCCCGCGTCATGGACGACCATGGTGACCGCACCGTCGTGGTCGCCCGCGGCGCAGCGGTGGACATGGATGCGGTCGGCGGCGTTGCGCGCGATATTGGCCGCCAGCAGGTCGGCGGTCGACGGGGTGGCCTCGATCGCATGGACGCGGCCCGCAGGCCCGACCCGTTGGCGGGCGAGCAGCGAAAAGAAGCCGATGTTGGCGCCAACGTCGACGAAGGTGTCACCCGGCTTTAGCGCCGCCAATATGACCTGCGTTTCCAGCGGCTCCCAGCCGCCGGTGCAATAGATGGTGCGGTCGACGAACTGGCCAAGGTCGAGCCGCAACGTAAAGCCGTGCCGCGTTTGGGTGGTGCGGCTTTGCGCGCGCACCGCGGCTTCGGGCAGCAGGCGATACGCGAGGCTGCCGAGCCGCCATTGCCCCCTCTCGAACGGATAGTTGCGGCTGACCCACGCCGCGAGATGCCCGATGGCATTTGCCATGAAATGGATCCCGCCCGGTCCTGGCCGCTACCCGCCGATGCCCAACAACCGCCCGACCAAAATCAGCACGATCGCGCCGATTACCGAGGCGAAGCAGCCGGCGCGGTGAAAGTCGCCGCGGCCGCGCGAGGTGGCGAGGCCCGCGAGCAGCGAGCCGCCGATGCCGAGCAGGATCGTCGCGACCCATCCCATCTGCACCGCGCCGGGATAAAAGAAGCGCGCCAGCGCCCCGATGATCAGGCCCGAGACGATGGCGCCGATAATGTTGATCATATGCCGAATCCTTCGCTCAAAAACCGTTCCGCCAGCGCGGCATGCAGGGCGGCGCCGCGCGCCATCACCGTTTCGTCGAGGACCATGCGGTTGCTGTGGAGGCCGCAGCAGGCGCGCCAGTCGCTGCCCTCCGCACTTGCGCCCAGCCAGAACATCGCGCCGGGGACTTTTTCGAGCACGTAAGAGAAATCCTCGGCGCCCATCACCGGATGGTCCATCGTCAGCCACGCCGCCTCGCCAAAGGTCGCTTCGACGACCGACTGGCCGAACGCGACCGCACGGCTGTCGCAGATGGTGACGGGGAAGCCTTCTTCGATCTGGACCTCGGCGGTGCAGCCATGCGCTTCGGCGATCGCGGGGGCCAGGCGTTTCAACTCGCGCGCCACCATCGCGCGGCGTTCGGGCGACAGGGTGCGAATCGTGCCGAGCAACTCGGCGGTTTCGGGGATGATATTGTTCGTCGTACCCGCGCTGATCTTGGCAATCGTGACGACCGCGGGATCGAAGACCGACACCCGCCGCGTCACCATCGTCTGGATCGCGGTGACGATCGCGCAGGCGACCGGGATCGGGTCGATCGCATCGTGCGGCATCGACGCATGGCCGCCCGCGCCCTTGACGATGATCGACAGCACATCGGACGAGGCAAGCAGCGGCCCCGCGCGCGACGCGAAAATCCCGTGCGGCGCGTTGGGCATGATGTGGAGCGCGAAGGCCGCGTCGGGGAGCGGGTCGATGATCCCGTCATCGAGCATGAAGCGCGCGCCATGATGCCCCTCCTCGCCCGGCTGGAACATGAACATGACGGTGCCGGGAAGCCGGTCGCGGGCGGCGCAGAGCAGCTTCGCCGCGCCGACGAGCATCGCGACATGGGTGTCGTGCCCGCACGCGTGCATAGCGCCGGTGGTTTCGGAGGTGAAGTCGAGCCCGGTATCCTCGACCAGTGGCAAGGCGTCCATGTCGCCGCGCAGCAGCACGGTGCGGCCGTTGGCGGGGCCGCGCAGGATCGCGATCAGCCCGGTCGTCGACGGCCCCTCGCGAAACTCGAGCGGCAGCCCGGCGAGCGCCTGCTTGATCTTCGCGAGCGTCTTGGGGTTTTGCAGGCCGAGCTCGGGCTCGCGGTGAATGGCGCGGCGCAGGTCGACAAGGTCGTCGAGCAGGGTTTCGGCCACGGCGGGCCAGGGGGCGTGAGCGTTCATGGGCTTTTTTCTTCTATATCGGTGCATAGCTTATCGATGGCGACTACCATCGCGCGAACCTTCTCTCGCTCGCCGTCTTGAGAATGGTGCGAGCATTCTTCGAGCAAGCGCTCGCTCAGTCGCGCCGCAACCGGAAGCGTCTGACAAATGAACCGAGGTTCGATGTAGTGTGATTCTGGGTGGGGATGCTCCATCCTGTGGCGAACATGGGTCAGTTTTTTCAGCTGTTCGTTCTCATCAGCAGTGACTTCGAGCTTTTGCCCAGTCCAGGGTAGTGGCTGCCGCGTGGCCTTATCGAGCAATTCGCCAAACGCCATCACGTGGCCTCTTTGCGGTCTCCGCTGATCGCCAGTTCGTGATGCCTCAAAATACTCGAGCCATTTGCTGATATCTTTGTCACGATAAGCACCAATACCGGTCGAACCGGCAAGCGCGTCGGTCAATGCCGCTTGCATCGCCAAATGTGCTGATTTTGCCGCTTGCGCGAGTCTGAGAGGCTCATGTTGCCAGCGCTCCAATTGCTCTTTGCAGTCGCAAAGATTGAGGATGGCGATGACTCTCGGCGTGGCCAAAACATAATCGGCTAACGGATCGCCTAACGATATGCCTTCATCGTCTTCCCCCCGCAAAAGCTCATACCAATCGACTTCGTCGGTGGGCGCCTCTTTCGCGGCCGGCTGCTGCGCGGGCTTGCTCACTTCACGCCGCCATCAACTTCTCAACCGGCGGCTGACGATGCGCCATCGCCATGGCCAAGTCATAATTGCTTTGCAGCCCCATCCAGAAACGCGCGGTGCTGACGCCGGCCTGCTCCAGGCGGATGGCGAGATCGGGGCTGATTCCGGCGCGCCCGTTGACGACGCGGGAGAGGGCGACGCGGGACATGCCCAGCTTCTGCGCTGCCTCGGTCACCCCCAGCCCGAGCGGTTCGAGCACGTCGGCGCGGAGCATCGGGCCGGGGTGGGGAGGGTTCTTCATCATGGCATCCGTCCTCAATGATAATCCGGATAATCGACCAACTCGATGTCGGTCCCGACAAAGCGAAAAGTGATACGCCAATTCCCGTTGACCCAGATCGCCCAATGGCCCTTCAATTCCCCTTCGAGCGGATGCGTGCGATAGGATGGCAGCATCAGTTCGTCGGGCTTCATAGCCACATCGAGCGCCGCCAATATGCTGAATAGCTTGACCTTGTGCGCTGCGTTGACGCCCTTGGTCGATCCCGTCTCAAAGAGCAGCTTCAGTCCTTTGTGGCGAAACCCGACAATCATGCCACTCTATATCGCGTTGCGATACGCGATGCAAGATTTATCGAGGCTGACGCCTACCCCCAAACAACTGCCGCCCCGCCAGATCGAGCATGATTTCCTCGCTGCCGCCGCCGATCGCATTGACCCGCACCTCACGGTAGATGCGCTCGACCTTGCTCCCGGTGATGTACGACGCGCCGCCCAGCACCTGCGCCGCCTCGCGCGCCACCGCCTCCAGCATCCGCGTCGCCTGCACCTTCAGCATCGCGAAGTCGGCGGGGCGATCCTTGCCGGTCTTGACCTGCCAGGCGCAGAGGTCGACCCACGCCTGCGTCGCTTCGATCTGGCGTTCCATGTCGGCGAGCTTGATGCGGATCGACTGGTGGCCGACGAGCGGCTTGCCAAAGGTTTCGCGCTGCTGCGCCCAGTCGGCGGCCTCGGCCATCGCGACGCGGGCATAAGCGCAGCAGCCCATCGCCATGCCGAGCCGCTCGCTGTTGAAATTGCGCATGATGCCGATGAAGCCGCCGTTCTCGGGGCCGATCAGGTTGGTCGCGGGGACGCGGACGTCGCTGAAATGGATCGCGGCGGTATCGCTGCACCGCCAGCCCATCTTGTCGAGCCGGGTGCGTTCGACCCCGGGACTGTCCATCTCGATCAGCAACAGCGAGATGCCCGCCGCCCCGGGACCGCCGGTGCGCACCGCGCAGGTCAGCCAGTTGGCGCGCATGCCGCTGGTGATGAACATCTTGCCGCCGTTGACGATATAATCGTCGCCGTCCCTGACCGCAGTGGTCTTGAGATTGGCGACATCGCTGCCGCCGCCCGCCTCGGTGATGCCGAGCGCGATGATCTTGTCGCCCGCGAGCACCGGCGGCGCGACGCGCTGTTTCAATTCCTCCGACCCCAAAGCAAGGATCGGCGGCAGCCCGATGCCATGCGTCATCAGCGACGCCCCCAGCCCGCCTGCGCCGACCGCGGCGAGTTCCTCGGTCAGGACAAGGCCGTGGAAATTGTCGAAACCTTCGCTGTGCCCGCCATATTGTTCGGGATAGCGCAGCCCCAATATGCCCGCGTCCGCAGCTTTCTTGTGCAATTCGCGCGGTAGCTCGCCTTCGGCCTCCCAGCGGTCGATATTGGGCGCGATCTCGCGCGTAACGAAGCGGCGGACGCTTTGCGCCAGCGCCTCATGGGTTTCGTCATAATAGGGCGAACGGGCGCGCCAGTCGTCGAATGCTGTCATCGGGGGATGCTGCGCGTGGTTGACGTAAACGTCAAGTCGGCGTTTCGGTCGCGCCCTTCGCCGCGGGCTTGCGTCATCCGCTCAAGCACTTAAGGTCGCCCCCATGCACAAACCCTCCCTGCTCGCCGGCCTTGCCGCTCTCGCCCTGATCTCCACCCCCACCGCGGCGCAGAAGGCGCCCGAGGCCGTCGCCGAAGCCGCGCTCAAGCGCGCGCCGGTGTTCGACGGGCATAATGATGTGCCATGGGCGCTGCGCGGACATGCCGACAATGTGATCAACGATTTCGATTTCGTCGATACCACCGACACCGCCAAACCCGACGCGACCCCGCCGCGGATCGCGATGCACACCGACCTCAACCGGTTGCGCAAGGGCCATGTCGGGGCGCAATTCTGGTCGGTCTATGTCCCGTCGAACACCAACGAGGCGCAGGCGATCCAGCAGACGATCGAGCAGATCGACGTGATGAAGCGGCTGATCGCGCGTTACCCGAATGACCTGTCGCTCGCCGCGAACGGCAGCGAGCTACAAGCCCAGATGAAGGCGGGCAAGGTCGCCGGGATGCTGGGGATCGAGGGCGGCCAGTCGATCGGTTCCAGTCTTGCCGTGCTGCGCGAGATGTTCGGCATGGGGGTGCGCTATATGACGCTGACCCACAGCAAGAATGTGCCGTGGGCCGACAGCGCGACCGACGCACCGAAACATGACGGGCTCACCGATTTCGGGCGCCAGGTGGTGCGCGAAATGAACCGCATCGGGATGATCGTCGATTTAAGCCATGTCAGCGAAGCGACGATGAAGGACGCGCTCGAAACCACGAAGGCGCCGGTGATGTTCAGCCATTCGGGGGTGCGCGCGGTCAACGACCATCCGCGCAACGTGCCCGATGCCGTGCTGCCCGCGGTCAAGGCGAATGGCGGCATCGTGATGGTCGTGTTCCTGCCCGGCTTCCTCGATCCCGCGGTGCGCGCGCACGGGCTCGACCGCACCGCGCTTGAGGCGCGGCTGAAGGCGCAATATTTGGGCGATCCCGCCGCGGTCACCGCTGCGCTCAAGACGTGGGACGCCGCGAACCCGGCACCCAAGACCCAGATCGCCCAGGTTGCCGAGCATATCGATCACCTCAAGCAAAGCATCGGCGTCGATCATATCGGGCTGGGCGGCGATTATGACGGGATGGATTCGGCGCCGGTCGGGATGGAGGATGTCGCCGGATACCCGGCGCTGTTCACCGAACTGGCGCGGCGCGGCTATTCGCAGGCCGAGCTGGAGAAGATCGCGAGCGGCAATATGCTGCGGGTGCTGAAGGCGGTCGAGACCTATGCGGCGAGCCAGAAAGGGCAGCCGCCGGTCGAAACGCCGGTCGCGAAGTAAAAAACCGCGTCATTGCGAGGAGCCGCAGGCGACGCGGCAATCCAGAGCGTGCGTCATCCCGCGCTGGATTGCTTCGCTTCGCTCGCAATGACGGATCAGGGTTTCCTTACCCCAAACGGCCATTCGACCGCGCCGCTTGCCCACAATGCCCACCAGATAATGACGGGTTGCAACGCCAGCCGCGGCCCATGGTACCACCAGCTCAACGTCTCGCCGCCGATCGCGATATTGGCGACGGCGTGATGGATATTCGCCGGCCACACGCACAGCGCATAGAGCGCGAGCCCCCAACCCGCCGCCTTGCGCGTTTGCGGAATCATCAGCCCGATCGCGCCCGCTATTTCGGCCGCCCCGGTGGCGGCGACGACGATCTCGGGTTGCGGCACCCACGGCGGGGTGATCGCCAGAAACGGCGCCGGCCGCGCCAGATGCGCCCAGCCGGCATAGCCATAAGCGATCGCCAGCAGCCAGCGCAGCGCGGTGCGGATGCGGTCCTTCAACGACCGATGGCTTCCAGCATCGCCTCGACGCTGACGAATTTTTCGCGCGGATTGCCGTCGAGCGCCGCAGCGACCTCGGCCGCCTCGATCCGCCGCCAGTCGGCGAAGGTGACCGGCGTCACCCCGCGGCTGGCCAGCAAAGCGTCGAGTCCCGGCCGCCCCGCCTTGCCCGCGCCACGACCAACGTCCTCCAGCACCATTTCGGCGACGCGCGCGCCGTCGGGCTTGTTGGTGCCGATTGTCCCCGACGGTCCGCGCCGCGCCCAGCCGACGCAGTAAAGGCCGGGCAGGATCCGCCCGTCGTCGTTGGCAAAGCGGCCGCGGCCATGTTCATAGGGGACGCCGGGGATCGGCGGCGTCTGATAGCCGATACAGCTGATGACCAGACCCGCGTCGATCGCATAGGTCTCGCCCGTGCCGTGGCTGCTGAGGTCGGCACCCAGCGCCGTGCGTTCGACGATGATCCGCTCGGCATGACCATCGCCCTCGATCGCCACCGGCATCGCGAAAAAGTCGAAATCGATCGTCACCGGCTTGGCGACGGGATTGGCGGCAAAGCTGCGCAAATGGGTGACCGACTTGCGCATCCCGGGTTCGAGCAGTGCATCGTCGCCTTCGGGGGGCAGATCGGCGGGGTCGACGCGCGGGCTGGCGCGCCCGAGATGGCCAAGCTCGCCCAGCTCTTTTGGCGTCATTGCGATCTGGTGCGGGCCGCGGCGGCCGAGGATGTGGATATGGCGGACCGCGCTCGCCGCCAGCTGATCGCGGGCGTGCGCGACGATGTCGCTGCCCGCAAATTCTTGCGGGGTCTTGGCCAGGATGCGCGCCACGTCCAGCGCGACATTGCCATTGCCGATCACCGCGACCCCGGCGGCGCCCAGCGGCGGGTTCAGCCCAGCGAAATCGGGATGGCCGTTGTACCAGCCGACAAAGGCGGCGCTGCCGATCACCCCGGGCAAGTCGGCGCCGGGGATGCCCAGCGGCCGGTCGTTCGGCGCCCCGGTCGCCAGCACCACCGCGTCGTATAGTCCGACCAGCTCGTCGATCGTCACATCGCTGCCGACCCCAACATGGCCGACAAACCGGACATTGTTGGCCAGCGCAGTGCCCTCATAGCGCCGCGACACCGCCTTGATCGACTGGTGGTCGGGGGCGACGCCGGTGCGGATCAGGCCATAGGGGACGGGCAGGCGGTCGATGACGTCAACGGCGATATCCTCGGCCTTTTGCAGTGTTTCGGCGGTGTAATAGCCCGCAGGGCCGGACCCGACGATCGCGACATGACGCATCAACCCACTCCTTCGGGTGTCCGCGCGGGCGCGCGGCCCCTTGTTTGTTATGATATGATGCTAGCGGCGAAATGCGGCAGGGCAAGCGACCTTGTGCGGGCAGACACAGCAGCCTTGACAGCGCGCCCCCGCAATCATATTGCGCCCGCCTCACGATTGCCCTGTCGTCTAATGGTAAGACTGCGGTTTCTGATACCGCCTATCGAGGTTCGAATCCTCGCGGGGCATCCAACCTTCCTGACATCGCTGCAACGCCGCCCGCCTGTCGCGCGATCGACGCACCGTTCGCCGCGGCCGCGGCCGCAGTCGCTCCGCCCATTACGAACCCATCGCCATCGCGGGCGGCGCGGCCAGCATCCACAGGGCCATGGCGATCATCATCAGATTTTCGGTCAGCGAGATGAAGCCGAGCGGGACGTTGCTGTCGCCGCCGACGCAGGCGCATTTGAGTTCGCGCTTGTCGATATAGACCGCCTTGAACACCGACACCGCACCGATGCTGCCGATGAACAAGGCAACCGGGATCGAAATCCAGCTCAGCGCGCCCGAAATCATCAGGATACCGGCGAGTCCCTCGGCAAAGGGATAGATGGTGGCATAGGGCACCCAGCGTTTGGCGAGCAGGTCGTAGTTCAGGAACATGCTCGAAAAGCTCGCGACATCGCGCAGCTTGAGGAAAGCGAGCAACGCCATGCTGAAGCCGATGAACCATTCGGCGGCGCGAATCGTGAACGGGGTGCCCATCGCCGCGTGGCTCGCCGCCAGCGCCATCAGCGCGGTGATCGTAAACAGCGCGATGACGGGAGTGTAGGTGAGCGCCTTGGGATCGCGAACCTTCAGGCCAAGATAGCGCCGCAAATCGTCGTGGCCGCCGATGCGCGCGCCGTCGATAAAGGTCTGCGGCGTCGTTGCGACGCCATGCTGCGCCTTGAACGCATCGGTTTCCTCGCGCGTCGTCAGCCAGACATCCTCGACCTCATAGCCGCGGCTACGCAGCAGATGCAGCGCCTTCAGGCCGTAGGGGCAGGTGTGATGTGTCATCACCATGCGGTAAATGGTGGCGCGCGGCGGTCCCGCGGCCGCCGTTCCGGCGGGAGATTGGGCGTCGCCGCGCGCGGCTTGGGCCTTGATATTCATGATGCAGCCTTTCTTGATTCGTGCGTGCTGCGCCGTCTATAGAGTCCGTACTATAGTACGGAGTCAAGCCCTTGCACGCCATGACCATCGGCCAACTCGCCAGGCGGGTTGGCGTCAACGTCGAAACGATCCGCTTTTATCAGCGCCGGGGGCTGCTCCCGGTTCCGGGCCAAAGCGGGCGTGGTGGCGCGTCCGGCGGCGTGCGGCGCTATGATGAAGCCGTTTTCCGCCGCCTCCGCTTCATCAAATCGGCGCAGGCGGCGGGGTTCACGCTGGCCGAGATTGGCGAGCTGCTCGAACTCGATGCGTCCAGCGACCGCGCCCGCGCCCGCGAACTGGCC
Source organism: uncultured Sphingopyxis sp. (assembly GCA_964502035.1). GTDB lineage: Bacteria > Pseudomonadota > Alphaproteobacteria > Sphingomonadales > Sphingomonadaceae > Sphingopyxis. Next base: position 28,708 of record CAZCUW010000018.1, on the reverse strand, counting down.
GACGCGCGCATCGCCGCGATCGAAAGGACGATGGCCGAACTCGATACGGCGCGGCGCGCCTTGATCGGTCTTTCGCGCCAATGCGCCGCTGCCGGTACGATGCCCTGCCCGATCATCACGGCTTTTGAACAGCCTTAGGAACAGGCCGGACAAGCTGACCGAAGAAGGCCACGACATGGCCTGCCGTCTCAACCGGCCGCAAATGGGTCCAGCATCCCGAGCCACGCCACCAGCGCCAGGATAGCGAGCCCGGCGGCGGCTTCGAGCATGAGGCTGGTGTGCATCGCCGCGACCGCGCGGGCCGGGTCGGCGCGCAGCGCGTCGGGCGTCGCCGCTGCCTGCCGCAGGGCAGGGGTCAGACGCCAGCGGTTCGCGGCGGCGATGACGAGCATCGCGGCAAACAAGAACAGTTTTGCGGCGAGGAGCTGGCCGTAAGGCGACGCAGCCGATCGCGCGATATTGGCGGTGCCGATGATGATTTCGCTGTTGATCAGTCCCGTCGCGGCGATGACGAGCACGCACGCCGTGCCGACCCGCGCGAACTGGTCGAGACTGCGCGCCACGACGGAGAGACGCCCCTCGTTCCAGGACGCGCCGGGTCGAAGCAGCAGCAGAAAGGCGGCGATGGCGCCAAGCCAGACGGCGGCGGCGATCATGTGGAGCACGTCGTTGGTGCGATGCAACCAGCCGAGCGCGCCTTCGGCGGCACCGGCATGGCCGGCCCAGGCCAGCGTCGCGAGCGCCGTCGATCCGGCAGCGAACAGGATCGCCGCGGCGAGCGTCGGCTTTCGGTCAAGCCACAATGCCGCCCCGACCGCGACCAGCAGCGCCGCCGACCGCACGAGCCAGGCGGTGCCGACGTCGGTCTCGCGCACCATGGCCACAAGCATCGCGGGATCGATCGCCAGGACGCCGACCCCCTGCATGGCGGCGGTGAGCGCGGCCATGCCGACGAAGGACAGGATGAGCGCGAGTGCGCCCAGCCACGGTTGAGGCCGGTAAAGAAGTGACCCGGGCTCGCGGTTCCGCTCCTCATGCGTCAGCGCATAGAGCGGAAATGCCGCGAGCCCCGCAAGGACCATCAGGTTCGCGAACAACGCGAACCTGATGATCACCAGCAAAAGATCGGTCACAGCCCTACTTTACAGTAAAGCTGAATTCGCTGCCCATACGGTGGGTGTCGGCGCCCGCGGCCGACCATGTCACCTTGTAGGTTCCCGGCGACAGCGGTCGCTTGAGCATGAGCATCGCCGATTTTCCATCTTTGCCCATCATGGACGAAGCGGGCATTTTCATCGGTGCGTGATTGGCCATGCCGGGCATTCCCGTCATGACGAGTTCGGCCTTGAGGGTCGATGCGATCACTTTTTCGTTAAACCGCAGGTTGACCGACGTCACTTTCGATGCAGTCGAATTGGCCGCCGGCGTCGAACTGACGAGCTTGGCATGCGCGCTCGCCGCGGTCGGCATAAGCAGAAGCGCGAAAGCGGCCGCGGTAGAGGGGAGAAGAGATTTGAACATTAAAGACCTCCAATTATGTGCCTGTCCTGCTATTACGCAATATCCTCGCACAGCCCTTGCGGATGTCCTAAAAAGAAAGCCGCGGTGAGGGGCGATCGTGGCGCACGCGTATGACGATGGACGAAAGGTTTGGCGACGGGTTGATGGACGAAGAACTTCGCATCTTGAACGGGGTTGATATGCCGGCGGCGCTCGACGCGCTCGACGACCGCATCATCGGCGCCCTCGCGGTCCGGCGCCATGAGGCGACGGCGACGCGGCGGCTGATGGCCTTTGCCGCCTTTCTCTCGCTGGGCGGCGGCATCGTTGCGGGCAGCGCGGTTTCGCAGCCCGCGATGGCCAGCCCGCTCAGCCCGCTGGCTCCGGCAAGCGTGCTCGCGCCTTCTGTTCTGCTCGACGTTCACTGACGATGGGGTCGCGCCGTCTGCTCCTGTTGGGGCTCATTGCCTTTGCCGCTGCCATCGCCGGCGTCTTTGTCGGTCGCGTGGTGTCGGACACCCCAAAGGCCAGTGAAACCGAACTTCATGCGCTTCTTCACAGCCAGCTGGACCTGAATCCCGCGCAAAAGGTGAAGATCGACCAGATCGAAGCCCGCTTTGCAACGCGGCGGCGATCCCTCGAATCCGAGATGCGTGCCGCCAACATCCGGCTCGCGCAGGCGATCGAGGCCGAGCATGGCTATGGGCCGCGGGTCACCGCGGCGATCGATCAGACCCATATGGTGATGGGCGAACTGCAGAAGGAAACGCTTCAGCATCTGTTCGCCATGCGCGGGGTGCTCAACCGCGACCAGGCGGCGATGTTCGACAAAAGCGTGGTCAAGGCGCTGACCGCCGATGCGCGGTGAATCCCGACCTCGCGCACTGTAGCGATAACGAGCTTGCGGCGCTCGCGCGGTCGGGCCGCCAGGATGCCTACCGCGAGTTTCTGGCGCGATACAAGGCGCCGGTGTTTCGGCTCATCCGCGGCAATGTCGGCGATCCCGACGAGGCGCTCGACCTGACGCAAGAAGCCTTTGTTGCCGGATTTGCGGCGCTCGATCGTTATGACGGTGAGCGCCCCTTTCGCATCTGGATCGCTCGCATCGCGGTCAACAAGTGTCGTGACTGGGCGCGCCGCCGGGCGGTGCGCTCATTTTTCTCGCGCGCTTTGCCGCTCGACAGCGCGCACCATGTCGCGAGCGACGTGCCGGCGCCCGATGCCGAAACGGCCGACCGCGCCGAACTGGCGCGGGTCCGCAGCGCGATGGCGCAACTGCCCCAGCATCTGCGCGAGATCTTGGTTCTGCGCGGCGTGGAAGAACTCAGTCAGGCCGAGACTGCGGCGCTGTTGCAGGTGAGCGAAAAAACGGTAGAGACGCGGTTGTATCGCGCCCGCGCAAAGCTAAGGGCGCTGCTCGACGACGGCGCGGCGGATCGCTGACCGCCGTCGCACGCGGCGCAGAAAGATTTCGTTGCGGCGGTGAGGGCGGCCGGGCCTTGCCGCGTATAAGGCTGTGACAGCAACCAAGCTCGGGAAAATTATGCAGATTGAACGCCGCCGTTTCGTCAACCTGGCCTTGGGCGGCGGGACAGCCGCCGCGCTTGCCGCATGGTTTCCGGCCTGGGCCCAGCCGGTTTCGGCCGGTATCGCATCGTCGCTGCCGACCGTGTCGGGCAACGACATCACCCTGCGGATCGCGCGCCAGACGATGCGGGTCGACGGCAAGATCAGCCGGGCGATCGGCATCAACGGCACCGTGCCCGGACCGCTGGTGCGGCTGAAGGAAGGACAGACGGCGCGGCTGACCGTCGTCAACGACCTGGACGAGGACAGCTCGATCCACTGGCACGGGCTGATCCTGCCGTTTCAGATGGACGGCGTGCCCGGGATCAGCTTTCCCGGCATCAAGCCGCGCTCGACCTTTGTCTATGAGTTTCCGGTTCAGCAATCGGGGACCTATTGGTATCACAGCCACTCCGGCCTGCAGGAACAGCTGGGCCATTATGGCCCGATCGTCATCGACCCCGCGGGCGCCGATCCGATCGGTTATGATCGCGAACATGTCGTGGTGCTGTCCGATCACAGCCAGCTGTCGCCCGAGGCGATCTTTCGCAAGCTCAAGGTCAACCCCGGCCATTTCAACATGCAGCGCCAGACGCTGGCAGGGCTGCTCGCGGGCAAAGACCAGCCGCTCAAGGAGCGCATCGATTGGGGCAAGATGCGGATGGACCCGACCGACATCGCCGACGTCAACGGATCGACCTATCAGTTTCTGGTCAATGGCCATGGGCCGCGCGACAATTGGACCGCGCTCTTCAATCCGGGCGAGCGGGTGCGGCTGCGGATCGTCAACGCATCGGCGATGACGATTTTCAACGTCCGCATTCCGGGCCTGCGGATGACCGTCGTGCAGGCCGACGGGCTGAATGTCGTGCCGACCGAGATCGACGAGTTTCAGATCGCGGTCGCCGAAACCTATGATGTCATCGTTACCCCGACCGAGGACCGCGCCTATACTTTGGTCGCCGAGGCGAATGACCGTTCGGGCATGGGCCGCGCGACGTTGGCGCCGCGCGCGGGCATGGCCGCCGAAATCCCGCCGCTGCGCGAGCGTCCCCTCACGACCATGAAGGACATGGGTATGGGCGACATGGACATGTCGGGCGGCTCGATGGAAGGCATGGACCATAGCGGCATGGCAATGGGTCCCGAAGGCGGGGCGACAGAAATGGCGATGCCGTCCGGATCGGAGGCAGGCCAGTCAATGCCGGGCATGGATATGTCCGATGCCGCAGCGCCCGCTGCTGGAGCAATGGCGGGAATGGACCATGGCAGCATGAAGATGCGCGACTTCTCGGTTGCTCCGCAGGTCGACAAGAATCCCGGGGTTCAGACGATCTCGCCCATGCCGTCTGATCGCATGGGCGATCCGGGGCAGGGGCTGGAGGATGTCGGGCACAAGGTGCTGACCTATCATGATCTGGTCGCGCTCGATCGCAATCCCGACGTGCGCGCCGCGGACCGCTCGCTTGACATCCATCTGACGGGCAACATGGAACGCTTCATGTGGTCGTTCGACGGCGTCAAGATGTCCGACCATCATGAACCGATCCCCTTTATCGAGGGCGAGCGGGTGCGGATCAACCTGATCAACGATTCGATGATGAGCCACCCGATCCATCTGCACGGCCATTTTTTCGAGCTGGTGACGGGGAAGGGCGATCGCTCGCCGCGCAAGCATACGGTGCTGGTCCAGCCGGGCGGCACCGCCAGTTTCGACTTTACCGCCGATGCGCTCGGCGACTGGGCGTTTCATTGCCACATGCTCTATCATATGCACGCCGGGATGATGCGCGTCGTCAGCGTCCGGCCGCGGGGAGATGCGGAATGACCCGCACCGCGCTTTTCCTGGCTGGCGTCGCCGCCATGGCTTTCGCCGCTCCCGCTGCGGCGCAGTCGATGGACCATTCGTCGATGCCGGGCATGACGATGCCGGCCGACAAACCGGTCGCGCAGCCGAAGCCGGCGCCCCCGGCGCAGACCGAACCTGCTCCGATGTCCGGGATGGATCATGGCAGCATGGACATGACGCCCAAGGCGGCGCCCTGCGCCCCCGAACATGCGGCGATGGGCCATTGCACGCCCGAGGCCGAGGCGCCGAAACCGGACGCGAGCGACGTCGCGCCGGACATGGGTGCCATGGACCATGGCACCGCGCCGCCGACCGACCCCGACTGTCCGCCCGAACATGCGGCGATGGGGCATTGCACGCCGAAGGCAGCGGCAATGGGTGCCGGACCGGGCGCGGCCAGCGGCACCGACCTGCCGCCGGGCGATGCGGTCGCGCCGGCGCCGCCGAGCGACTGGTATGCCGACCGCATTTATCCGAAGGACGAAATGGAACATTCGCGCCATGCGATGATGGCGGAGAATGGCGCGCAGAAAATCGCTTTTATCAGCTTCAATCTCGCCGAGTATCAGGCGCGCAAGGGCCGCGACGGCTATCGCTGGGACGGGGAGGCCTGGTATGGCGGCGACATCAACCGGTTGACGGTGAAAAGCGAAGGCGAGGGGGCTTTTCGCGAGGGCATCGAAAGCGTCGAGACCCAGCTGCTCTACAGCCGCGCCATCGGACCCTATTTCAACGCCCAGGCCGGGATCCGGCAGGACTTTGGTCCGGGACCGGACCGCACCTATGCCACGATCGGTTTCGAGGGATTGGCGCCCTATTGGTTCGAGGTCGAGGGCGCGTTGTTCCTGTCGAACAAGGGCGACCTGCTCGCCCGGCTCCAAGGTTACTACGACCAGCGCATCACCCAGAAACTGATCCTCCAGCCGATGGCCGAGGTCAATTTCGCGGTTCAGGATGTGCCCGAAACGGGGACCGGATCGGGGCTGTCGAACGTCGAGCTCGGGCTGCGGCTGCGCTATGAAATCGTCAAGGAATTCGCGCCCTATGTCGGGGTCGAATGGGCGCGCAAGGTCGGCGATACCGCCCGCTTCGCGCGCGCGGCGGGCGATGATGCCGACAGTGTCAGCCTGGTGCTGGGGATCAAAGGCTGGTTTTAAGGTCGGCCCCGCTTTTCTTCACCATAGCCCTGAGCCTGACGAAGGGCGCCTATCCGAGGGGCGCCCTTCGACGGGCTCAGGGCTATGGTGCGATTTAAGAGAAGATTTCGGCCGCGATCAGCGGGTGATCGAATTCCAGACCGGTGGGAACTCCGCCGCTCAGAAGCAGCGCGTCGTCCTGCGCCAGCGCCATTGCATCGCCGTGAACGCGCGCCGTTGTCGGCTGCTCGGCCAGCAACAGGCATTGCGCCGCGGCGCGGGGTCGGGCTGCCGTCCAGCGGTCCACCGCGATCCGGCTGCGCCCGCGCCGCGCCATCAGGTTGAGCACGGTGCAGGGGCCGTAGACGGGGCGGGCCGCGACCGCCGTTTCACCGGCGAACCGGATGGGCGGCGCGCCGGGGGCGATCCGCCGCTCGCCCGCATCGCCGATCGTCAGCAAGACTTCGCCGCGCAGCAGCAGGAACGCGCGATCGATCCCGGGCCAGACCGAAAAAGGCCCGGCGACGTCAATCGTCGCGATGCTCGCGCGCCACCGGAAATCATCGTCGCCCGCGCCCGCCGGAACGGTGACGATGTGGTGGGTGACGCCGCCGCCGTTCCGCCACGGCCGGGCGGTGTAGGTCTCCCGGCCAAGGTGCAGGACGCCGGTCACCCGGTGATGGCGGGCAGGTCGAGACCTTTGTCGCGGGCGCAATCGAGCGCGATGTCATAGCCCGCGTCGGCGTGGCGCATTACCCCCGTCGCCGGGTCGTTCCACAGCACCCGCCCCAGCCGTTCGGCCGCTTCGGGGGTGCCGTCCGCGACGATGACCATGCCGCTATGCTGCGAAAAGCCCATGCCGACGCCGCCGCCATGGTGGAGCGACACCCAGGTTGCGCCGCTCGCGGTGTTGAGCAGCGCGTTGAGCAGCGGCCAGTCCGAAACCGCATCGCTGCCGTCGCGCATCGCTTCGGTCTCGCGATTGGGGCTGGCGACCGAGCCCGAGTCCAGATGGTCGCGGCCGATGACGACCGGCGCCTCCAACTCGCCGTTCGCGACCATGTCGTTGAAGGCGAGGCCGAGCCGGTGGCGGTCGCCCAGCCCGACCCAGCAGATGCGCGCCGGCAGCCCCTGAAACTGGATCTTCTCGCGCGCCATGTCGAGCCAGCGGTGGAGATCCTTGTGGTCAGGCAGCAGTTCCTTCACCTTGGCATCGGTCTTGTAGATGTCTTCGGGATCGCCCGACAGCGCGGCCCAGCGGAACGGACCGATGCCGCGGCAGAACAGCGGGCGGATATAGGCGGGGACGAAGCCCGGGAAAGCAAAGGCGTTTTCGACCCCCTCGTCCAGCGCCACCTGACGGATATTGTTGCCATAATCGGTGGTCGGCACGCCCGCGGCCTGGAAATCGAGCATCGCGCGGACATGCGCCGCCATCGACGCCTTGGCGGCTTTGGCGACCGCGGCGGGATCGCTTTCGCGCTTGTCGATCCACTCGGCGACGCTCCAGCCGGCGGGCAGATAGCCGTTCACCGGATCGTGGGCGCTGGTCTGGTCGGTCAGCAGGTCGGGGCGGATACCGCGGCGGTAGAGTTCGGGCAGGATTTCGGCGGCGTTGCCGAGCAGCCCGACCGAGACGGGCTTCTGGTCGGCGCAGCTCTGTTCGATGATCGCCATCGCTTCCTCGATCGTCGCGGCCGAAGCGTCGAGATAGCCGGTGCGCAGCCGCATTTCGATGCGGCTCGGCTGGCACTCGATCGCCAGGCACGACGCGCCCGCCATCACCGCGGCAAGCGGCTGGGCGCCGCCCATGCCGCCAAGTCCGGCGGTGAGCAGCCATTTGCCCGCGAGGCTGCCGCCATGATGCTGGCGGCCCATCTCGACAAAGGTCTCATACGTTCCCTGCACGATGCCCTGGGTGCCGATGTAGATCCACGATCCGGCGGTCATCTGGCCGTACATTGCCAGCCCGCGCTTATCGAGTTCGTTGAAGTGCTCCCAATTCGCCCAGTGCGGGACAAGGTTGGAGTTGGCGATCAGCACGCGCGGCGCGTTTTCATGGGTGCGGAACACGCCGACGGGCTTGCCCGACTGGACGAGCAGGGTCTCGTCGGCTTCGAGCCGCCGCAGCGTCTCGACAATCTTGTCATAGCTTTCCCAGTCGCGCGCGGCGCGGCCGATGCCGCCATAGACGACGAGTTCCTCGGGGCGTTCGGCGACGTCGGGATGGAGGTTGTTCATCAGCATCCGCAGTGGTGCTTCGGTCAGCCAGCTTTTGGCCGACAGCTCGGTCCCGGTGGGCGCCTTGATGATGCGGCTGTTGTCCAGTCTCGGATTGAGGGGGCGGGTCATGTCTGTCCTTCCGTGGGCGTTGCAAATTCGATGCACGCCTTCAAAATATCGTTGAGGGTCGCGGCGAGCGGCGCGGCGCGCTGCGGGGCAAAGGGCGGCGGCCAATTGGCTTCGCTCGGATGGCCGGGTTCATCCATGTAACCGCGGATTGCGAGTTCCATCTGGATGGCGTGGATGCCCTGTTCAGGGTGGCCATAATGGCGCGTCGTCCAGCCGCCTTTGAAGCGACCGTTGACGACGATCGACCAATCGTCGGCGTCAATTGCGTCGATGACATCTTCGGTCAGGTCAGGATCGCACGTCTGCCCGCCATTGGTGCCGATGTTGAATTGCGGCAACTCGCCGTCGAACAGGCGCGGCACATGGCTGCGGATCGAATGGGCGTCATAGAGCACGACGTGCGGGTGCAGCGCCTTCAGGCGCGCGATCTCGGCTGCGATGGCGGCATGATAGGGGTCGTACCACCGCGCCCGGCGCCGCGCGATTTCGGCGGCGTCGGGGCCGGTGTCGGGGTACAGTGGTTCGCCGTCGAAGGTCGTCGTCGGGCACAGCTCGGTCGTTGCCTGCCCCGGGTACAGCGACGCCCCCGACGGATCGCGGTTGACGTCGATGACGCTGCGCGAGATGTCGGTGCGGACGGTTGTCGCGCCAAGGTCGGTGGCAAAATCATAGAGCCGATCGACCCACCAGTCGGCGTCGCGTCGCGCGAGCCATTCGCAGCGAAAGGCGGCGCCGGTATCGGCCAGATCGGTTCCGGTGTGCGGAAACGCCACCACCAGCGGCGCCTCGCCGCGCCGGATGTCGAGCCAGTCGGTCATGCGATGCCGGGGAGCAGGTCGCCTGCCGTCGCCGCCAGCGCGCCCGACCGGACAAGCGCGTTTGCCGCCGCGATATCGGGGTGGAAATGGCGGTCGTCGGCGAGCGTCGGGACGCTTTCGCGCAGCAGGCGATGCGCGCGTTCGAGCGCCGCGCTCGATTGCAGCGGGGCGTGGAAATCGACCCCCTGCGCCGCGGCGAGCCATTCGATCGCGATCACCGCGGCGGCGTTGGCCGCCATGCCATGCAGGCGCCGCGCGCCATGCGCCGCCATCGACACATGGTCCTCTTGATTCGCCGAGGTCGGGATCGAATCGACGCTGGCGGGATAGGCGCATTGCTTATTCTCGCTGACCAGCGCCGCGGCGGTGACCTGCGGGATCATGAACCCCGAATTGAGCCCGGGCCGCGGGGTCAGGAACGCGGGCAGGCCCGACAGCGCGGGATCGACGAGCATCGCGATGCGGCGCTCGGCAATCGATCCGATCTCGCAGATCGCGAGCGCGATCATGTCGGCGGCGAAGGCGACGGGCTCGGCGTGGAAATTGCCGCCCGACAAGGCTTCATCCCCGAGCGGACCAGCGCCCGGGAAGATCAGCGGATTGTCCGACACGCCATTCGCCTCGATCGCCAAGGTCGTCGCCGCCTGCCGCAGCAGGTCGAGCACCGCGCCCATCACCTGCGGCTGGCAGCGCAGGCAATAGGGGTCCTGCACCCGCGTGTCGTTTTCCAGGTGGCTGGCGCGGATCGGCGATCCCGCCATCAGGCCGCGCAGCGCGCCCGCGACCTCGATCTGGCCGCGATGGCGGCGCAGGTCGTGGATGCGCGGGTCGAACGGGGTGTCCGATCCCTTGGCGGCCTCGGTCGACAGCGCGCCAGTGACCAGCGCCGACTGGAACAGCAATTCGGCCTCGAACAATCCCGCCAGCGCATTGGCGGCGGAAAATTGCGTGCCGTTGAGCAGCGCGAGGCCTTCCTTGGCGGCGAGTTCGATCGGCGCAAGTCCCGCACGGGCGAGCGCATCGGCGGCGGGCAGCCGCTCATCGCCGAAGAAAATCTCGCCCATGCCGATCATCGTCACCGCCATGTGCGCCAGCGGCGCCAGGTCGCCGCTGGCGCCGACCGATCCCTGCGCCGGGATCACCGGGGTCAGCCCGTGGACCAGCATCGCTTCGAGCAGCGCGACGGTTTCGGGCCGCACCCCCGACGCGCCCTGCGCCAGGCTGGCGAGCTTGAGCGCCATCATCAGCCGGATGACCGGCACCGGCGACGGATCGCCGACCCCCGCCGCATGGCTGAGCACGATGTTGCGCTGGAGCGTCGCCAGATCGGCATCGTCGATACGGACGCTCGCCAGCTTTCCAAAGCCGGTGTTGATGCCATAGACGGGCTCGCCATGCGCGAGGATGCGGCCGACGGCGGCGGCGCTGGCGGCGATGCGCGGCGCCGATGCCGGGTCGAGCCGGGGCACGGCGCCGCGATAGATGGCGCGCCAGTCGGCGAGCGATGCGGCACCGGGAACAAGCAAAATGTCGGTCATCGACCACTCCAGATACGGGCATGGAGCGGGTTGTACCCCATGCGATAGACAAGTTCGGCGGGACGTTCGATGTCCCAGATGGCGAGGTCGCAGCGCTTGCCGGCCTCCAGCGTCCCGATATGATCGGAAAGGCCCAGCGCCCGCGCGGCGTTGCGCGTCACCCCGGCCAGACATTCGGCGACGGTCAGGCGGAACAAGGTCGCGCCCATGTTCATCGTCAGCAGCAACGAGGTGAGCGGCGCGGTGCCGGGATTGCAGTCGGTCGCGATCGCGATCGGCACCCCGGCGCGGCGCAAGGCATCGACCGGCGGCAACTGCGTCTCGCGCATGAAATAATAAGCGCCCGGCAGCAATGTCGCGACGGTGCCCGCCGCGGCCATCGCCGCGATCCCCGCATCGTCAAGATATTCGAGGTGGTCGGCGGACAGTGCGTCATATCCTGCTGCCAGTGCGCTGCCATGCTGGTTCGACAGCTGTTCGGCGTGGAGCTTGACCGGCAGTCCGGCGCGCTTGGCGGCGTCGAACACCCGCGCGGTCTGGGCGGCGCTGAAGCCGATGCCTTCGCAAAAGGCATCGACCGCGTCGGCCAGGCCGAGCCGCGCGACCTCGGGCAGCATCTCGTCGACCAGCATCGCGATATAGCCGTCGGCATCATCGGCATATTCGGGCGGCAGCGCGTGGGCGCCGAGGAAGGTGGTCGCGACATGGACGCGGCGCTCGCTGCCGAGCCGCCGCGCCGCGCGCAGCATCCGGATTTCGCTGGCGGTATCGAGGCCATAGCCCGATTTGATCTCGACCGTCGTGACCCCCTCGGCGATCAGCGCGTCGAGCCGCGGCAGGGCGCCCGCGACGAGTTCGTCCTCGCTGGCGTCGCGGGTCGCGCGCATCGTCGACACGATCCCGCCCCCGGCGCGCGCGATCGCTTCATAGGATGCGCCGTCGAGCCGCATTTCGAATTCGCGGGCGCGGTCGCCGGCGTGGATCAGATGGGTGTGGCAGTCGATCAGTCCCGGCGTGATCCAGCGGCCGTCGCAGCGAATTGTTTCGGCGGGGTCGAACGCGGGGGCGTCCGCCGCTGCACCGGCGTAGACGATGACGCCGTCGGTGGCGGCGACCAGCCCCTGTTCGATCAGGCCCATGCCATCCCCGGCCATCGTCGCCAGCCGCGCGTCGCGCCAAATTCGGTCGCATCGCATCGCTCGAATCTCCTTTCCGCTGCGACACATTGCATTGATCGGCAATAATGTATAGACATAATTGAGCGGATCGGAGGGTATGAGATGATCGATGATGTAGAGGCCCAGCGCACCTTTCATTTCGGGCAGATGCTGTTGCCGGATGGCTGGGCGCAGCAGGTTCGCATTGGCGTTACCGAAGGCCTCATTTCGTTCGTCACGCCCGGTGCCGCGCCGCAGCCCGGCGACGCGCGCCACGCGATCGGCCTGCCCGGCATGCCGAACCTCCACAGCCATGGCTTTCAACGCGGGATGGCGGGGCTGGCCGAACTGCGCGGGCCGGGCGACGACAGTTTCTGGACCTGGCGCGAGATCATGTACCGCTTTGTCGATCGGATCGCGCCCGACCAGTTGCGCGCCGTCGCGGCGCTGGCCTATGTCGAGATGCTCGAATCCGGCTTCACCCGCGTCGGCGAGTTTCACTATCTGCATCACGACCCGGCGGGCGCCGCCTATGCCGATCCGGCCGAACTGAGCCAGGCGATCTTCGCGGCCGCCGCGGATAGCGGCATTGCCCTCACCCACTTGCCGGTTTTCTATGCCCACGCCGGTTTTGGCGGCGCGGCGCCGACCGCTGGGCAGCGCCGCTTTGTCCATGGCATCGATGGCTTTGCCGCGCTGCTCGACGCCGCGCGCGCCGGCGCTTCGGCGCTGCCCGATGCCGTCGTCGGCATCGCGCCGCACAGCCTGCGCGCGGTGACCGCCGACGAACTGGCGCAGCTGACGCCGCTGGCCGGCACCGGGCCGATCCATATCCACATCGCCGAACAGGTGAAGGAGGTCGACGATTGTGTCGCGTGGAGCGGGCAGCGACCGGTCGAATGGTTGCTCGATCACGCCGCGATCGACGCGCGCTGGTGCCTTGTCCACGCCACCCACATGATCGGCACCGAAACCCGCGCCCTGGCGCGCAGCGGGGCGGTGGCGGGGCTTTGCCCGATCACCGAGGCCAATCTTGGCGACGGGCTATTCCCCGCCGCCGAGTTTCAGGCGGCTGGCGGACGGTTCGGGATCGGATCCGATTCGAACGTCCTGGTCGACATGACCGAGGAGCTGCGGTTGCTGGAATATGGCCAGCGCCTGTTCGCGCGGTCGCGCAATGTCATGGCCGCCGCTCCGGGCCGGTCGACCGGGCAGGATCTGTTCGAGGCCGCGCTGCGCGGCGGGGCGCAGGCGCTGGGGATGCCGAGCGGCCTTGCGGTCGGTCATGTCGCCGACATGGTCAGCCTCGATGCCAATCATCCAACGCTCGCCGACCGACCGGGCGGATCGCTGCTCGACGGCTTGCTGTTCGCGGCGGGACGCGGCGCGATCGACCGGGTCTGGCGCCGCGGCGAGGTCGTGGTCGAGGGCGGCCGTCACGTCGCGCGCGATCGGGTCGCGGCGCGCTATCGCCAGGCGCTGGCGGCGCTCGTGGCGTGACCTTGCCGCTGCACGAGCGCATCCGCAGCGAGATCGAGGCGGCGATCCTGTCGGGGGCCTTGCGTCCGGGCGCGCGCCTGCCGACCGAACAGGCCTTGCAGCGCGACTATGGCTGTGCGCGGATGACGGTCAACAAGGCCTTGTCGGCGCTCGCCGCGGCGGGCCTGATCGACCGGCGCAAGCGCGCGGGTTCGTTCGTCGCCCGGCCCAAAGTCCATTCGATGGTGCTCGACGTCCCCGATCTTGAGCAGGAGGTGGTGCAGCGTGGGCAACGTTACCGCTTTGAGCTGGCGCAGCGGATCGTCAAACCGCCGGGCCTCGGCGATGCCGAGGAAATTCAACTCGCCGGTAGCGGCGACCTGTTGCTGATCGAGGGGGTGCATTTCGCCGACGATGCGCCGCTGGCCTTTGAGGCGCGACTGATCAGCCTGACCGCGGTGCCGGAGATCGCGGAGCAGGCGTTCGACGGGGCGTCGCCCGGCGCCTGGCTGCTGCGTCACGTGCCCTGGACCGAAGCCGAAACGCGCATCGCCGCCGTGCCCGCCGATCGCGACATCGCGGCGCGGTTGCACCTGCCGCCGGGGTCGGCGTGCCTGTTTGTCGAACGGCGAACCTGGCGCGGCGACGAGGGAATTACGCTGGTGCGTCAGCATTTCGTCGGTTCGGCCTATGACCTGATCGCCCGCTTCGGATCGGCGCGCAACATGGCGGGTGGCTGACCGCGGCATCGCCGCGCGCCCACGTAATTATATTACCTCAACGTCAAATCTTGCGGCCGCCGACTTTCGCCGCGTGCGGCGCCGTGAAAAAAAATGTCGCAAGCCTTGAGGGGTGGTTGTTCGGGGTGCGTATTTGCCATGCCTAGTGTATCCTGATCTTTTTCCGTCAAATCATTGATATCAATCAATATTTTCTATTGACCTGTATATACAATTGATGCTCTCTTAGGTTCATCGGATAACCAAAGGGGGTTTCGCCATGTCGATCAGAAAATCTTTGCTCGCGAGCGCGGCAGTCGTTGCCATAATCGCAACGCCGGCCGTCGCGCAGGACAGCGCGGCTCCCGCGCCCACCGCTGAAAGCGGCGATGCGGGCAGCGACATCATCGTCACCGGGTCGCGTATCCGGCGGCAGGATCTTGCCGGCGTCGGTCCGGCGACCGTCGTGTCCGCCGAGCAGATCGAAAATACCGGTTTGGTCAATATCGAAACCCTGCTGCAGCGCTTGCCCGCCAATGCCGGCTTTGCGGGCAACCAGACCTCGGCCTATTGGGCGAACAACGGCTATGGCACGGCGCAGGTCAACCTGCGCGGCCTTGGTATCAAGCGCACCCTCGTGCTGCTCAACGGCCGCCGCCTGGTCGCGGGCGGAACGGGCGCCAACTCGTCGCCTGACCTCAACATGATCCCGGTCGCCGCGCTCGCGCGCACCGACGTGCTCAAGGACGGCGCGTCGGCGATCTATGGCGCCGATGCGATGGCGGGCGTCGTCAATCTGGTCACCCGCACTGACTATGAAGGTCTGGGCCTCAGCGTCCGTCAGGGCATCACCGAAAAGGGCGACGGATCGGATTTCACCGCCGACCTGCTGTGGGGCGTGCGCAACGATCGCGGCGGCTTTATGGCGGCGGTCACCTATCAAAAGACCAAGGCGGTCAACATGGCGACCCGTGCGCCCTGTTCGCTCGCCGAAACCACGCCGGGAACGCTCGGCTGCGTCAACAGCGCCTCGACGGTCGGCGGCCGCGCGGTGCTGCCCAATGGCCAGCAGATCAACTTCAATCAGGTCCCGGGCGGCAACGGCAATTTCTTTGAACCCTACAGCGCCGCCAAACATAATTTCAACTCGAACCCGTTCCTGAACGCAGTCAGCCCGGTCGAGCGGGTCAGTACCGCCTTTTTTGCCGACTATGACATCACCGACAATATCGAAGCGTTCGGCGAGTTTCTTTATACCTTCCGCAAATCGAACCAGATCGCGACGCCGGGCACACTGCGCAACCTGTCGATCGCGGCGAGCAACCCCACCAACCCGACTGGGCAGAATATCGTCCTGATCCAGCGCCGCCTGGCCGAGCCGGGGCCGCGCCAGTTCTTCCAGGAAACCGACACCTGGCAGGGCAGTTTCGGCCTGCGTGGCAAGCTGGCGAACAATTGGGGCTGGGAAGTCGCGGGCGCCTTTGGCCGCAACACCGCGGTCGATGGTTCGACCAACATCGCCAATCTCGAGCGCGTCCGCAACACCATCAACACCAGCATTTGCAGCCCGGCGGCCGGCGCGGCGATCCCGTGCGGCGACTATCTGGGCTTCGGCGATCTGACCCCGCAGGTGCTCGATTATATCCTCTTCACCTCGCGCGACCGCGGCGGCAACGAACTGGCGACGGTGACCGCCGACCTCAACGGCGATTTGTTCACGCTGCCCGCGGGGCCGGTCGCCTTTGCGGCGGGCGCGGTGTACCGCAAGGAAAAGGGCTGGCGCGATCCCGATCCGTTGACCGTGCTCGGCATTGCCAACACCAACCAGCAAAGCCCGATCTCGGGAACCAGCGTCGCGAAAGAGGCGTATCTCGAACTGTCGGTACCGATCCTGGCGGACCGGCCGTTTTTCGAGGCGCTGACCCTGGGCGGGGCGGTGCGCTATTCCAACTACGACCTGTTCGGCAGCGACTGGAATTACAAGGCCAGCCTCGACTGGATGATCAGCGACAGCGTGCGTCTGCGCGGCACCTATGGCACCGGATTCCGCATCCCCAACGTCCCCGAATTGTTCGGCGGGGTGTCCGAAGGCAATTTGACCACCACCGATCCGTGCTCGCGCTATGCGACGAGCGGCAATGCGGGGCTGGTCGCCAATTGCCAGGCATCGGGGGTGCCGGCGAACTATGTCCAGCTCGGCACGACGATCCTGACCACCGTCGGCGGCAATCAGGATCTGAAGCCCGAAAGCTCGACGACATGGACGGTCGGCACGGTCGTGTCGCCCAAGGGGCTGGTCCCCGGCCTGTCGCTCACGGCCGACTGGTTCGACATCAAGATCAAGGATGCGATCCGCGCCATCCCGGGGTCGACCAAGCTCGCCATCTGCTATGCCAGCACGAACCTGTCGCACCCCTTCTGCGACGATTTCACCCGCAGCGCGCTGACCGGCGAGGTCACCTTCCTCTCCGCGCAGCCGATCAACACCGGGCGTGAGGAGATGAACGGCCTCGATCTGGGCCTCGTTTACGCGGGCGGCATCGGCAGCGTGAACCTCTCGCTCGACGTCAACCTGACCTATCTCAACAAATATGTCGTCCTGCCGTTTCCGGGCGGCGCGCCGATCGATTTCGACGGATTTATCGGCGGCGGCAATGGCGGCTATTCGAAATGGCGCGGCTATGGCGTGCTGACCGCCGAAAAGGACGGCGTCAGCGCCACCTGGTCAACCCAGTGGATCGGCAAGGCGACGGACTTCAATGCTTCGCCCGGCGAAATCGGCTACCGCACTCCCAATGTCTTCTACCACAATCTCCAGCTCGCGTTCGAGATTGACGAAAAGACGCGGTTCCAGCTTGGTGTCGACAATCTCTTCGATCGCAAGGCGCCCTACATCCAGAGCTTTACCGATGCGAACACCGACACCATGACCTATGATCTGCTCGGGCGGCGATTCTACGTCGGCTTCCGCACGGCTTTCTGAGGGTATCGACATGGCGATCCGTTGGCCGCTGTTCATCCGGCGAACGCATAAATGGCTGGCCCTCGTGGTCGGGGTCCAGGCTTTGCTCTGGACGCTGACGGGGTTTTACATGGTGGTCGTGCATATCGACACCATTCATGGCGACCATCTGGTGCGCGCCCCGGCGTCCCAGCCCTTCGACCTCGACCGCCTCGCAGCGCCGTCGCAGGTCGTCGCGGCCGCGCCGGGGGTATCCGAACTCAGGCTCCAGCACTTTTCGGGCCGACCCGTCTGGCGCGCCGAGACGCCGGAAGGTGCGAGGCTCTACGACGCCCGGTCGGGGGCGCCGCTGCCCGCTCTGACCGAGTCCCAGGTCCGCGAGCAGGCGCGGCGCATTTACACCGGCGATGGCAAGATTGTCGCGGTGCGTCTGCTGACCATAGCACCGCAGGAAATGCAGGCGCGCAAGCCGCCCTATTGGCAGGTCGAGTTCGAGGGCTGGAGCCGCCCGACGCTGTATCTGTCGCCGACGACGGGCGAACTGATCTCGCGCCGCCACGCCTTGTGGCGCGTCTTCGACGTCGCCTGGATGCTCCACATCATGGACTATGACGAACGCTCGGACGTCAACAACCCGCTGCTGCGGATCGCAACCTGGAGCGCCTTTGCCATGGCGATCAGCGGGGCTTGGTTGCTGATCTGGTCGTTCAAGCGCCGCAAGAGGAAGCCGGCATGAAACGCCTTCGACTGACGCCGCTGTTTTTCCGGCGCATCCACAAATGGGTCGGGTTGATCCTCGGCCTGCAATTCCTGCTCTGGGCGCTCAGCGGCTCGGTGATGGCGCTGCTCGACAAGGACAAGGTCGGCGGCCACGGCGGCGGCATGAGCCATGCCCACCCGCTCCCCGCGGGCGACTATGTCGATGTCGCGGCGCTGCGGCGCGGCGAGGCGGTCACCGGGATTGTGCTGCGCGATCTGGGGGCGCGGCCGGTCTATGAGGTGCAATCGGCCAAGGGGGTCCGCCTGGTCGATGCGACGACCGGCGCGGATATTCGCGTCGACGCCGCGCTGGCCCGCGACGTTGCGGCGATGATGAACGACGCGCCGATCCGCGACGTCAGCGTGCTGGCGAAACCCAACCTCGAATCGCGCGATCATGCGGGCGCGATGTGGCGAGTCGATTTCGCCGATGCCGAAAACAGCAGCGCTTATGTCTCGCTCGATACCGCGCGTTTCCTGGTCATGCGCGGCGACACGTGGCGGACGTGGGATTTCTTCTGGATGCTGCACAATATGGATTATGTGAACCGGTCCAGCTTCAACCATCCGCTGATCATCTTTGTCGCCTTTGGGACATTGTGGATGTCGGGCACCGGCTTTTATCTGTTGTTCAAAAGTTTCAGCCGCGCCGATTTCCGCTGGCTGCGGCGTCGCCGCAAACCCACCGTCGTCCGCAGCACACCCTGACGCCTCAGTCGTCGATCGAAAAGGCGGCGGACAGTTCAAAGCGGGTGCCGGGATGGGTCAGCCAGGCATGCGACACCAACCTACCCCGGCTCCAGGTGCGGCGCGTCATCCGCAATACCGGCTCGCTGTCGGTCAGGCCCAGCATACTCCGCGTCCGGGCGTCGGGCATCGTCGCACAGACCCGATGTTCGACGCGCTCCAGCGGCGCAGTGCGGGTCAGATATTCATTGGGGGTCAGCTGCGTAAAATCCAGCTTGCCGTAATCGGGCGCCACCGATGCCAGCACGAAGCGTTCCTCGAGCTGAATTGGAAACTCGGCCTCGTGATGAACGATGATCGAATGGAAAATCCGGGTGCCAGTGGGTATTCCGAGCAACGCCGCGGTCTCGGCGGCGGCGCGTTCTTCGATATTCTGGATCACGCGCGCTCGATAAACATGGCCGCGTTCGCGAATTTCGTCGGCGATATTGCGGATTTCAATCATCTGGCCGATCGGCTTGGGCTGCGCGATGAACGATCCGCTGCCGGCGCGGCGCACGACGACCCCCGCCGCCTGCAACTCGCGCAGCGCCCGATTCGCGGTCATCCGCGACACGTCGAACTGTTGGACCAACTCGGCCTCCGACGGGACACGGTCGCCGGGCTGGAGGCTGCCGTCACGAACCGCATCGCAAATGCTTTGTTTGATCACGACGTAGCGCGGGATCGTCTCGCTGACGGCGGTTGCATCGGGCGGTGCTGCGCCGTGGCCGCGATGGTTTGAAACAAGAGCCTTGCTGGTGCGCGACGATGTCATCAGTCGTCTATACAAGTTCGTCCACGGGCAGCTAGGTAAAAGAATGGGTTGCGACCCGCGTCGGGCAAGCGGGGACGGGCGGCGGGCAAAGTCAGAAATCTTTCGCTGCCGTGCATCCACCGGCGGCCGCCGCGCCGTCTAGCTGTAGATCGGACAGCGCGCCGGTCCGGGCGGCGGCTTCGCGCGGCGGTTGATTTGTGCTCCCCGGTGCAGATTATCCCCGCCTTGCCGTAAGTCGCCGCCTGTGTTTCACCATGCCGATGCGGCATGCAGGAGAATGAGGATGAATTTGCTGATGGCCGCCGCGGCCACCACCCCCGCCGCCGCCGCGCCCGCCGCTACGGTAGCGCCCGTGACGTTGCCGCAGCAGGTGATCAATCCGGCCGATGTGGCCGCCTATATCGACCCGCGCGACATTGCGGCGCTGTTGCCCGCGCCGCCGCCGACCACCGAACTGGTCGCGATCAGCGACGGCTTTTTCCGCCTGGTCGAAAATGCGACCCTTGTGGCGCTGTTCACCGTCGGCTTTTTCCTGCTCGCGCGGCTGCTCCATGCGTGGATGCTCCACCGCTCGATCCGCCGCGCGCTGGAGGCAAAGTCCGATGCGGTCAGCCCGCTGATCGAAAAGCTCAACAAGCCCTATGAACATATCGGCGGCCAGAGCCCCGAGGCGCCGGGCGACGATCGCAACGCGCTGGTGCTGATCGCGATCGGGCTGGCGATGGCGGGCTTCGGGCTGATCCAGGGGCATGAGCAGCTGATCCGGGCCGCCGCCGGCGCCGCGCTGTTTCCCACCTTTGTCGGCATTGCGTTGCTCGTCCGCCGCCGCCTCGCGCGCGCCGCGGCTGCCGAGGAGCGCGCCGCTGCGTGAAAAGGGACGCGCCGATGAAGATTGGGCTCTCAACCAACGGGTTGCCGGGGGCGATCGCGCCGCTTTCCAGCTGCTCGTGCTGCGGCACGAGGGGCGATTGCGCGCCTTCCTGGCCCGCGCCGCGGGATGCGATGCCGACGATCTGGCGCAGGAAGCCTTTGTTCGCGCGTGGCAGCGCGCGGGCGATTTTCGGGGGCAGGGGAGTTATGCGGCGTGGATCATGGGGATTGGCTGGCGCCTGTTCCTCGACCAGCGGCGCACCACGCAGCGGCGTGAGGGATTGGCGGGGCGCGACGACGACGCGCCGACGTCGACCGACCCGCGCGGCGCCAGCGATGCAGCGATCGACGCCGATCGCTTGCTCGGCGCCCTGTCGCCGCAGGAACGCGCCGCGCTCACATTGTGTTTCGGCCATGGCTGGTCGCACGGCGACGCGGCCGAGATCATGGGGGTGCCGCTCGGCACGCTCAAATCGCTGGTCTTGCGCGGGCGCGCCAAGGCGCAGATGATGATCGGCGAAGGAGCGGACGCATGACGGCCCCGAATCAGACGGACATCGACGCGATGCTGACCGCGATGCTGGCGCCGCCGCCGCGCCCCGGCGACCGCGCCTTTACCGTGCAGGTCGAGCGGGCGATCGACGCCCAGGCCGCCTACGCCCGCGCCCGCGCGCGCTTCTGGCGCAGCTTCGGGTTCGAGGCGCTCGCGGTCGGCGCGCTGCTCGCGGCGCTGTGGCTGCTGTCGTCGGCGCCGCTGCCCGCGCCGCTGGCCGGATCGACGCATTGGGGACTCGCGCCGCCGCTGCTGCTCGTCCTGCTGCTGTGGTTTGGCACGCAGCGCTGGCGGAGTGCATAAGCGGTAAGGGACTTCATAATATCGTCATTGCGAGCGAAGCGAAGCAATCCAGAGCGGTTGAAGCCCACTCTGGATTGCTTCGCTTCGCTCGCAATGACGAAGATAATAATCCCGAGCCTTCGGTTTCTAGCCGACCGGCGAATCCTCGCCGTCGATGCCCTGATATTTGAGCTGGAGATAGCGTTCGCGCGTCGCCAGCTTGTCGAGCTCGCCTGCGGCCAGGCTGCGCGCGGCGCTGCCGATCTCGGCCTCCAGCATCTTCAGCCCGCCGACCAGCGTCTCGTCCGGGGTGCGTCCTGCGTGCGCTTCGGTGCGCAGCCCCGCCGGGATGCGCTGATAACCCGCGACGAGTTCGGGCAGATCCTCGCCGACCAGCTTGCGGATGTTCGCCGCCGCGGGTTCGCCAGGGTCGAGCGTCTGGAGCTGCGGCGCGAGCAGGTCGAGCTGGACGCCGATGCCGTCGACCAAGGTGCGCGCCGGGGCGGGCAGCATCGGGCGCTGCGCCTCGAGCCAGATTTCGGTGCGCCCCGCCAGTTGCTTGAGGTCGGTCTTGGGCAAATCGGCCTGGCGCGGTTCGGGAAAGGGCGAACGGCCGAACAGCACCGCGACCCCGATCAGCAGCACGAACAGCGCCAGCAGGCCGATGAAGCCCAGCGGCTGGATCAGCGCCCCGAACAAGGCCGCGCCGATCAGCACGACGCCCGCGGCGACGAGCACCCGGCCCAGCTTTTTGTACAAATGCTGGCGGCGCAGCGCGACGCTTTTGGTCCCGATCGGACGGCGGCGCTCGCGCGACCGTTCGATCGCGGTGGCCGCCGACAGCCGGACCTTGTCGACTTCGCTCATGCTCATGCCTTAGCCTTCGAGCGACGCGAGCGGGCTTTCGGCGCCGCCGACGCTCGCCTGCGCCTGGCTCGCACCCTCGGCGCGCGCGATATAGCCCTTCGACTTGGCGACCTCACCCTCCAGCGTCGTCACCGTCGTCTTCATGCTGTCGAGGGCTTTCAGCTTGAAGGTGTCGATCGCGTCCATCGTGTCATAGATATTCTGGAACGCGCGCTGCAGCGTTTCCATCGGGATCGTGCTCGACGCCGCCTGTTCGTGGATGCGCGCGGTGTTGTCCTTCAGCATCTTTGACGTGCCGTCGATGATGTTCGCGGTGGTGGTGTTCAATGCGGTGATCTGTTCGAGCACCAGTTTCTGGTTGGTCATCGCCTGCGCGACGGTGATCGCGGTCTTGAGCGCGCCGACGGTGGTGGTGCTGGCGCGATCGACCCCCTTCACCAGCTCGACATTATTCTTTTTGACCAGGTCGAGCGCGAGATAGCCCTGCACCGTCACCGCCATTTGGGTCAGCAGATCCTGCGTCCGCTGGCGGGCGTAAAACAGCGCGTTTTCGCGCAGCACCTTGGCTTTCGCGGGGTCGATGCTGTCGAGTTCTTCGGCCTTGGCTTCGAGTTTGGCGTCGAGCGTCTGGGCGATATGGACCATCTGCTCGAGCTTGCCCATGGCTTCCCACAGCTTGCGGCGTTCGACGTCGATGGCGGCATTGTCCATCAACAGCTCGTCCTTGCCGTTCGCCAGCGCATTGAGCACGCCCGAGATATGCGACTGGGCGCTGCGATATTTGGCGAAATAATTGGTGACGCTGCTGCCGAACAATTTGTCGAGGATGCCGCGTTTCGACATCAGCTTGCCGTTCGACGACGGGTCGAGCCGTTCGACGGTGTTGCGCAGTTCGATCAGGTTCAGGCCGATGTCGCTATCGCGGTCCATCGCCTTGATCGGGCGGTCGAGGAAGCGGTTCGACTGGTTCGCCGCCTCCAGCATTTCCTTGCGGCCCATGTTGGTGATCTGGTCGACCTTTTGCCCAAAGGCGGGCGAATTGACGTCCTGCGCGACCAGGTCTTCGATGAACCCGTCGACGCGCTCTTCCAGCTTCGATTTCTGC
The DNA here is from genome assembly GCA_964502035.1 of uncultured Sphingopyxis sp. Lineage (GTDB taxonomy): Bacteria > Pseudomonadota > Alphaproteobacteria > Sphingomonadales > Sphingomonadaceae > Sphingopyxis. Next base: position 5,692 of record CAZCUW010000018.1, on the reverse strand, counting down.
TCGCCCGACAGCGGCACCAGGCCGGCAGCCTTTTCGGGGGACACCACGGGCACCGGATCGGGCGGGGTCAGCTTCAGCTCGTCGGTCACCGTTGCCGTCGCGGTTTGCTCGCTCATTCGTCTTCCTTCCAACCCCTTGCCGTCTGCCTATATGGCATGCGGCCCTGTGTTATTCAAGCACCACACCTATTGGCTGCCGCACCAGAGCCGGCGCGATCCACGCTGACAGGATCAGTTGCGCCATATGATAGACGAGGATCGGGACCAGCACCATGCCCGCCGTGGCAGGCGGAAACAGCGTCGCAGCAAGCGGCGCCCCGACCGCAATGCTCTTTTGCGCGCCCGCGAACAGCAGCGTGATGCGGTCGGGCCGCGCGAGTTTGACCAGTGCGCCAAAAGCCCAGGCGCCGCCGAACGACAGCGCGAGCAGTATTGCGACGGCGCCGAACACGATCGCGATCTCGCGGCCGTCAAGCTGGTCCCAGATCCCCGCAACCACCGCCGCCGAAAAGGCGACATAGACCGCGACCGCGATTGCGGTGCGGTCCATGATGGTGGTCAGTCCCTTGTGCTTCAGCACCCACGGCCGCAGCCAGCGTTGTGCGAACTGCCCCGTGATGAATGGCAGCAACAGGATCAGGGCGATACGCAGCGCCGCAGCGCCGCTGATTTCGCCCGCACTGCCCGCGAGCGCCGCGAACAGCAAAGGCGCGGCGATGACGCCGGTCAGGTTCAGCAACGCCGCCGCCACGACGCTCGCGGCGACATTGCCGCCCGCCAGGCTGCTCGCCGCGGTCGCCGACTGGACGGTCGAGGGCAGGATGCCGAGAAACAGGAAGCCCAGCGCGAGCGCCCCGGGCAGCAAGGCCGCAGTCGCCAGCTGCGCGCCGAGCCCGATCAGCGCCATGACGCCGAAACAGAAAAGCAGCGCGCTGCCCTGCAATTTCCAATTGCGGATGCCGTGCAGCACCTCGTCGCGCGGCAGGCGCACACCGTTGAGGAAAAACAGCAGGACGATCGCCGCGGTCGACACCCCCTGCGCGATGGGGACCGCCACGCCCCGCACCGGCAGCAGGCTGGCAAGCAGGATCGTGCCCAGCAGGATGGGGACGAAGCGGTCGGGAAAGATGCGGGAAAGCATGGGCGAGCGATGGCGGGGTAAGGGAGCGTTGGCAAGAACCAGCGGAGAAAACTCAACCCCGTTCGCATCGAGCGAAGTCGAGATGCCCATCGTTCGCCCGTGCCTTCGGGGTGTCTCGACTTCGCTCGACACGAACGGCGAGGGGGTTAGACCGGCAGCATGGCTCAAATCCTGATTCTCGCCGCGCTACCCGAAGAAGCCGACGCCATCTTCCCCGGCACCGGCACCCGCGACTCCCGCCCAATCCCCATCCGCCGCCTTGCCGTCCACAATCATAATCTCACCATCGCCACCTGCGGTCTCGGCAAGGTCAATGCCGCGCTCGCCGCTGGCCTGCTCGGCGCCAGCGCCGACCTGATCCTGATGACCGGCACCTGCGGCGCGCTCGGCGCCGCGCCGGGTGCGTACTGGCTCGCCGAGGCGGTGCAGCATGATTATGGCGCGACGCACCCCGGCCATTTCCGCCGCTATCGCGCGGGCGACTGGCCGATGGGCGATCCGGGTGAAGCGCATTTCACCGCGATGCCCGACCCCGGCCTCGGCCTGCCACACGCGCGTATCGCCAGCGGCGACAGCTTCGTCGCCTGCCCCGCCGCCGCGGCGGACCTGCAATCGCTCGGCGCGACGCTGGTCGATATGGAGGTCGGCGCGGTGGCGCAGGCCGCGGCGCGGCTTGGGCTGCCCTGGGCGGCGATCAAGGCGGTGACCGACGACGCCAATGACGCCAGCGGCGGGGACTTTCAGGCGAATCTGATCCGCGCCGCGCGGACGGCGGGACAAGCGGTCGAGCGGCTGGTGGCGATGCTGTGACCAACGACCGGTTTCAATCACTAGCGGAATTTTAGCCCCTCCCCTTCAGGGGAGGGCTCGGTCTGCCGGAATGTCTGCTCCCCACCCCAAAGCCGTCATCCGCCACACAAAAAAACGCTGTCCTACATTATTCCGCTGTGCCAGCCTTCATCTCGGCTCTTTCAATTTACAGGCAAAAGCGGTCGCCGCCCAGATTCAGGATGCGGCCAAGAACCAGCCGCCCTCTGTCCGCCGAACACGACAAATCGGGCGCTGCACGAGGCTGAACTTTAGTGAACTTTGGGATGATGGACGGTCCATGCGCGGACCGGATCGCAGACCCGGCCCGGGATAACCAAAGACGGCAATGGCCGCGCGTCACCCCTTACCGATCGTCAGCTACTCATAACTCAAATGCGTCGCCTTGCCGCGGAAAATCCAGTGCGACAGGATCGAATATCCCAAAATCACCGGCAGCACGAACAGCGCGCCGATCAGGATGATGCTCAGCGATTCGGGCGACGCCGCCGCCTGCCAGATGTCGAGCCGGTCGGCGATCAGATAGGGGTAGAAGCTGTACGCGATACCGACAAAGCCCAATGCGAAGAGGATGCCCGCGACGGCCAGCGGCACCCATGACAGCTCGTCCCTGGCGCGCAGCGGACGGCGCAGGAAAATCGCCAGGCCGACAAACAGGGTCGCGGCGGCGATCGGGATCGGCAGCAGCGCGATAATCTCGGGCAGGCGGAACCAGCGATCGAAGATGCGCTCGGAAAGCAGCGGCGTCGCGATCGAGATGATCGCCATCGCGAGGGCCGTCGCCCACAGGCTGACCTCGGCCCAACGCACCGCGCGCTTCTGCAAATCGCCCTCGACCTTGTAGATCAGCCAGCAGGCGCCGACGAACACATAACCCGCGACGAGCCCCAAGGCGGCGAGCAGGCAGAACAGGACCGCGGCCAGGCTCTGGTCGAACCCCAGCACATAGGCGCCGAGCATATAGCCCTGGCACAGCGCGGTGAGCAGCGACCCGGCGAAAAAAACATGGTCCCAGCGCTGCTTGTGCTCGGGTGCCGCCTTGGCGCGAAACTCGAACGACACGCCGCGCAGGATCAGCGCGACCAGCATCAGCACAACGGGCAGATACAGCTGGGTCAGGATCAGCCCGTGGGCAACCGGGAACGCCACCAGCAGCAGCCCGATGCCGAGCACCAGCCACGTCTCGTTGGCGTCCCAGAACGGCCCGATCGACGCGACCATCAGGTCGCGGTTCTCGTCCTTCTCCAGCCGCGTCAGCATGCCGACGCCAAGGTCATAGCCGTCGAGGATGACATAGAGCAGGATCGACAGCCCCATCAGCCCGGCAAAGATGACGGGCAGCCACCAGGGATCGATGAACGGGGTCATGCGGGCGCCTCCGATTGCGGTTCGGCTGGACCTTCGGCGACCCCGGGCAGCGGGAACATCGGCTTGCCCTCGGGCGCCGCCTTGCCCAGCCGCGCGAGGCGATAGAGGACGGCGATATAGGCAGTCAGCAGCACCGCATAGACCGCCAGATACAACGTCAGCGAACTCGCCACCATCGCGCTGCCGACCGGGCCGACCGCGTCGGCGGTGCGCAGCACCCCGGTGACCAGCCACGGCTGGCGTCCGATTTCGGTGACATACCAGCCCGCGAGCGTCGCGACCCAGCCGCTGAAGGTCATCGCGACGAGCGCGCGCGCCAGCCAGCGCGGCATCGCATCGACCCCGCGCCGCCGGATCGTCCAGGCGGCGAGCCACGACAGCGCCAGCATCAGGACGCCAATCCCGACCATGACCCGGAAACCCCAGAACAGCGGCCCGACCGGCGGGTGGTTGCCCGGATAATCGTTGAGCCCGGGGACGACGCCCGCCGCTTCATGCTTCAGGATCAGGCTGGCGCCCGACGGCACGGCCACTTCCAGATGGTTCGTGCGCGCCTTTTCGTCGGGGATCGCGAACAGCACCAGCGGCACATGGCTGCGTGTTTCCCAATTCGCCTCCATCGCCGCGATCTTTTGCGGCTGATGCTCCAGCGTGTTGAGCCCGTGCATGTCGCCGACGAAAATCTGCACCGGAATCAGCAGCGCGGCGGCATAGACTGCGGCTTTCAGGGTGCGCTGCACGCCTTCGCCGCCGCCGTCCTTCAGCCAGCGCCACGCCGACATGCCGGCGATCAGGAAGGCGACGGTCAGCGCCGAGGCGATCAGCATATGGGTCAGCCGGTACGGCATCGACGGGTTAAAGATGATCGCCCACCAGTCGGTGGCATGGACAACGCCGTCGCGGATTTCATAGCCGACCGGGGTCTGCATCCAGCTGTTGAGGACGATGATCCAAAAGGCCGACAGCGTCGTGCCGCCCGCAACCAGCAAGGTCGCCAGCGTGTGGACCCAGTTCGGCACCCGGCTGAACCCGAACAACATGATGCCCAGGAACACCGCCTCGAGGAAAAAGGCGGTGAGCACTTCATAAGCGAGCAACGGCCCGGCGACATTGCCGACCTTTTCCATATAGCCCGGCCAGTTGGTGCCGAACTGGAAACTCATCGTGATCCCCGACACGACCCCCATCGCAAAGCTCAGCGCGAAAACCTTCACCCACAAACGGTAAGCGTCCATCCATGCGCCGTCGCGGGTGCGGTTATACGCCAGCTTGAAGCCGAGCAGCGCCCAGCCAAGCGCGATCGTGATCGTCGGGAACAGGATATGGAAACTGATGTTCGCGGCAAACTGGATGCGCGCGAGGATCAGCGGGTCAAGCGCGTCCATGGTCGGCCTCCTTCCCCATCATTCGTTCGTGTCGAGCGAAGTCGAGACACCTCTACCTCGCCCGAGCATCCGGTCCTTGAACTCGAGCGCCTTCACGACGCGCTCGCCGAGCCGCAGCAGCTGGAGCAGCCGTTCGTTGTCGAGCCGCCGCATTTCGGCATACCAGTCGGTGAGCAGCTCGATCTGTTCGTGCATCGCCGCGATGCGTTCCTGTGCGAAACGGTCCGACGCATCGGTCGCGGGTTCCATGAGCAGGGTGCGCAGCGTCGTCAGCGTCGGGTCGATCTCGCGCTTCTTGCGTTCCTCGACCAGGGTGCGGAAAATCGACCACACGTCGCGCGGCGTCTCATAATAATCGCGCCGGTCGCCGGGGACGTGGCGGAGCTGGACGAGGTTCCAGCTTGCGAGTTCCTTCAGCCCCATTGACACGCTGCCGCGCGACAGGCTCAGCGCCTCGCTGATCTCCTCGGCATGGCGCGGTGCGTCGGCCAGGAACAGCATCGCATAAATCTGGCCGACGGTGCGGTTGATCCCCCAGCGGCTCCCCATCTCGCCGAAATGCAGAACAAACGCCTGCGCGAGCGGGGAGAGCCGGAACGGCAGGGACGGGGACGCCGCTGGAGAATCGAGGGTGGGGGACATGTCCATGGCGGGATTCATATATCGCAATTTCGAAAGTTTCAATAATTATTGAAACTAATGACGAGTGCGGCGCGCTCATTGCCGAGCGGCGCAAATCGGCGTAGTCTGCGCCTTCGATCGACCGGCGCCTGCGGCGTCGCGATCGGTCAGGCCCGCCGAACCGCAGCGGCGCGACGGGCGGCATTTCCGGCTGTGCCGCTGCGATGCTTCCTTGAAGGAGGGTGCGATGCGGCGTGCTGTTGGACCTGGTCTGTGCATTTCGATGCTGGCGGCGGCGCTGGCCGTGGCGGCCCCCGTTCTGGCGGCGGGCGGCGGGGGTGGCGGTGGCG
>CAZCUW010000017.1:14052-56563 GCA_964502035.1 uncultured Sphingopyxis sp. | reverse complement strand
GGCGGGCGGGGCATCGGCGCCCGGCCCCTGTCAGCGTCGGTCATCGCTCATCTATAGGGCAAAGCCGCCGCATTGCACAATGGCGGCTGAACGTCGGCATCAGCGACCGTTCAGCCGGATTCGGGAACTAGAACGCCAGCCATATGTTATCGGCATGAACGGCGGGACGCTCAGGACCAGATGCGGCCGCCAAATAGAGGGAGCGACCTATGAATATCAAGACGATCAAACTCGCGGCACTGGCCACCATCAGCGCGGTGGCGCTGGCTGGCTGCGTCACCGACCCCGAAACCGGGCAGAAGCGCATTTCGAACGCCGCGATCGGCGGCCTGGGCGGCGCGCTCGGCGGCTACCTGCTTGGCGATCTGATCGGCGGCAAGAACAGCCGGACCGAGGAAATCGTCGGCGCGGGCATCGGCGCCGTCGCCGGTGCGGGCGTCGGCTATTATATGGATGAGCAGGAAAAGAAGCTGCGCCAGCGCACCGCGGGCACCGGCATCGACGTCGAACGCCAGGGCGACCAGCTGGTGCTCAACATGCCCGGCGACGTCACTTTCGATTATAACAGCGCGCTGGTGAAATCGCAGTTCCGCAGCGCGCTCGACAATGTCGCCTCGACGCTGGCCGAATATCCCAGCACCTATATCGACGTCTATGGCCACACCGATTCGACCGGCAGCGACAGCTATAATCAGGGGCTGTCCGAACGCCGCGCCTCGTCGGTCGCCGACTATCTGGGCGGTCGCGGCATCCAGCGCGCGCGCATGGCGACGATGGGGTACGGCGAATCGCAGCTGAAATGCTCGCCGGAGCGCGGCGAAGCCGATTATCAGTGCAACCGCCGCGTCGAAATCCGCATCGCGCCGGTCACCCAGGCCGACGTCAACGCCGCACGCTGAATTTCCTCCCGTGGAATGAGAGGGGGCGTCGCCGAACAGGCGGCGTCCCTTTTCGTGACCCACGCGCGGTCATCGTCGCATCGATGCTGAGCCGCAGGCCTCGACCGATGCCGCCAACAAGCCGCAGCCTTTAGCCCAACGTCGGACCATCCGGAATATCGCAATCCGGGCTCGCGCCGGGGACGGGGCGGATCGGCCACAATGACGACGATCCACGCCGCGTGGCAGCCCATCATTATGCGCCATAGAAAAAGGGCCGCGAATTGCTTCGCGGCCCCATCCTTACCGTGACTTTGATCAGCGATCAGAAGACGCGGGCATATTGTTCGTTGCCGACAAAACCCAGCTTGCCGACGCCGCTGCGCTTGATCACCGCCATGACATTGTCGACGACGATATAGCGCGAATAGGGGTCGGGCTGGACCTGCAGTTCGGGTTCGACCGGCAGCGCCTTGGTCTGTTCCAGATATTGCGCGAGCTGCGCCAGATCGACCGGCGTCCCGTTCCAGGTGATCGTCCCGGCGGGATCGATCATCACCTTGTTCTTTTCGGGGTCGACATTGCTCTGGTTGTCGGTCGGCACCGGCAGATCGATCTTCACCGCGTGGGTCTGGACCGGGATGGTGATGATGAACATGATGAGGAGCACGAGCATGACGTCGATGAGCGGCGTCGTGTTCATGTCCATCATCGGTTCGTTTTCGTCCCGATCTCCAACTGCCATGGACATGCGATTATTCCTTCATTTCTAAACGTCGGGCGCCCTTACAGGCGGCCAACCGTGCCCGAGCCAGGAGCCGGTTCCGAAATGAACCCGATCTTCTGGAAGCCGGCATATTGCATCGTATAGATCACCCCACCGATGCACTGGTACGGCGTGTTGACGTCGCCGCGGATATGCACTTCGGGGAAATTCTCCTCGGTGATATTCTGCGGGCCGCCAATGTCTTGGAGCAACTGCTCAAGTTTCGCCTGGCCGCGTTCCAGCAATTGCTTGGAATCGACCGGCGTCTGGCCCCAATAAACCTCGCAAGCGGTGCTTTCGGGATTGGGTTCGCCATCGCCATCGGTGTCCGCGGAGCGAATCGACAGCAGCACATTTTCAGGCTTGGTCGTCGTCACCTCGAACGCCACGCTCGGCAGCTTGAGGTTCACCGTCTCCAGCACCACGGGAACCGTGATGAGGAAGATGATGAGCAACACAAGCATGATATCCACGAGCGGAGTCGTGTTGATCTCGGACATCGGGGCCTCTTCGCCCCCCTTGTCGCCTACACTCATCGACATAGGATCTTATCCTGTCACAAAATTTCTGTCACGGACATCGGGTCGGCGCACCACCGGCGTATCGCCCTGTCCAGCGGACCCCGCCTGCCGCCGCCAGGCGACAGGCAGGGATCCATTCAGGCCAATCAGGCCTTCTTCGGGGCCGCGGCCGGGGCAGCAGCCTTGGTAGCCTGCGTCGCCGGCTTCACCTGACCGTTCGACATGATCGAGCCGAGCACGTCGTTCGAGAAGGTCGACAGACGGCGGGCGATCGCCTTGTTGCGGCTCTGCAGCCAGTTAAAGGCGAGCACCGCGGGAACCGCGACGATCAGACCGATGGCGGTCATGATCAGCGCTTCGCCGACCGGACCGGCGACGGTGTCGATCGAGGCCTGGCCCGATGCACCGATCTTCACGAGGGCGCGCAGAATACCGATAACGGTACCGAACAGGCCGACGAACGGTGCGGTCGACCCGACGGTCGCGAGGAAGGCGAGGCCCGAGTTCAGCTTCGAGTTGATGTGGTTCTGCGAACGCTCGAGCGTGCCGTGCATCCAGTCGTGGGCTTCGACCGGATCGGTCAGCTTGTTATGCTCTTCGTTGGCGCGCAGGCCGTCTTCGACGACCTGACGGTAAGCGCTGTTCTTTTCCAGCTTCGTCGCACCATCGGCAAGCGTCGGCGCGCGCCAGAAATTGGCATCGACCGCCTTGCCCTGGTTCATCACCTTATTCTGTTCAAACAGCTTGGTGAACAGGATGTAGAGCGTGCCGATGAACATGATCAGCAGGACCAGAAAGGTGACCTGCGACACGACGCCGCCTTCGCAAAGCGCGGGCACGAGCCCATAGGGGCTGGCGCCTTCTTCTTTGACGCACATTGCTGCAGGCATGAGGCTCAGCCCCGCGTCATGTGCCGGTGCCGCAGCAGCGGCATTTGCGATCAGATTAAACATGCTGGATATTCCCTCTCAAGAAATTCGATAAAATTCGAAAACAGTCGGCCGCGCGCCGGATCAGCGCGGGATCTGCCAACGGATACGATTGCTGTAGCTGCCGCCCGTCGGATTGCCCGCCCGGTCCTTGCCCGGATTAAACCGGCCACGGCGCTGGATGAGCTTACAGGTTTCGGCATCAAGGTCGGCATGACCGCTCGATGACGTGACATCGCACGACGTGATGCGGCCATCGGCCCCATAGGTGACGCGGAAGCCGGTGGTCCCTTCACGCTCTTCGCGCATGGCCCGCGCCGGATAGTCGTCGTTCGTCGCCCAGCGACCTGGGTTGCCACGCGGCGTACCCGCGGCGCTCAAATCCGGCGTCGGCGGCGGTGCCGGCGGAGCCGGCGGCGTGTAGACCGGCGGCGGCGGCGTGCGCGGCGGCGTCGGCACCGACTGAATCGTGTTCGTCGTCACCGGCGGCGGAATCGGCGACGGCGGCGTCACGACCGGCGGCGGCGGCGGCAACTGATTGTCCGGCGGCGGCGGCGGCGGCGGCTCTTCCGGTGGCGGCGGCTCTTCGACGTCCACCACATCCAATTTTTCGGCGAGTTTCTTGACGATGCTGATATTCAGGCCGTTGACCAGGCCATAGCCCAGAACCGCCGTAAGCAAACCAACCAAGACAATCGCCACTACCCTGTTTTTAGGGTCGACATTATCACCATAAGCCATTCAGGGACGACGCTCCTTGCTAGATCATCCTGACACCAATTCCCTGCCGACGGGCTCGATTGCCAAATGCCCGGATGATTTCCGATGCGTTCCACAGACCCGGCGGCGCTACGTTCGGCTTATTATGTTCTTGCCGGACGCTTCGACGCCCGTCCTATCGCGGTGGCGGCAAGTTCGCAAACCCTTTATCAGGGGTTAATGTGGCTTGTCCCATGATGGGGGCCGATGCACCGCCACCGGTGTCAATGAAGATGGAAAGTCAATCGACCATGCGCGTGTACCAGTCGGCAGCGATCGCCGGAATTTTGGCCCTGAGCCCCGGATTTTCGGGTGTTTCCGCGATGCAGACGGCGACCACCGCAACGGCGGCGAGCCCGTACAGCTATGCCGACATCGCCGATCTGGCGACCGCCGCGCCGATAGCGCTCCACGCCCGCATCCACAGCAGCGTGGCGCTCAAACCCGCGCAGTCGCCCGGCGTCGCCGCGGGTCAAAGCCGATTCTATGTCGAAGCCGATGTGGTCAGCCTGATTCGCGGGTCGGGTCCGCTGGCATCGCGCATTTCCTATCTCGTCGACCTGCCGACGGACGCAAAGGGCAAGCCGCAGAAGCTGAAGAAGAAACAGGCGGTCCTGCTCTTTGCCCGTCCCGTCGCGGGCGCCGCTGCAGGGACCAGCAGCACCGGCAGCGTGCGGTTGATCGCCCCCGACGCTCAGCTATCGTGGGATGCGGCGACCGAGGCGCAGTTGCGCGCGGTGTTGACCGAACTGGTCAAATCCGGGGCGCCGCCGGCCATCACCGGCATCGCCAATGGCTTCCACGTGCCCGGGACGCTTCCCGGCGAAGGCGAGACCCAGTTGTTCCTCAACACCCGCACCGGCGAGCCGGTGTCGCTGACCATCCTGACCGCGCCCGACGGGTCGCGGCGCTGGGCCGCCGCGTTTGGAGAAATCGTCGACGGATCGGCGGCGGTTCCGGCGCGCGACACCCTTGGCTGGTACCGACTCGCCTGCGGCCTACCGCGCCAGCTGCCGCTGAACAAGCTGGCGGGCACCGCGCCCGAAGATCGCCGCAAGGCAGCGTCGGACTATGGCGTGGTGCTGGGCGCGCTCGGCGAATGCACCCGGACGCGCAAGCCGCCGGTGGGCTGATAAAGATTTGCTTCGGCGCCGCTATGCCGCGCCGGGGTTGTTTCCATGGCAAAAGCCGATAGGGCGCTCGCGATAGTGGGGCGTGGCTCCGCGCCTTATCGGAGTTCTCCTATGTCGCCTCATCCCGCCCCGACCGCACCCCGGCCGCCGCTCCGCGTCGCGCTTGCCGGAATCGGCGTTGTCGGCGGCGGCGTCGTGCGGCTGCTCGAGACGAACCGGGACCTGATCGCCCGCCGCGCCGGGCGCGCGATCGAGATCGTCGCGGTGTCGGCGCGCGACCGGCACAAGGACCGCAGTGTCGACCTGTCGTGCTATCGCTGGGAAGACGATATCGACGCGCTGGTCGCGGCCGACGATGTCGACGTCGTCGTCGAGATGATCGGCGGCGCCGACGGTTCGGCGCTCACGCTTGCCCGCCACACATTGGGTGCGGGCAAGGCGCTGGTCACCGCGAACAAGGCGATGATCGCGCATCACGGACTCGACCTGGCGCGACTCGCCGAGGAACGCGACACGCCGCTGAAATATGAAGCCGCGGTCGCCGGCGGCATCCCGGTGATCAAGGCGATCCGCGAGGGGGCGTCGGCGAACGAGATCGCGCGCGTCTATGGCATTCTCAACGGCACCTGCAATTATATCCTGACCCAGATGGAGCGGAACGGCGCCAGCTTTACCGACGCGCTCGCCGCGGCGCAGGCCGAAGGCTACGCCGAGGCCGACCCGAGTTTCGACGTCGACGGCATCGATGCCGCGCACAAATTGTCGATCCTTGCCGCGCTGTGTTTTGGCACCCGGCTCGATATCGCCGCGGTCGCCGCCGACGGCATCCGCGGGCTGATCGCCGCCGACATCCGCGAAGCCGAGGCGCTGGGCCACCGTGTCCGCCTGATCGGGATGGCCGAACGCAACGCTGATGGCCTGTATCAGCATGTCCAGCCGTGCCTGGTCCCCGCCGACCATCCGCTCGCTTATGTCCCGGGCGCACTCAACGCCGTGGTCGCCGAGGGCAATTTCGTCGGGCGGCTGTTTTTCGAGGGCGCGGGCGCGGGCGCAGGACCGACGGCGTCGGCGATTGTCGCCGACATCATCGACATCGCGCGCGACGAATACGGCCCCGCCTTTGCGATGCCGGTCGATGCGCTCGACGCCGCGCCAGTCGCCGACGCCGGCGCGCGGATCGGCAAACATTATGTCCGCCTGATCGTCGAGGATCGCATCGGGGTGCTCGCCGAAATCGCGGCGGCGATGCGCGACGCCGGCGTGTCGATCGAAAGTTTCATCCAGCGCGGCACCGATGAGGAAGATGGCGTCGTCATCGTCCTGGTCACCCACGCAGGCCCGGCGCGCGCGATCCACGCGGCGCTGGCGATTCTGGCGAGGTCGGACCATGTCGTCGGCACGCCGATGCTGATGCCGATCCTGGCGCTGTAACCCCGCTTGAAATTGCTGCGCGCTTTGTTACCCCGGCGCAAGGGGAGCAGGGGGCAGATATGGACATCGAAATCCGGCGCGGGCTAGCCGAAGCGCGGGCACTGGCGGGCGAACATCGCAACATGCTGGCGGCCTATGTCGCTTTGGGGGTGATCGTCCCCTTTCTGCTGCTGTCGAGCGAGCCGATCTTCAGCCTGCGGACCGTGATGGCGATCCTGTCCGATCCCTGGACCTACCGCGTCGGCGGATCGATCACCGGCCCGCTCTACCTGCTCGGCATCGTCTGGGTCGTCGTCGCGGGCGCGATGCTGGCGGCGTGGAACGGTATCCTCGCTGACCTGCGCGAAGGTTTTCTGTCCGAAATCATGTACGGAATGGTCGCGGGCGTCGCCTATCTGCTCGTCAATCTTGTGCTGGGAATCGGGTTCGGGCTGATCGCGGCGCTGCCGCTGTTCGCCCTCGGCCCCGACGCGCTGCTGGATCGCAGCGGCGCTCTCAGCATCGGGATCGACATCTATCGCCTGCTTCTCTCGCTCGTCGGCAGCTGGATCGCGGCGCGTTTCTGCCTTGCCGGCGCGATCATGGGCGGACGCGGCAAGCTCGAGCCGGGGGCCGCCTTTATCGAATCCTGGCAGCGCACCCGGACCGCGCACTGGCGGCTGTTCGGCTTTTATCTGCTGTACGGCCTGCCGTTCGGGATTGCGGCGGGGGCGCTGGTCGTCGTCCACGGCGTGGTGATCCTGAACAACGCGCCGGGCGGCCTGATCGAAACGTTGATGAGCTTTGGCTGGGTGCTGCTGTTCGCGCTTTATTTCCTCGGCCAGATCCTGATCCCGGCGGGGCTTTATCGCGCCAGCGAACCGGAGGGCGCGGCCCGCGAGGTCTTCGCTTAAAGCTCGGGCTCGGGCGGCGGCGGCGTTCCGGTTTCAGGATCGGTCGCGCGTTTCGCCATTTCATAAAGCGCGTTATATTCGGGGCCAGGCGCATAACGTCCGCCCATCGATATCCAATTGTACGGCAACCGGTCGAGACCCATCGCTTTCGCCTCGGCGCGCGGGAGCTTCGGCGGAGCGTCGCGACCGACGCCCGCGATCGCGCGCAATTCGGGCGTCAGCCGGTGCAGCTCGGTGTCGGTGCCGCACACATTGATCGACCCGTCGTCGGCGGGTTTGCAGCGGCGGATCGGATCGACCAGCTCTTTCGCATTGGCCACCGCGGTTTCGGCATTGCGCGGCGGCGGGGGTGCGGGCGGTCCCTGCGTCTGCGCCTGCCCTGTCACGGCGATGACGCACGATAGCGTGAAAGCGGCTCCGAATCGGGCGAAGCATCCTCGACAAGCAGTGCGACCGGCCATATGGCGCCCACCATGCCCGACCGGGGCGGCAAGGCAAGACCAAAGACGGAGAGCATCGAACATGACGAATAGCGGCAGCAACCTCGACCGGGTGCTCGTGCTCGAAATGGTGCGCGTCACCGAAGCCGCAGCGATCGCCGCCGCCAGGCTGATCGGGCGCGGCGATGAAAAGGCCGCCGATGCCGCCGCGGTCGAAGCGATGCGCACCGCGTTCAACACCCTCTATATGGACGGCACCATCGTCATCGGCGAAGGCGAGCGCGACGAAGCGCCGATGCTCTATATCGGCGAAAAAGTTGGCAGCGCGCCGGGCAAAGGCCCGAAGATCGACATCGCGGTCGATCCGCTCGAAGGCACGACGATCACCGCCAAGGCCGGCCCCAACGCCCTCGCGGTGCTGGCGATCGCCGAGGAAGGCTGCCTGCTCAACGCCCCCGACGTCTATATGGACAAGCTGGCGGTTGGCCCCGGATATTCGCCGAACATCGTCAATTTCGGCAACAGCATCCGCCAGAATGTCGAAGCCGTCGCCAAGGAAAAAGGCTGCACCGCCGCCGACGTGATGGTCTGCGTGCTCGACCGCCCGCGCCACGAAGCGATGATCGCCGAGCTGCGCAGCCTCGGCTGCGGCGTCGCGCTGATCCCCGACGGCGACGTCGCCGGGGTGATCGCGACGACCAATCCCGACACCAATATCGACATCTATATGGGCAGCGGCGGCGCGCCCGAGGGCGTGCTGGCGGCCGCGGCGCTGCGCTGCGTCGGCGGCCAGTTCAAGGGCCGGTTGCTGTTCCGCAACGACGACGAGCGCAAGCGCGCGGCAAAATGGGGGGTCGAGGATCTCGACCGCGTCTATGATCTCGAAGATTTGGCCAAGGGCGACGTCATCTTTGCCGCCACGGGTGTGACGGACGGGTCGCTGCTGCGCGGCGTCAAACACCGCCGCGACGGCGTGATGACCACCGAAACCGTCGTGATGCGTGCTTCGTCGGGGACGGTGCGCTGGGTGCGCGGCGAACATCGCGCCGGGTGACCCGGCTTATCGCTGGCCGACCCTAATCCGCTGCCGGGAACTGCGCGGTGGCAACGCCCGCAGCGTCATAGACCGGCGCTTCCTGCGCCACCGCGAACTTGCGGCTGACCGCGTGCGTCAGCCCGAAACCCGAGATATGCGCCAGCATGCCGCGATATTGCGGCCCGGCGAGGTGGCTGGTCAGGGCTTCGGCGCTCGCCCATTCTTCAAAGACATGCACCCGCGCCGGGTCATGCGGATCGGCAGTCCAGAAATAGCCAAGGCAGCCGGGCTGCGCCTGCGCGCCCGCGATCCATCCGCGCGCGCCCTCCAGCGCCTCGGCGCGGCGGGCGGGATCCAGATCGACCTTGGCTTCGATGATGATCTTCATGCCGCGTCCTCCTGACGATGCAGCGCGCGGAATCGGCGGCTGACGAACAGCCAGCGCCCGTCGATCCTGGCGCAGCGATCGTCATATTCGCCCAGATCGCGATGGATCAGCCCGTCACGCCGATAGGTTTCGGCGGTGTAGGATCGCATCGTCGCGCGATCGCCCTCGATCATCATCGCGCCGGGCCACGCCTGAAAAACCAGCCCGGGAAAGCCCTGCATCGCCGCCGTCCAGGTCTCGACCACCGCCGCCTTGCCCGAAAAGTTGCCGAAACCCGGAAGCTCCCATTGGCAGTCATCGGCCCATGTCGCGGCCCAGGCGGCGGCGTCATGGCGGCATACCGCGTCGGCATAGCTGTCGAGCAGGTCGCGCAGCGCCATGCGATCCTCCTGCGGTCCCGAAAAGACCATTCGCCCCTCCATTTTCCGTTCGGTTGGCAAAGTCGATGCTTTACGCCCGGCGGACTATGCCGCGCGCCGCGGCGCAAAGGGACTAGTCATTGCGCTAAACGCCCGCGGCTCAAAAGATTCCGGCTGCCAGCCCCTCGGCGAGCGCCGCGCCCAGCGCGCGGGCTTCGGCCAAGCGGTCAGCGGGGATCGTCTTGGGCGCGAGGATCGCTTCCGGCGTCTGCGCGGCGGTGTTGACGATCAGCGGGTCGGCGACGCGCCGCAGCCGCCACCCCGTCGCGATGCGGTCGAGCTGGCGCTGCGCGCCTTCGCCGTCCGACCCGGCGCAGATGATCGTCGCATAGGGGCGGCCAGCGAGTTTGCCGAGGCACGGATAATAGCAGCGGTCGAACATCTCTTTCATCGCGCCCGACAGCGCCGCCAGATTTTCCGGACCGACGAAGAGATAGCTGCCCGCGCCTTGCAGCGCCTCTGGCGTAACGTCGGCGGCGGCGACAAGCCTTGCTCGCCCCGCGTCTTCGGCGGCGGCGCGCGCCAGCGCCTCGCTGCCGCCGGTGCGGCTGTGCCAAGCGATCAGCAGGGTGGGCGCGTCGGTCATCCACCGATGCTTGCCAAGCACCGGGTCGCGGCGCAAGCTGCCGACAAAATATGGGGGAGAAAATAGATGCGCCGATTGACCGCCCTGCTGCTCGCCAGCACCCTGTCCTTCGCCGCCGCCGCGCAGGACGCCGCGAGCGAGGCGACACGCACCGCGCAG
The DNA here is from genome assembly GCA_964502035.1 of uncultured Sphingopyxis sp. GTDB lineage: Bacteria > Pseudomonadota > Alphaproteobacteria > Sphingomonadales > Sphingomonadaceae > Sphingopyxis. The sequence continues at coordinate 46,225 of CAZCUW010000017.1, read as the reverse complement.
GCCGAGATCGCCGCACGCCTGGCGCTCGCCGACCCGCGCGACGAGGCCAATGTGCTGCGCGGCAAGCTCGCCGAAATTCCGGGCGGGGTGATCCTGGACAAGGACGGCAAGACGGTGTGGGACCGGCGGCCCTATGCCTTCCTCGATGCCAAAGCGGCGCCCGATACCGTCAATCCGTCGCTGTGGCGGCAAGCGCGGCTGAACGCAGTGCACGGGTTGTTTGAGGTGGTGCCGGGCAAAATCTGGCAGCTGCGCGGCTACGATATTTCGGTGATGACGATCATCCGCGGCAAATCGGGCTGGATCGTCGTCGATCCCTTGCTGTCCGAGGAAGCCGCGGCGGCGGGGTGGAAGCTGTTCGCCGAAACAGTCGAGGCAAAATCGGGCAAACTGCCGATCAAGGCGGTGATCTTCAGCCACAGCCATAGCGACCATTTTGGCGGCGTCGGCGGCATCATCACCCCCGAACAGGTCAAAAAGGACAAGATCCGCATCATCGCGCCGCACGGCTTTTCGGAGGAAGCGACCGCGGAGAATGTCCTTGCGGGCACCGCGATGGGACGGCGGGCGCTGTATATGTTCGGGTCGATCCTGTCCCCCGGACCCGCGGGACAGGTCGACACCGGGCTGGGGCCGAAGCTGTCGTCGGGGACGATCGGCTATATGGAGCCGACCGAGACGGTCGGCACGACGGGCGGCACGCTGACCATCGACGGGTTGGCGTTCGATTTCCTCGACGCGGGCGGCACCGAGGCGCCGTCGGAGTTCGTCTTCTACATCCCGGCGTATAAGGCGCTGCACACCACCGAGGTCGTCACGCATAATTTGCACAATATATTGACGCTGCGCGGGGCGCAGGTGCGCGATGCGCTGCGCTGGTCGAAGGTGATCGACGCGACGCTGCTCAAATGGGGCGGCCAGGCCGAGGTCGCGCTGGCGTCGCACCACTGGCCGACGTGGGGCGCGGGCGAGGTGAGCGCGCTGCTGGCGAACCAGCGCGATGCCTATCGTTATGTCCACGACCGCACCCTGTTCCTCGCCAATCGCGGCGCGACGCTGCACGAACTTGCCGACCAGACTGCCGAAGCGCCAGTGCAGGCAACCGATTTTTCGACGCGCGGCTATTATGGCACGCTCAACCACGACATGAAGGCGACCTATCAGCGCTATTTCGGCTGGTGGGACGGCAATCCCGCCAATCTCAACCCGCTGGCCCCCGAAGCATCGGCGCCCAAATATGTCGCGCTGGCGGGTGGGGCCGACAAGCTGCTGGCGGCGGGCCAGGCGGCGATCAAGGCGGGCGAGTATCGCTGGGCGGCCGAGCTTTTGAACAAGCTGGTGTTTGCCGAGCCGAACAACCAGGCCGCCCGCGCGGCGCTCGCCTCGGCCTACGACCAGATGGGTTATCAGGCCGAATCAGGGGCGTGGCGGAATTATTATCTCGCCGCCGCGGCGACGCTGCGCGGCAATGCGGTGCAGAGCCTGTCAGGCAACGGTCAAAGCCGATCGTTCGTCAGCGCCATCCCGACCGCGGTCTTTTTCGACGCGCTCGCGACGCGCTTCGATGCGGCCAAAGGTTCGGCGATCAAGGGCACGTTCCAGTTCGTGTTGCCCGACAGCAAGGAGACGGTGGCGATCGTCGTCGGCGGCGGGGTCGAGGTGCCGCGCTACGGTGTGACCGACGCGGCGCCGACCGCAACGGTGACGCTTGACCGGGGGACGCTCGACGATGTGATGCTGGGGCAGGCGCAGTTTCCGGCGCTGCTGCAATCGGGCGCGATCAAGATCGACGGCGACCGCATGGCGTTCCTGTCGTGGTTCGCGCTGCATCCGGCCGCGGACCCGCGGTTCAATGTGGTGGTGCCATAGAATATGTTACCTTCCATTTGATGCCCAAAAATGTCCGCTTCCCCGAGCGAAGACGAGGGGCTCGTTCGAGCGTAGCGAGAACTGCAAGCTCGCTGCCTCGACTTCGCTCGGCGTGGTCCCCGGTCGCCGCTCGGGAAATCGGATATCTTCAGTCCCCCTTCTGTTTTCACCGCCGTCCGCGTAACGAAGCATCATGACCGACACCCCCGCCGTCCACCCGACCGACCCCTTCGACCCCGAGGCGCTCAATTCCGCCGAAGGACTCGACCCGGTCGATCCCGCTTACGCCCAAGTGCTGCGCGTCGCGACGGCGCTCAACCTGATCCCGCTCGCGATCGGCGCGAGCGTGTTCGATTATCTGCTGATTCGCCATATCGAGGGGCCTTATGGCCTGATCACCGCGCTCGCCTGGCTGATCGCGATCATCGTCATCATCAGCTTTCCGTCGCGGCGGGTGTCGCGCTGGGGCTACAAGATCGGCGAAGGGCAGCTGCGCGTTGCGCGCGGCTGGCTGTTCCGCACCGACACCATCGTCCCCTTCGTTCGCGTCCAGCATATCGACGTCGGACAGGGGCCGATCGAACGCTGGTTCGGCCTGTCGCATCTGATCGTTCACACGTCGGGCACCCATAACAGCACCGTCACTCTGCCGGGGCTGCCTGCCGATCTGGCGGCGGCGATGCGCGAGACGATCCGCCGCCATATCCAGACCGATTTCGCATGACCGACACCGCCGCGGCTGCGGCCGCTCCGATCATCGACGACGACGCGGGCTGGCAGCGGCTACACCCGGCGACGCTGGCGCTGGCGATCGTCAAACTCGGGCCGCGGTCGCTCCAGTTTCTGCCCGCAGTCGCGGCGCTCGGGTTCACCGGAAACTGGGTCTATATCGTCCCCGCGATCCTCGCTTTCCTGCTGATCTCGCTTCTCGCCGCCTGGTTCCAGTGGCTGCGCTTCCGGTTCCGGGTCGGCGACGACGAAATCGTGATCGAAAGCGGGGTGCTGTCGCGTCAGCACCGCACCATCCCGTTCGACCGCATCCAGGACGTCAGCATCGAACAGGGGCTGGTGTCGCGCGCGCTGGGCATCGCCAAGGTCGGGTTTGAAACCGGCGCCGGCGGAAAGGAAAATGACGCCAGCCTCGACGCGATCGGACTCGACGCCGCGCAGGCGCTGCGCACGACGATCCGCGCCCACCGCAGCGGCGAGGCGGCCACCGCCGTCCCAGCGGTCGATGCGCCCGACGCGCCACCCGCCGCCACCGACCGGCTGCTGTTCGCGATGACCCCGCGCCAGCTGCTGGTCGCCGGGCTGTTCAACTTTTCGCTTGCCGCGCTCGCCGTCGTCGGCGCGGGCATGCAGTTTTTCGACGGTCTGCTGCCGTTCGACTTCAACGTCTTTAACCCGCGGGACTGGATCGACATCGCCGAGGATTATGGCCTCGATCAATGGCTGCTCGCGCATCGCTGGATCGCAGGGGTCGGCGCGGCCATTTCGCTCCTCTTCATCGGTTTTGCGAGCGGCATCGCGACGATGATGTTCGCCAACTGGAATTTCCGCCTGACCCGCGAGCCGCGCGCGCTGCGCCGGACGCGCGGGCTGACGACGCGCACCGATGTCGCAGTGCCGGTGAAGCGCGTGCAGGCGGCAATCCTCGTCACCGGCTGGTTCCGCCAGCGCTTCGGCTGGCACGAATTGCGGCTGCAAAGCCTGGCAAGCGACGGCGAGAAGGAGCGCGACCATCAGGTCGTGCCGTTCGCCAAGCTCGATGCAATCGACCCGGTGCTGGCCGAGGTCGCGATTGCGCGCCCCGATGCCGCGGCGCCGTGGCAGCAAAGCCACCGCATCATCGCGCTCGGCGGACTGGTCGGCACGCTGGGGGCGACGATCGGGGGGCTGGTCGCGGTATCGTTCGGGCAGGCGCTCGGCTGGTTCGGGCCGGTCGTCGGGGTGCTGATCGGCGCCGCGTCGCTGTTCGGGGCGCGTTTCCACCGCTGGACCGACCTGGGCGAACAGGTCGCGATCCGCCGCGGTTTCTGGAAACCCAAGCTGACCCTGTTGCCGCACGCGTCGGTGCAGAGCGTCGACCTCAAGACCGACTTCATCCTGCGCCCGCTCGGCCTTGCGACCTTGGTGTTCGGCGTCCCCGGCGGCAGCTCGCTGGCGAGCCACGAGATCCCCGCCATCCCGGCGGCGACCGCGCAAGAGCTGCGCGCCCGCATCCTCGCCGCGCGAGCGCGGGCATGACCGAAGCCGCGCTCGGCATCACCCGGTCGATCCTGGGCCAGCCGTGGCACTGGCGGCGCGCCAGCGCCGACATGGCCGCCGAAAATCTCGCCCCCGACGATCTGGTCACCCAGTTGCTGCTGGCGCGCGGGGTGACCCGCGACGACCTTGACCGCCAACGTACCCCAACCCTGCGCGGCTTCATGCCCGACCCGTCGCTGTTCCGCGACATGGATGCCGCCGCGGCGCGGCTCGCCGATGCGGTCGAAAAGGGCGAGGCGGTGACGATCTTTGGCGATTATGACGTTGACGGCGCGACCTCGGCGGCGCTGCTCGTGCGGCTGCTGCGCGGGCTCGGGCTACCCGCGGGCGCCTATATCCCTGACCGATTGATGGAGGGCTATGGCCCGTCGGGCGCCGCGCTGGTCAAGATCGGCGAAGCGGGGTCGAAGCTGGTCGTCACCGTCGATTGCGGCGCGCAGGCGTTTGAAGCGATAGCCGAAGCCAATGCCGCGGGGGTCGAGGTGATCGTCGTCGATCATCATCAGTGCGCGACGATCCTGCCCGAGGCGCTGGCGCTGGTGAACCCCAACCGGCTCGACGAGGTTCCCGACGCGGCGATCCACGGCAATCTCGCCGCGGTCGGCGTCGCCTTTCTGCTCGGCGCGGCGCTGCTCCGCACCCTTCGCGCGCGCGGCTTTTTCGCCACGCGCGACGAACCCGCGCTGATCGACCTGCTCGACCTTGTCGCGCTCGGCACCGTTGCCGATGTCGCGCGTCTGACCGGCTTCAACCGCGCGCTGGTGACGCAGGGGCTGAAAATAATGGCGCGGCGCGGCAACACCGGCATTGCGGCGCTGATGGACGCGGCGCGGCTGACCAAACCGCCGACCGCGAGCGACATGGGCTTTGCGCTCGGGCCGCGGATCAACGCTGGCGGGCGGGTCGGCAAGTCCGACCTCGGCGTGCGCTTGCTGACGACCTCGGACCCGCAGGAGGCCGCCGACATTTCGCAGGAACTCGACCGGCTGAACGAAGAACGCCGCGCGATCGAGGCGGGGGTGCTCGACGAAGCAATGGCCGCCAGCGCCGCATGCGGCAACGCCCCGGTCGCAATCGTCGCCGGACAGGGCTGGCACCCTGGGGTGATCGGCATCGTCGCCGGGCGGCTCAAGGAACGGCTGCACCGCCCCGCGATCGTCATCGCGGTCGATGACCAAGGCATCGGCAAAGGGTCGGGCCGGTCGATCAGCGGTGTCGACTTGGGTGCCGCTATCCTCGCTGCCAAGGAAAGCGGGCTGCTCGTCGCGGGCGGCGGCCATGCGATGGCGGCGGGGCTGACCGTCGCCGCCGACAAGGTCGACGCGCTCGGCGCCTTCCTCAACGACCGGCTCGCCGCCGATGTCGAGCGCGCCAGCGGCGACAAGGCGCTGCTGATCGACGCGGTGCTCGCGCCCCGCGGCATCTCGCCACTCTGGTGCGACGCGATCGAAAGCGCCGGACCTTATGGCGCCGGCTGGCCCGCGCCGCGCGTCGCGACCGGGCCGGTGCGGATCGTCGAATCGGGGATCGTCGGCACCGACCATGTCCGGCTGATCGTGTCGGGCGACGACGGGGCGCGGTTCAAGGCGGTCGCGTTCCGCAGCGCCGAGACCGAGCTTGGCCAGACGCTGCTCCACGCCCGCGGCGGCCGCAAGCTGTGGCTGGCGGGCCGCGCCAAACGCGACGATTGGGGCAGCCGCCCGGCGGCCGAACTCCACCTCGAGGACGCCGCCTGGGCCGATTGATCGGGCGCCGCGCCACATTTTACGCGCGATGCCACGTGAGCGTGTCGAAGGGCGCTTGACCGCATGAAGATGCCCGTCTAATGCGCCGCTTCACCGAATGACGGCCCCTTCGTCTAGCGGTCTAGGACGTCGCCCTTTCACGGCGAAAACACGGGTTCGAGTCCCGTAGGGGTCACCACGGTCAAGCGAGCGGTCGGGCTCGTTCTTTCGCGAAAAATTCCGACCCTGCGGCCCCTTCGTCTAGCGGTCAGGACGCGGCCCTCTCACGGCTGAAACACGGGTTCGATTCCCGTAGGGGTCACCAGCTCTACTGCCGGTTTCAAACGGGGCGCGCGGTGGTTTTAGGCCATCCGGGCGCGCCGAAACGGTGCCCGAACAGGCGCGCGAACGGGCTTGGCGACGAACAGCCGCCGCCACCACTCAATCCCCGGTCAGTCGAGCGTCAGCGGCCCATGATCCAGATGCGGCAACACATGGCGCGCGAACAGGTCACATTCGGCGGCGTGCGGATAGCCGGAGAGGATGAAGGCGTCGATGCCTTCGGCCTGATAGGCGCGCAATTTCGCGAGCACCTGATCGGGATTGCCGACGATCGCGGCGCCGCAGCCCGAACGCGCGCGGCCGATCCCCGTCCACAAATTATCCTCGACAAAGCCGTCGTCACCCGCCGACGCGCGCAGCTCGGTCTGGCGCGCGACCCCGGCGGTCGCGGTGTCGAGCGATTTCTGGCGAATCTCCTCGCCCGCTCCATCATCGAGTTTGGACAACAGGCGGCCCGCATAGGCACGCGCTTCAGCCTCGGTTTCGCGGACGATGACATGGGCGCGGTAGCCGAATTTCAGCGTGCGCCCCTTGGCCGCGGCGCGCGCGGTCAGATCGCCGACGACATCGCGCACCTTGTCCATCGTGTCGGGCCACATCAGATACACGTCGGCCGCCTCGGCGGCGGCATCGCGCGCCGCGGGGCTGAGCCCGCCGAAATAAAGCGGCGGGCAGCGGCCCGACACCGTCGTCATCCGCGGCGGGTCGAGTTCCAGATCGTAAAATTCGCCGTGATGCGACAGATGCTGCCCCGACAGCATCGTCTTCAGGATCTTCATCACCTCGACCGTGCGCGCATAACGGGGTTCGCTGTCGAGCGTCTGGCCGGGCAGATCCGACGAGATGATGTTGACCGTGAGCCGTCCGCCCAGGATGCGGTCGAGCGTCGCGATGCGCCGCGCCAGCTGCGGCGGCCAGTCCTCACCGATCCGCACCGCCATCAGCAGGCGCATCCGGTCGAGGAACGGCGCGATCGCGGCAGCGAATATCGTGGTGTCGAGCCCCAGCTGATAGCCCGATGGCAGCAATATATTGTCAAAGCCGCCCTTTTCGGCGGTCAGGACGATATTACGGCAATGCTCCCAGCTCGATTGCAGCATCGGATCGGGCTGGCCCAGAAATTCATAATCATCGTCGCACAGCGCCGAAAACCAGCTCACCTCGCACCGGCGATGCGCTTCACCCTGGGTCATGGCAGTTTCTCCCCGCGTGCCGCGACAAACACCTCATACCAGCTGGTTCGTGTCCAGCGGACGGCAAAGGCGTCGGCCGCCTCGCGGATTCGCGCCGCATTCTGCGTCCCGACGATCGGGATCGGCAGCGTCGGGTGCGCCATCAGCCAGCTATACGCCGCCGCGGTGCGGCCGACGCCATGCGCCGCGGCCACGGCATCGAGCGCCGCGACGACCGCGCGTTCGCGGTCGTTGGTCGGTTCGGCCAGACGGCCGCCGCCCAGCGGCGACCAGGCGAGGACCGCCATGTCCATCTGGACGGCTTGGTCGAGCTCGCCATTCTCGAACGGCGCGATGCACAGGGGTGACAGTTCGGGCTGTGTGCTGGCCAGAGGGACATCGAGAAAATGCTGCAACGCTGCGATCTGCGCCGAGGTGCAGTTGGAGACGCCGACGGCCCGGATTTTTCCCGCCGCCTGCGCCTTGTGCACCGCGCCCGCGACCTCTTGCGGATGAGTCAGGATGTCGGGGCGGTGGATCTGCCACAGGTCGATGACGTCGGTCCGCAGCCGCTGCAGCGAGACGTCGATCGCCTGCTCCAGATAGGCGGCGCTGCTGTCGTAGGGCAGCGGCGGCATGATGCCGCCCTTGCTGGCCAGCACCATGCGCGCGCGCAGGCCGGGATCGGCGGCGAACAATTCGCCGAGCAGACTTTCGGCGTCGCCAAAGCCGCCGCTGCCGTCAAAGCCATAGATGTCGGCGGTGTCGAACAGCGTGATCCCGATATCGAGCGCGGCATCGACCAGCTGGCGCGCGGCGCCGACGGGTCCGGCAAAACGCCACATCCCCCACGCAAGCGAAGAGACGGTGATACCGCTTTGGCCCAGGGGGCGGGTGGTGGGGACGGCGGGGAGGTCGCTCATATGCCAATCTATTCCTTATTTGGTCGCGGGATCGCGCGCGCGCACCGAATCGCGCTCGACGAGGTCGTGTTGCAGGCGGCGGTGAACCAGATTCTGCCCGGTCAGCAGCAGGTCGGTCGCGGTGTGCGCCAGATCGAACACCGGCTGGCGGATCGTGGTCAGCGCGGGCCACACCATCCGCGCCAGCGTCGTATCGTCGAACCCCGCCACCGACAGGTCATTAGGCAGATCGAACCCGGCGCGGTGCGCCGCCGCCAGGACTCCGGCCGCCATATCGTCGTTCGCGGCAAAAATCGCGGTGGGCCGATGCGGCATCAGCAAAAACCGCTCGCATGCCGCATAACCGCTGTCGAAATCGAACAATCCGTCGGCAATCATCTGCGGTTCGAAGGGAAGCCCGGCGCGGTCGAGGGCGCGGCGATAACCGAACAGCCGTTCGTCCGACGCCATATGATTGGGGTGACCCTTGATAAATCCGATGCGGCGGTGCCCCATGTTGATCAGGTGGGTGGTCATGTCGTCCGCCGCCTGCGCGTCGTCCATGAACACCGACGACGTCATCGCATGATTGGTGCCCGGCGAAATGCGGACAAACGGTATGCCCAGCTGCTCCAGCGTCCGCAGTACCGGGTCGCAATCGGTCACCGGCGACGACAGGATGATGCCGTCGACATGTGTCTCGCTGACCAGCCCGCGCACCTGATCGCCGACGTCGGGATCGTCGACATCGACCGGCTGGCCGAGCAGGCGGATGCCGTCCTGATGGCAGCGCGCCCAGCACCCGGCCTGGATCTGGTTGATATAATAGGGGCTGTGGTTGTCATAGATCAGCGCGATCTGCGCCGATTTGGTCCCGGCCAGGATGCGCGCCGCGACGCTGGGGCGAAACTCGAGATCGCGGATCGCGGCTTCGACCTTTTCGCGGGTATCTTGGCTGACATAGGGATGGTCGTTGAGCACCCGGCTGACCGTTTTCACCGACACCCCGGCGCGCGCCGACACGTCGCGGATGTTGCTGCGCTGGCTCATCAAACAAGCTCCCCCCGGTGCGCCGACAGTGACTGGAACAGCGGTGTAAAGGCGCTGCCCGCCCGATGAAAGACCGGCGGTGCGCCAAAAGGCGCCGCAACCGTGCACCGTCCGCCCGCCATCACGTCGCCGGTCCACACATGAACCCATGTCTCGCCTGCCGGAATCAGCACCTCGCGGTCCATCGCGCCCTCGTGAAGGATCGGTGCGACCAGCAAATCGCCGCCGAGCAGATATTGATCCTCGCAGGCATAGCAGGCGTCGGTCGGATAATGCAGGAACAGCGGACGCTGCACCGGCAACCCCCGATCGGCGGCCTCGTCGCACAGCGACCGCAGATAGGGGGCGAGCGCCGCGTGGACGCGCGTCATCGCCGCGAAATGATGCAATATATCGTCGTCGCTGTCGATTTGCAGATTGTCGTCGGGGCGGTTGCCCTCGTGCGTCCGCATCACCGGCGAAAACGCCCCGAGTTCGGCCCAGCGCTTGAGCAGGTCGGCGGTGCGGACCAGCCCGTGGAGCGAGGTGTATCCGCCGACGTCGCTGTGGCTATAGGCGTTGCCGACCAGCCCCGCCGACAGCGCCGCGGTGATCACCGTGCCGATGCCGTCGTGGCGCGAAAAATCGACGCACTGGTCGCCCGCCCACAGCAAGGGGCAATGCGCCTGCACCCCCGTATGGCCGGCGCGCATGAAAAACAGCGCATCGCCGGTCAGCCCCCTGGCGGCGATTGCACGCGCGTTGACTTCGGCCCACAGCACCGGCCAGCGATTGTGCGCCAGCATCGGATCGCTGCCGTCGTGAAGCCGCAGGTCGGTGGGCAGATATTCGCCGAAATCGGCCATCCAGCCGACCATGTCGATGTCCAGCATCTCGCGCCCGATCACGCGGTCGGCGAACCACGCCGCCGCCGCCGGATTGGTAAAATCGACGATCGCGCAATCGAACTCGCCAAAGTCCACCAGATAGGGATCGTCGCTATCCTGGCGCAGCGCCAGCAACCCCAGGTCGCGGGCTTCGCCGAACATGCCGCCGTCGATCGCCAGATAGGGGTTCACATAGCCCAGAAAGCGGATGCCCTCGGCGCGCAGCTGCGCGATCCGGTCGGGCAGATCGGGGTAGCGCGCCGCGCTCCAGCGCCAGTCCCAGAACAGGCGGCGGCCAAAGCTGGTTTCGCGGATGCCGACCCAATCCTCGCACCACAGTCCCGACACGGCGGCCCCGGCATCGCGGATCTTCTGCAACCGGTCAAAGCTCTTCACGCCCTGCTTCAGCCCGATGATTGCGCCCTCGATGGCCCAGTCGGGCAATTTCGGTTGGCGACCAAAGCGGCTCGACAAGTCCCCGACCAGCGCCGGCAGGCTGTCAGCGAAGGTAAATTCGATCCGCCCGCGCCCTTCCCACCATTCCACGCGGTTCGCGCGGGGATCGGCAAAATCGAGCACGGCGTAAGCGGTGCTGGTCAAATGACACGCATAATGGTGCGACGAAAGAAACGTCGGCTGCGGATAGTTGGTCGTCCAATAATCGCCGCCCGCCATGCCCTCGCGGTCCATGATCCGGGTCAATTCACGATCTTTATCGCGCCCCACCCCCGGTTCGCTGGTCCAGATCGGAAAGCGGCGGCCATTCAAACGCAGATAGCTCATCTGCTCGCCGCCGCCCCAGATATGCTCGTCCGGCTGCGCCAGCAGATCGACGGCTAGCCGATTGCAATCAGCGTCATGGCTTTCGAGGTTCAACGCGAAGCCATGGCCCAGCGGGATGAGGGTGAGCGTCAGGCCGGGCGGGGCGCCCGCGTGGGTCCGCAATTCGACCCGGTCGGGCCTGACATCGGCCATCGGCAGCGCCGCCAGATCGGTGCGCCGATCGTCCATCCGGAAATTGCCGCGGTGCATGACGACATCGGGATCGCCGACGGCGGCGGTGATCGCCGGGTCCACGGCGCGGTGGCGCAGCAGCATCATCGCGCCCGCCACCAGGTCGAAACCGTCCTTTTGTGCTCGAAACTCCGCCTTCACGGTCGCTTCCCATCCCCCATCACCATGTTGCCATCGCGCCACAGGTCCCGAATAAAAGGCCGTATCGCGTCGATATGACAGCCATTGTCTATATGACACCGCTTGACATATCAATCGCCATATTTCATCTCAGCAACGGTTGAAGGCCAACAGGCCGCCGCCCGCGACATTCGCTCGGGCACCGATATTGGGAGGGATATGACATGAATCGCAAGTCCGAAATCACGGCCCGCGCGCACAAATTCTGGCTTGCCGGATCGGCGTCGCTGCTCGCCATCGGCGTGGCCACCCCGGCCGCCGCCCAGGTCGAAGAAATCATCGTAACCGCGCAAAAAGTCGAAGAAAATGTGCAGGATGTGCCGATTTCCATTACCGCCGTCACCGGCGATCGGCTGATCCAGAGCGGCACCAGCAGCCTCGAGAATATCGGCGATCTGGTCCCCTCGGTGACCTTCCGCAAGGGCACGACCAGCGCCAATAGCGCGATCATCATGCGCGGCGTCGGCACCATCACCTTTTCGGTCGCCGCCGAGCCCAGTGTGTCCACCGTTGTCGACGGTGTGGTGCTGAGTCGGTCGGGCCAGGCGTTCAGCGACCTGCTCGACATCGACCGGATCGAAGTGCTGCGCGGGCCGCAGGGAACGTTGTTCGGCAAGAATGCGTCGGCCGGCCTTGTCAACATCGTGTCGAAGGGCGGCACCGAAACGCTCGAAGCCGATCTGCGCGGCGAATATTATGAAGGCAGCGAATATCGGCTCAAAGGTTCGGTATCGGGTCCGCTCGCAACCGACCTGTCGGCGCGGGTCACCGGCTTTTACGGCAGCTATGACGGCAATATCCGCAACGTCTTTTTCAACACCGACGTCAATGGTTACGAACATTATGGCGCGCGCGGCATTCTCGATTATGACGGCGACGGCGCGCGCATTCGCGTCATCGCCGACTATTTCAAGGCCAATGACGATTGCTGCGCCGACGTCACCGGGGTCAGCCGCGGCGCCGTCCTCGACGCCGAACTGGGCTTTCCGGTCGCGCTCGGTACCGACCAGCGCACCGTCAACCACAATCTGATCACCCGCACCCGCGACAAGCAGTGGAGCCTGACCGGCAATCTCGACCTCGATGTCCCCGGCGAACATGTGCTGAGCGTCATCCTCGGTTATCGCAACTGGCAGAACACCGAAATTCGCGAGGGCGATTTCCTGCCGCGCGCGATCGTCGGGACCGCCGAACTGCACGACAATGGCTTTGTCAAAACCGACCAGATGTCGGCGGAAATCCGCCTGTCGTCGGATCAGGCGATGCCATTCTTCTATCAGGTCGGCACCTTCATCTGGCATTCGAACAACCGCCAGGACTTCACCCGCCGCGACATCGTCTGCGCGTCATCGACGCTGCCGCTGGCACCGAGCGGAGCGCGGCCGTGCAACCTCAATGATCCGGTCAACACCACCTATCCGACCGCGACCTCGTTCAGCGACGTCAACAGCAACAATTTCGCGGTGTTCGGGCAGGCGACCTATCGCCTGACCGACCAGCTCAGCCTGACCGGCGGCCTGCGCTGGACGCGCGATACGCTGAGCTATACCCATATCCGCGCGCCCGGGGTCAACGCGGCCACAGGCCTGCCGCTCGCCGGCCCCGGCGTGTCGGGCAGCCCCGCCGGCGGGACGATCGCGGGCGGCGGCACCGGGTTCAACAGCTCGAGCGGCAGCACCCAGAACAACAATATTTCGGGCAAGGCGTCGATCCAGTTCGAACCGACCGACGACCTGCTGTTCTATGGCAGCTTCACCCGCGGCTATAAGGGGCCGGCGTTCAACGTCTTTTTCAACTACACCGCCCCGACCAACGCGGTGCCGATCGATGAAGAATCGTCCGATGCTTATGAAGTCGGCATGAAATCGCAATTCTGGGATCGCCGCATCCAGCTCAACGCAGCGTTGTTCCAGGCGACCTATGACGGGTTCCAGGCGAACAACTTCGTCATTTTGAACGGCCAGCTCATCACCAATCTGACCAACGCCGGGACGGTGCGGACCAAGGGTTTCGAGGTCGATACGATCGTCGCCCCGGTCGATGGCCTGACCCTGCGCGGCAGCGTCGCCTATGCCGATGCCAAGGTCCGCCGCTTCAATCCCAATCCGCTGACCAACGCGCCCGACGCCCGCGACGGGACGCGGCTGCCGCTGGCCCCGAAATGGAGCTGGAACGTCGGGGCCGATTATGAAACCCCGATCGGCAGCGCGCTGAAATTCTATGCCGGAACCAGCTACAGCTACACCGGCAAGCAATTCTCGGACCTCGGCGAAGGCGGGCCGCTCGACAGCTATGGCATCTGGAACGCCTCGGTCGGGTTCAGCGACGCCGAAGACCTGTATCGCCTGACCTTCCACGCCCGCAACATCGGCGACAAAAGCTACGCCTTGCTGAACGTCGGCAATGGCCAGCGCTATCAGATCCCGCGCGACGCCGACCGCTATTTCGGGGTCAGCCTGAGCGCCAAGATCCGCTAAGCGCGCGATCGGCCAACGCAAAAAAGGGGCGCCGCGGGATGGACCGCGGCGCCCCTTTTTATTGGCCCGTTTTTATTGGGCGGCGGGCCGCGCGACCCGCCTTCCCCTATGCTTCCTCGCTGTTCACCACGACCAGCCGCGGCTGCATCAGATGGATCCAACCCAGCGCCAGCAGATAGGCGCTCGCCGACATCAGGAACATCGGCGCATAGCCAAGCCCGGTGTCGAGCGCCCAGCCGGTGAACTCCAGCATCGCCGCGCCCGACAGATTGCCCGCCAGCGCCCCCATCGCGATCACGCTGCCGACCTGACGCGCCGGGACAATGTCGGCGGTCATGCCAAAGATGTTGGTCGAAAAGCCCTGGTGCGCGAACAGACCCAGGCCGATCACCAGCGCCGCGACCCATTGGTTCGGCGCCACCAGCGCCAGCGGCAGCGGCAGGATGAGCAGCGCATAAAAGAACATCGACGATTTGCGGGCGCGGTTCTCGCTCATCCCGCGGCTGAGCAGCGCCGGAAACAGAAAGCCGCTCGACAGCGCGCCGGCCGCCGCCATGACATAGACGATCGCGGTCGGATAACCGATTTCTCCCTGCCCCAGCGAGAATTGCCGGGCAAAGAAATCGGGGGCCCAGAACAGGATGAACCACCACACCAGGTCGGTCAGCGTCTTGGCGCCAATGACCGCCAGCGTCCGCCGATCCTTGATCAGCTTGCGCCACGGGTCGGCGCGCTCCTGCGGCGCATCGACCGCCGCCAGCGCGCCCACCGGCCGCAGCTTCGCGGTGCCGAGCCACCAGAACGACAGCCAGACAAAGCCCAGCGCCCCGGTGATCAGGAACGCCGCCTGCCAGCCCAGCGCCAGCGCGATCGCCGGCACCGCCAGCGGCGCCAGGATGGCACCGATGTTCGACGCGCTGTTGATGACGCCCAGCCCGACCGAGCGTTCCTTGACCGGCAGATAGGTGGCCGCCGCCTTGATCGCCGCGGGGGTGTTGACCGATTCGGCGACCGCCAGCGCGACGCGCGCCGCGACGAATTGCTGGACGCTGGTCGCCAGCGCGTGCGCCATGCCGGCCAGGCTCCACACCCCGACCGCGAGACCATAGCCCCAGCGCACCCCGACCCGGTCGATGAACCAGCCGACGCCGAGCAGCGAAAAAGCCGCCGCGATCTGGAACGACGAGCCGAAATGGGCAAAATCCTGATCGCTCCATTGGAAATCGGCCTGGAGCATCGGCTTGAGCAGCGCCAGCACCTGGCGGTCGAGATAATTGAGCGCGGTGCCAAAGAAGATCAGCGCGATCAGGCCAATCCGAATGGCGCGCTGCGCGGCATCGGTCGCGGATGCGGTAGTTTCAGCCATATCGGCCCTCTCTCGTCAGGGTCGCACGCTATGCACTGCGCGTCGACCGTTCCAGCCCAATTAGGACTTGCGTTACGCCGTTTCACGGGCCTAGAGAATCGTATGACACCGCGAGACATAAGGCAAGCCGCTTTGCCGTCCGTATCCCGCCGCGGGCATCGAACAGAGGAGCCAAGCCCATGAGGTCCATCGTCGCGCTCGGCGGCACGCCGCGCCCCGGATCGTCGACCGAGAAGATCCTCGAAATCTGCTGCCGCGCCGCGGCGGCCGAGGGCGCGGTCATCACCCGCTTCGACGGCGCTTATATGAGCGCGCTGCCCTATTATCGCGGCCCCGGCCACAGCGATCAGGCGGGGGCCGAAATGGTGGCCGCGGTGCGCGACGCCGACGGGTTGATCATCGCCTCGCCCGGCTATCACGGCAGCATTTCGGGGCTGGTCAAAAACGCCCTCGACTATTTCGAGGATTTGTCGACCGACGTCCGGCCCTATTTCCATGGTCGCCCGGTCGGGCTGATCGCGACCGCGTTCGGCCATCAGGCGGCGATGAGCACCTTGTTGACCCTGCGCAGCATCACCCATGCGCTGCGCGGCTGGCCGACGCCGATCGGCGCCGCGATCCGCACCACCCCCGAAACCTTTGACGATCTGGGCGAAATATTGGACGTCGGGGCGCGGATGCAGCTGGAACTGGTCGGCAAGCAAGTCGTCGGAGCGGCGGGCATCCTGTCATGACCGCCTCCGGCGACAGCGCCCTGGACGCCATCGGCCAGCATCTGGCGAACGGCGGCCTGATCATCCTGGCGGGCGACGCGCTGCGCCATGGCGACCTCGACTTTGCGATGGCGGCGAGCCGGGTGACGCCGCAGGCGGTCAATTTCATGGCGCGCCATGGCCGCGGCCTGATCTGCCTGGGGCTGACCCAGCCGCGGGCATGGAAATTGGGGATCACGCCGCAGAACAGCGGCGAAGGCGGCGACAGCGGGCGACCGTTCGGGGTGTCGATCGAGGCGCGGCACGGCGTCGAAACCGGCATTTCGGCGCATGATCGCGCGCATACTATCGCGGTCGCCATGGCGCCCGACGCGCGCGCCGCCGATCTGGTCAAACCCGGCCATGTCTTTCCGCTGATCGCCGACCCGGGCGGCCTCGCCGCGCGGCGCTCGACCCTCGAGGCGGGGATCGCGCTATGCGATCGTTTCGATCTGGGGGAGGGCGTCGTGCTGTGCGCGATCATGCGCGACGACGGCACGATGGCGCGCTGCGCCGACATGGCAGGCTTCGCCGCCGAGCACGGCACGCCGATCGTCGACATCGGCGATCTGCTCGTTGGATAGCGGGCGTCAGGCGGAGCGGGTCGGCGCCGACCTCTATGGCGAAATCTGGCTCGCCGACGCCCTGACGCGCAAGGCGCGATGGTCGGCGAGATTGTGGCTTCCCGGCCTGTGCGTCATCGCCATCGCGGCGGCGGCGGCAGCGTGGCTGTCCGACCATTATGCGATGCCGATCATTCTGGCGGGCTTGCTGATCGGCCTCGCGCTCAATTTCCTGGCCGCCAATCCGCGCCTGCATCCCGGCATGGACCTGTGCGGCACGGCGGGACTGCGGTGGGGGATCGTGCTGCTCGGCACGCAGGTGACGGCGGCGCAGATCGCCACGCTGGGCGTCGCCAGCTTTGCCGCCCTGGTCGCCATCGTGGCGCTGGTCATCGCCGCCGGCCTCGTGGGGGCGCGGCTGAGCGGCGACAGCCGGTTCGTCGGCCTGCTGGCGGGCGGCGCGACCGCCATCTGCGGCGCGTCGGCCGCGCTGGCGATTTACGCGCTGATCGGGCGCGAGCGGCTCGACCAGCACCGCTTCACCTTTACCCTGGTCGGGATTTCGCTCGCCAGCGCCATCGCGATGTCCTTTTACCCCCTGCTCGCGGCGCAATTTCACTTCACCGACCGGCAAGCCGGATTTCTGATGGGCGCCGCCATTCACGACGTCGCCCAGTCGCTGGGGGCGGGTTATAATTATTCGGCGGGCGCCGGCGAGGTGGCGGCGATCGTCAAGCTCACCCGCGTCGCCTTGCTGGCGCCGGTGGTGGCGGTTCTGGCGCTGATCATCGGACGATCGGATCAGGCGGCACGGCGACGTTTTGAACCGCTGGGGATGCCGTGGTTCATTTGGGCGTTTTTGGGGTTCGTGCTGGCCGGATCGCTTTTTCCGCTGCCCGTTTGGCTCAAGGATTATGGCCTGTTGGCGTCGAAAGCGCTGCTGCTGTTTGCGGTCGTCGCGACGGCGCTGCGGTCGCGCCTCGACACCCTGCTGTCGGACGGCTGGCGCGGGCTCGTCCCGATCCTGGTCGCAACCCTGGTCTCGCTTTTCGCAGCGTTTGGCTTCGCGTGGCGATATCTCTGAGGCCAGCGTTATCGTTCATAGCGGTTGTCCGCCACCAGTTGCCAGCAGGTCGCGGTCGGATAGAGCAAGAGCTGGCCGTCAACCCGGCCGCCGGCGTCATAGGGCCGGCCGTCGAGATCGACGGCCTGGCCCAGATCGTCGCCGCCTTCGGACCGGCCATCATAATGGACGCGCGTCCATTCGACCGAAATCTGGTTGCTCTGGCTCTGGTTGAACTGAAGCATCACATGCTCGTCGGTGTCACCGGTGCGCGCGGGGACGACGCTTTGGCGATAATGATCGACCATCTTGATCGGGAAGTCGCGATAATCGGCGGCGGCGATCTTTTTCGTTTCCATCGGGGTGTAAGGCGTTCGCGCCGCATCGAAACGGACGACGTCGATCGTCGCCGCGGAATAGGCCCGGCGCACCGCCGCCGATGCGATCATCGCGTCGAAAAAGGCCTTGTAGTCTTCCGCTTTGCAGGCCGCAGCCGCCGCGGTGAGCATGATCGTGTCGGTTTCGTCGGGCGCCGTTGGCGCAGCCGACGCGGCGGCGGTGACCGGCACAGGTCCATTGTCCGCATGTTCATCGTCTGCATAGGCCGTGCCGCTGGGCGCGCCGCACGCGGCGAGGGTGATCAGCGTCAGGGCGGCGAGCGTGGGGCGCATGGTCGCGATACTCCTTCAGATTTCCGGCAAGCCTATGATATAGAAAGCGAAATGAAGAGCGCGAGCGGCCGCGGATGGGTCCGTGCCGCCGCGCACCATAGCCATGCGCCAATCGTCGCGCACTCCCCGGCGCGGAGCAATCGCAGCCCGCGCACCGGTTCATTTCAACTCGCTCCGCATCGGCGCCGATGCCGCGCGATCCGTGCTGTTCGCGGTCGCGCGGCCGCGGCAGGGAGATGGGGTGAGCGATTTTGCGGGCCATATCCACCTCGTCCTGCCCGACCCGACCGAGCGCGCGGCCTGTTTTCGCGCGCTGGCGGGGGGCGGGGCGCGAATCGTGCGCAGCTTTGCCAGCGCCGATGCGTGGCTGGAGGCGGAGGGCGATAGCGGCGGCGCGATCCTGCTGTTTCGCTGGCGCCAACCGGGCCGGATCGATGGCGCGGCGCTGCTCGACCGGGTCGCCGCGCGCGACGACATCGCCGCCTTTGTCGTCGCCGAACAGCTGAGCATCGCCGAATCCCGCGCGATCCTGCGCGGCGGGGCCCGCGATCTGCTGCCCGCGCCGCTCGATCCGCGCGTCGTTTGCCGCGCCGTCGACGCCGAACTGGGCGACTGGACCGCGCGCCAAGCGGCGCGGACCCGGCGCTGCGAGGCCGCAGCGCGGCTGGCGGCGCTGACCCCGCGCGAGCGCGATATCCTGGCCGCGATCGCCGCCGGGCTCGGCAACAAGGCGATCGCGCGGCAGCTGGCGTTGAGCCCGCGGACGATCGAGGTCCATCGCGCCAACATCATGCGCCGCGCCGGCGCGGGCAATGTCGCCGAGCTGCTGCGGTTGCAATTTACCGCCGAACAGGCCCGCGGCGCGGCGGGTAATCCGGTCCATTATGGCGCATGATCAGCGCGCCGCGCGGCCAGCGCCGCCCTACCCCGCCTATAAGGCATTTGAACGGTGCCCCGCCCTTGTGTTGGTCCCCATGGGCGCTGCCGTTCATTCGCAACGGGTCAACCCCACCTGACCCCGCGCAACCGACAGGGCCGACAGAGGATGTTACTTCCTCTGTCGGCCCTATTCGTTTGCGGTCACGACCGCGCGCTGGTCGGTGCGGCCCATCGCGAGCAGGATCGGATCGGCCGCCTGCCTCGCGGCAAAGTCGGCCTTGCTGGTTATCCCCTGCCATTCGATGCCGATCAGCGCCTGCGCGATCGCGCCGCCCAGCGTGTCGCCGGGGCCGGGCAGGATGAGGACGTCGGGGGCATATTCCTTGACCGCGACCTGCACCGAGCGCGCGAAATCATAGGGCGCGAGGATCTGGTGGCCGAATGTGTAATCCCAGACGGCGGCGGGGTCGCTGGAAAAGCGGCGCCAGATATGGCCGCGACCGTCGATCATCGGGATCGCGGGTGCGCCGAACAGTGCGGGCGGCAATTCGGCCTTTGCCTTGTCCGAACTGCCGAACATCAGCGGGGTGTGGAACGGACCATGGCCCGCAAGGCGCAGCGGATCGCGGCCGGGGGTCGGCGGGGCTTCGGCGAGCAGCGCGGCAAGCCCTTCCTCGTTCCCTGCGAAAACGAGCATCCCGGCGAGGTCTATCGACAGCGCAAGCGCGTGATCGGGGCGCGCGGCGATGGCGGCGGCGAGGCCCAGCAGCTGCTCGCGCAGGCCGGGAACGGGGCGCCAATTCTCATCGACGACTTGCAGCAATATCTGCCCGCCGGGGCCGTGCGTCTGGCTGTTGAGCCCCATCGCGTTCGAAATACGAAAACCGTCCGCGACCGACACCGCGCCGCCCAGCGCGAGCGCGCTGTACCAGCCCATCGAATTGCCCGCGACCGCAACGACGTCAAATTTGTCGCGATCGATGCTGAGATAGTCGAGGACGGTCGCGGTGTAGATCAGCGGCGCCGCGACATCGCCGCGCATATGCACCCCGACGCTGAAGCGATCGGCGCCGTCGAGTTCGCTGACCGTCGGCTGGCCGCGGTCGCGGCGCTGGGCGTCGAAATTGGCGATAAGGTCGGCAAAGCGCGCGCCGTGCAGCCGCGCGATGCTGCCAAGTTCGCCCTTGCCATAGGTGCCGCGTCCGGGGGCAACGACCAGCGCCGTCTTGCGGTTAGCGCCCATCACTCCCCCCTCTTCCGTTTGTGCTGAGCTTGTCGAAGCACTGTTCTTCCTTTGCGACGTCGAGAAATAAGGGCGGCCCTTCGACAAGCTCAGGGCGAACGGTTTTTTGGATTTCAGTCTTTACCCAGGAGCGCCTTCGCCGCCGCCACAATCGAATCGCGGCTCGGCAAAGTCAGCGTCGCCGCCCGTCCCAGCGGGATGAAGCTGTCGTCGGCGGCAATGCGGGCGAGCTTCTTGTCCGGGGTGCGCTCGACGAACAGCGCCATGAGCGCCTCGCTCTGCGACCCGGTGATGCGACATTCATCGACGATCAGGATGCGCGTCGCATCGCCGACAGCGGCGACGAGCTTGTCCGCGTCGACCGGGCCGAGCCAGCGGAGGTCGATGACGCGGGCCTTCACCCCTTCGGCGGCGAGCAGCTTTTCGGCTTGGCGCGAATAATAGGTGCCGTTGCCATAGGTGACGATCGCCAGATCGATGCCGTCGCCATGCACGCCGACGTCGCCGAAGCGGATCGGCGCGCCATCACCCGGCGCCTCATAAACGCTCGTCCACAGACCATCGCCCTCCTCGTGGAGGTCGCGGGTCATATAGAGCGCGATCGGTTCGACAAACACGACCACCCGCTGCTCCTCGCGCGCCAGCCGCACGCACTCGCGGAGCATCGCCACTGCGTCGCGCCCGTTCGACGGGACCGCGAGGATGACGCCGGGGATGTCGCGGAAAACGGCCAGGCTGTTATCGTTGTGGAAATGGCCGCCGAAGCCCTTTTGATAGCCAAGCCCCGCGATGCGCAGCACCATCGGGTTGGTATATTGCCCGTCGGAGAAGAAACTCAAAGTCGCCGCCTCGCCGCGAATCTGGTCCTCGGCATTATGGACATAGGCGAGGAACTGGATTTCGGGCATCGGCAGGAAGCCGTTGTGCGCCATGCCGATCGCGAGTCCGAGGATCGCCTGTTCGTCGAGCAGCGTGTTGACGACGCGCGCCGACCCGAACCGCTGGTGGAGCTTGGCGGTGACATTATAGACCCCGCCCTTCGGCCCGACATCCTCGCCCATCACGGCGATCTCCTTATGCGCGAGCATCAGGTCGGCAAGCGCCCAGCTCAAAAGCCGCGCCATATGCTGCGGCTTGTCCATCGCGCCCGCGTCGCTGCCGAACATCGCCTTGCGATCCTCATCCGACGGCGTGTTGGCGCGTGCGATCGCGCGCCGGGGCGGAACGATGCTCGCCATCACATGCGCGGGGGTGGTGATCTTCGGCCGCAGGATCGCCGCCTCGGCCTGCCGCGCCAGCGCGGCGCCGATGTCGTCATAAGCGTCGGCGATTTCGGCGGGGGTCATCCAGCCCTGCTGCGCCATCAACGCCGCCCCGGCGAGCAACGGATCGCGCGCCTCGTCGGCCTCGATCAGCGCCTTGGGCAGATAGGCGCCCTGGACGTCGGACCCGGCATGGCCATAAAGCCGCACCGTCGCCATGTGGAGGAACACCGGCTTGCGGTACCGCCGCGCATAATCGGCGGCTTCGGCGGCGCCAGCATAGGCCGACACAAGGTCGCTGCCGTCGCATTTTATATAGTGCAGCCCGGCGCGGTGGCGGAACTGCGCCTCGATCCACCCCGTGGGCGTGCGGGTCGAAATGCCGATGCCATTGTCTTCGCACAGGAAAATCAGCGGCATCGGCGAACCCTGGAACGCCGCCCAACCCGCGGTGTTGAACGCGCCCTGCGCGGTCGAATGGTTCGCCGAGGCGTCGCCGAAGCTGGTCAGCACGACCGCGTCGTCGGGCAACGGCAGCCCGGTCATGCCTAGGCGGCGTGCGATGCCGATCGAGAAGGCCGCGCCGACCGCTTTCGGCAAATGCGAGGCGATCGTCGAGGTTTGCGGCGGGATATTGAGCGGTTTCGATCCGATCACCTTGTGCCGCCCGCCCGAAATCGGGTCTTCGGACGAGGCCGCAAAGCTGAGCAGCATGTCCCAGGTCGGGGTTTGCCCCGGCACCTGCCGCGCGCGGTGCAGCTGGAACGCATTCGAGCGATAGTGGAGAAACGCCATGTCGGTGACGCGCAGCGCCGCGGCGACCGCGGCATTGCCCTCATGCCCCGACGACCCGATCGTATAAAAACCTTCGCCGCGCGCCTGCAGATGGCGCGACAGCCGGTCCATCTGGCGGCTGGTCAGCTGCGACAGGAAAATATCGGTGGCATCGGCGCGCGACAGGCCGGTCGCGGCGGGATCGGGCGCATCGCCGCGGTTCGGCAGCGTTCCATTCGCCAGCGCGGCGAGGAATTTTTCATGTACTGCCTGCGCCGCGTCCACCGACATCCTCCCGTTCGGCCGTGCCTGGTCTGGCAGCTGGTTACGCGCGCAACCATCGGACCCATGCGTCCGCGCGCTATAACGGGGCAGTCCGCTACGCAAGCATCTCTTGCCTTGGCGCGCCGCCTCGCGCTACCACCGGTGCGATGACGATGCGGGGCGGATCAGTCTTTTGAGCATGATGGCCTTGTGGATCGCGCAGGCGTCGGTGGCGGCCGACGCGCCGAGCGCCGATGGGGGCGCCGGGGCTAGCCAGGGATGGCTGATCGATCCCGAACTCGTCGATCCCGCCTTTAGCCAGACGATCGCCGGGGGCGGAATCCAGACCGGCTTTCCGCCGCCCGAACCGCGCACGCCGCCGCCCGAGTGGCTGACGTCGCTGTTCGACGCCATCGCGAGCTTTTTCGAGTGGAGCGCCCCCGCCGCCAAGCCGCTGCTGTGGCTCTTTGTCGCGCTGGTGGCCTTGTTCCTGCTCTATCATTTCGTTCCCGCCTTTGCGCGCTGGGTCGACAATCTGCCGTTCCGGCGCGGCGCGGGCGAGGGCGACGGCGAGGACGCGATCGGGCTGGCCGAAGCCGGAGCGGCGCGCGCGCTGCTCGCCGAGGCCGACGCGCTGGCCGCCGCGGGGCGTTTTTCCGAAGCGGTGCATCTGCTGCTCTATCGCAGCGTCGAGGACATTGAGGGCCGCCGTCCCGGGCTGGTCAAGCCCGCGATGACGTCGCGCGACCTGGCCGCGGCGCGCGATCTGCCGGTGGTGGCGCAGGGCGCGTTCAGCCGCATCGCGCGCGCGGTCGAAATCAGCCTGTTCGGCGGGCGGTCGATCGACGCCGACGCGTGGCAACAATGCCGCAGCGCCTATGCCGAACTGACGGTGCCCAAGAATTGGGCGCGGGGATGAGCGGTCCGGCGACACATGACGGCGGTTTCAACCCGCGGCTGATTGCGGGCGTCGTCGCGATCGGAGTGATCGCGTTCATCGCGCTGTGGGCGCTGATCGCGCTCGGCCCGCAGCTCAGCAGCGGCAATGACGGCGGCGGCCACGCGCTGTCGAAAGCGGCGCCGGGCTATGCCGGGATCGTCGATCTGCTCGAACGCAGCGACGCGGTGATCGATCTGCGGCGCAGCGAAGAGGCGCCCGAATATGAAGAGGAATGGCGCGAACTGCTGGTGCTGACCCCGACGCACAGCACCAAGCCCGACGATCTGGCGCGGGTGATCAAGGGTCATCGCGGCGGCCCGATCCTGATCGTCCTGCCGAAATGGCAGACCGGACGCCACCCCGAAAAAGCGGGCTGGTCGGGCAACGGCTTTCCGATCGCCCCGTCGCCCAAACTGCTGCCACCGACCGTAGGTTCGATCGACAAGATCGCCAGCGAGCCACATGCGCGCGGCGCGGCGGCAACGGGCGTTGTCGGCGGGCGCGACGTCAGGCTGCCGCTGCGCGGGCTGCGCGCGCAGGTGGTGACCGCGGAGGGATATGAGACGCTGATCGGTTTCCCGCACGGCGGCGCGCTGCTCGCCAAGCGCCCGCGCGACGCCATCTACATCCTGTCCGACCCCGATCTCATCAACAATCTGGCCTTTTCGAGCCGCGATCGCGCCCGCGCCGCGGCGATGCTGATCGACGCGGTGGCCGAAGACGCCGACGCCGATGGGCTCGCCTTTGACCTGACGCTCAACGGCTTCGGCAGCCAGCGGTCGTTGCTGCGCTTTGCCTTTGTGCCGCCGTTCATCGGGATCACCTTGTGCCTGATCGCCGCCGGGCTGCTCGCGCTATGGCAGGCGTGGATGCGCTTCGGTCCGGCACTGAAACCGGCGCGCGCGATTGCGGTGTCGAAGGCGGCGCTGATCGCCAACAGCGCCGACCTGATCAAACAGGCGCGGCGCGAGCTCGACGGCGCCGATGCCTATGTCCGCAGCCAGCGCAGCGCGATCGCGCGGCGGCTGCACGCGCCCGGCGGCCTCGACGAGGCGGCGACCGACCGCTGGATCGACAAGCATCTGCATGGCCACAGCGCGCTGTTTTCGGCGCTCGCGCGGCGGTTGCCGCTGGCGCGCAATACCCATGAGTTTTTGGCAGACGCGCAGGCGCTGCACGACATCAGGAAGGATTTAATGCGTGACAGCTAACCCCATCGCAAGCGTCCAGGCGCTCGGCGCCGCGATCGAGGCCGAGGTCGCCAAGGTCGTGTTCGGGCAGGGATCGCTGACCCGGATGGTGACGATCGCGCTGCTCGCGGGCGGCCATGTCCTGCTGGAAGGCCCGCCGGGGACCGCCAAGACCCTGCTCGCGCAGGCGTTCGCGCGCGCCACCGGGCTGGCGTTCGGGCGCATCCAGTTCACCCCCGACCTGATGCCCGGCGACATTTTGGGGTCGAACCTGTTCAATTTCCAGACCTCCAGCTTCACCCTGACCAAGGGGCCGATCTTTACCGAACTGCTGCTCGCCGACGAAATCAACCGCACCCCGCCGAAAACGCAGGCGGCGCTGCTCGAGGCGATGCAGGAACGGCGGGTGACGATCAACGGCGAGGCACATGTGATGAGCCCGCGCTTCACCGTGCTGGCGACGCAGAACCCGATCGAGCAGCAGGGCGTCTATCCGCTGCCCGAAGCGCAGCTCGACCGTTTCCTGTTCAAGCTGGTCGTCGACTATCCCGCCGCCGACGAGGAACGCCGCATCGTCGCCGACCATGGCGGACGCTTCAAAAGCCCCGCGGTCGGCGATTTTGGGGTGGCCGAAGTCGCCAATGCCCAGGCGATCGAGGCGGCGATCGACACCATCGCGACCGTCCGCCTGGCCGACGAGATCGTCGATTATATCGTCCGCCTGGTCCGCGCGACGCGCGAGAGCGCCGATCTGGAATGCGGCGCGTCCCCGCGCGCCGCGACGCTGCTGGCGCGCGCCGCCTGCGCCGCGGCGGCGCTCGACGGGCGCGACTATGTGATACCCGACGACATCCAGCGGCTGGCGTCAGGCGTGCTGCGCCACCGCGTCATCCTGTCGGCGGCCGCCGAGATCGAGGGCCGGGGCGTCGAACAGGTCGTCGCCGCGCTGCTCGACCGCGAGGAAGTGCCGCGGTGATTGGAACCGTCTTCACGCCAATAATTGATCTTAAGTCCGCATCCCCGAGCGAAGACGAGGGGCCATGCCGAGCGAAGTCGAGGCAGCGGCGGCATGATTCTCGCTCCGCTCGAACGGGCCCCTCGTCTTCGCTCGGGGATGCGGAGGATGGGTTAGCATGATCTATCCGACCCGCCGGGCGATCTATCTGCTGCTGCTTGGCGCTCCGATGGCGCTCGCGCTGGGTCTGGTGCGGCCCGAGCTGTGGCTGGTCGCGCCCGGCTGGATCGGGGTCATCGCCGCCTGCCTGATCCTCGACACGATTGCCGGCGCCAATCCGCGCCACCTCAGCCTCGACGCACGGTTTCCGCACCAGGTCGGGGTCGGCGACGCTTTCGACCTCTCGCTGGCAGCCAGCGGCGGCGCGGTGCCGCCGCGCGCCGAACTGGCGCTCGCGCTCGACGATCGGCTCGCCGTGGGCGGGCGGCTGGCGGGCGACATGCGCGCCGTCGCGGTCGATAGCGGCGCCCCGCACACGCTGGCCCGCACGCTTTCGCTCACGGCGTCGCGGCGCGGGCAGGCGCTGGTCGAGGCGCTGTGGATCCGCTGGGCCGGGCCGCTCGGCCTGGTCTGGAAACAGCGCAAATTTGCCATCGGCGGTGCGATCAGCGTCGTCCCCAGCCTGCGCGCGGTGAGCGAAGAGGGCAGCCGCTTGTTCCAGCGCGACAGCTGGTTCGGGCTGCGCCAGCAACGATTGCGCGGCGAAGGCACCGAGTTCGAGGCGCTCGCCGAATATCAGCCAGGGATGGACCGGCGCGCGATCGACTGGAACGCGTCGGCGCGCCACGTCAAACTGCTGGCCAAGGAATATCGCGTCGAACGCGACAACCGCGTTGTCCTGGCGATCGACAGCGGGCGGACGATGGCCGAGCCGGTCGGCGGCATGCCGCGCGTCGACCGCGCGGTGTCGGCGGCGCTGCTGCTCGCCTATGTCGGGCTGAAACTGAACGACCGGATCAGCCTGTTTTCGTTCGCGGCCAAACCGCAGGCGCTGACCCCCGCCTATATGCACACCCAGGATTTCCCGGCGTTACAGCGCGCCGCGAGCCTGATCGACTATGCCCATGTCGAAAGCAATTTCACCCTCGCCCTCACCACCTTGTCGGCGCAGCTCAGCCGCCGCTCGCTGATCATCCTGTTCACCGAATTCACCGATGCGACGAGCGCCGACCTGATGATCCGCGCCGCGGGACGGCTGGCAAAGAAGCACCGGCTGCTGTTCGTCGTCATCAAGGATGACGAGGTCGAAAGCGAGGAACGCCGCCGCCCCGAAACCGGCGCCGACGTCACAAGGTCGAACGTCGCGGCGGCGATGCTGCGCGATCGTCAGCTGGTGATCGCGCGCCTCCAGCGGCTGGGCGCCGACGTCGTCGAAGTACCCGCCGACGCGATGGGAGCAAGCGCGGTCGAGGCCTATCTGGGCATCAAACGGGCCGGTACCCTATGACCCCCGCGACCCCCACCACCCGCGCGCTCGATGCGCCGAGCTTTTCGACCAGCCGCTTTCGCGCCGAACGCGAAGCCGACTGGATCGCCTTCGACCTGCTGCTGACCAAGCTGGAGAAAAAGGGCGCCAAGGCATTGACCAGCGACGAGCTGTTGCAACTGCCCTTGCTCTACCGTGCCACTTTATCGTCGCTGTCGATCGCGCGCGCGACCAGCCTCGACAAGGCGCTGCTCGATCATCTCGAGGCGCTGTCGATCCGGGGCTATTTCCTGGTTTACGGCGTGCGCGAGAGCCGCCGCAACCGGCTGCGCCGTTTCTTCCTCTACGACTGGCCCGCCGCGGTGCGGTCGGTGTGGAAAGAGACGATCATCATTTCGCTGATCATCCTGCTCGGCGCGCTGACCAGCTATTCGCTCGTCGCCAGCAATCCCGAATGGTATTTCAACTTCGTCGATGAGGAGATGTCGGGCGGGCGCGATCCGCGCGCGACCGCCGAATTTCTGAAATCGACGCTGGGCCACGGCAAGGCGGCGGCCGGCGACAGCGAAAGCGGCCTCCACGTCTTTGCGACCTATCTCTTCACCCACAACAGCCGGGTGTCGATCCTGTCCTTTGCGCTGGGCTTTGCCTTTGGTGTGCCGACGATGATGCTCGAATATTATCAGGGCATCGGGCTGGGCGCGATGATCGCGGTGTTTGCCGGCAAGGGGCTGGGTTTCGATTTCGGCGGCTGGCTGTTCATCCATGGCACCACCGAGCTGTTCGCGGCGGCGCTGTCGGGCGCCGCGGGTCTGCGCATCGGCACCGCGGTCGTCTTTCCCGACGCCAAGGGCCGGTTGCAGGCCGCCGCCGACGCCGGGCGGACCGCGGGCAAGGTGATGGTCGGGGTCATATTGATGCTGTTCGCGGCGGGGCTGCTCGAAGGATTCGGGCGCCAGCTGATCACCGACACGATGCTGCGCTATGCGATCGGCTCGCTGATGCTGCTCGCCTGGATCGCTTATTATTACATCCCGCGGCGCGAGGATGTCACATGACCGCCGCCGCCACCAACGCCAAGCTGCAAGCGGCGGGCGCCAGGAAAATCCGCCAGTTCATCACCCCGGAGGGGGTCGACCTGGAATTGAAGATCGCCAGTTCGGGGCTGCGCTTTGGCGCGCTGATGATCGATGTCGTGATCATGCTGCTGGTACTGATCCTGTTCACGCTGCTGATCGCATGGTTGGCGCCCGCCGCCGACGGCGACCTGACGACGATCGTGTGGATGCTCGGCGCGTTCGTCCTGCGCACCTTCTGGTTCATCGGCTTCGAGCTCGGCTCGCGCGCCGCGACCCCGGGCAAACGGTTGATGGGCATCCGCGTCGTTGCGCGCGACGGCGGCCGCCTGACCGCCGACGCGGTCGTCGCGCGCAACCTGATCCGCGAACTCGAGCTGTTCCTGCCGCTGATGATGCTGGGGGTCAGCGCCGCCGAGGATATGGCATCGAGCTGGACCATCGTTGCCGGGGTGGCGTGGTCGCTGACCCTCAGCCTGTTCCTGCTGTTCAATCGCGACCGGATGCGGATGGGCGACCTGATCGCCGGCACCTGGGTGGTGATGGCGCGGCGCGCCAAGCTGGACGCCGACATCGCGGTCGATGCAGCGGGCGACGCGATGCTGTTCGGCGAGGCCGAACTGGCCGTCTATGGTATTTTCGAACTGCAGGAGCTCGAACGCGTGCTGCGCGGCCGCGATCCGCGCGCGATGCGCGAGGTTGCCGACGCGATCCGCGCCAAGATCGGCCGCCCGGTCGCCGAAGAGGATGACGTGTTCCTGCTGAGCTATTATCGCCAGCTCAAATCCCGGCTCGAACGCAAATTGCTGTTCGGCAAACGGCGCGAGGATAAATATGCCAGTGACTGACCCGCTTTCCGTAACCACCGCCCTGCACCAGCGGCGATCGATCCGCAAATTTACCGATCAGCCCGTCGATCCCGCGCTGCTCCAGGACATTTTTGCCGCGGCGCAGCGCGCGCCATCGGGCGGCAATCTTCAGCCGTGGCAGGCAACGGTGCTGACCGGCGCACCGTGGCAAGCAGTGAAGGACGCGGTAGCCGCGCGGCTGGCGATGGGGCGCGAAGGCTATCAGCCCGAATATGACATTTACCCCAAGGGGCTGACCGATCCGTGGGAGACGCGGCGGTTCGGGGTCGGCGAGGGGCTTTACGCCGCGCTCGGCATCCCGCGCGAGGATAAGGCGGGGCGGCTGGCTCAGTTCGTGGAGAATTACCGGGGTTTCGGCGCACCGGTGATGCTTTTCCTGCACTGCTCGCGCATCATGGGGCCGCCGCAATGGTCGGACATGGGCATGTGGCTGCAATCGGTGATGCTGCTGCTCGTCGAGGCCGGACTCGCCAGCTGTCCGCAGGAATGCTGGGCGATGTATGGCCAGACGGTGCGCGAGACGCTGGCGCTGGGCGACGACCAGATTTTGTTCACCGGCCTCGCGATCGGTTATGCCGACGAAGGCGCCGCGGTGAACCAGTGGCCGGTGCCGCGCGTAGCACTGGACGAAGTGATCGATTGGCAGGGATTCTGAGTATGAAGCGGCAGGCGATGTGGACACGATATGGGCTGGCGGTGCCGCTATTGCTGGCGATCGCCGGGTGCGCCGCGGTGCCGACCCCGGCGCCGCCGCCACGCCCTGCTCCCGTCGCTGTCGCGCCGACCCCAGCGCCATTGCCGACCCCGACGCGCGGGTGGGAAGAGCGCGCGGTCGATAGTGGCGCGTGGCGTTATGACGCGGGCAGCCGCGCCGCAACGTTCGTTCCGACCGGCAGCGCCAATCCGCTGCTCACCATGACATGCAGCGGCAGCGCGATCCGCTTGACCTCAGCCTTGGCTGGCTCCGTCAGCCTGCGCACCAGCGCCGGGACCGACCAGATCCGCTTCGATGGCGGCAGTGCGACGCTGCCGAACCGCGACCCGCGGCTCGACCGCATCGCGTTCAGCCGCGGTCGCTTTGCGCTGGAGACGCCAGGTGGCGGCGCGCTGACACTGCCGGTGCAGTCCGAAATCGGGCGGGTGATCGAGGATTGCCGATAAAAATCCTCCCTGTCGCGCAGCGATGGGGAGGTGGCAGCGCGTAGCGCTGACGGAGGGGCTTTGGCGCTACCGTCGCAATGCCCCTCCACCATTCGCTTCGCGAACGGTCCCCCTCCCCATGGCTTCGCCACAGGGAGGATTGAATTTTATCCCCCCAGCTGCACCGTACCGCCCTTGATCCAACCCCAGCGGCACGGACCCTGATATTCGCGCGCGTTGGCCACCGATTTGCCGACCCCGCACATGTCGGGATCGGTCCCAGGGGCGGCAAACACGATGCCGAACCACGCGTCATTCTCGGCCGCTTCGCACAGCGACACATTGGCGCCGCCGGACAGCTTCGCTTTCACGGCGCGCGTTTCGCCCGGCGCCCAATAGACGTCGGTGCCGCCCGCCTTGACGCGGCTGATGCTCGAACAGGCAGGCAGGCTTGGCCCTTCGGTGCCGATCATCACCGCGCGCGCCGCGAGCGGTTCGCCGCTGACTTCGGGGGCGTTGTCGGTGGGTGGGGCAGGCTGGCTGCACGCGCCGAGCGCGAGGGTCAGGAGGGCGACGAGGGGGAGGGTAAGACGCTGTTTCATGGATGTGAAACTAGCGGTCGCGGCGCGCGCGCGCAACGCTCGTCCTGCAACCGCCAAGACCCGCATTTTCGCTTGGGTTTTGCCGCCTTCGACCCTATATAATCGGCATGACGGACACCCCTGAAAATATGGCGCCCAGCGCCAATGCCAACCTGCCCAACGCCAATGCTTATGGCGCCGATTCGATCAAGGTTCTCAAGGGCCTGGATGCGGTCCGCAAGCGCCCGGGCATGTATATCGGCGATACCGACGACGGGTCGGGGCTGCATCACATGGTGTTCGAGGTTTCGGACAATGCGATCGACGAAGCGCTTGCGGGGCATTGCGACCTGGTCCTGATCACGCTGAACAGCGACGGATCGGTCAGCGTCGAGGACAATGGCCGCGGCATCCCGACCGGCATTCACGCCGAAGAAGGCATTTCGGCGGCCGAGGTCATCATGACCCAGCTCCACGCCGGCGGGAAGTTCGAGAACACCAGCGACGACAATGCGTACAAGGTGTCGGGCGGTCTGCACGGCGTCGGGGTTTCGGTGGTCAACGCGCTGTCGGAATGGCTCGAACTGACGATCTGGCGCGACGGCGAAGAGCATTGGATGCGCTTTGAACATGGCGACGCGGTCGCCCCGCTCAAGGTCAACGGCCCCGCGCCCGCGGGCAAGAAGGGCACGCGCGTGACCTTCTCGGCGTCGACCGACACCTTCAAGAACGTCCTCGAGTTCGATTTCGAAAAGCTCGAGCATCGTTACCGCGAGCTTGCGTTCCTCAATTCGGGGGTGCGGATCAAGCTGGTCGATGCCCGCCACGCCGAGCATCAGTCGCACGATCTTTATTACGAGGGCGGCATCGGCGCCTTCGTCAAATATCTCGACCGCAACAAGAATGCGCTGCTGCCCGATCCGATCGCGATCAGCAGCGAGCGCGACGGCATCGGCATCGAGGTCGCGCTCGAGTGGAACGACAGCTATTATGAAAATGTGCTGTGTTTCACCAACAACATCCCGCAGCGCGACGGCGGCACCCATCTCGCGGCGTTTCGCGCCGCGCTGACCCGCACGATCAACGGTTATGGCGACAAATCGGGCATCCTGAAAAAGGAAAAAGTCTCGCTGACCGGCGACGACATGCGCGAAGGGCTGACCGCGATCGTCTCGGTCAAGCTGCCCGATCCCAAATTCTCGTCGCAGACCAAGGACAAGCTGGTCAGCAGCGAA
>CAZCUW010000017.1:0-13952 GCA_964502035.1 uncultured Sphingopyxis sp. | reverse complement strand
GCTGCCCGATCCCAAATTCTCGTCGCAGACCAAGGACAAGCTGGTCAGCAGCGAAGTACGCCAACCGCTCGAAAGCCTGATGGCCGACCGGATGACCGAATGGCTTGAGGAAAATCCCGCTTATGCCAAGGCGGTGATTCAGAAGGTCATCGACGCCGCCGCGGCGCGCGAGGCGGCGAAAAAGGCGCGCGAGCTGACGCGGCGCAAGGGCGCGATGGACATCGCCAGCCTGCCCGGCAAGCTTGCCGATTGCCAGGAACGCGACCCCGCCAAATGCGAATTGTTTCTGGTCGAGGGCGATTCGGCAGGCGGATCGGCCAAGCAGGGCCGCGACCGCAAGGTTCAGGCGATCCTGCCGCTGAAGGGCAAGATCCTGAACGTCGAGCGCGCGCGCTTCGACCGCATCATCTCGTCGAAGGAGGTCGGCACGCTGATCCAGGCGCTCGGCGCCGGGATCCGCGACGAATTCAACATTGAAAAGCTGCGCTATCACAAGATCGTGATTATGACCGACGCCGACGTCGACGGCGCGCATATCCGCACGCTTTTGCTCACCTTCTTCTATCGCCAGATGCCCGAGATCATCGAGGGTGGCTATCTCTACATCGCCCAGCCGCCGCTGTACAAAGTCGCCAAGGGGCGCAGTGAGGTTTACCTCAAGGACGACACCGCGCTCGAAAATTATCTCGTCGACGGCGGGATCGACGCGCTGATGCTCGAGACCACCGGTGGCGCGCGGTCGGGCAACGACTTGCGCGATCTGATCGACCATGGCCGCCGCCTCCGCGCGCTGATGCGTTATGTGCCGCGCGGGCATAATTACGAACTGGTCGAGGCACTGGCACTCAACGGCGCACTCGACCCCGCGCTCGACAGCGCCGGGCGCACTGCCGCGGGCGTGCGCGCCGCCGAATGGCTCAACGCCGCCGAGCGCGCGCTGACCGGCGGGATCGAGGCGAAATGGACGGTCACCGCCGGTGACGGCGGTTATACGCTCGAAAAGCGCTGGCGCGGGGTCAGCGACCATCATGCGATCGACGCCGCGTTCCTGGCGAGTCAGGAAGGGCGCCGCCTGCACAAGCTGGCCGCCGAGCAAGCCGAGACCTATGCGCATCCCAGCCGCTTGGTGAAGGGCAGCAGCGCCGCCGCGATGGCCGCCGACGCCGCCGCACTGGCCGCAGCCGAGGCCGCCGAAGACGATGCCGAAGCGAGCGACAGCGACCTGCCCGCGACCGCGGCCGGCAAGGTCACCCCGATCACGCGTCCGTCCGAATTGCTCGAAGCGATCTTTGCCCACAGCCGCAAGGGGCTCGCGATCAGCCGCTACAAGGGACTGGGCGAGATGAATGCCGAACAATTGTGGGAAACCACGCTCGACCCATCGAACCGGTCGCTGCTGCGCGTCGAGGCCGAGCAGGCCGACATCGCGCACGAAATATTCGAACGCTTGATGGGCGATGAGGTCGAGCCGCGGCGCGATTTCATCCAGACCAACGCGCTGTCGGTGGCGAATCTCGACGTTTAATCCCGAATAATCTTCCGTCCGACGCGCGGTGGCTTGCCTTGGTAAGCCGCCGCTGCTCTTGGCGCATCCACGACAAGGGGATGATGTCATGCGGGCTTTTGCAGCGATGCTGATGCCGCTTCTGCTCACGGTTTCGGCCGCGGCGCAGGATGCCGAAATCACCGATAGCGCAATCATGGACACCAAGATTGCCGACGCAGAAATTGCGGACGGGGCGATCGTCGCAATCGATCAGGAAACCGACCTCGGCGGCGGCATGGCCAGCTATTACGGCAATGAACTCGCGGGCAACCGCACCGCCAGCGGCGAGCGCTTCAACCCCAGCCAGCTGACCGCCGCGCACCGCACCCTGCCCTTTGGCAGCATGGTGCGCGTCACCAACATATCGAACGGCGACAGCGTGATCGTCCGCATCAACGACCGCGGTCCCTTTTCGCATGGCCGGGTGATCGACGTCAGCCATGCCGCCGCGCGCGAGATCGGCCTGCACCGCAGCGGCACCGCGCGGGTGAAGCTGGCGCTGCTCGACGATTGAAGCGCGGTCCACGCCTGTTCTGGATTGCCGCTTCGCTGCGCTCCTCGCAATGACGAATGGTTCCTAATCGAACACCGACCATCCCGCCGCATAGGCGAAATGTTCGAGCGCGACCGCGCCTGCCAGCGACGTGCCAGCTTCATTAAGCCCCGGCGACCATACCGCGATCGAACCCTGCCCCGGCGCGATGCACAAGATGCCGCCGCCCACGCCGCTCTTGCCCGGCAGGCCGACGCGGAAGGCGAATTCGCCCGAATTGTCATAATGACCGCACAGCATCATGATCGCGTTGATCCGTCGCGCGCGGTGCGGCTCGACCAGCTGCTCGCCGGTCAACGGATCGCGGCCTTCCATCGCCAGGAACAGCCCGGCGCGCGCGAGTTGGCGACAGCTCATCGCGATCGCGCATTGGCGGAAATAGACGCCGACGACGGTTTCGACCGGGTGCTGCAAGTTGCCAAAGGCATCCATGAAATGCGCCAGGCTGCGATTGCGCGCACCGGTTGCGGATTCGGAAAAAGCGACGTCGAAGTCGATCGCAACGCTGTCGTCTCCCGCCCGCGCGCGCATGAAATCGAGAATTTCTTCTGCCACCGCATCGCCGTCGCGCCCGTCGATCAGCCGGTCGGTGGTCGCAATCGCCCCCGCATTGATCAGCGGATTGCGCGGGATGCCCGCTTCATTTTCGAGCTGGACGATCGAGTTGAAGGCGCTGCCCGACGGCTCGCGCCCGACGCTGTCCCACAGGTCGCTGCCGACGCGGCGCAGCGCGAGCGCCAGCGTAAACAGCTTCGACACCGACTGGATCGAAAACGCCTCGTCGGCGTCGCCCGCCGTGTGGACGGTGCCGTCGGGCAGCGCGAGCGCAAAGCCCAGCTTGTTCGGATCGACCTCGGCCAACGCCGGAATATAGTCCGCGACCCGGCCTCGGCCAAGCTGCGCGGCGGCCAGCGTCATGGCTTCATCGATGTGGCGGCGCAGATCGTCGGTCATGGCGACCGCCTAGCATAGTTGCTCACGCGATGCGCCTGTGACACGACAGGCCGGTGTCGATCCCCGCCCCCTTCACCGACTGGTTCGCGGCGCGCGGGTGGCGGCTGCGGCGCCATCAGACCGACATGCTCAGTGCCGCGCGGCGCGGCGAGCATGCGCTGCTCGTTGCGGCGACGGGCGCGGGCAAGACGCTGGCGGGGTTTTTGCCGACGCTGGTCGATCTGGCCGAAAACCCGTCGGACCGGCTGCACACGCTTTACGTGTCGCCGCTGAAAGCGCTCGCCGCCGACGTCGAACGCAATTTGATCGGCCCGATCACCGACATGGACCTGCCGATCAGCGTCGAGAGCCGCAGCGGCGACACGTCGTCGGACAAGAAGGCGCGGCAGCGCAGCCGGCCGCCGAACATCCTGCTCACCACGCCCGAATCACTGTCGCTGCTGCTGAGTTATCCCGACAGCTTCCTGATGTTCGCTGATCTCAAGACGGTGGTGATCGACGAAATCCACGCCTTTGCGCCGGGCAAGCGCGGCGACCTGCTGAGCCTGTCGCTCGCGCGGCTGCAGCACATCGCGCCCGCGATGCGCCGCGTCGGACTGTCGGCGACGATCGCCGATCCGGTGCAATATGCCGGCTGGCTGGCCCCCGACAGCCGCGCCGATACGGTGACGGTGATCGAAGGCGAAGCGGGCGCCGACCCCGACATATCGATCCTGCTGCCCGAGGGCGCGGTGCCCTGGTCGGGGCATTCGGGGCGCTATGCGGTGCATCAGGTGATGGCCGAGGTCGCGAAGAACCGCACCACGATCATCTTCTGCAACACCCGCGGGCTGGCCGAGCTGATCTTTCAGGATTTGTGGAAGGTCAACGACCTGGGTCTGCCGATCGCGATCCACCACGGCAGCCTCGACCGCGAAGCGCGCCAGCGCGCCGAAACGGCGATGGCCGAGGGGCGGCTCCGCGCGCTGGTCGCGACGTCGAGCCTCGACCTCGGGCTCGACTGGGGTGATGTCGATTGCGTGATCCAGATGGGGGCGCCGAAGGGGTCGTCGCGGCTGTTGCAGCGGATCGGGCGCGCCAACCACCGGCTCGACGAACCGAGCAAGGCGCTGATCGTGCCGGGCAACCGCTTCGAATATCTCGAGGCGCAGGCGGCGCTCGACGCCGTCGAAGCGGGCGAGCGCGATGCCGATCGCTTTCGCCCCGGGGCGCTCGACGTGCTGGCGCAGCATGTGATGGCGCTCGCCTGCGCCGCGCCGTTTCAGGAAGCCGACCTGCTCGCCGAAATTCGCAGCGCCGCTCCCTATGCATGGGTCGATGCCGCGCTCTTTACCCGCCTGCTCGGCTTTGTCCGCGATGGCGGCTATGCGCTCAAAAGCTATGACCGCTTTCGCCGCCTTGCTCCCGACGGCCCCCCCGGCCCCACGCGCGGCTGGCGAATCGCGCACCCGCGGCTCGCGGCGCAGCACCGGCTGAACGCCGGGATCATCGTCGATGCGCCGACGCTCGACGTCCGGTTCAAGAACGGCCGGCGGCTGGGCACCGTCGAGGAATATTTCGCCAGCACCCTCAGCCCCGGCGACACCTTTGCCTTTGCCGGCCTGAGCCTGGAGGTCGAGGGCATCCGCGACACCGACGTGCTGGTTCGCGCGACGAGCAAACCGGCGCGCATCCCATCCTATGTCGGCGCGCGGATGGCACTGTCGACGCGGCTCGCCGACCGGGTGCGGAGTTTCCTGGCCGATCCGGCGAGCTGGCAGCGTTTTCCGCCCGACGTGCGCTTCTGGCTCGAAATGCAGGCGCTGCGTTCGGTGCTGCCGCGTCCCGGCGAGCTGCTGGTCGAAACCTTCCCGCACGAAGGCAATCATTATCTCGTCGCCTATCCGTTCGAGGGCTGGAACGCACATCAGTCGCTGGGCATGCTGATCACCAAGCGGATGGAGCGTGCCGGGTTGCAGCCGCTGGGCTTCGTCGCCTCCGACTATGCGCTGGCGATCTGGTCGCTGCGCCCGGTCACCGATCCGGCAGCGCTGTTCGACCCGGCAATCCTCGAGAAGGAGTTCGTCGAATGGGTCGAGGGATCGCACCTGCTCAAGCGCGCCTTTCGTGAAGTCGCGGTGATCGGCGGGCTAATCGAGCGCCAGCACCCCGGCAAGCGCAAGACCGGCAAACAAGTCACCTTTTCGACCGACCTGATCTTTGACGTGCTGCGCAAATATGAACCCGACCATCTGCTGCTCGAAGCGGCATGGGCCGATGCGCGCGAGCGGCTGACCGATGTCGCGCGATTGGGCGACCTGCTCGACCGCGCGGCGGGGACCATGCTGCACCAGTCGCTGGACCGGATCAGCCCGCTGGCGATCCCCGTGCTGGTGCTGATCGGCCGCGAAAGCGTCGCGGGCGCCGACATCGACGATGCGCTGCTCGGCGAGCTGGCGGACAGCCTGGCCGATACGGCCATGCGCCCGGATTAGCGCGGGCGAAACCCGGCGCCGACGCCGCTTGCCGCCAACCCGCAACAGGCGTAGATTGCCGACAAAGATAAAGAGGATGCCCGCGATGACCCACCTTTTCAGGCGGTCGATGTTCTGGACGGCACTGCTCGCCGCGCCGGTGCTGATCGGCGCCAGCCAAGCCCCGCCTGCGCCGCCCGTCGTCGCGGTTCCGGCCGCGCCCGCCCCGATCGACGACGTCGTCGAACCCGGCATGACCAGCGACATTGTGCCGTTCATCCAGCCCTTCGACCTCGACGCGACGCGGCGCATGTCGGTGAAGGTCATGGTCGGCGGCAAAGGGCCGTTCGCCTTTCTGGTCGACACCGGCGCCGAACGGACCGTGATCGCGCGCGAACTTGCCGCGCGGCTCGGCCTGATCGAGGGCGCGCAGCTGCGGCTGGCGACGATCGGTGGGTCGGCGACGGTGCCCAGTTTCCGCGTCGCGGCGCTGCAAATGTCGAACCTGCACCTCGCGGCGGTCGATGCCCCGGCGTTTCACGGCCGCCACATCGGCGCCGCCGGGTTGATCGGCGTCGACATGCTCGAGGAACGCCGCGTGCTGATCGATTTCCGCAAGGAAACGATGCAGATCCTGGAAACGCGCCGCCGCGCCGCGCCGATCATCCGCGACGACGACGCGATCGTCGTCACGGCGCGCAATTCGGCGGGTCGCCTGATCCTGTCCGACGCGCGGCTGAACGGTAAACGCATCGACGTCATCGTCGACACCGGCGCCCAGACCAGCGTCGGCAACATGGCCTTGCAGAAAATGGTCGCCACCAAGCGCGCCAACCGTTTTCCCTTTTTCCCGACCGAGTTGATGGCGGTGACCGGCGAGGACGTCCCCGCGCTGCGCACCGCGATCAAACGGATCGTCATCAACGGCATGGACGTCAACGACCTGCCGGTCAGCTTTGCGGACAGCCAGGCGTTCCGGGCCCTGGGCCTCGTTGAACGGCCCGCGCTGCTGCTCGGGATGGACAGCCTGTCGCTGTTCGACCGGGTCGAGATCGATTTCCCGAACCGGCGCGTCGTGTTCGACCTGCCCGACGCAGCGGGCCGCCAGACCGGCCAACGCATGGCATCGAATCGCCTCGCCAACGGCGGATAGCGCGCTTGCCGGTCGCGGACCGCGGCGTCATAGCGACGCGATGACCGCCGCCACCACTTTCGCTGCCACCGCTTTCGATTTTGGCGGCCACCGCTTTGTCGCGCTGGCCGACCGGGCGCTGTATTGGCCGCGGCACGGCGCGCTGATCGTTGCCGACCTGCACCTTGAAAAGGCGAGCTGGTATGCGGCGCTTGGCCAGCCGCTGCCGCCGTATGACAGCCACGACACGCTCGACCGGCTGGCGCGGCTGGCAACCGAAACCGGCGCGCGCGCCATCTGGTGCCTGGGCGACAGTTTTCACGACCGCGATGCCGCCAGCCGCATCGTTCCCGCCGCCGCCCAGCGCCTGCGCGCCCAGGCCGCCGCGACGAAGCTGTTGTGGATCGCCGGCAATCACGACGGGCTCAGCGGCGGCGCGTGGGGCGGCGAGGTTGCCGACGAGTTGCTGGTCGACGGCATCATCTTGCGCCACCAAAGCGATCCGCACGAACGGCGTCCCGAAATGTCGGGGCATTTCCACCCCAAGTTGCGGCTGACGCTGCGCGGACGCTGCGTCGCCCGCGCCTGCTTTGCGGCTGATGATCAGCGCCTGATTCTGCCCGCTTTTGGCAGCTTGACCGGCGGTCTGGACGTCAGTGACCGGGCAATCGCGGTCAATTTTCGCGATCATTATCGCGCGATGCTGGTCGCGCAGGGCAAGTTAATTTCTTTTCCGTGCCGCAACGGGCAGGAAAATGACGCTACGGCAAGCGGCATAGCCACCGGTTGACCGTCGTGGCGGCGTCCCGCGGCCCCGTTTTTCGCCTGTGGCGCAAAAGCCTCACCCATCCAAAGAATCGCGAAAATGCAGGGCTCTGGCTGGATTGGCGGCGCGTTTCGGTTATGAATCGGCGCCTAAAAATAATGAAATTGAGAGAGGAGTGCCCGACATGAAATCATCTTCCCTTTGTGCTGCCCGCTTCATGCGCACCAGCGCGCTCGGCGTTTCGCTGGCGATGGCCGTCGTTGCAGCGCCCGCCTTTGCCCAGGATGCGGCGACCGACGAAGTC
This sequence comes from uncultured Sphingopyxis sp., assembly GCA_964502035.1. Classification (GTDB taxonomy): domain Bacteria; phylum Pseudomonadota; class Alphaproteobacteria; order Sphingomonadales; family Sphingomonadaceae; genus Sphingopyxis. Next base: position 6,244 of record CAZCUW010000017.1, on the reverse strand, counting down.
GTCGACGACAGCGACAACACCCCGATCATCGTCACCGCGCAGGGCCGCTCGCAGCTTCTGTCCGACGTGCCGGTCGCGATCTCGGCGGTGAACGCCGAAACGCTGCAGAACAGCGGCGCGAATGACATTCGCCAGCTGAACCAGGTGGCGCCGTCGCTGCTCGTTTCTTCGACCGGATCGGAAGCCAATGGTTCGGCACGTATCCGCGGCATCGGCACCGTCGGCGACAACCCCGGCCTCGAAAGCTCGGTCCCGGTGTTCATCGACGGCGTTTACCGTTCGCGTTCGGGCATCGGCCTTAACGAACTGGGCGAAATCGACCGCGTCGAAGTGCAGCGTGGACCGCAGGGCACGCTCGGCGGCCGCAACTCGTCGGCGGGTCTGATCAGCATCTATTCGAAAAAGCCCGAGTTTGATTTCGGCGCCAATGGCGAAATCACCTATGGCAATTATGATTTCCTGCGCTTTACCGGCAGCGTGACCGGCCCGATCAGCGAAACGATCGCGGCGCGCCTCGACGGGGTCTATGTCCAGCGCGACGGATTCTATCGCGACACGACGAACAACACCGACGTCAACGACCGCGACCGCTATTTCCTGCGCGGCCAGATCCTGTTCGAACCGACCGACGCGCTGTCGATCCGGCTGATCGCCGACTATACCTATCGCAGCGAAAAATGCTGCGCCGCGACCTATGTCGACAACAGCGTCAATCCGTTCATTGGCAACCTCAACAACCCGTCGACCCCGCTGGCGCCGCTGCAGACCACCGGCAACAATATCATCAACGTGCTGCGCGACCTGGGCCAGCCGCTGTCGGCGTTCAACCAGGGCTATGGCCGCGCGATCTCGGTCAGCCCAGGGCGCAGCTTTGCGGGCGAGACCAAGGATTACGGCTTCTCGGGCCAGATCGATTATGATTTCGGCGGCGCGACGCTGACCTCGATCACCGCCTACCGCCAATATCGGTCGGGCCAGGCGTCGGACACCGACTATGGCGCGGTCGACATCCTCTATCGCGCGCCGAGCGACGATGCCTATCGCCAGTTCCACACCTTTACCCAGGAACTGCGCCTGCAGGGCGAAGCGTTCGACGGCAAGCTCGACTGGCTGATCGGCGGCTTTTACGCCAACGAAAAGCTGACCGTGCGCGACAATCTGCGCTTTGGTAGCCAATATGGCCGCTTCGCAAATTGCCGGATCATTTCGGGCGGCGGGCTGGCCGGCCTCTATTCACCGACTAGTCCGCTCTGCGTCGTTCCCGGCGTCGGACCGGCAACGATTGCGGGAGCCAGTGGCGCGTCAGGTGCCGACATCGTCGCTGCGTTCACCGCACTCGACGGCCTCAACGATCGTGGCACCACCAACGATCGTTATTTCCAGAAGGACAGCAACTGGGCGCTGTTTACGCATAATATCGTCCACATCACCGACACGCTCGATCTGACGCTGGGACTGCGTTACACGAACGACAAGAAGGACTTCAGCGCGACGTTTGGCAACGACAATACGGCCTGCACCACCATTCAGGGGCTGGTGACCGACGATCTAACCAGCGCCAATGCGACAGCGCGGGCGCTGGCCGGGGCGCTGATCAGTCTAGGTTGCCAGGGCAACTCGACCGCCGAACTCAACGGTGTGTCAATCAACGACGATCGCAGCGAGGATGAGTTCACCGGCACCGCGATCCTGTCCTGGAAGCCGGTTGACGACTTGCTGCTCTACGCCAGCTTTGCGCGCGGCTATAAAGCGGGTGGATTCAATCTCGATCGTTCGGCGCTCAAGAGCCCGATTTTGGTGGCTGGTGGCGTCCCGACATCGAGCTTTGCTGCAGCTGGCGGCGCGCAGGCGCTGGTCGGCAATCTGCAGTTCGATCCCGAACTGGTCGACAGCTATGAACTCGGCGCCAAATATTCGACCGGTCCGTTCAGCCTCAGCGTGTCGGCCTTCCGGTCGGATTTTACCAACTTCCAGCTGAATACCTTCAATGGCTCGGTCTTCCTAGTTGCCACGGTCAACGGCTGCAACAATCTGGTCGGCGGCTCGGGAGCCGATAGCGACCTGAGCAATACGACGGGTTCCTGCGCACCCGGCGACGTAACCTATGGGGTGCGCACACAGGGATTCGAACTGGAGGCTCAGCTGGCTCCGGCGCGCGACTTCCGCGTGGCCGCCGGCCTGACCTATGCCCGCACCAAATATCGCAGCGACCTGGTCGGCAACAAAAATGGCACACCACTTGATCAGGCTTTGCGTGTTCTGCCCGGCAACAATCTGTCGAACGCGCCCGAACTGGTCGCCACCGGCAGCGTGACCTGGACCCCCGACATCGGCAGCAGCGGGCTGACCGGCCTGGTCTATATCGATGGCCGCATGACCAGCGATTACAACACCGGGTCCGACCTGTTCCCGCAAAAGGCGCAGGATGGCTATGCGCTGTTCAACGCCCGCCTGGGCATCCGCGGCCCCGACGAGAAGTGGGGCGTCGAGCTGTGGGCGCAGAATATCTTCAACAAAAATTACGCCCAGGTCGCGTTCAACTCGCCGTTCCAGGCGGGGACGACGTCGGCACCGTTCGTCGACCCGCAATATCCGGGCGGCCGCCAGATCTTTTCGCAGTTCCTGGCCGAACCGCGGACCTATGGTGTGACGCTGCGCGGCAAATTCTGATCGCACCCCGTCTTTGACGACATGGAGGGCGGGACCGGTGGTCCCGCCCTCTTTTTTTGCCCGAAGCACCCAAGCGCAAGCCAAGTCGTCCCGTTCGGCCGCTGTGGCACAAAAGCCGCGCCTGACCCGCAATGATGCGGCGCCAGCGGCTGGCGCTAGCCTGCACCCGCAATGTCGTGATACGCTCGCGATCAAACATAATATCGTGCCGCTCTCCCACAAAAAATGACCGTGTGTGGAGGGCCATCATCATGACAATCAAGTTCAGCCGTACCGCCCGCCTGCTGCGTACCAGCGCCGCCGGCCTGTCGCTGTCGTTCGCCATGCTGGCGGTACCTGCCATCGCGCAGGATGCCGGGGCGGAGGCGAATGACGAAACGATCATCGTCACCGCCACGCGGCGCAGCGAGGCGCTGTCCGATGTGCCGATCGCGGTGTCCGCGGTCACCGGCGAAACGCTGGAAAAGACGGGGGCAACCGACGTCCGCGCGCTGGGCCAGGTGGCGCCGTCGCTGCTGGTGTCGGGCGCGACCAGCGAGGTCAATTTCTCGGCGCGCATCCGCGGCATCGGCACGGTCGGTGAAAACCCCGGGCTGGAATCGTCGGTCGGCCTGTTCATCGACGGCGTGTATCGCAGCCGTACCGGGGTCGGTCTGTCCGAGCTGGGCGATATCGAACGCGTCGAAGTGCTGCGCGGGCCGCAGGGCACATTGTTCGGGCGCAACTCGACCGCCGGGTTGATCAACATCGTCACCAAAGGCCCGGAACTTGGCGCGTTCGGCGCCAAGGGGTCGATCAGCTATGGCAATTATGATTATTGGCGCATCGACGGCATGGTCAACGCCCCGCTGGGCGACAAGGCCGCGGTGCGGGTCGACGGGGTATGGCAACAGCGCGACGGCTTTATCGAAAATGCGACGGCGGGCGAACCCGACATCAACGACCGCGACCGCTGGCTGGCGCGCGCGCAATTGCTGCTCGAACCGAGCGACAGCATCAAGCTCCGCCTGATCGCCGATTACAGCGAGCGCGACGAAAATTGTTGCGGCGGCGTCCTGCTCAATCCGGTCCGCAACCTGACCCGCGGCGCTGACGGGTTTCCGGTGGCGTCGGCGAACACGCTGCTGCCGGTGTTGCAGGCGCTCGGCGCCAACCATCAGGTACCGCCCACGGGCACCAACTTCGTGCGCCGCCAATCGACGACGCCGGGGGTGACCTATCGTTCGGATACCAAGGATTGGGGGGTGTCGGGCGAAATCGGTTGGGAGCTGGGCGGCGCGTCATTGACCGCGATCACCGCCTATCGCGACTACAAAAATGCCCAGGGCCAGGACGCCGACTTCAGCGCCCTCGACGTGCTGCGCCGCACCGACCTCGATCGCCGGTTCCGCCTGTTCACACAGGAACTGCGGTTGCAGGGCGAGGCGTTCGACGGGCGGCTCGACTGGCTGGTCGGCGGCTATTACGCCAACGAAAAACTCAACGTCGACGACGACATCGTCTACGGCAACAATTACGAGCAATTCGCCAACTGCCTGTTGTTCGCCAGCGCGCTGCCGACCGCGGTACTGCCGTCGAACCCGCAATGCGTCAACGTGCCGGTGGTCCAGGGGACGATCACCGCGCTGTCGGGATTGCCCGTCGGCGATCCGCGCCGCGCGTCGATCCCGCTGCTGTCGGCGTTGGTCGCCAACCCCGCGCGTCCAGGCTTTGGGTCGCTCGCCGCGGCGCTCGGCCAGCCGACGCTGGCGATCAACGGCACCGGCAACCAGGGATCGACCTTTGCCCAGAAAAGCCGCAACTTTGCGGTCTTCACCCACAACAGCTTCGACATCATCGAAGACACGCTGACCCTGACCGTCGGCGCGCGCTATACCAGCGAGCGCAAGACGCTGGATGCCGACGCCAATTTCAACAATGCGATCTGCCCGCTGGTGGTCAATTCGCCGTTCCAGTCGCTCGCGACCTTGCCGTGCGTGATCAATGGCACCGCGCCCGATCTGCCGCGCGGCAGCGCCGGGACCAAATTTAAGGACAATGAATGGACCGGCACCGCGGTGCTCAGCTGGAAACCGACCCCCGACGTGCTCGTCTATGGCTCGGTGTCAAAGGGGTATAAGGCCGGGGGGTTCAATCTCGACTTTTCGGCGCTCGACCGCACCTGCAACGCCACCTTCGACACCGCGTGCGCGGCGCGGCTGGCGCTCCCCGCCAACAGCAGCGGCAACGGCCGCCCCGAAGCGAGCGACCTGCAATTCGCCAGCGAAAAGGTCGATGCCTATGAACTGGGGGTCAAATATGACGGCCCGGGCTTCGATCTCAACGTCGCCGCCTTTTTTCAGGAATATAGCAATTACCAGCTCAACACCTTCAACGGGGTCAATTTCGAGGTCACCAATATCCAGGCGTGCAAGGACGATCTGAACGGCGCCGATAGCGACGGATCGGGAACGACGGGCGCCTGCGCGTCGAACCGGCTGAAGCCCGGGGTGCGATCAAAGGGGATCGAGATCGAGGCGTTCCTGCGCCCGGCGCGCTATCTGTCGGTGAATATGGGGCTGACCTATGTCGATACCCTCTATCGCCGCAATCTGGTCGGCACCGGGGGCCGGCCGCTGTCGCCGGTGTTGTTCCAGCTGCCCGGCCGCGGGGTGTCGAACGCGCCGCGCTATGTCGCGACCGCGGGGGTCAGCTGGACCCCGCCGATCGGGGGGTCGGGGATGAGCGCGCTCGTCTATTTCGACACCCGCCTGCAAAGCGACACCAACACTGGATCGGACCTTGACGTCGAAAAGATCCAGGATGGTTTTGCGATCTTCAACGGGCGGCTGGGCCTTTATGGCCCGGATCGCCGCTGGGGGATCGAGCTGTGGGGCCAGAATCTGTTCAACAAACGCTATTATCAGATCGGCGCCGACATGCCGCTCCAGGGCGGCGGCACCTTCCGCGCCGTCGCGGCCCCGGCATCGAGCGGGCTCAGCGGCACCGCGAACCAGCTGTTTGTCGGCTTCCCCGGCGAACCGCGCACTTACGGCGTGACGCTGCGCGGCCAGTTCTGATCCGACCTCTCCCCCTCCCCCGATGCGGGGAGGGTGTAGGGAGGGCCTGTCGCAGCCGGGCACTGTTGCGTCAGGCCCTTTCCGTTGGCCGGGCTACCGCGCGCGCGCCGCCTGATGCGCAATGTCGGTAATCAGCTTGCGGAATAACACCCCGCCCGGTGTCCCCGACGATTTGAGCGCGCGCTCGCAATCGATGAGGCGGCTCATCAACCGCGCGACGCGCACCGAATCCCAGATCCGTAGCTGCGCCGTCACCGCGTCGCGTTCTTTCCAGAAAATTCCGCTGGTGCGCGCCGCAACGACCGTCGCTGGATGCGCGCCCGCATCGACCTCGGCGCGCAGCCGGGCGAGCGCCATGGCGCGGATCGCCAGCGCGCGGATGATGCGGATCTCGGCGACGCCCACCGCCGTCGCTTTCGCCAGCATCGCGGGCAGGTCGCGCACCTTGCCGCCCAGCGCGACGTTGATGCACTCGCTGACATCTTCCTCGTGCGTCGCGGCGCCCAGCGCGGCGA
>CAZCUW010000016.1:0-57493 GCA_964502035.1 uncultured Sphingopyxis sp. | reverse complement strand
CGGTCAGAAACCCTCTTGCATCACGGGCGGCAACCACAGAAGTCCTGACCCTAGGCAGCAAGCTGCCAAGTCTCCGTTGCCCCTCCCCTGAAGGGGAGGGGCTATAAGGCCGCATGTCCGCTTTCGGTCGTTAACGGCCGCTACGCCGCCTCAAACCGGATCGGCAACCGCTTCAGCCCGCCGACAAACACCGATTCGACCCGCGCCGGTTCGCCCGTCAGTTCGAGCTTTTTGATCCGCGGCAGCAGTTCCTCCATCAATATCCGCATTTCCAGCCGCGCCAGATGCTGGCCAAGGCAGACATGCGCGCCAAAGCCAAAGGCGATCTGCTGGTTCTTTTCGCGGTCGGGGTCAAAAGTGGACGGGGCGTTGAACACCGCCTCGTCGCGGTTGCCCGAGACATAGTTGAGCATCAGCCAGTCGCCTGCGCGGATCGTCTGGCCGCCGATCTCGACATCCTCCTTCGCGCTGCGCATGAAATGCTGGACCGGGGTCGTCCAGCGGATCGCTTCCTCGATCAGCCCCGCCTTGTCGGCCTCCGCATCCCTAAAGCGCGCGAACAGCGCCGGGTTCCTGGCCAGTTCCATGATCGCGCCCGCGGTCGAAGCGCTGGTCGTGTCGTGCCCTGCGGTCGCGACGATCATGTAATATCCCGACATTTCACGGTCGGGGATCGCCGCGCCGTTGATCGTCGCATTGGCGATCACCGTCGCAATATCCTCGCGCGGATTGGCGCGGCGATCGGCGGTGAGCGCGGCGAAATATTGGGTGAAGTCGGCGATCACATAATCGAGCATCGCGATCGCCTGTTCGGCGCTGGTGATCGCCTCGCGGCTGCGGTTGAGCTCGGGGTCGGTCGGCCCGAACAATTGCTGGGTCAGCATCAGCATCCGCGGCTCGTCCTCGGGCGGCACGCCCAAAATGTCCATGATGACGCGCAGCGGATAATGCGCCGCAACGTCGCGCGCGAAGTCGCATTCCCCGCCCGCGGCGAGCATGTGATCGACGGTCTCGCGGGCGATTTGCCGGATGCGGTCTTCGACGATCTTGAGGTTTTTCGGCATGAACCAGCTTTGGGTGAGCAGCCGGTATTTCATATGGTCGGGGGCGTCCATCTGGACCAGCGAGCGGATCAGATGACCGTCATTGTTCGGGGTCGCGGCGCGCGCCAGCCCCTCGCCGTCGCGATTGGTCAGCACCGTCGGGCGGATGCCGTTCGCGAAACGCTGCGGATCGCGGCTGATCGCCATGATGTCGGCGTGGCGGGTGACGAGCCAGAACGGGTCGTGATCGTCATTTTCCGCCACCGCCAGCGGCGCATTGGCGCGCGCCCACGCCAGCTGTTCGTGCAGCGGTTCCCATTGGCCGTATGCGACGGGGTCGACGACGGCGGCGGCTACCTCTCCAGGCAATATCGGTTTTGTCATGTGGGCCGATGCTGCCGCGATTCGCGGCGCGAGTCGAGGGGATAGAACGCACAACGCCCCCCAATTTCGTCATCCCGGACTTGATCCGGGATCCACTCCGGCGCGCGTGGCATGGATCCCGGATCAAGTCCGGGATGACGGTTCAGAGGGATTCCGACCTCAGGCGATTTGCGGGGCGCCCGCCGGCATGGCGGTCGCCCATTCGGCGCGCGCCTGACGGATCATCGCCTTCAGCGCGTCGGCATTGTGCTGCCAGGCCGAGGCGCAGGCGGCGGTCCACGCCGGTCCGGCCGCCAAACCCAATTCTTCGACCGTCATGTCGATGAAGGCGTCATATTCGGCGATCGGCAGCGCGCCATAATTGCGGTGGGTGAACACCAGTTCGGCGACGAGCGGCCAGACCCAGCCCTCGCCCTGGGCCAGCCCGAACATCATCTGGAGCGTTTCGTCGGTCATCCGCCGCGACGCAGCGTCGACCGAAATGAAGCTGGCACGGCGCGCGGGATAGGCGGCGAAAAACCGCTCGAACAGATTATGGCGAATGTCGATGCCCGCATCGGCGGCGGCGATCAGGCTCGCCTCCATCGCCGCGGCATCGGCGTCGCTCATTTGAACAGGCTGCCCAAGATGCCGCGCATCAACTGGCCGCCGAGCTTGCCCGCGACCTGCCGCCCGATGCTCGTCGCCGCCGAGCGCGCCGCCGATTGCACCATTTTTTCGGTCATCGACGGCTTGGCGGCCTCGCGCGCCGCCGCGGTTTCCAGCCGCAGCCGCTCCTTCTCGGCGGCGACCTTGCGCTTTGCCTCTTCCTTGGCCGCGATCGCTGCCTGCTTGTCAGCCTCGACCTGCGCCTTGGCCTCGACCGCCGCGGCCTGCGCCTGCTCGGCCTTGACCGCGAGCAGCTCCTCGGCGCTTGCGCGGTCGACCGCGGTGTCATATTTGCCCTCGACCGGCGAGATCGACTTGATGATCGCGCGCTCCTTGGCGTCGAGCGGCCCGGCGCGCGAGCAGGGCGGCTTGATCAGCGTGCGTTCGACCGGCGATGGGGCGCCATCGGGCATCAGCAGCGACACCAAAGCCTCGCCGACCCGCAATTCGGTGATCTCGCGCGCGACGTCGATCTTGGGATTGGGACGAAAGGTTTCGGCGGCGGCCTTGACCGCTTTCTGGTCGCGCGGGGTGAAGGCGCGCAGCGCGTGCTGGACGCGGTTGCCGAGCTGGCCCGCGACATCCTCGGGAATGTCGATCGGGTTCTGGGTGACGAAATAGACCCCGACGCCTTTGGATCGGATCAGGCGGACGACCTGCTCGATCTTGTCGGTCAGCGCGGGCGGCGCATCGTTGAACAGCAGATGCGCCTCGTCGAAGAAGAAGACGAGCTTGGGTTTGTCGGGGTCGCCGATTTCGGGCAGCGTTTCAAACATCTCCGACAGCAGCCAGAGCAGGAAGGTTGCGTAGAGCTTGGGGCTCGCCATCAGCTTGTCGGCGGCGAGGATGTTGACATAGCCGCGGCCATTGTCGTCGCAGCGGATCATGTCGTTGATGTCGAGCGCGGGTTCGCCAAAGAAGTTTGCGCCGCCCTGGCTTTCGAGGGTGAGCAACTGGCGCTGGATGGTGCCGACGGTGGCCTTTGACACATTGCCATATTTTGTGGTGAGTTCGTCGGCGTTCTCGGCGCACCAGACCAGCATCGCCTGAAGATCGCCCAGGTCGAGCAGCAGCAGATTCTGTTCGTCGGCGACGCGAAACGCAATCGCCAGCACGCCTTCCTGCACTTCGTTGAGTCCCATCAGCCGCGCCAGCAGCAGCGGTCCCATTTCGGAAATGGTGGTGCGAATCGGGTGACCCTGTTCGCCGAACAAGTCCCAGAAGATCACCGGGTTGTCGCGGTACGCCCATTCGGTATCGCCGATTTCGGCGGCGCGGGCGGCAAAAATCTCGTGCAGTTTCGACATCGGGCTGCCCGCCATCGCCATGCCGGCGAGGTCGCCCTTCACATCGGCGACGAACACCGGGACACCGACCGCCGAAAAACCCTCGGCCAATCCTTGCAGGGTCACCGTCTTGCCGGTGCCGGTCGCCCCGGCGATCAGCCCGTGGCGGTTGGCGCGTTTGAGCACCAGCGACTGGCGCGGACCATCGGCAGCACCACCGCCACCAAGACCGATATAGATTTCGCTTGCCGTGCTGCCGTCGCTCACCCGCTGTCCTCCACCATTAAAGCTGGCGCAAGGTTAGAGCGGCGGGTGAGCCCAGGCAATCGCCAAACCGGCGTTTGGCCGAAACGGAAAATCGGGCAAAAACTGCCGAACTTCAAACGCGATGCGGGTTGCGGGACGCGAGGCGCGGCGCCGGGATGGGACCATGGGATCATCGGGCAAAAGAGATCATGCCGGTCCATTGCAGGACAGGCTTTTCGGACAACGCCAAGAGATGGCGGGTAGCGACCGGTTGCGGACTCAAGCAATCCTCCCCATCGACTTGCGATGGGGAGGGGGACCGCCGCGAAGCGGTGGTGGAGGGGCGGCAACGTCGCAGCCCCTCCGTCAGCCCTCCGGGCTGCCTCCTCCCCATCGCAAGTCGATGGGGAGGATAAGCAACGGCAGCTCCACACCCCAAAAGCTGCCATCCGCCGCTAAAAAAAACGCTGTCCTACACTATTCCGCTGTGCCAGCCTTCGTCTCAGCTCTTTCAATTTGTAAGCAAAAGCGGCCGCCGCCCGGATTCCGGATGTGGCCAGGACCCAGCCGCCATGTGTCCGCCGAACACGACAAATGCGGCGCTGCACGAGGCTGAACTTTACTGAACTTTGGCGTGATCGCCGGTCCGTGCGCCGACCATCACCCCATGATGAAGGCGTTGAGCTTGTTGCCATCGGGGTCGCGGAAATAGCCCGCGTAAAACCCCTCGCCGCGCGGTCCCGGGGGGCCTTCGCAGGTGCCGCCGTTGGCGAGCGCGATGTCGTAGAGGCGCTGGACCTGGTCCTTGTCCGCCGCCTGCAGCGCCACCATCACGCCGTTGCCGACGCTCGCGGCATTGCCGTCGAACGGCTTGGTCAGCCCGATGCCGGCCGCGCCGTCCGGCTTGCCCCACGCGATGAAGCCGTCGAACTCCATCATCCGCGGGGTGTCGAGCTCTGCGGCGATCGCGTCGTAAAAGACCGCCGCTTTTGCCAGGTCGTTGGTGCCCAAGGTCACATAGCCAATCATGATATTTCTCCCGACTCGATGTTGTGGGAACATAATAGGAACATGATCGCGGGCGCGCAAATGAAAAGGGCGCCGGATCGGCTGATCCGGCGCCCTTTGATCGGGTCAACGTAGGGAGGCTTATTTCACCCGCACCGCGATGAACGCCGACGGGCCGCCGCGGCGCAGGATTTCGAGCAGCACCGCATCGCGCCCCGCCCGCTTGGCATCGGCGACCGCCTTGGCCAGCGCATCGCTGGTTGCGACCGGCGTGCGGTTGGCGCTGAGGATCACGTCGCCGCGGCGCAGACCCTTGCGGCCCGCGTCGCTGTTCGCCGATGCGGCGCCGATCACCAGCCCCTTGGTCCCGGCATCGACCCCGACCGCGCGCGCGATGTCGGGGGTCACCACCTGCACCGACAGGCCGAGCTCTTCCTGGATCGCCTTGTCGGCGGCGCCGGTCGGATCCTCGGGAACCGCCTGCTCGGCTTCGGGATCGAAGTTCCCGCCCGCCAACTCTTCCTCGGGCGGGCGGGTGCCGACCAGGACGTTGAGCGTCATCGGCTTGCCGTCGCGAATGATTTCGAGCGGGATGCGCGTGCCCGGTTTGGTGTTCGAGACGATGTAGGACAGGGTCTGCTGCGGCGTGACCTCGCGGCCGTTGACCTTGGTCACCACGTCGCCGCGCTTCAGCCCGGCCTTTTCGCCTGCCTGCGCCGGCTCGACGCGCTGGATGAACTCGCCGCGATCCTTGGGCAGGCCGAGCGCTGCCGCCAGATCCTCGTCAACCGGCGCGATGCCGATGCCGAGATAGCCGCGCTGGACCTTCTCGCCCGCACGCAGCGCGTTGATCACCGGGATCGCCGCGTCGGCGGGGATCGCAAAGTTGACGCCGATATTGGCGCCGACCGGCGAGATCAGCATGTTGTTGATGCCGACGACATTGCCCTGCAAATCGAACAGCGGGCCGCCCGAGTTGCCGCGGTTGATCGCGGTATCGGTCTGGATATAGCGGTCATAGGCCGTGCCCGTGCCGATGTTGCGCTGGACCGCGGAGATGATGCCCGCGGTGACGGTCGAACCGAGGCCGAGCGGGTTGCCGATCGCGACCACCCAGTCGCCGACGCGCGCGGTGCTGCTGTCGGCGAACTTCACAAACGGCATACCGCGCGCTTCGATCTTGAGCAACGCGAGGTCAGACGTGACGTCGCGGCCGACGATCGTCGCCTTGTATTCCTTCTGGTTGGTCAGCGTCACCGTGACCTCGTTCACCGCCTCGCCGCGCGGACCGCCCGAAATCACATGATTGTTGGTGACGATATAGCCGTCGCCCGAGATCAGGAAGCCCGATCCGCCGCCCTGCTGCTCCTGGGTGATCGGCTCGCGCGTCCCGGCAAAGGGATTGAGCCGCACGCCCAGCGTGACTTCCTGCTTGGTCGAGATATTGACCACCGCAGGCTGCAATTGTTCGACCAGATCGGCAAAGCTCTCCGGCGCGCCCGAACGCGGCACGACCTTGGCGATTTCGCTCTGCTCATTCTGCGCGACCTGCGCGCCGACGGGGGATTGGGTGACCAGCGCCAGCGCAGTCCCACCCGCCAGCAAGGCCGAAGTGATGCCATAAACATAACGCACGATCGAAAATCCTCTTCTCTTGGGAAAACTCATAACCCCGACCGCGGCTGTCTGCGATGGGGCGGCTGAACGCCAATTGAACATGAACAGGCGCTGCAGCTTCCGTCCATCGGGCCGTCCGGCCCGATCAACCGCCGCTGAACCGCTTCAGATATTCATTGTCGGGCGACATGATGATCGAGGTTCCACCCTGGTTATTTTCACCCAGGAAGGTCTGGCGATAGCTTTGCATGGCGCGGTAGAAATCGTAAAATTCGGGATCCTTGCCAAAGCTGGCGGCATAGATGCGCGCCGCTTCACCATCGGCGTTACCGCGGATGATCTGCGCTTCCTTTTGCCCTTCGGCGCGGATGGCGGTCGCTTCCTGCTGGCGCGCCGATCGCATGCGGTTATACGCCGCGATCAGCGTTGCGCCTTCGGGCAGGTCAGCGCGCTTGATCCGCACATCGATGACCTCGGCGCCATATTTATTGGCCTCGCGATTCAGCGCGACCTGGATATTGTCCATCACCGCGCCGCGTTCGGGCGACAGCAGGGTCGCAAAGGTGCGTTTGCCGAGCTCGTTGCGCAGCGACGAGCCCAGGATCGTCGCCAGCTGTTGCTGCAACCGCTCCTCGGTGCGGATCGCGGTGTACATGCGCACCGGATTGGTGATGCGGAAGCGCGCAAAGGCGTCGACCTGCAACCGCTGCTGATCGGTCGACAGCACCTGCTGGCGCTCCATGTTCACGCCCATGATGCGCTTGTCGATATATTGGATGCCGTCGGTGAACGGCACCCGCAGCACGAGGCCCGCGCCCGAACTGCCGAAATCCTCATTCGCCTGGTAGCGGTTCACGGTGCGTTCGATTTCACCGAAGCGCAGGATCAGCGCCTGCTTGTCCTCGGGGACGATCGCCAGCGACTGCGACAGGATGACGAGCAGCGCGACGACCCCGACGAGCAGGCGCACCGGGTTCTGGAACAGCGAACTGAACATCATTCGCCTCCCTTCGTCGCCGCGGCGGGCGGGGTGGCGGGAATCCGTTTCTGGACCTCGTTCAGCGGCAGATAGGGGGTTACCCCGCGCGCCTCGACGACGGTCTTGTCGACATTCGACAACACATTCTCCATCGTTTCATAATAAAGGCGCTTGCGGGTCACCCCCGGCGCCAGCCGATATTGTTCGTAAATCTGGTCGAAGGCGGCGGTGTCGCCGCGGGCGCGTTCGAGCACCTGCTGTTGATAAGCGCGCGACAGGTTGATCGCCGATTCGCGCTCCTGCAGCGCCGCGGTGACTTCCTTGAACGCATCGTCGACCTGGCTCGGCGGGTCGGCCTGGCGGATCGCGATGCCCTGGATGGCAACGCCGGCGCGATATTGGTTGAGCAATTCCTGCATCCGTTGCTGCACCTGCGCCTCGATTTCGACGCGGCCGGGGCCGATCGCATCGGTCAGGTTGAAATTGGCAACGGTGGCGCGCATCGAGCTTTCGGCGACTTCGCGGATCGTGCCTTCGGGATCGGCGAGCTGGAAAATGAACAGCTCGGGATCGCGCACCGACCAGCGCACTTCATAGGCGAGGTCGACGAGGCTCTGGTCGCGGGTCAGCACGAAATTCTCATCGGTCGCATTGGGCGAGCCGACCGCCATGGTGCGGATCGCGCGGACGTCTTCCAGCCGGATGCGCTCGATCGGCGCCGGCCAGGTGAATTTCACGCCGGGGCCGACGGTGCGCGAATAGCTGCCGAGGCGGGTGACGACGCCTTCCTTTTCGGGCGGCACGATGTGGAAGGACGAAAAGATCACCCACAGCACCGCCGCGGCGAGCACGCCCCATTTCCAGAATTTCGCCGAATCGCCCAGGTCGAACTGACCGCCGCCACCCGAGCCGCCGCCGCCAAAGCCGCCGCGCCCCTTGCGCAGCAGTTCGTCGAGCGCCGAGGGGCCGCGCGGCTTGCGGCCGCGATTGATGTCGATCGGATCGGGGGTCACCCACGGGTTGCGCGGGCCGGGGCGTTTGCCATCGCCGCCGCCCTTGCCGCCGTCGTCGTCGCCCTTGCCGGGACCACTGCCCCACGGGCTTTTGGTCATCTGAAGGATCGACCCGAAAAATTGCCGCAATCCGCTGGGGCTGCGGCGTCCGATGTTGCCGTCGATATTATCGTTCATAAGGCTTTTATAGGGTCGGCGCGCGCGATTAACAGGGGGGCGCGCGAAAATGGCTGGCAATTGACCCGCGCATGCCTATCTGCCGCGGACATGACCGATCATAGCGCCACCATCGCCCGTCTGACCGCCGCCGCCGCCGAACTGAGCGACGGGCGAACGTCGGGGCTGCGTTTGCTCGATGATCAAGGGTTGCTGGCGGTCGTGCTCGACGTGTCGGGGCTGGCGGCCGAGGATCGCCAACCGCTGGAGAACAGACTGCGCGCGGGCCTGCTCGGCGAAGCGGGGGTCAGCGAAGTTCGTATCGCGATGACCGCCGAGAAAAAGGCGATGACGATCATCGCGGTCGGCAGCGGCAAGGGCGGGGTCGGCAAATCGACCCTCGCCGCCAATCTGGCGGTCGCGCTGTTGCGGCTGGGCGTGAAGGTCGGGCTGGTCGATGCCGACATCTATGGACCCTCACAGCCCCGCCTGATGGACAGCGAGCATGTGAAACCCGAATCGCGCGGGTCGAAACTGATCCCGGTTCCCAACGCTTATGGCGTGCCGATGCTGTCGACCGGGCAGATCGCAGCGCCGGGGCAGGCGATCGCCTGGCGCGGGCCGATGGCGGGCAAGGCGCTGGAGCAGTTGGTCGATGCGAGCTGGGGCGACATCGACACGCTGATCGTCGACCTGCCGCCGGGCACCGGCGACGTCCAGCTGACGATGATCCAGAAGCACAAGCCGGCGGGCGCGGTGATCGTATCGACCCCGCAGGATCTGGCGCTGATGGACGCGACGCGCGCGGTCAGCCTGTTTGAACAGGCCGCGGTGCCGATCATCGGGCTGGTCGAAAATATGGCGGGCTATGCCTGTCCGCATTGCGGCGAGGTCAGCGACCCGTTCGGCAGCGGCGGCGCCGAGGCCGCGGCCAAGGTGATGGGGCTCGACTTTCTGGGCCGCGTCCCGTTGTCGATGGGCATCCGCCTGGCGAGCGACGGCGGCGTGCCGCCCGCCGCTGGAACCGACCCGGCGGGCGAGCCGTTCCATGCGATAGCGGCGAAGGTCGCCGACTGGCTGCAAGCGCGCAAACAGGGGTAAAGCGATATGGCGATCAACGACGAAGGTGAAATCCGCGACCTGCTCGGGCAAAAACGCCGCATCGCCGTGGTCGGCGCGTCGCCCAACCCGGCGCGCGCGTCGAACGGCGTGCTCGCCTTTCTCCTGGCGCAGGGCCATGATGTGATCGCGGTCAATCCGGGTCATGCCGGCAAGACCATCCATGGCGCGCCGGTCGTCGCGACGCTCGCCGACGTCGAACCGCCCGCCGAGATCGTCGATATTTTCCGCAACAGCGACGATGCCGGGTCGGCGGTCGACGAAGCGATCGTTCACGGTGCCAAGGCGGTGTGGATGCAGCTGGGGGTGATCAACGACGCCGCGGCCAAGCGCGCCGATACCGCGGGGCTGACGGTCGTCATGGACCGCTGTCCCAAGATCGAGATTCCGCGGCTCGGGCTGCTGCGGTGAAGGCCGCGCTGGCGCTGCTCGCCGCAACCGCACTCGCCGGTTGTGCTTCGACGCCGATTCCCGCCAAGCTGCAAGGTGCGTTCTTCGCCGACCTGACAGCGCGTTGCGGCCAGGCTTATGCGGGCAAACTGGCGAGCAATCAGGATGCCGATGCCGAGATGCGCGGCAAGGCGATGGTGATGCATATCCGCCGCTGTACCCCCGACCGCATCGAAATCCCGTTCCACATCGACGGCGTCGGCCCCGACGGCGGCTGGGACCGCTCGCGCACCTGGATCATCACGCGGACGGCGACCGGCCTGCGCCTGAAGCATGATCATCGGCACGCCGATGGCAGCAAGGACGAGCTGACGATGTATGGCGGCGACACCGTCGACGCCGGGACGGCGACGCGGCAGACCTTTCCGATCGACGCCGAATCGATCGCGCTGTTCACCCGCACCGGGCGCAGCGTGTCGAACAGCAATATCTGGTCGGTCGAAACCACCGCCGACGGCTACACCTATGGTCTGAGCCGCGAAGGGCGCGATTTCCGCGTGACGTTCGATTACCGCCAACCGGTCGCCCCGCCGCTCGCGCCCTGGGGTTGGTAGCCTTCTTCCGTCATTGCGAGGAGCGGCAGGCGACGCGGCAATCCAGAGTGGCGTAAACCGCCCTGGATTGCTTCGCTGCGCTCGCAATGACGAACGAGGATTCGGCACAGCCGCGCACCAAAAGCCTTTGCCCTCGCGACTCGCCCCGCTTATCAGCGTCGGCAATGGTGGGCATTCGCGACACAGCTCTGAAAAACAAATCGCGCCTGCCGCACGTCAGCCGCCGCCAGATGCTGGTCGGCGCGACCGCGGCGGGCGGGCTGGCGATCGCGTGGAGCCTGTGGCCGCGCGACTATCAGCCGAACGTCACCGCCGCTCCCGACGAGCATGTCTTTAACGCCTTTCTGAAGATCGGTGACGACGGGCATATCAGCGCCGTCGTCCCGCAATGCGAGATGGGTCAGGGCGTCACGACGCTGCTGCCGCAGATCATGGCCGACGAGCTCGGCGCCGACTGGCGGACGATTGCGGTCGAAACCGCGCCCATCAGCCCGCTTTATACCAACACGCTGCTGGTCGATGAGGATAGCGCGGTGTTCACCCCGCGCGCCGGTGTCCCAGATTTCGTGTCCGATGTGCGCGGCTGGGTGCGCCGCGAGTGGGCGGTGCGCCACGCGGTGATGCTGACCGCGAACAGCTCGTCGGTGCGGATGTTCGAGGGACCGTGCCGCGCCGCCGCCGCGCAGGCGCGGGCGCTGTTGATGATGGCGGCGGCGGCGCGCTGGGACGCCGACTGGGAAGATTGCGACACGCAGGATGGCTTTGTCATGCTGGGCCAGAAAAAGCTGCGGTTCGGCGAGGTTGCGGCCGCGGCGGCGCGGCTCGAACCGCCCGCCGAACCCATCTATCGCGCGAGCAGCGGCGATCCGCTTTATGGCAAGGAGCTGACGCGGCTCGATTTGCCCGCCAAGATCGACGGGTCGGCCAATTATGCCGGCGACATCCGCCTGCCCGACATGGTGTTCGCCGCGATCCGCCAGGGGCCGCTGGGTGCGACACGGCTGAAAAGCATCGACCGCATTAAGGGAATGGCCTCGCCCGGCCTGCTCCATGTCGTCACCCACGAGCGCTGGGTCGCGGCGGTGGCGCGCAACTGGTGGGCGGCGAACCGGGCGCTCGACCGCTTCGCGCCGGTGTTTGAAACCGCGGGGACGCCGGTTTCTACGGGCCGGATCGATGCGGCGCTCAAAATGGCACTGAAGGACGGCGGCTACCGCATCTCGCACAAGGGCGACGTGGCCGAAGCGATGACCGGGCGCACCAAGATCGTCGCCGAATATGCTGTTGCCCCCGCGCTCCATGCGCCGATCGAGACACGCACCGCCACCGCGGCCCCCGACGGCGGGCGGCTGCGCGTGTGGGTCGCGACGCAGGCGCCCGCGCAGTGCCGCGACGCGATCGCGCGGGCGACCGGGCTGGCGGCGGGCAATGTCATCCTGTTCCCGATGATGGCGGGCGGATCGTTCGATGCCTGTCTGGATCATAGCGCCGCAGTGCAGGCGGCGATCATCGCGCTGGAGGTAAAGCGCCCGGTCCAGCTCGCCTGGTCGCGCGCCGAAGAAATCATGCGATTGCCGCCGCGCGCCCCGGCGCGGGCGCGGCTGAGCGCGACGCTCAATGCCGCGGGCGGGATCGATGCGCTGGTGACGCGGATCGCGGTGCCGCCGACCAATCATGAGGTGCGCGCGCGGCTGTTCGACAATGTCCCCGCCGACGTCGCCCAGCGCGAGGCGGCAGGCAGCGCCGACGCCGCCGCGGTCGAGGGGGCCGCGACCAGCTATGCCCTGCCCCATCATGCGGTCGACCATTGCCCCGCCGACATCGGACTGCCGACCGGGCGCTGGCGCGGCAATGCCGACAGCTACACCGCCTTTTTCACCGAATGCTTCATCGACGAAATGGCGACCCGCGCCGGCACCGATGGCTTGTCCTATCGCATGGCGATGCTTGGCAACGCGCCGCTGCTCGCGCGCTGCCTGCTCACCGCGACCAGCCTTGGCGGGTGGGAGGGCGGGTTGCCCGGAACGGCGCAGGGGCTGGCGTGCCACAGCATGCGCGGCAGCCACATCGCGCTGATGGCGACCGCGCGGCAAAGCGACAAGGGGTTGCAGGTCGAACAATTGGTCGCGGTCGTCGACGCCGGGCGCCTCGTCAATCCGGCGGTCGCGCGGCAACAGATCGAGGGCGGGCTGATTTTTGGCCTGGCCGCCGCGGTCGGGGCGACCACCGATTATGACGGCGGGATGGCGAGCGCGCGCAAGCTGGGTCAGCTCGGCCTGCCGCGGCTGTCGCAGACCCCGCAGATTCTGGTCGAGTTTGTCGACAGCGACCGCGAACCGGGCGGCTTGGGCGAAATCGCGGTGCCCGTCGTCGCGCCCGCGATCGCCAATGCGATGTTCGCCGCGACCGGCCGCCGTATCCGCCGCCTGCCGCTTTCGGGACAACCGCTTTGACCCTGCCCCCCGATCATCCGCCCGTCGCGGCGCCGGGCATCGGCGTGCTGCTCGTCAACCTCGGCACCCCCGACGCGCCCGATGCGCCGTCGGTGCGGCGCTATCTGGCCGAATTCCTGTCCGACCGCCGCGTTGTCGAGATCCCGCAAATATTGTGGCAGCCAATCCTGCGCGGTATCATCCTGACCACCCGGCCCCAAAAATCGGCGCGTGCCTATGCCCAGGTGTGGACCGACGACGGATCGCCGCTGGCCGCGATCACCCGCGCGCAAAGCGCGGCGTTGCAGCCGCTGTTCGGTGACACGGTGCGGGTGGCTTATGCGATGCGCTACGGCAAACCCGCGATCGGTCCGGCGATCGACGCGCTGATCGCGGCGGGGTGCCAGCGCATCCTGATCGCGCCGATGTATCCGCAATATTGCGCCGCGACGACGGCGACGGTGGTCGATGCGGTCGGCGCCCATCTGGCAGGGCTGCGCTGGCAACCGGCGGTCCGCTATCTGCCGCCCTATCATGACGATGCCGCTTATATCGGCGCGCTGAAGGCGTCGGTCGAGGCGGGACTGGCGGCGCTCGATTTCACCCCCGACGTGCTACTCGCGAGCTTCCACGGGATGCCCGAACGCACGTTGCATCTGGGCGATCCTTACCATTGCCAGTGCCGCAAGACGGCGCGATTGCTGGCGGACGCGCTGGGGCGCCCGGTCGAGGTGGCGTTCCAGTCGCGCTTTGGCCGCGCCAAATGGCTTGAACCGGCGACCGACACCCAGCTCGAAGCCTTTGGCAAAGCGGGCCAGAGCGTCGCGATTTTTGCGCCGGGCTTTGCCGCCGACTGCCTGGAAACGCTCGAAGAGCTGGCGATCCGCGGCCAGGAGCAGTTCGAGGGCGCCGGCGGCGGACGCTTCGCTTATCTGCCGTGCCTGAATGCCGAGGCCCTGGGCATGGCGATGCTGGAGGCGCTGATGCGCCGCGAGCTGGCGGGCTGGCTTTAATCTCCGACGCTTACCAACTGTTTAGGTCCATGCGCTAGATTACTCCGGTGCGGCACCGAAACGGTCCGGTCGCGGCCACTTTGGAGATACCCCATGAACGAGGTCCAATCGGCAGCATTGATGCTGGCCGGGGTCACGCTGGCCTTTGTGGCGGTCGTCTTTGCCATGTGGTGGCGGCGCCGTCCGCGCACCGTTCCCGCCGCGCCGCGCGCTCCCCGGGTACCGGGTGAAAGCCGGATGCCGAAATTGTCGCGCAAGGCAAAGGTCGAGGTCGAGCCGGTCGAAATCTCCGCATCGCGGCTGGCGCGGGTGAGCGGCAAGGCGCCGCTCGAACCGCAAGCCGAGACCGACTATGATTACCGGCCAATACCCGCCGCCGATAGCGAACCGGCCGCGATCGAGGCGACGCTCGACGCGATGGCCGCTGAGGTGGAAGACGAAGCGCATCGGATCGAACAGGGCGCGGTTGAGGCGGTCACGCTGCGCCTGGTGCCGCAGATCCCGCCGCGCGATGCGATTTCGACCAACAGCTGGCTCGGCGGACGGCCGCGCCTGCCCAGCGGCATGGACTGGCCGCAGATCGACGGCGAACCCGCCGATTTCCTGGCCCAGATCGACTGCGCCAGCCTGCCGCCGGCGCTGTGGGACGGGCTGGGGCCGCGCGACGGGGCGCTCGCTTTTTTCATCCACCGCCGCGGCTACCATATGCACGTCATCCACCTGCGCGATACCGATATGGCGGTATCGCCGCCGCTGGCGCTCGACGATCCCGATGGCTGGTTCGGCCCGCACGGCGGCCTGCGCTTTGGCGACCTCGCGCCCTTTACGGTGCGCGCCTTTCCCGAATGGCCGGTCGATCTGGTCGCGGTGCGGCCCGGCGATGCCGATCCGCGGATCGCGGCCGATCCGAACGAACCCGGCACGACGCTGTATGACCGCAGCTATGACATCGCCGACCCCGCCTTTCATCCGTTCGACTGGGGCAGCATGACCGCAATGGCCGCGCTGCTGGAAATGCGGCTCGACCGGCTGACCACCGAAGCGGTGCCGCCGCCGGGCGCGAGCGCCGAGGCGATCGTCGAACTGGAACAGCGCGCCGCGATCAACCGCGAGGCGCGCACCCGCGCCGACGAGATCATCGCCATCATCCACGACAGCGCCGCGAAAGAAGCCTTTTCGGCCGGCGATGCGACCGCGGTGATGGCGGCGCTGCACGCGATCCATTGGGCGAAGGCGGTGCACCGCATCGACCCCGAAACCGGTGCCGAAACCCATGCGACGGTCACCCTGCCGCTGACCACGCACCGCAGCGACGCCAATTTGTGGGTCCATGATTATCAGACGATCCTGTTCGACCGCGCCAAGCACGCCTGGTGCGCCAATCCGGACAGCCTGTCGGGGCCGATGCGCGCCTTTTACGAGCCCTATTGGCGCGATCTGGCGGCGCGCGAAATGGCGGCGATCGGGCATGAGCCGTTCCGCTATGTCCATGATTTTGACGAGGACCGCGACGCGGTGCTGCTCGAACTGCCGACCAGCGGGCTGATGAGCCGGATGTTCGGCGATTGCGACAATCTGGTGGTCACGATCGACAAGGCCGACTTGGCCGTCGGCGACTTTTCAAAGCTGCGCGTGCAGGTGAGCAACTAGCCGCCTGAATAGCTTTGCGATTGACGTTCCGGTAAACTTGCGGCGCTCCGCACCGCGCCCTAGTCTGGCGCAATAATATTGTGGGAGAGCTTGATTCATGGCACGCGTAGCAATCGTCACCGGCGGCAGCCGGGGCATCGGGGAGGCGATCAGCCTAAAATTGCAGGAACAGGGCGTCACCGTCATCGCCAATTATGGCGGCAATGACGAAAAGGCGAAGGCCTTTACCGACCGCACCGGCATCGCGGCGATGAAATGGGACGTCGGCGACCATCAGGCCTGCCTCGACAGCTGCGCCCGCATCGCCGAGGAATTCGGCCCCATCGACATCGTCGTCAACAATGCCGGCATCACCCGCGACGGCACCCTCGCCCGGATGAGCTACGCCGATTGGGACGATGTGATGCGCGTCAATCTGGGCGGCTGTTTCAACATGGCCAAAGCGACCTTTGGCGGCATGGTCGAGCGCGGCTGGGGCCGCATCGTCAACATCGGGTCGATCAACGGCCAGGCCGGCCAATATGGCCAGGTCAATTATGCCGCGGCGAAATCGGGCATCCACGGCTTTACCAAGGCACTGGCGCAGGAAGGCGCCAAAAAGGGCGTCACCGTCAACGCGATCGCGCCGGGCTATATCGACACCGACATGGTCGCCGCAGTGCCGCCGCAGGTGCTGGAAAAGATCGTCGCCAAAATCCCGGTCGGGCGCTTGGGCCAGGCCGATGAAATCGCGCGCGGCGTGGCCTTTCTGTGCAGCGAGGACGCGGGGTTCGTGACCGGTTCGACGATGTCGATCAATGGCGGGCAGCATATGTATTGACGGTGGCAGGCGCGTAACCAAGGCGTTCGCGTAGCGAACGACAAGGTTAGGCGCCGGTGCCGCGAAGCGGCAGCCACCGGCACGGCCAGCGGGTTCGGCGATCCCGAAGGATCGCCGAACCCGTCTGACCCCCGCCTTCGCGGGGGCAGGCTCAGGCGGCGGCTTTGCCGCCGCCGCTCGCGCGCCATCCAACAAAAAACTCGTTCGCATTGAGCGAAGTCAAGATGCCCCTCGGGCGAGAGCAGCATGACTTCAGTTGGAATCGTCATTGCGAGGAGCGAAGCGACGCGGCAATCCAGAGGTGGCGTAAACCGCTCTGGATTGCTTCGCTTCGCTCGCAATGACGAGTGGAGTAACCTAAACTGATCAATCTCCAGGCGTCCTCAAGCGGCGTGTCTCGACTTCGCTCGACACGAACGGGATGAGGGGCGCCCCCTATTCGATCGTCACCCCCACCACGCGCCACAGCCCACCCTCGCGGACCAGCGACAGCGTTTCGATCGCCCCCGCCTTGTTCGCATAGTCGGTGCGGAACTTGACCAACTGATAGCCATAGGGCGGCGCGGGCACCGACTCTTCGGTCACCAGCACCCGCGATTTCACCGCCCCCAGCGGCAGTTGCACCTGCTGCGCCACCCGCGTCCAGGTCTCGACCGTATTGAGCGCCTTGAACGATGCCCCCGTCGCCGCCCAGCTGCCGGTCCAGTCGCCTTTTTCGACCAGCGCGAGCCAGTCGCGCGCTGCGGCGACCGCGGTGCTTTCGGCCTGTGCGGTCGCGGGCGGCTTGGGGGGCGTATCGGCGTCCCCGGACATCGCGGCAAAGGCCAGCAAGGCAAGACTGAATGACATGATGATCGCTCCTGCAACCCAGCCGGACGGCCGCACCATGCGGGACGCCTCGGCAGGTAGCGCAAACTGTTCCATGCCGGAGGGGGCTGTGGCTTCCCCCAAAGCCTTGTCCCTCGATATTTCGGGGTGCCGCGCCTCGATCTCGCGCAGCTGCCGCGCCGCTTCGCGGCTGCTCGACGCCGACAGCTTGCGCCGCGCATCGCGCAGGCGTTCGTTGATCGTATGCACCGACAGGCCCAGATGGCGCGCCATCGATTTCGCGTCATGGCCATCGACCAGCAGCCGCAAAGTCTGCTTTTCCTTTTCGGTGAGGGCCTGAAATCCTGATGTCATGGGCTTGCCCATGTTCGCGCCGGACCGCGCCATGGTGTACGCAGCGCCCGAACCGCGAGCCACCCCAAATAAATCGTACCTGCCCTGCCAGCGCTGGCGGCGGCGGCGCGAGCGGCTTTGCGGTTGCCGGGCAAGCCGCTACACCGGCGCCATGACCGAAGCTGCCCCGCCCCTCGCCGCCGCCCAGTACGATCTTTCGCGCGCCTATGCCGGCGGATCGCCGGGCGTCTTTGTCTCGGGTCTTGTCTGGCTGGTCGCGGGCGCGATATGGCATTTTCACGGCATCACCGCCGCCTTTGCCGCGCTGTTTTTCGGCGGCATGGCGATCCACCCGCTGGGCGTCCTGATCGAACGCATCGCTTTCCGCGCGCCCCAGGCCACCATCGGCAAGCCGCTCGAAACGCTGGCGATCGAAGCAACGATCCCGCTGTTCGTCGGCATCATGATCGCCTGGGTGTTGCTCGTGCGCGCGCCCGACCTGGCGATTCCGGTGTTCGCGGCGATTGTCGGCGCGCGCTATTTCCTGTTTCGCACCCTGTATGGCGAGATCGCCTATTGGGCGCTGGGCGCGGCGATGCTGCTGGTTGCCGGGCTGGCGCTGTTCGGCGTTGGCCTGCCGCTCAACCTCGGCTTTCTGGTCGGCGCCATCGAACTGGCGGCGGCGCCGTGGATCCTGCACCGCTGGCGCGCGCGCCGTTGAGCGCGCCGCTGCATCCCCCGGTCAAACGGTCGGTGACCATCGCGGGTCACCCGACCTCGATCAGCCTGGAGCCGATGTTCTGGGACGCGCTGGAGGCCGAAGCGGCGCGGCAAGCGCTGCCCGTCAACGCGCTGGTGGCGCGGATCGATGTCGCGCGGATGGAGGCGGATGACCCGCCAAACCTGACCTCGGCGATCCGGCAATGGCTGTGGCGGGGGCGCCCGGCGGGCTAGATGGCAGCGTAAACCGCATGTCCGAACGCCGCGCCCTTGTCGGGGGCGTGGTGCAGGAACAGCGACGGTTCGATCAGTTCGAGTTCCATGATGTGGAGCTTCCCCACCGCATCGCCGACCATGTCGACGCGGGCATAGACCGGCGGGGCCGGGGCAGCGGCCAGCGCTGCGGCAGCGAGCGCCTGCGCCGCGTCGCTGGCTTCGCATGGGGTTTCACGCCCGCCGAATTGTTCCTGGACGCGAAAGTCGCCCGCAGCGGGGCGTTTAACGATCGCGTGGCTGAATTGGCCAGCGAAAAAGAACAGCGAAAATTCGCCCGCGGTCAGGATGCCTGGCATCAGCGGCTGGACGAGGCGGCGCTGGCCGCGCGCATCGGCAGGGATCGCGCCGTCCGCCGCGATGCGGTGGGTGCCGTCGGCGCCGCCCGAGATCGCGGGTTTGATGACGACCTCGTCGGCGCCGAGCTCAGCCAGCGCGTCGGCCAGGCTGGCATCGTCAAGCGCCGCGACCTCGACCGTCGGCACCACCGCGACCCCCTTGGCGCCAAGCTCGCCCAGATAGGCCTTGTCGCTGTTCCAGCGCAGCACCGGCACCGGATTGGCGACCGGCAACGCTTCGGCCTCCAGCCGGTCGAGCAGCGCGTACCACGTCGCAACATCGCGCTGATACCCCCAGGCAAAGAGCGGCAGGATCAGATCATAGCCCGAAAGATCGCCGGGGTCGGTCCACACCCGCTGTTCGACGATCAGCCCGGCACCGGTCAGCGCCGCCGCCTTGCGGGCAAAGGCGGGCTGCCATTTTTCGTAATAATCGGGCGCCGGGACAAGGATCGCGACGCCGGGCTGGAAGGGCATTTTTGGAGCTTTCCTAAAGCCCCTCCCCTTCAGGGGAGGGGTTGGGGTGGGGGCTGTCGGGTAGCGCAACGCCGATGGCCCCCACCCGCTGCGACTAACGAACAAGTTCGTAAGTCTCGCTGCCCTCCCCTGAAGGGGAGGGCGTATTACCTACCGCCCCAACAATCCGCGCGCCTGTCCGGCGATATGCGACAGCATCGCGCCGTTCGGGTTCGGGATCGTCCGCGCGCGCTCGACCGTGGCGCGAAATTGCGCGACCCGCGGGGCGTGCTCGGTCAGCCATTTGGTCACCGCCGCGTCGAGGTCGCCCTTGGGCAAACCGGCGAGGAAGCTCAGCCGCATCTGCTGGAAATCGCGCGCTAGGCTGTTGACGAGCAGGCGTTCCCACGGATCGCCGGGGCTCATATGCGCTGCCAGCGTCTGCGCCCAGTCGAGCCCGAGCGCCTCGCCCAGATGGGTGAAGGCGTGGGTCACCGCGACCTCGTCGTCGCCGCGCCGTTCGGCCAGATCGACGATGCCGATCGCGCCGTCGGTCTTGAACAGCTGAACCACCGCAGCGGTCAGCGGCTCAGGCGCTCCGGCGTCGAGCAGTTGCTGGGTCAGCATGTCCCACTGGCGCTTGACCGAGGGGCTGAGCAGCGCATCGACGCCCGCCATCAGGCGATCGACCCCGGGTTCGAGCCGCGCGACCACCGGTCCGGCCTGCGCCAGCGTTTGTGTCACGCGCAGCAGGTCGGCCATCTGCGAGGTCATCGCCGATGCGGCCTGGCTGAACAGCGACAAGCGCACACTCTCGGCGATCTTGGCATCGTCGACTGCGGTCCAGATCGCGGGCATGTCGAGCAGGCGCTCGACCGCGACGAATGCCGCGGCGATGTCGCCGAGAGCGCAGCCTTCCTCCTCGACCAGTTCGAACGGATGGACGATGCCCATGCGGTTGATGATGCGGTTGGCGATCTTGGTCGCGATGATTTCGCGGCGCAGCTGGTGATCGGCGATCGCCGCGGCGAAATCGCGCTGCATTTCGGACGGGAACGCCGCGGCAAGATCGCTTGCCAGCGCCGGATCGTCGGGCAGGCTGCTGTTCTCGATCGCTTCCTGCAACGCGAGCTTGGCGGTCGATAGCAGCACCGCGAGTTCGGGGCGCGTCAGCCCGCGTCCTTCGGCAGCGCGGCGCAGCAATTCATCGTTCGCGGCCAGCCCCTCGACCTTGCGGTCGAGGCGGCCGGTGGTCTCGAACGTTTCCATCAACCGGACATAGGAGGCGACCGCCGCCGACCCGCCCTGTTCGGCGATCGACAGCGCCAGCGCCTGCAGCCGGTTATCCTCGAGCACCAGCGCCGAGACATCGTCGGTCATCCGCACCAGCAGCGCATCGCGCGCGTCCTGCGTGAGACGGCCTTCGGTCATCTCGCGGTTGAGCGCGATCTTGATATTGACCTCGTTATCCGAACAATCGACCCCGGCGCTGTTGTCGATGAAGTCGGTGTTGATGCGGCCGCCCCGCGCCGAGAAAGCGATGCGCGCCGCCTGGGTGGTGCCCAGATTCGCCCCCTCGCCCACCGCGCGGACGCGCAGTTCCTCGGCATCGACACGCAGCGCGTCGTTGGCGGGATCGCCGACCTCGGCATTATTCTGGCTCGCCGCCTTTACATAAGTGCCGATGCCGCCGAACCACAGCAGGTCGACCTGCGCCTTCAGGATCGCCGAGATCAGCGCGCCGGGGTCAATTTCGGACACCGACAGGCCGAGCAGCGCCTGCACTTCGGGGCTCAAGGGGATGCTTTTCTGGCTGCGCGGGAAGATGCCGCCGCCCTTCGAGAGCAGCTTGGCGTTATAATCGGCCCAGCTCGAGCGCGGCAGCGCGAACATCCGCTCGCGCTCCTTCCAGCTTTTCGCCGGATCGGGATTGGGGTCGAGAAAGATGTGGCGATGGTCGAATGCGGCCACGAGCTGGATCGCCTTCGACAGCAGCATGCCGTTGCCGAACACGTCGCCCGACATGTCGCCGCAGCCGACGACGCGGATCGTATCGTTCTGCACATCGACGCCCAGTTCGGCGAAATGGCGCTGGACCGATAGCCACGCGCCCTTGGCGGTGATGCCCATCGCCTTGTGGTCATAGCCTTTCGACCCGCCGCTCGCGAACGCGTCGCCGAGCCAGAAATCGCGCTCCATCGCGAGCGCATTGGCGACGTCGGAAAAGGTCGCGGTGCCCTTGTCGGCGGCAACGACGAAATAGGGATCGTCGCCATCGTGGATCACCACGCCCTTTGGATGCACGACCTTGCCCGCGACCAGATTGTCGGTGATCGACAGCAACGAGCGGATGAAGATGCGATAACATTCGGTGCCTTCGGCGAACCACGCGTCGCGGTCGAGCGACTGGTCGGGCAACGCCTTGGGATAGAAGCCGCCCTTGGCGCCGGTCGGCACGATGACAGCGTTCTTGACGCGCTGCGCTTTCATCAGCCCGAGGATCTCGGTGCGGAAGTCGTCGCGGCGATCGGACCAGCGCAGCCCGCCGCGCGCAACCGGACCCGCGCGCAGGTGAATGCCCTCGACCCGCGGCGAATAGACCCACACTTCGCGCCACGGCAGCGGCTTGGGCAGGCCGGGAACGAGGCTGGAGTCGATCTTGAACGCCAGCGCTTCCTCTGCCGCAGGGGCAAAGGCGTTGGTGCGCAATGTCGCGCCGATCACGGCATGGAACAGGCGCAGAATGCGATCCTCGTCGATCGATTTGATGTCGGCAAAGCCCGCGAGGATGTCGGCCTCGAGTGCTTCGGCGCGCTTGGCATCGCGGCCCTTGGGATCGTGCAGCGCGCTGAACCGCTCGATCAGCGCCGCGGTCAGCGCCGGGGCGTGGCGCAGCGCGCTGACGACGGTGTCCATGCCATAAGCCGATCCGCCCTGGCGCAAATAGCGGAACCAGGCGCGCAGCCACACGATCGCGCGCGGGTCGGTCTGGTTGGTAAGCACCAGTTCGTTGAACGCGTCATTTTCGGCGCGTCCATCAAGCACCGCGGCAATCGCGCCTTCGAGCACTTCGGCATAGGGCAGCAGCGCCAGTTCATCGACCGACGCGGGCAGGCGCAGCGTGAAATCATGGATGACGATCGGCACCTCGTCATCACTCTCCATCCCGGGGGCGCGGCCATGGCCGAGCGCGGTCGGGATTTCCTCGAGCACCTCGAACCCGAAATGTTCGAGCGCAGGAACGACGTCGGACAGCGCGAGAGGGCCGACCGCGCTATACACTTTCAGCCGCAGCCGGTCGTCGCCATCGAGGCTCTTTTTCGCCAGCCGGACGCTGCGCGGATTGTCGGCGTCGAGATCGCGCAGCCGCAAGATGTCGCGCGCCGCTTCTTCGGGATTATAGAGGTTGCGGTAGTTGGGCGGAAAGGTCGGCGCAAAGCGCGCCGCGAGCGCCGCGGCGCGCCCCGGATCGCCGCGCTTGGCCAGCGCCGCCTCGACCTCGGGCTGCCAGCCGCGCACCATCTGTTCAAGCTGGGCATTGAGCGCGTCGGTGTCGGGCACGACCCCGCCGCTGCGCAGATCGAGCGTATAGCGCAGCAACGCCGCGCCGCCGTCCTCGAGCACCATCGTCCAGCCGATGACCCCGGCTTTGGCGGCGCGCACCAGCATCGCCTCGACCGCGATGCGGCGGCCGGTCGACACCTCGTCGCGCGGCAGCCAGACGAACACGAACAGATGACGGCCGAGCGCGCTGCGCACCGTCACCAGTTTCGGCCGCGGGCGGTCGGTGATCGACATCGAGGTGAGCACCAGTGCTTCGAGCGACGCGGCATCGAAGGCGATGAGCAAATCGTGCGGCAGCGCGGTCAGCGCGTGGGCAAGCGCCTTGCCCGCGTGGCCGGTGGGATCGAAGCCGAATTTGGTCATCAGCGCGTCGAGCTGGGCGCGCAGCACCGGCACCTTGTCGGGGCGCGCCGACAGCGCCGCGCTGGTCCACAGCCCGGCGTGAATCGACAGGCGATCGACCTTTTTGCCCTTCATTTCGGGCACGATGACCAGATCGAGCAGCACGCGGCGATGCACCGCCGACAACCGGTTCGATTTGATGAGGAGGGGCGAAGCGCCACCCCCATCGAACCACGCGAACGCCGCGTCGAGCGCGGCGGGGGACAAGAGCTGGCTTTCGCCGCTCTCGCTGACCCCCAGCGGATCCTGGACCTTGCCGTCGCGCGTCCGCCATTCATGGCCGAGCTGGGTCATCGCCCCACCCTCGAACCAGCGCAGCAGTTCGGCAGCCTCGCCCTCGGCGCGCATCGCGGCATCGGCGAGCATCGCGGCGCGCATCGCACGCCAGTCGCGCACCGCGGCGCGGACATCGCGCAGCGCCGCTTCGAGCGCGTCGATCAGGCGGCGGCGGGCGCGCGCATCGCCGCGCTCAAGCTCCATATAGATCACCGATTCGCGATCCGGTCCCTCGCCAGCGGCCAAGAGATGGCCGCTGGCATCGCGCTTCACCGCGACGACGGGGTGGAGGATGCGGTGCACCGCCAGCCCCTGCGCGGCGACGATTTGCGACGTCGAATCGACCAGGAACGGCATGTCGTCGTTGACGATGACCAGCCGCATGCGGCGGTCGGTGCCGTCAGCGGCCATCGGTTCAAGCAGCAGCGACGGGGTTTCGGCGGCGCGGTCGAGCGACGCGCGGCCGGCGAACTGGCTGGCGTCGGTGAGCGCCGCCGCGTCCATATCGTCACCCTCGCCGGGCAGCGCGCTGCCGTGCAGCGCCGCCAGATAGGCGGCGGCAATTTTGGCGGGGACTTTGGCAGTGGCGGTGGAGGGCGTGTCCGTTTCCGGCGTGGCGGACGAATTTTGAGGCATAAAGTGCAGCATCCCGAACCAAAAGATGGGGATCCCTGCCGACGATCGGCGGGGGCCCGTTCGCTCGCCACCCTATGCGCCTGTGACGCGCGCGGCTCAAGGCCTCGTTCGCGCGCCCGCGTTAAAATATTTCAATTTTTGGATCGACTGTTGCGTGAACGCTCTCAGCCGCCGGTAATCGGCACCGCCTTTTTCGCCAGCCGGGCGATCAGCGCCGGATCGTCCGCCGCCTTGGCGACGATGCCGATATGCCCGCCCGGCATCGCGCGCGCGATCAGCACGACGAATTCGGCGTCGCCGGCGTCATGTTCGAGGATGATCGCCGGATGCGCAGCGCGCAACGCGGCCAGCGTGTCATCGACCTGGGCCGCCGCTTCGCCCGCGGGCTTGCGGCGCGCGCGCGCATCCTTGACCAGACCCTTGAGCCCGCCGGGATAGCGGTCGAGATAGGCGGCGAGTTCGCCGCGGCCGACGCCTTCATCCTTGGCATGACCGAGCACGCAGGCATATTCGGCAAGGCGCGTCTTGTCATAGGTGGCGCCGAACACCAGTTTCACCACCGGCGTCATCGGCGCGCGGTCCTGCACCGCCAGCCCGGCATCGTCGAGCAGCGCGGCAAAGGCGTCGGGTTGCTGCTCGGCGACGAGCGCGAAATCCCATGCCTTGGCCACCGCCTGATAGAGCGCGCCGCGGCTGCGGCTGTCGGCAGCGATCGCGCGCTCGGCGGTTTCGCGGGCGAGCGCCAACCAGTCGGCGAGTTCGGCATCGGCACCGGGGTCGGCGGCGGGCACGTCATCGACGTCGGCTGCGGCAACCATCGGGACGTCGGCGCTGTCGACCAGCGCGGCAAAGCCCGGGGCCGCATCGCCATCGACATCGTCGTCGAGATGTTCGCTGTCAGGGCCGTCGGCCCACACCGGCACCGGCGCGGTCAGCGGCGCGGCGCTGCGCAGCGCCTGTTCGACCGACAGCTGTAATTCCGCGGCCTGATCGGCGGGCGCCGCTTCCTTCCAGTTGATCACCCCCATGATGAAGTCGATCGTGTCGTCGTCGGACGAGAAGGGCAGCAGGATGCCGCGGTACATGATCGTCGTGCCGCGATCATTGACGAATTCGGCCTCGAACCCGATCGGGGCGCGGTTGGCGATGATCTGGAGATAATGGTCGGTTAGCCGCGACAGCAGCGACCGGCCCGGAATCTGGCTGATATAATGGACATCTTCGTCGATCTGCGATTCGGCGCGGAGCCGGTCGCCAAGGAACGCAATACCGGGGTTTTCGACCCCGGCGGTAAAATCGAGCAGCACCGAGTGCGACCCGAAATCGGCGCCCTCCAGATCAAGATCCTCGACCGACGGATAAGCGCGGTCGGCGAGCAGCGACGCCCAATAATTATAGGCGCGCACCTGCATCCGCCGTTCATCGACACCGACCGACGCGGGCGCATCGATCGCCCCGTCTTCCTGGTCGTGGCTGCCCGCAAGCAGTCCGCGCATGCTGTCCATCATTTATCCCCAGCCATAAACATCGGCTGAAGTCATGCACCAGAACTGGTAAAAGCCGCGTAAACGATGCCAAAAATGCCGCCGATCCGCGCCCCATTGGGTCGGGTCTATTTCCCCGGATGGAGCCGGATTGCCGCGCCGCCGCCGGGGGCGAGCCACAGCTTGTAGGAATCGCCCTTCTTCACCTTGATCGTCTCATAGGCGATCTTGTGTCGCGCTTCGGTGAGGTACGTGGCGCCTTCGCCGTCCTTGTAGATCGTTGCGGTATAGGTCTTGCCGGCATCGAGGAAGTCGAAGCCCAGCGTCAGCGTGCGTTCGGTGCCGTCGTTGACCCCGCCGACATACCAGTCGGCGCTATTGCGATCCTTGCGCGCAAAGATCGCATAATCGCCGACCTCGCCGGCGATCAGGCGGCTGTCGGCCCAGTCGGCGGGGACGATTTTGATGAATTCCAGCTCGCGCGGATGCGCTTCCAGATTCTCGATGAAATCGGCCGCCATCTGGATCGGCGAATAAATGGCGAGATAAAGGCCAAGCTGTTTTGCGAGGGTCGAGGCGTGCGGCCGCCCCTCGCCGCCGACCAGGCTGAGCACCCCCGGCGTATAATCCATCGGCCCCGACAGCATGCGCGTATAGACCAGCGTCGGTTCATGGTCGGGGCCGCCGTTCGCAAAGGCGCTCCAGCTGTTATATTCCATCCCGCGCGCCCCCTCGCGCGCGACCCAATTGGGGTAGGTGCGGCGCAGCCCGGTGTCCTTCACCGGTTCGTGCGGATTGACCGCGACCTTATATTTCGCCGCGGTCTCGACGACTTTCAGATGATGCTGCACCTGGCGCTGGCCGTCGTGCCACTCCATGCGCGTTTCGCCCGGCGCATCGCCCGGCGCGATGATGCCGCCGGCGTCGGCGACATAGCCGGTCTTGACCGCCCGGACGCCCAAGTCGCCATACAGCTTCATCGCGTCTTCCAGCTGCGCTTCATACACCGCGATATTGCCGCCGGTTTCGTGGTGGCCGATCAGGGTGACGCCCTTTTTGCGGGCATGGTCGGCCACCGCCTTCAGGTCGAAATCGGGATAGGCTTCGGTAAAGCTGTACGCATCGCCGTGACCGAACCAATTGCTTTCCCAGCCCTTGTTCCAGCCCTCGACCAGCACCCCGCCGAACCCGTGCTTGGCGGCGAAGTCGATATATTGCTTGGTCCGTGCGGTCGTCGCGCCATGCTTCGGCCCCTCGGCCCAGGTCCAGTCGCCGCGGATCATTCCCCACCAGATGCCGATATATTTCATCGGCTTGACCCAGCTGACATCGCCGAGCTTGTTGGGTTCGTTGAGGTTGAGCTCAAGGTCGCTTTCGACCAGTCCCGCCGCATCGTCGGTGATGCGGATCGTGCGCCAGGGGGTGTTGAACGGCAGTTCACGGATGACGCGCGGGCCGCGCGACGAGGGCGACAGCGTCGAGCGGAACAGCCGCCCCTCGGCGCGTTTCAGCCACATCCCCGAATAATCGACCAGCGCCGCTTCGTGGAACGCCAGATGGGTGCCGTCGTCGAGCCGCATCGTCATCGGCGTGTGCGCGGTGGCGACCGCGTCGATCGGGGTTTTCTGGTAAATCTGTTCGTAGCGGTTCCACTCGCCGGCGGTGATCCACCAGGCGGTGCCGGGCGCCGCGATGTCGAATTCGGTGATCTCGTCGATGATCTTCGCGGTCTTCAGCGCCGCTTGTTCGGGAAATTCATAGCGAAAGCCGATGCCGTCGTCGAACAGCCGGAAACGGACGTTGAGCGCATGCCCGCCCCAGCTTTCATGCTGGCGAAACCGCACCAGCATTTCATTGTGGCGATCGCGCACGAACCGGCGCTCGCCCCACGGCAATTCCCATTGGCCGTCGGCGCTGGCCTTTTCGGCGCCCTCGATCGCAAAGCCGCGTTGCAGGCCGACGCGGTCGGCCATCAGAAAACCGAGCTTCGACGGCGCGATGAGCAGCTTGCCCTTGCGCGACAGCGACCAGGTCGGGCGCTGGTCGTTATCGGTCGACACGGTGAGCACCAGGCTGCCGTCGGGCGAGGTCGCGGTCTGCGCCGGGCGGGCATCCTGCGCCAGCGCGGTGGCCGGGGTGGCCGCAGCGAGCAGCGCGGCGGTGGCGATCAGGGTCCGCATCAATATATTCCTTCGATTTCAAGCCAGAGGGCGCCGCACGGCGGCAGGATTGTCGGATCGGCGCCATTGAGCGCGAGCAGCACCGCGCCATCGGCGCCATGCGCCGCCAGATCGATCGCTTCGCCGCCCAGGTTGAACAGGCAGCGCAGATGCTGGTTCCCCGCGATGCGGTCGAAACCGAGCAGATCGCCGGCGGCGATCCAGCCGGCATCGCGGCCGAGGCGCAGCGCCGGGTGCGAAGCGCGCAGCGCGACGAGCCGCCGCGTCAGGTTGAGCAGCGAATGGTCATCGTCCTGCTGGCGATCGACCGCCAGTTCGCGGTGCGCAGGGCCGAGCGGCAGCCACGGATCGGCGGCGGAGAAACCGGCATGCTCCTCGCCCGCAGCCCAGGGCAGCGGGGTGCGCGCCCCGTCGCGCGACAAGGTGAGCGGCCAGTTTTTGCGCGCTTCGGGATCCTTGACCAGTTCAAACGGAATTTCGACCTGATCGAGCCCGAGTTCTTCGCCATTATAGAGGATGATATTGCCGCGCAGCGCGCACAGCAGCGCCATCTTCATGCGCGCAAAGGCGGCGGGATCGACGCCATCGGGGGTCCAGCGCGACACCGCGCGCGGCGCGTCGTGATTCTCGAACGCCCAGCTGGGCCAGCCGATGCCCGGCGCGTCGGGCCATTGCTGCGCCGCTTCGCGCACCAGTTGCGGGGTCAGCCGGTCGGCATAGAGGAAATCAAAGCCATAGGCGCTGTTGAGCCGGTTTGCGCCTGCGGTGAACAGCTTCATCTCGCGCACCGCATCGTCGCCGCCGACTTCGGCGACGGTGAAGCTGCCGTCATATTGATCGGTCAGCGCCCGGATGCGTTCGAGGAACAGCGGAATGTCGGGGTGCGACTGGTTATAGATTTTCTGCTGGAAATCGAACGGCCGGGTGCGGACCTTGTTCGACGGCGGCGCGGGCGGATTGTCGCGCATTTCGGGATCGTGCATCGCGAAATTGATCGCATCGATGCGAAAGCCGTCGACGCCGCGGTCGAGCCAGAAGCGCACGACATCGAGCAGCGCGTCCTGCACGTCCCGGTTGTGCACGTTGAGCTGCGGCTGGGTGCCGAGGAAATTGTGCATATAATATTGGCCGCGCCGCGCGTCCCACGTCCATGCCGGGCCGCCGAACACCGACTGCCAGTTGGTCGGCGGCGACCCGTCCGCCTTCGCATCGGCCCAGACATACCAGTCGGCCTGGGCATTGTCCTTGCTCGCGCGGCTGGCGGCGAACCAGGCGTGCTGGTCGGACGTGTGCGCGAACACCAGATCGGTGGTGACCTTCAGCCCCAGTGCGTGGGCGCGGGCGACCAGCGCATCGAAATCGGCAAGGTTGCCGAAAATCGGGTCGACCCCGCAATAATCGGCGATGTCATAACCGAAATCGTCCATCGGCGAGGGGTAGAAGGGCGACAGCCAGATCGCATCGACCCCCAGCGAGGCGATGTAATCGAGCCGCGCGGTGATGCCCGCCAGGTCGCCGATGCCGTCGCCGTTCGAATCGGCAAAGCTGCGCGGATAGACCTGATAGATCGCCGCGCCCTTCCACCAGGGCGGCACGGCGCCGGTCACAGGCTGGTCTTGGACAAGAATGGGGTTGGTCGTCACGCTGGGGTTCCGGTTATTCGCTGGCCTGGCAGATGATGGTGCCAAAGGGAGGAAGGGAGAAAGACAGGCTGCCCGGTGCCGCGGCGGCGGCTGGGCAGTCGCCATGGAGCGCGGTAAAGACCGTGCTTTTCATATCGATGGCAATCGTCGCCGACAATTGCGTTGCAGACGTATTATAGGCCAGCACGACCTCGCGCCCCGACGCCGGGTCAAAGCGCGAAATCGCGAGCAGCCCGGGCTTGTCCGAAAAGGCGCGCACCTTGGTGGCGCCGCGCATCAGCGCCGGGGTCTTGCGGCGAATGTCGGCGAGTGCGGCGATATGGCGATACAGCGGGTGCGCGGTGTCGAAATTCGCGGTCGCCGTGGTCGCATTGGTGCCGACCAGGTCGTTGTCGTTATAGACCGCGACCTTTGACGCGAACATATTTTCGCGTGCCAGCTGGTCATTGCCATCGGACACAAACCCCTGTTCGTCGCCATAATAGATCGTCGGCACCCCGCGCAGCGTCAGCATCAAACTATGTCCGAGCATCACGCGTTGCAGCAGTTCGGCATCGCGCGCGCCCGTGTTCGCCGCCTTCACGAACATTGCGAAGCGCCCCATATCGTGGTTGCCGAGGAAGGTGGGCAGCTGGAGTGCAGCTTCGGCGCCGCCCTTGTAGAGCACATCGCCGTCGAACAGCCGCGCGAACTGGTCGGTGCCCTTGGTGCCGCTGACCGTATCGATCGCGGCGCGCGCAAAGCTGAAGTCGAGCACCGCCGGAAGGTCGGCCGTATGGGTATAAGCGGCGAGCGCGCCCGGATCGACGCCGTCGATATACACCTCGCCAAAGATGTGGAAGTTCGGGATGCCGCGCGCCGATGCGCGCGCCTGCATCGCGGGGACGAAAGCCTGCCAGAATTCGGGGTTCACATGCTTGGCGGTGTCGATGCGAAAGCCGTCGATGCCGAATTCGTCGATCCAGCGGCCATAGATGTCGATGAACCCAGCCACGACGCGCGGGTTTTCGGTCGCCAGGTCGTCGAGCCCCGAAAAATCGCCATAGAGCGCCGATTCGCCGACCCAATCGCTGTTGCCGCGGTTGTGATAATAGGTCGGGTCGTTAAGCCAGGCGGGCACCTTCACCCGCTCCTCGCCCTTGGGGACCACGGCGGTGTAGGCGAAGGCTGGATCGGTCAGCTTTTTCCAATTCTCCGGGTCGGCGACATGGTCGCCTGCAAAGCCCGGATTGATCGCTGGTCCGCTCAGCCCGCCGCGCCGCGAAAAGGGATATTCGGCGAGGCTGCGGTACCGAAAGCCTTCGGCCTCGCCTTCCTGGTAACGGATCACGTCGGCGGTGTGGTTGGTGATGATATCCATATAGACCTTCATCCCACGCGCGTGCGCGGCATCGACGAAGGCCTTGAATTCGGCGTTGCTGCCGAAATGCGGATCGACCCGGGTAAAATCGGTCACCCAATAGCCGTGATAGCCCGCGCTCTCGTCGCCCTTTGGCCCCTGCACCGGCTTGTTCTTGAACACCGGCGCAAACCAGATCGCGGTCGCGCCCAGCCCCTGGATATAGTCGAGCCGCTTGGTCAGCCCCGCAAGGTCGCCGCCGTGATAGAAACCCTTGGCGGTCGGATCATAGCCCGTTGCCAGCCGGTCGCCCTTCAGCCCGCCTTTGTCGTTCGCGCGGTCGCCGTTCTCGAACCGGTCGGGGAGGACAAAATAGATGACCTCGTCGCTCGCGGGCCGGGCGCGCACCGCGGCTTCGTCGGCGACGGCGGGCAGCGGCGCGAGCAACAGCGCCAGCGGGGCAAAATAGCGGATCATGCGGCGACTCCAGCAGTGGGGCGGGTGGCGGCGAGAAAGCGGTCATAGCTTTGCATTTCGGCGACTTCGCGGTCGATCATCAGCGCAATGCCCGCCATATATTGCGCCAGTTCGGCCTCGCCGATGCCGTCCGCCAGCGGGTGCCAGCGCCGCGGTTCGATGCCCTGCCCGACCAGCACCTGCAGCCAGCCCGATTCGGTGAACAATTCCTCATGCTCGCGGAAAATCAGTCCCTGCGCGCGGAACAGCTCGATCTTTGCCGCCAGCGTATCGGGGATCGGCATCGCCGCGCGGTCGCGCCAATAGGCGGTGTCGCGGCGCTCGGTCGCCTTGAAATGGAGGATGATGAAATCGCGGATGCGCTCCCATTCGAAATCGCTTTGCCGGTTATATTCGGCGGCGACCGCGGGGTCGCTTGCCCCCGCTGGGAGCATCTTGAGCAGCCGCGAGATGCCCGCCTGAACCAGATGGATGCTGGTCGATTCGAGCGGTTCCATGAACCCGCTGGCGAGGCCGAGCGCGACGACATTGCGATTCCACATCTGGCGCCGCTTGCCGCTGGTAAAGCGCAGCCGGTTCGGTTCGGCCTGCGGCGCGCCGTCGAGATGGGCGAGCAGCGTCGCGAGCGCGTCATCGTCGGAAATATGGTCCGAACAATAGACATAGCCGTTGCCGATGCGGTGCTGGAGCGGGATGCGCCATTGCCAGCCGGCATCGCGCGCGGTCGCGCCGGTCCACGGCAGTTGCGGCGTGTCGCCGTGCGCACAGGGGACGGCGACGGCGCGATCATTGGCCAGCCAGTGCGACCAGTCGTCATAACCGGTTGCGAGCGCACCTTCGATCAGCAGGCCGCGAAAGCCCGAACAGTCGATGAAGAAATCACCGTCGATGGCGCGGCCGTCGGCGAGCGTCACCCCCGCGACATCGCCGTTTTCGCCGTCGAGGCGGACATCGGCGACCCGCCCCTCGATGCGTTCGACCCCGTTCGCCTCGGCGCGGCGGCGCAGATAGGCGGCGTAGAGCCCGGCGTCGAAATGAAAGGCATAGGGCATTTCGAGCAAATGCGGCGAGGTGCGCGGCGCCCCGCGCTGCATCCGCCGCGCAATGGCGGCGCGTTCGTTGAGCGAATAATGGTCGAGGCTTTGCGCCGCGCCCAAGCTACGCGCGCGCAGCCAATAATGCTGGAATTCGAGCAGCCCGAGCCCGCGCCCGATCGCGCCAAAGGCGTGCATGTAGCGATGCCCGGGGCGCGTCCAGCCGGAAAATTCGATGCCGAGCTTGATCGTGCCTTGCGTCGCAGTGAGGAATTCATCCTCGTCGATGCCGAGCGCCTGGTTGAACAGCCGGATCTGCGGGATCGTCGCCTCGCCGACCCCGACGGTGCCGATGTCGTCCGATTCGACCAGCGCGACCCGCCAGTCCTGCGGCAGGAAGCGGCGCAGGCAGGCCGCGGCCATCCAGCCCGCCGTTCCGCCACCGATGATGATCAATCGCATGTCGGCCATCTGACCTACCTCTGCCTCGCCATGCAACAAAACTGTCGGGGCGGCGCGACCCGGCCGCCCCGACAAGGGGGAGGGTTCAGAATTTGAACGAGGCACCCGCGAGGTAGCGGCGGCCATAGGTCTGGTAATCGATCACCGCGCGCGCATCGCGCGGATCGTCGGTCACGAACGGTTCGTTGGTCAGGTTCTGGCCCTGGACAAACACCGACAGCCCTTCGAGCGCGCTGCCCGGCTGGAAATCATAGCCAAGCTGCGCATCGATGATCGTTTCGGCGCGCGCCCGGCGCCGCACCCGCTGGCCGCCGAAACCCGACAATTCGCCGATGAAGCTCGACCGGTAGCGGGCGCTGACGCGCGCGTTGACGCCCCATTTTTCGAAATAGGCGGTGCCGTTGGCGACCCATTTCGAATAGCCGGGGATGTCTTCCGCCGGCGCGCCGGGGTTCGGGCGGATCTTGGTCTTGGTATAAGACACGCCGCCGGTGACGCCAAAGCCGTCGAGCGCCGAAGTGAAGGTGCTGAACGGCAGCGATCCGGCGAGTTCGGCGCCGTAGAGCTTGCCGCCTTCGCCGTTGATCGGCGCGTTCACGGTGCCCATGTAATTGACGATGATCGGCAGCCCGCCCGCGTCATTGCCCGGGGCCTGGATCGGATAGCCGGTGAAGTCGAACGGGATCGCCTGATTATAGATGTAGCTCTTGAGGTCCTTGTAGAACAACTGCGCCGCAATATAGCCCGACGAACCGAAATATTTCTCCAGCGTCAGGTCGGCCGCGTTGGCGCGCCATGGGCGCAGGTCAGGATTGCCCGAATCGCCGCGCACCACCGCGCAGGTCCGCCCGGTCGGGCACACCATACCGCCCGGATCGCCAATCGTCGTGCCATAGCTCAAGGTCGCGCGCAGGTCGTCGAGCCGCGGCCGGACGATTTCGCGCGCCACGCTGACGCGGACCACAAAGTCGCTGGCGGTGCGCAGCGACAGGTTCAGGCTGGGCAGCACATCGATATAGTCGGTGCTTTCGCGGCGCCGGATGCCCTGGATATTCGGCGAGCCGTTGGGGTTGGTGCCGGCGAAGGTCGCGCTGGCGCCGCTCGAATTCTGGTCGGTGAAGATCGCCTGGACGCCGACGTTGCCGGTCAGCACCGACGACCCCAGTTCCTGGTCGATATTCGCCTGGAGATAGGTGGTCATCTGCTTTTCGGCGACGTTGTACGCCTTGACCACCACGTCGCCATAAGGGTTCGGCACCAGCGTGTAGATGCCCGCCGCGAGCAGGTCGCGCGGATCATAGCTGATCACCGGACCCAGCCCCAGATAGGCAAGGTCGGTCGTGCCGCGGCGGAACTGCGTCGGCACCGGCAGGCTGGTCAGCCCGTCGGTGTTGGCGGTCAGCCCGACAAAGGCTTCGTCGGGGGTCAGCTGTTTGGTGCGGGTGGTGTAATTGACCCCGAACTGCACCGATTTCAGAAAGCCCTCCATCTCGCGTTCGATTTCGACGCGATACTGCCACAGCTCATCCTCGATGATGCGGTTGTTGTAATAGCCGTCCTGGCCGCCGCGGATACGCCCGCCATTGACCCCGGTCTGGTCGCCGCCCCAGCCGAGCGGGCTGGTCAGCTGAATGAGGTTGTAATCGCCATAGTTCAGCGTCGGACGGAAAAAGGTGCCATCGATGTCGCTGGTGAACCCGATGCTGTCCCGCGCGCCGACCCCGGCGCCGCGACCCGTCCCCGAATTGCTTTCGAGGATCAGTTCGTTGCGGTCGGTTTTCGACATGCTGATGTCGGCATAGGCGTTCCAGCCATCATCGCCCTGCCAGCGGTTGTTCCAGCCAAAGCTGTACAGCTTGGCATTGCGTTCGAACACGTCGTTGCGCACCACGCCCTCGACATTGGTGAAGGTGCCGGCGCGGGCAAAGACGAATTCACCGCTGTCGTCGACGTCGGTGACATTCACCCCGGCGCCGCCAAAGGCGAGCGGCAATTCGATGCCGCGCTTGATCTGATCGTCACTGAAATCCGAATAGAAGGCGTCGAAGGTCGAGGTGAAATTGGGGCTCGGCGCCCATTCCAGCGTGCCCTGAAGCCCCAGGCGCTTCAGCCGCGTCGAGGTGGCGTAGGATTTCGAGCCGCCGAGCACGACCGGGCTGGCGAGGGTGCCGTTGCCGGCATAGCCCCAGGCGTTGAATTCCTGGATCTGATAGGGTTCGTCGAGATAACTCGCCGACAGCGCAACGCCGAGCGTGTCATTGGCGAACTGGTCGACGAAGGTGCCATTGACCCGGTAGCCATATTTTTTCGAGTCGACGTTCAGTCGGCCGATTTCGGCCCAGGTGCCGCGGCCGCCGATCGAAAAAACGCGCTTGCCATATTCGAGCGGGCGGATCGTCTTGAGGTCGACAGTGCCCGACAAGCCCTGGCCGACGATCGACGCCATCGGCGATTTATACACCAGCACCTGATTGACGACTTCGGACGGATATTGGTCATATTCGACCGCGCGGTTGTCGCCGGTCGAGGTCTGTTCGCGGCCGTTGAGCAATGTCGTCGAGAAATCGGGGGCGAAGCCGCGGATCGAGATCGAGTTCGAGCGGCCCGAGACACGCTGCGAGGTCAACCCCGGCAGGCGCGCGATCGATTCGGCGATCGACGCATCGGGCAGCTTGCCGATGTCCTCGGCCGAGATCGATTCGACCACTTGGTCGCGGGTTTTCTTGGCGTTCACCGCGCTTTGCAGGCTGGCGCGAAAGCCGGTGACGACGATCGCGTCTTCGGCGCCTTCCTCGGCAGCGGGATCGGCGACGGGCGCGGTGTCGGCGTCCTGCGCCAGCGCCACACCCGGCAACAATGCGGTCAAGGCGACGCCGAGCGCGATGGCGCTGGCCCCGCGGCGAAGACTGGTCGATTTGGTCATGCTAAACTCCCCTGCAGCGACGGGGCGGTTTGGCCAGGCGACGGCAAAAGGGGGCGGCAATCGTGCCGCACGGCATCCTCTCTTCGACGCATGGGTTTTCCCATCGCGGCCTAGCAATTGGAACCAATCGGCGGGGACGGCCATAGGGTATACGTATACGCATATTATGCGGACGCGCCGCCTGTCGCCGAAATGTCACGCTTTTGGCGGGTTGCACCGGTACATGTCCGGCGATCAAATTCTTGGCAGCAACCGGACCACTCGCTAGGTTCGCGCCAGCAGCGACCCACGACAAGGCCGCCGCACCAGGGAGATTTGCATGGGGCGTCAGCCCTCGGCCAAACCGACAAGTTTCGACATCGCCTATCTGGCGGGGGTGTCGCAGCCCACGGTATCGCGTGCGCTGCGCGGCAGCAAATCGGTCAGCGCCGCGACCCGCGCCAACATCGAACGCATCGCGCGCGAGCTCAACTACACCGTCGACAAAAACGCCTCCAGCCTGCGGTCGCAGCGCACCCATACGCTCGCACTGCTGTTCTTCGAGGATCCGACCCCCGACGAATCGATGATCAACCCGTTCTTCCTGTCGATGCTGGGGTCGATCACCCGCGAATGCGCGCTGCGCGGCTATGATTTGCTGATCAGTTTCCAGCAGATGCACAATGACTGGCACGTCGCCTATCAGGACAGCCACCGGTCCGATGGGATCATCCTGCTCGGCTATGGCGACTATCAGCTTTACCTCACCAAGCTGGAGCATCTGGTCGAGATGGGGACGAAGTTCGTGCGCTGGGGGTCGGTGTCCGACGACGGCATCGGGCTGACCGTCGGATCGGACAATGTCGGCGCGGGCGAACAGGCGGGCGCGCATCTGATCGCGATCGGGCGGCGGCGGATCGCGTTTCTGGGCGATGCATCGGACCATGCGCCCGAATTTCAGGACCGCTACACCGGGCTTTGCCGCGCGATGCAGCAGGCGGATGTCGAACCCGACCCGGCGCTGCAACGCGACGCGGTGTCGTCGGAGGATTCGGGCTATGCCGCCGCAAAATCCCTGCTCGCCAGCGGCAAGCCATTCGACGCGATCTTTGCCGCGAGCGACCTGATCGCGATCGGCGCGATGCGCGCGCTGGCCGAAGCGGGCCTGCGCCTGCCGCAGGATGTCGCGATCATCGGCTTCGATGACATTCCCTCGGCCAGCCTGACCTCGCCGACGCTGACGACGGTGATGCAGGATATGAAGGGCGCCGGGACGCTGCTCGTCGATGCGCTGCTGGCGCGGATCGACGACCGTCCGGTCGAACGCATGATGCTGCCCGCGCGGCTGATCAAGCGGCAGAGCACGGCGGTCTGACCGTCACGTATTCGTATACGTAGCCGCGGCGCGCTTGCCCTCCCCCACCCGCCCTGCAATCCTCCGCGCCGACAAGAGCCGCCAAGGCGGCCATGGGGAGAGACACATGGATAAGCCGCGGCAGGGTTTTGCCGGCCTTTGGAACATCAGCTTCGGTTTCTTCGGCATCCAGATCGGCTTTGCGCTGCAAAATGCCAATATGAGCCGCATTTTCCAGTCGCTGGGCGAGGATATCGAAAAACTCCCCGGGCTGTGGGTCGCGGCGCCGCTGACCGGATTGCTCGTCCAGCCGGTCATCGGCCATTTGAGTGACAAGACCTGGCTTGGGCGGCTCGGCCGCCGCCGTCCTTATTTTCTCGCCGGCGCGATTCTCGCCGCGATCGCGCTGTTCGTGATGCCCGAAAGCCCGGCGATCTGGTTTGCGGCGATGATGCTGTGGATTCTCGACGCCTCGCTCAACATCTCGATGGAGCCGTTCCGCGCCTTTGTCGGCGACATGCTGCGCCGCGACCAGCATAGCGCGGGCTATGCGGTGCAGACCGCGTTCATCGGTGCAGGGGCGGTCGTCGGGTCGCTGTTCCCGACGCTGATGGAGGCGATGGGGGTCGCCAATGTCGCGCCGCCGGGGCAGATTCCCGACACCGTCAAATATGCCTTTTGGTTCGGCGGATTGGCGCTGTTCCTGTCGGTGCTGTGGACGATCGTCACGACGCGCGAATATGACCCCGCCGAGATGGCAGCCTTTGCCCAGCGCGATGCGGCGGCCGAAGCCCCCGCGATCCGCGCCCTTGCCTCGCACAGCTATGCGACCAGCCTGCTCTGGATCGCCGCGGGCGGGGCGGTCGTCGCCATCCAGATGCAGTTCGCGCTGCTGCGCGAGGTGCTGCTGCTCGGCGCGCTGCTGATCGGCTATGGCCTCGCCAGCATGCTCGCCATCGCCCTCGCCCGCGGCGGCAATGACAAGAATATGCTGTCGAGCATCGTCGGCGATTTCGCGGGTATGCCGCCG
Source organism: uncultured Sphingopyxis sp. (assembly GCA_964502035.1). Lineage (GTDB taxonomy): Bacteria > Pseudomonadota > Alphaproteobacteria > Sphingomonadales > Sphingomonadaceae > Sphingopyxis. Next base: position 19,344 of record CAZCUW010000016.1, on the reverse strand, counting down.
CTGATGAAGCGCCTCGCGCTGGTGCAATTCTTCAGCTGGTCGGCGCTGTTCATCATGTGGATCAACACGACGCCGGTGGTCACCCAATATCATTATGGCACCACCGACCCGGCGTCGGCGGCGTATCAGACGGGCGCAAACTGGGTCGGCGAGCTGTTCGCGATCTATAACGGCGTCGCCGCGATCGCGGCGCTCACCGTGCTGCCGTGGCTGTCGGCGCGGATCGGGCAGGCGCGCACCCACATCGTCGGGCTGGTGTGCGGCGCGATCGGCTTTGGCAGCTTTTTCCTGCTGCGCGATCCGAGCCAGCTGATCGTCAGCGAGGTTTTCATCGGCATCTTCTGGGCGTCGGTGCTGGCGATGCCCTATGCGATGCTCGCGTCCAGCCTGCCGCAGGCCAAGCTCGGCATCTATATGGGGCTGTTCAACGTCTTCGTTGTCGTGCCGCAATTGCTCGTCGCGACGATCATGGGATCGATCATGCAGGCCTTTTTCCCCGGCGAGCCGATCTATACCATGGCATTTGCGGCGGCGACGCTGCTGCTCGCGGCGCTCGCGATGCTGCGCGTCGTGCCGCTGATGCCCAAGGGCCGACTGGCCGCCTAGCTCGACCAGCCGCCTGCGAGGGCGCGGAACAGCGCGATCTGGCGGCGCGAAATCTGGCCGTCCTGCGCCGCAAGCACGGCCTCGGCCTCGGCAAAGGTGCGTTCGGCGTCGAGCCATTCGAACGAATCCGAGGCCCCCTCCTGCCGTTTGACGCGCACGATCCGCGCCGCGCGTTCGGCCTGATCGCGCGCAGCGCGCAGCGCCTGCCGCTGTTCGAGGGCGCGCGCATAGGACGACAGCGCGGTTTCGGTTTCCGCGAGCGCGCGCAGCACCGTACCGTCGAATTCGGCGAGCGACGCCTGGGTGTCGGCCTCGGCCGCCGCGATCCGCGCCCGCGCCGGTTCCTGATTGGGGAAGGCCCAATTGAGCAACGGCCCGAGCAGCCAGCGGATCGGTCCGCCGCCGAACACATCGCCAAGGCCGGAGCCGGTCGAACCGGCCGACCCGCCGAGCGTGATGCGCGGATAAAGGTCGGCGGTCGCGACCCCGATGCGCGCGGTGTCGGCGGCCAGGCGGCGCTCGGCAGCGCGAATGTCGGGACGGCGCTTCAGCAGCGCCGCCCCATCACCGACCGGGATGGGATCGGTGATTTCGAGGCTGATGTTGCGGTCCGCCGCAATCGCGGGGAGCGCCGCGGGGGCACGACCGGTCAGAGTCGCGAGGCGGAACAAAGCCGCCTGCCGCTCGGCCTCGATGGAGGGAATGTCCGCCGACCGCTGGTCGCGCAGCGTGGTGATGCGCGCGAGGTCGAGCCCCGTCGCCATGCCGACGTCCTTGCGCCGCTGGGTCAGCGTCACCTGCTGGTCGAGCAGGCTGACGATACGCCGCGCGACATCGAGCCGGGCGGCGCCCGACGATGCGTCGGCATAGGCCTGGGTGGTGTCGGCGGCGACGATCACCCGCACCGCATCGGCATTCGCTTCGGCGGCGGCAGAGTCGCCGCGCGCCGCCTCGACCGAGCGGCTGACGCGGCCGAACAGGTCGACTTCGTAGGAAAGGTTCAGCCCGACATCGACCGCCCAATCCTCGCGGTCGGCGTTCGGCGGACGCTGGCCTTCGGGGCTGCGACCATAGTTTGCGCCAGCGCCGATCTGACCCTGCGGCAGCCGGTCGGCGCGTGCACCGCGCAGCGACGCGCGGGCCCGGGCGATATTCGCCACCGCGACGCGGACGTCGGTGTTGCTGGCAAGCGCGTCGGCGACGAGCCCGTCGAGGACGGGATCGTCATAGAGCCGCCACCAGTCGGCCGCGACCGGCGCGAGCGTCACAGCGGGGCTGTTTGCCGAGATGAACGGCCCGGTGGCGACGGGTGCCGACGCCGATTGCGGCGCCTTGTAGTTGGGGCCGACGGCGCAGGCGGCGAGCGCGAGGGCCGAGGCGGCGGTGAGGATATTGCGAAGGGTCATGATCTTGCTCCTTATTCCGCCGGGACCGGCAGCGCCGTCCCATGGTCGTCCGGCCCGCGCCGCGCGCGCCGCTCGGCCGACCAAAGGCTGAGCGAACGGGCGACGACGTAGAAAGTCGGGGTGAAGATGAGGCCGAACGCCGTCACGCCGAGCATGCCGAAGAAGACGGCAGTGCCGAGCGCCTGGCGCAGCTCCGCCCCGGCCCCGCTCGCGATCAGCAAAGGCACCGCGCCGAGGATGAAGGCAAAGCTGGTCATCAGGATCGGGCGCAGACGGTCGCGCGCCGCACGTACCGCGGCTTCAACCGGCGACAGGCCATCCTGTTCCTCGGCCTGTTTGGCGAATTCGACGATCAGGATCGCATTCTTCGCCGCCAAGGCAATGAGCACGACGAGCCCGATCTGCGTCAGCACATTATTGTCCATGCCGCGCAGATTGACCCCGATCATCGCCGCGAGCAGACACATCGGGACGATGAAGATGATCGCCAGCGGCAGCATCAGGCTTTCATATTGCGCCGCCAGCACGAGGAAGACGAAGACCACCGCGAGCGCGAAGACGATGCCCGCGGTGTTCGCCGCCGCCTTTTGCTGGAAGGCGATGCCGGTCCATTCGGTGCCGTACCCCGCGGGGAGTGTCTCCGCCGCGAGCTTTTCCATCGTCGTCAGCGCCGCGCCCGACGACGCGCCGGGGGCGGTATCGCCGTCGATCTCGACCGCCGGAAACAGATTGTATCGCGTCACGCGGTACGGCCCGGTGCGGTCCTCGAAATTGGCGACCGACCCGATCGGCACCATCGCGCCGCTGTTCGACCGCGTCTGGAGGTTCGCGATATCGGCGACGCTCTGGCGATAGGGCGCGTCGGCCTGTGCGGTGACACGGTAAGTGCGGCCGAGCAGGTTGAAATCGTTGACGAACGCCGACCCCAGATAGACCTGCAACGCCTCGAACACCCGCTCGGGCGGCACGCCGAGCATATTCGCCTTGGCCCGGTCGATATCGGCATAGATGCGCGGGTTGGTCGCGTCGAAAAAGGTGAAGACGTTGGCGAGACCCGGGGTCTGGTTCGCCTTGCCGATCAGATTGTTCGTCTCGTTGGCGAGAGCGGCATAGCCGTTACCGCCGCGATCCTGGACGATCATGCGGTAGCCGCCCGCCGAGCCGATCCCCTGGATCAGCGGCGGCGGGATGATGACGATCTGCGCCTCGGTGATGTCGGCGGTGTTGGCGCGCGCCTGGTTGATGATGTCGTCGAGCTTGACGCCGAGCTTCTTGCGTTCCTCGAACGATTTGAGCGGAAAATAGGCGGCGGCCGAGTTCGGCGCGAGCGTCTGCGACGGGCCGTCGAAACCCGCGAGCATCACCGAGCCGAGGACACCCTCGACCGGCAGCACCCGGCCCGCGACCTTTTTGAGCACCGCGTCGGTGCGCTCGACCGAAGCGGCCGCGGGCAGTTTCGCGACGACGAGGAAATAGCCCTGATCCTGCGCCGGGATAAAGCCGGTCGGCGTCGCCCAGAACAGCCCCGCGGTGGCGGCGATCAGCGCGGCATAGGTGACCATCATCTTTTTCGGCGCGCGCACCAAGCGATCGGTCAGCCGCGCATAGGCATCGCTCATCCGTTCAAAATTGCGGTTGAAGCTGTCACCGGCGCGGCGGACAAATTGCATCGCACGACCCTCGTTCCGCGGCGCCGCATGCGGTTTGAGCAGGATCGCCGCGAGCGCGGGCGACAGGGTGAGCGACAGGATCAGCGAGATGATCGTTGCGGTCGAAATCGTCACCGCAAACTGTTGATAGAAAGCGCCCGAAAGACCGGTCAGGAACAAGGTCGGCACGAACACCGCGCAGAGCACGAGCACGATCGCGACGAGCGCCCCCGACACCTCGTCCATCGACGTCCGCGCCGCTTCGAGCGCCGACATGCCGCGTTCGAGGTTGCGTTCGACATTCTCGACGACGACGATCGCGTCGTCGACGACGATACCGATCGCCAGCACCAGCCCGAACAGCGAGAGGTTGTTGAGGCTGTAGCCGAACGCCGCGAGCACCACGAAGGTGCCGATCAGCGACACCGGGATCGCCAGCACCGGAATGATCGCCGCGCGCCATTTCTGCAGGAACACCAGGATGACGATAACCACCAGGAACACCGCCTCGATCAGCGTTTCCATCACCGCGTCGATCGACTGGGCGATAAATTCGGTGGGGTTATAGATGACGCGATATTCGAGCCCCTTGGGGAAGGTTTTCGACGACGCCGCCATTTCGGCTTCGACGGCTTCGGCGGCGGCGAGCGCGTTCGATCCGGGACGCTGGAACACCGCCATGATGACGGTGGGGTCGCCCGACAAATAGGTGTTGCTGTTGTAATCCGACGCGCCGAGTTCGACGCGCGCGACGTCGGCCACGCGGACCTGGCGCCCGTCGGCATCGCTGCGGATAACGATATTGGCAAAATCCTTGGGATCGGTCAGACGGCCCTGCGTTTCGACGTTCAGCTGGAAATCGCTGCCATCGGCATAGGGCGGCTGGCCAAGCGTGCCCGCCGCGACCTGGACATTCTCCCGCCGCAGCGCCGCTACGATCTCGCCCGCGGTCAGGTCGAGCGCGGCGGCGCGGCCGGGATCGATCCACACCCGCATCGCATAGTCGCGCGCCCCGAACAGGCGGACGTCGCCGACGCCGTCGATACGGCTGAGCCGGTCACGCAGCTGGGTGAGCGCATAGTTGGAGATATAGGCGCGATCGAGCGACTGGTCGGGCGAAACGAGGTTCACGACCATCAGGAAGTCGGGCGACGTCTTGCGCGTCACCACGCCGAGCCGCTGCACCGTTTCGGGCAGGCGCGGGGTGGCGATGGCGACGCGGTTCTGCACCAGCACCTGCGCGGCGTCGAGGTCGGTGCCGATCTTGAAGGTCACGGTGATCGTGACATTGCCGTCGCCGGTCGACTGGCTGCTCATATAGAGCATGTTGTCGACGCCGTTGATTTCCTGCTCGATCGGCGCCGCCACAGTGTCGGCGACCGTTTCGGCCGACGCGCCGGGGTAATTGGCCGAGACGGTCACCGTCGGCGGGACGATGTCGGGATATTGCGACACCGGCAGGCCGATATAGGCGACCGCGCCGACGATGGTGATGATGACGGCGAGCACCGCGGCAAAGATCGGTCGGTCGATGAAAAAGCGGGATAGGCGCATGGGAGAGCCCCTGTCTGGAAATTGGTCTGATCATCCCCTCCCGCTTGGGGAGGGGCAGCGAGACTTGCGAGCGAGCTCGCTAGTCGCAGCGGGGAGGGCGCATCCACAGGCCCTCCCCCGACCCCTCCCGCAAGCGGGAGGGGAGAAGCATGTCACCGCGCAAAGGTCGCCTGCGCCGACACCGGTTCGACCGCAGCCGCCGCGCCCTGCTTCGGCGTCGTCGCAGCGATCTTGCCCGCCCGGGTCACCGCCTTGGTGCCGGGCCGCGCGAACTGGTATCCGGTGATGACGACCTGATCGGTCGGCGTCAGCCCCGATCGGATGACGCGCAGGCCATCGACTTCGGGACCGATCTCGACCGGCTTGGCGGCAACCATGCCGTCCTTGCCGACGACATAGACGATCTTGCGCGCCTGGTCGGTCTGCACTGCGGCGGCGGGGATCAGCAGCGCGCGCGCCGTCTGGCCGGTCGACAGGCGCATGTTGCCGAACATGCCGGGGGTCAGGAACATTTCGGGGTTGGCGAAGCGGGCGCGGGCGCGGATCGTGCCCGAACGCGGGTCGAGGCCGTTGTCGGTAAAGTCGAGCTGCCCCTTCCAGCGGTAATCGCTTTCGTCCTGCAGGCGGACCTCGACGGTCGCATCCTGTTCGGCGGCGGCGCGCTTCGCCTTCAGGAACAGCGCTTCAGAGCCCTGGAAGCTGAAGTAGATGGGGTCCATCGCGTTGATCGTGGTCAGCAGCGTGCCGCCGGCGTCGCCCGCCGACACCAGGTTGCCCGCGTCGATCTGGCGATCGGAAATGCGGCCGCCCATCGGGGCGCGGACGACGGTGAATTCGACATCGAGCGAACGCGCCGCGATGCGCGCGTCGGCACCGGCGAGCGCCGCCGACGCAGCGCTGACGCGAGCACGGAGGCGGTCGATCTCGCTCTGCGACACCGCTTCGACCTCGACAAGGCGGCCGGCGCGGTCGAGTTCGAGCCGCGCGAGCGCCAGATCGCTGCGCGCGCTGGCGGCCGAGGCGCGCGCTTCGGCGAGCGCGGCGCGATAGGGGCGCGGATCGATGGTGAACAGCGGCTGGCCCTGGCGGACGATCTGGCCGTCGGTAAAGTGGATGGCGGTGATCGCGCCCGAAACGCGCGGGCGCACTTCGACCGCTTTCGACGCCTCGAAACGGCCGATATAATCGTCCCACAACGTCACATCGCGCGCGATTGGCGCGGCGACGGTCAGCACCGGCGCGGGCGCCGCGGCGGCCGGCGGGGCGCCGTCGCGCAGCAACCACCAGGCGCCGATCACCAATATGATGAGCGCCGCGATCCATCCGGCGCGGCGGCCGCGGGCGGGACGCAGCAAGGTCTTGAGTTCACGGCGGACCGTCGCATCGGCGGGGTCGAGCTTTTCGATCGGGGTGTGGACGGTCATCGGGGGTGCCCTCTTCTCTTCATGCAATTCGGTCGGCTGCGCACGGGACACAGCGGTTCGCAGCACCGGAAGCGCGCTTCCGGTGGGGGTATTCAAACAATCCTCATGGCGGGACGGCCCTCTGCGAAGAGGACGGCCGCCCGTCCGGCCGCCCGCACCAAAAATGCGCGCGCGCCGGTCCCTGTTCTATCTTGCCGGCGAACGCCGTCGGGCGCCCGACCGGAGCAAGGCCCGCTCCCGGGATATATTCGATGTTGGGGGGGTTCCGGCCGCCGCATGATCATTGTCACGCGGCGGCCGGCCCGGGGGGAGAACCTATCTTTGTATACTGAGTGGTATATAAGTCATGTTGCGCTGCGTCAAGCGCATTCTGTACTGGGCAGTAAAAATAATTCTATCAGCGCCCCGGCCACAGCTTCAGGCTGGTTTCGACCAGCCGCTCCAGCTCGGCGCGCGAAGCGCCCGAACCTGCCTGCACCGCCATGCCCTGGTTCACCGCGATCAGGAACTGGGCCAGCCCATCGGGGTCCGTGTCGGCCGGAAAATCGCCCTCGGCCTTGGCGCGCGCGAATCGATCGAGCATCGCACGCTTGGCCGCCGCGCCGCGTTCGACCACGGCTTCGCGAATACATTCGGCTTCGGCACCACAGGCGACCGAACTGATCACGCCCAGGCACCCGTTCGGATTGTCGGGGCAAATGTGCATGTCGAGCGCGCCATACATCAAACGTTCGGCGACCCCGCGCGCGGTCGGCGCGTCGAGCGCGGCGCGCATATAATCGGCCTTTTCGCGCTCATACAGATCGAGCGCCTTGTTGAAGAGCGCTTCCTTGTTGCCGAACGCGGCATAGAGGCTGGGCTTGGTAATCCCCATCGCATCGGTCAGGTCGGCCATCGATGCGCCTTCATAACCTTTCGACCAGAACACGCGCAGCGCCGCCGCGAGCGCAGCATCGACGCAAAATTCGCGCGGCCGGCCTTTGGTGGCAGTGGGAGCTTCGATTTCCATAACGGCTGGTATATAAGTGAAGCGCTGACGAATGTCCAGTGGCGCCGCGCGTGGCGCCGCGGCGGGGGTGTCCCGGCGGGACGGCGAACGAAAAAGGGGAGAGCGTCGCGGCCCTCCCCTTTTGATCAGTCGCGCTGCATCAGCGGGTCTTGAAGCGGACCCCGACGCGGAAGCTGCGGCCCAAGAGGTCCGAATAGGTGCTGTTGGCCGCGAGGCCGGTTTCGGGCAGCAGGATCGGATCGTCGTTGAGCAGGTTGGTGACGTTAAAGAAGAACTCGCCCCGCGCGTCGCCACCGGCCGAGAATTTCTGCGTCAGGTTAAGGTCGACGTAGAAGGCGCCCTTGATGCTGTTGCTTTCATACGTCGGCGCGTTGACGTTCGAGGTTGGGCAGCCCGTCTGGCATTCGATGCCGTTGGCGACATATTTGCCCGCGCTCACCCCGCGACCGGTCGCCGTGACGCTGAAATCATCCGAATCATAGGATGCGCTGACGCGATAGATCCATTTCGGGGTGCTGGACTGGCCGCCGTTGACTCCGGTCGAATCTATCACCACCGTACCCGGTACCCCGCTGTTGAAGCGGTTTTCCAGATAGCGGGTGGCAAGGCCGCGAAGCGTGAACGCACCAGCGTTGCCAACCGGCAGGCGGTACGATGCATCGATATCGACACCGCGAACCTTCTGGCTCGCCGCGTTGAAGGGCCGCGTCTCGATGAGCAGATACGGCCGCGCCGGATCCTGCGTGCGCGTCGGGTCGGTAGTAATGGCGTCACAGAACGCCTGCTCGCCCAGGAAGCACAAATTGACGATCTGCTGCGCGCTGAAGGCGCTGATCCCGCTGTTCACCTTGATGCTGAAATAATCGACCGCAAGGTTGAAGCCCGGCAGGAAGGTCGGCGTGAACACCCCGCCAATATTCCACTGATTGGACTTTTCCGGGCCGAGATCGGTGTTGCCGGTGGCAAACCCCGAATAGCTGTAGCTCGACTGCGCGGGCAGACCTGGCGGTACGAAGGACGGGCTGGTGCCGTTGACAAAGCCGGGGTTGCTCACCGCATCGCTGTTGGCGGTGCCTGCCTGGAACAGGTCGTTGAGGTTTGGTGCGCGGATGTCGCGCGAACGGGTAACGCGCAGCCGAATATCGTTGATCGGCTGCCAGGTCGCGCCCACTTTCCAGGTCGTGACATAACCCGCCGTCGAATAGTCGGTCGCGCGCACCGCACCGTTGAATTCAAGGCCAAAGCCGAGCGGGACGACGGTTTCGAGATACGCCTCTTTGACATCGTAGGAACCGAAACTGGGCAAATAGTTGCCCACCGACCAGCGATTGCGGGCACCAGTGACATTGCCGTTCGTGTCGGTGAGTTGCAGCGGCTGGAACTCGTCCGGGACGAATCCTTTGACCTCTTCCTTGCGATATTCGGCGCCGACCGCGATGCTGACGTCGCCCGCCCAGGTTGCAAACGGCGTGGCCGAGAAGTTGGCGCCGATCACGGTCTGTTCGATCACCTGATCCCGATACGGGTCACCCAGCACATAGTCGATCGCCGCCGGGTCGGCGACACCCAGGCCGAGACGGTTGAGCGGCACACACGCCGCGTCGTTATTGGTCAGATCGGCATCGACATTGATCAGGCACTGGATCGACCCTGCGGGAAAGCCGCTGCCCGCAGGTGCAAAGGCCGCGTCGCGTGCGGCGTTGATGCGGGCGATGTTCTGAATATCGCGCAGCTGCTCGCGAAGCTCCGCGCGGCTATATTGGCCAAATATATCCCAACGCGCGACGTTGCCGAACGCATCGAATTCGCCCTGTGCGCCGACCAGGTAGCGCTGCACCTTGCGCTTGTTGTCGATGCCGCGGCCGGGCAGGTCGGCCGAGGTCGTGGCGATGGTGACGCTGGTGATGCCCTGTAGCGCCGCCGCGCCCAGCGTGTTGAGCAGGAACGCGTTGCAGGTGATCGGGACCGGCGTCTGGGTACAGCCCGTTGCATTGAGCTGGATGCCGGTTTGCAGGTTCGGACCGGCGTTGAAGCGCACCTTCTGCTGGTTATATGCGGCTTCGGCGAACAGCTCGATGCCCTCGGTGACCTCAAAGCTGACGCGGCCGAACACCCCGTAACGGTCATCCTCCGGGTCGAGGCCGATGCGGCGGCCCGAATCATTGACCTGCCATGATCCGCCCTGAGTCAGCGTCGGCGGGGAGGAGCCCGTCGGCGAGGGGAAAGTCAGCGGCCCATAGATGAACTGGTTGATCGCGCCGCCATTGGTGAAATACAGCCCGCGCAAGCTGTTTGCGGTGGTTCCCGCCGAACCGGTGATGAGGCTGCCCGGCGCCGAATTCGCCGCGCCGACCTGGCGACGGATCAGGAACTGCGGCTGCCCGTTGGATGAGGTATAATTCGGGTTCGTAATGCGGACGAAGCCGGTCGCATTCCAATCTCTGTTGACGTCAAAGATGCCGTCGCGATGGGCAATCTCGCCGCTGAGCAGAACATGGCCGCGTCCGCCCGCAAACGCCATCCCGGCTGCGGCGCTGGCCGAATAATTGAAGCCGTCGCCTTCCTGGGTGATGCCGCTGTCGGCCTCGACCTTCAGCCCCTCATATTTATTGTTGAGGATGAAGTTGACGACACCCGCGACAGCGTCCGAGCCATAGGCGGCAGAGGCGCCGCCGCTTACGACCTCGACGCTCGAGATCAGCGCCTGCGGGATGGTGTTGATATCGACCAGTCCGGTGATCGTCGAACCCACCGACCGCTTGCCATTGACCAGAATCAAGGTGCGTTCGGCGCCCAGGTTGCGGAGGTTGAGCGCGTTGATGCCCGCCTGCCCGCTCGAAATATTGAGGCGTGAGTTGGACGGGCGGGTCGAGCCGGCTAGCGACGGCAGCGTATTGACGAAATCGGCGATGTTGTTCGACGGCGAACTGCTTTCGATCTCCGTTTCGCTCAGCACCGTCAGCGGGGTCGGCGCCTGAAACCCGTCGCGCGCGACACGCGAGCCGGTGACGATGATCTGGTCGGCGTCGGCGGCTTCGACGGTGTCGGCAGGCGCCGCCGTCTCCTGCGCCAGCGCCGGGGCGCTATGAACGAGCGCCAGCGCGGTCATCGCCGCGCCGAAGTTGCGTTTGCCGACTAGCGACCGGCGAATTCGTCCAAGATCACGCATGTTATCCGTCCCCTTATGTTGCCCAAGGGCCAAGCCGCTCATCGTTCGATGGTGCCCCGGTGCCGATGCCCCGGGCTGGCTCGCCCCCATGTGTCCCGCCTGACCGTCCGGCGGGCTCGTGGCGCCGCCTGCTTATTTTTTATGATATCGCGCTTACCGATCCGGCCATCGCCGTGCTCGAGGCGCGCGGACAGCCGGTTCCGTGACGGCGAGGTTACAGAGTGGTTACGGTCGGTCAACCGCTTCGCCATGACCCTGACGATATGGACCTATAGCCGCAAGGCATGGCGTCGTCCCGCGCGCGGACGGCGATGCGGATAGCTTGCAGTTATAGGCGGCGGCCCGCTTGCTATGGGGTCGCACCGCGCTCCTGCGATAGGGTCGCGCCTCGTCACCCTATTTTGCTTTTTCGGGAGGCCCTGTTGATCCAGCGCCGTGCGTTCCTGCTCGCTTCCGCCGCGCTGGTCGCGATGCCCGGAAGCCTTTTCGCGAAACCCCGGGGCAAGGGCGGCACGCGCACCGTCAGCCTGTCGGGTGCCCGGGCGCCGGTCGAGATCATCGAGGACGAACTGGGCGTTCCGCACGTCCGCGCCGCGTCGCGGCACGATGCGTTTTTCGGGCAGGGCTATCTGGTCGCGCGCGACCGATTGTTCCAGATCGACATGGAACGCCGCCGCGAAATGGGGCGGATGGCCGAAGCCTTTGGCCCGCGCTTTGTCGCCGCCGACCGCGCGGCGCGGCTGTTCCTGTACCGCCGCGATATCGACGCCGAGTTGGCGGCGCTGCCCCCCGAGGTGCTCGATTGCGCGCGCGGCTATGTCGCCGGGATCAACGCGCGGATCGACGAACTGGCGGCCGATCCGGCGGGATTGCCGCTGGAATATGGCATATTGGGAATCAGCCCGCTGCGCTGGGACGTGCGCGATCTGGTGCGCGGCCGCGGCATCGGCATGGGCGACGCTGATGACGAGGTGCGCCGCGCCCAGTTGCAGGCGCGCGGCCTGCTCGACGCCGAGCAGTTGATGGCGCCGCTGCGCCCCGCCTGGTCGTTCCATATGCCCGATGGACTCGACGTCGCGGCGGTCAGCGAGGCCGATCTGGGCGTGCTGGATCCCGCCGCGCGCCCGGTGCCGTTCGACGCGATCCAGGAGGCGTCGCTCGATCCCGACGTGCGCGGCGCCGACCGCTTTGCGCTGGGCAGCAACGCGTGGACCATTTCGCCGTCGCGCAGCGCGACCGGGCGGCCGATCCTGGCCAATGATCCGCATCTGGGCATTGGCGGCGCCAGCCCGCGCCATATGTGCCACCTGTCGGCGCCGGGGCTCGACGTCATCGGCGCCGGGGCGCCGGGCCTGCCCGGGATCATGCAGGGGCACACCGATCGCTTCGCCTTTGGCCGTACCAATTTCCATATCGACCAGACCGATCTGTTCATCCTGCGCACCAAGGAGGACGACCCCGGCCAATATTGGCACAAGGGCGCGTGGCGGGCGTTCGAGACGTTCGAGGACGAGATTGTCGTCAAGGGCGCGCCGCCCGAACGCGTGACGTTGCGCTATGCCGATGGTCGCCCGATCGTGTCGCAAGATGCGGCGCGCCAGCGCGCGGTCGCCTTTGCCACGGTCAGCATGTTGCCCGGCGCCAATATGAAGTTTGCGATCATCGCGATCAATCTGGCGACCGACTGGGCGTCGCTGCGGCAGGCGTTCAGACTGCACGTGTCGCCGACCAACCTTCATTATGCCGACATCGACGGCAATACGGGGTGGCAGACAATCGGCTTTACCCCGCGCCGTCCGAAGCACGACGGGCTGCTGCCCGCGCCCGGTGACGGCGATTTCGACTGGACCGGGCTGCTGCCCGTCGAGGATATGCCCCACGTCTATAACCCGCCCGAAGGCTGGTTCGCGTCGGCGAACCAGATGAACCTGCCGGCGGGCTATCCCTATCGCGAGCGGATCATCAGCTTCACCTGGAGCGATCCCTATCGCTACGACCGCGTTGCCGAGGTGCTGCGCGCTCAGCCGAAGCACCGGATTGCCGACAGCATCGCGTTGCAGCACGACGTCCAGTCGCTGCCGGCGCGCGCGCTGTTGAAACTGCTTCCCGCGACGCTGTCGGTCGAGGCCGCGCCCGCTGCCGCGCTGCTGCGGCGCTGGGATTGCGGGATCGAAGCCGATAGCGCGGCGGCGCTGCTGTTCGAGATGGTGATGGTCGCGCTCGCGGGGAATTTTCGCGACCGGGTGGTCCCGGCGGCGGCGAAGGATTTGATCCCGACGGTCAACCTGTCGGAAATGCTGCGCATCCTGGGCGCGCCCGACAAGCGGCTGGGCGATGACCCTGCCGCGGCGCGCGATGCGATGATCGACCGCGCGCTGGTGGCGGGGTGGACGAAGGCGATCGAACTGGGCGGCGCCGATCCGGCCAAATGGCAGTGGGGCGATCTGCACCGGGTCACCATCGCGCATCCCTTGGCGTTATCGATCCCGGCGATTGCGGCCGCCTTTCCCAGGATAGAGGGCGGCCGGTCGGGGGGTGATGGCACCACCCCGATGGCGCGCGGATTCAATTCGCGGCGCGGCTTCAACGTGTCGCATGGCGCGAGCTATTTGTTCGTTGCCGATGTCGGCGCGTGGGACAACAGCCGCTTCCTGCTGCTGCCCGGCCAGTCCGCCGATCCGCGCTCGCCGCAATACCGCGACTTTTATCCCAAGTGGCTGGCGGGGGCGATGCAGCCTTTGTGGTTCAGCAAGGCGGCGGTGGACCGGCATGCGGTAGGGCGGTTGGTATTGGCGCCTGCCAAAGACTGATTCGCGACGCGTCCAACTGGCATCGCGGCCGTCTGCCCCCTGTTCCGTTCGCATCGAGCGAAGTCGAGATGCCCCTCAGTGCGGCTCCACCCCGATGGGTGTCTCGACTTCGCTCGACACGAACGGATCACTCAGAAGTCGTCGCGACCTAAAGCGCCTCGGCAATCGCAACCAGCGTGCGGTCGACCGCGGCGGTGGCCTGACTGTCGGTATCCGCGGGCATGTCGTTGGCCAGCACCGAAAAGATCAGCGTCCGCCCGCTGCGCGTCGTCAGATACCCCGACAGCGCGCGCGAGGCGTTGAGCGATCCGGTCTTGGCGAACAATTTGCCCTCGAGCAGCGTGCCCTTGAAGCGGTTCTGCAAGGTGCCGTCGCGCCCGGCGATCGGCAGCGTCGCCCGCCACGCCATGCTCCACGGCTGGCGCGCGATCCAGCCGAGCAGGCCGACCGCGGCGCGCGGCGAGATGCGGTTGTAGCTCGACATGCCCGACCCGTCCGAAAAGTCGTAGCTGGCCTCGGCCACGCCCGCCTGCGTCATCAGCTGGCGAACCGCCGCCTGCCCGTCGGCAATCGAGCCGCTGCCAGATTGGCGCGCGACGCGGCGCAGCATCAGTTCGCTGTGCAGATTCTGGCTCTCCTTGTTGATCCGCACCATATTTTCGGCGAGCGACGGCGCGGGCAGTTCGGCGAGCATCGCGGGTTCGGCGGGCAGGGTCACCGGGGCGCCCTTGCGGTTTTCGGGATCGTCAGTGGCGGTCCGCGGCCGATGGCGGACCTCGACCGCGCCATCGACGCGCACCCCGCGCGCGCGGAGCAGTTCCGCGAGGCGCCACGCCGCATAATGCGCCGGATCATCGATGCCATAACGCAAGGTCAGCGGCGCGGCTTCGGCGCCGACCGTCCCGGTCAGGCGCAGGACGCGGCTGTTCGGCATGCGATCGGCCTCGATCGCCTCTTCCTTGCCCGCGGCGGTCGTGACCCGATTTTCGATGCTGTAATAGCCCGACGTCTGGATGGTCGGCGCGGCGCCGAGGGCGCCCGGCGCAAGTTTCACCACCAGCTCATTGTCATCGAGCGTCAGCGCCGAATTGCCGGTGCCATAGCGCGACACGATATTGTTCCAGCTCATCCCCGGACTCCACCGCTCGTCGGGGAACCAGCGGTCGTCGCCGACGATGTTGCGGATCGTGCGCGTCCGGGCGGCGATGGCGTCGGCGAGGGTTTGCAGGCAATTGGTCTTGCAGTCGTCGGCGCTCGACAGAAGCGGATCGCCGCGGCCGTGGAGCACCACATCGACCTGGCCGTCGGCGCTTGTTTCGAGCCGCACCCCGGTGCCTTTCGCCGCCTGTTGAAGCGCGGGCAGCTGGGCATAGCCGATCGCGGTGGTGAACATCTTGGTGTTCGAGGCGGGGATGAAGCGCTGGTCGGGGGCGATCGAGATCAGCGTTTCGCCCTCGAGCGTCGTGACGAGCAGACCGAACCGCGACCCCGCCGGACCCTCGGCCAGTTTCTGCTCGACGGTGGTCAGCAGCGGCGTGGGTGCGGGATCGGTCGGGGTGCGCGCCTGCGCCGGGGCGAACAGCAGCGCGAGGGCAAGGACGGGGGCAAGCGATTTGAGCGAAATTTTCATGATGTCTCCCGTGTGTCCCACGCCCTGATAAGCCGTTCGCCGACGGCGGGGCGGAGCGCGGCGATGCCGCTGTCGAAATGGCGGGTCGGATGGACCCGGTTGGTGAGGAGCGCCCAACCAAGGCCGCGCTCGAAGTCGATCCAGAGGCCGGTGCCGGTGAAGCCGGTGTGGCCGATCGTGTCCGCCGAACAGGCGCCCCCGCCATGCCAGCCGGGGAAGGCGCGTTCCCAGCCGCAGCTGCGGTGGCGTTCGTCGGCGGTGCGAACCTCGGCCATCATCGCCGGCGACAGCAGCGCGCCGTTCAGCAGCGCGCGGGCAAAGCCGAGCACCCCGTCGATGGTGCCGAACAGCCCGGCGTGGCCCGGCGCGCCGCCGAGCGCGAAGGCATTTTCGTCGTGCACCTCGCCCTGCATCACGCGCCCGCGCCAGCTGCAACCCTCGGTGGCGACGGCGGGGCCGGGGGGCGGGCCGAAGCCAAGCCCGTCACCGAGCGGCCATGCCGACAGCGGCGCGCCGGTCAGGCGCTCGATCGCGATGCCGAGCAGGATGAAATTGATGTCCGAATAGACCGGCGGCCCATGCCGCCATTCGCGTTGCAGGACAAAGGCGCGCAGCCGCGCGGGGTCGTCGCCATAGGTATAGAGCGGCTCGACCGCGGGCAGGAAGGTCCGGTGCATCAGGCAGTCGCGGAAGGTCAGGCGGCGCTCGGCGGCGTTCGCCACGTCATATTGGCGGAGGTCGGGGATCGCGTCGGTCAGCGGCCGGTCAAGGTCGAGGCGGCCTTCTTCGGCGAGTTTCAGGATCATCGGGGTGGTCGCGATCACCTTGCTGAGCGAAGCGAGGTCGAACCAGTGGGCCAGGGTCAGCTCTTCGCGTTCGGGGACAAGCGCCGCCATGCCCGCGAAGCGCACCGCGCTCTGGCCATCGGCGGTCACCAGCCCCAGCGCCGCGCCGGGAATCCGCCCGGCCTCGACCGCTGCCGCCACCGGTGCAAAGGCGGCGTCGATCATGGCCGATCGTCCGCCCGGGCCTTGGCCCGCCCGACCAGCGGCAGGAACAATATCGCCGCCAGGCTGATCACGCCCGAGGCCAAAAAGAACAGATCGAAGCCATTATATCCCGCGGCGTCGAGCTGCCCGACCACGGTGCCCCCCGCCCCCGACAATAATCGCGGCAACAGGAAGGCGAAGCCCGACAGAAAGGCATATTGCGCCCCCGGATAGCGCGGGTTCACCAGCATCGACAGGTAAACGACAAAGATGGCGCCGGCCATGCCATTGCCGAACTGATCGGCGGCGGTCGCGATATAAAGCAGGGTCTGGTCGTGCGGCTGGTGCGCGAGCCAGACGAAGCCGAAATTGCCGAACGCCGCAAAGAGCGCCCCGATCGTCAAGGTGATGCCGAACCGCCAGCGGGTCGTCATCCATCCGCCCAGCCCGACGCCGACGATGCTGGCGGCCAGCGCCACCACGCCGTCGGCCCAGCCGATCTCGGTCTTGGTATAACCGATCCCAAGGATCATCGGCTTGGACAAGTTGAGCGCCAGCACGTCGCCCATGCGATAGATGGACACAAATGCCATCAAGGCGATGGCGAGACCGCCGTAGCGCCAGAAGAAATCCACATAGGGGCCGATCGCCGCCGAAGCGCGCAGCCGAGAATCGGGCGCGGCGCCCTGGATGCGCGGCAGCATCGCGGCCATCGCCAGAAACGGCAGCATCGCAATGCCGAGCACCCAGGGCGTGACATTCGTCTTGGCGCTGATGCCGATATTTGCGGCGGCGCCGAGCAAGACCCAACCGACCGCCGCGACCAAAGCAGCCAGCGCGAGCAGGATCACCGCGCTCGTCACCAATCCGCCCGCCAGCGCGGCCGAGCGGCCGCGGTCGCCGCGCCGTTCGGGGGGGAGCGCCGCGAGGATCGGCAGGGGCACGAACGCCGCCACCGCGATCAACAGATAGGCGGCGGTCCAGCCGGGCATGATCCCCAAGGAAGCCAGGATCGGCGCCAGGCTGCCGCCGACATCGGCGAACAGCAGCGCCCCGCTGCCCGCCGCAACCATCGCAGTGCGATACCCCCACAGATTCGCGGCCGCGAGCGGCCCCTGCAACGCAGGCGTAGGCCCCAGCTCGACCCGCCACGCGTCGGCGGCGACCTCCAGCGTCGTGGTCCAGAACGCGAGCAGTACAGCAAATAATGCGGTCAGCGGCAGGCTATCGTCGGCCGACGTGAACGCCATCGCCACCATCGCGGTCACGATGCCGAGCTGCGACAGCATGATCCAGCCGCGCCTTTTTCCCCAGAAGCGCGTAAAGCCGGGCACCGCATAGCGGTCGAGCAAGGGTGCCCACAGGAATTTGAAGGTCGGCAACAACTGGACCCAGGCGAAGAAGCCGATGATCGCCAGCGCGACGCCATGATCGGTCAGCCGCACCGCCAGCACGGTCGAAAACATATAAAAAGGCAGCCCGGCGGAAAAGCCGAGCATCAGATAGAGGGCGCGGACGCGTCGCTGCGCCGACTTGGCGTCACTATCGCCTGAAAACGCTGCTGCCGGAGCATCGGCATCCGATGCCATTGCAGTCATTTGCCGACCTCGGGTTCGATCGCCTGTTCCCAGCGCCCGACGACGCTGGTCACCGTCAGGTTCGCACTAGCGCTCGCCACGGTGCGCGTCATGTCGAGCAAGCGGTCAAAAGGCAGCACAAAACCGACGACGAGCGCGGTCTGTTCGGGCGACACCCCGACCGCCGACAACACCGCCGCGAGCATGAATAGCGACGCCGACGGGATCGGCGCGGTGCCGAACGCCGCTAGCGCGCCGGTCAGCAGAACGATCGCAAGCATCGGCAGGTCCGGCTCGACCCCCACTGCCTGCAAGGCAAAGATGCTGAGCAGCCCGACATACATCGCGGTGCCGTCCTTGCCGATGCTGGCGCCGATCGGCAGCACGGTCTTGGCAACCCCGGGGGCGATCCGCAGATCGTCGAGTGCGATGCGCAGCGCCACCGGCAGCGTGGCGGCGGAGGATGCGGTCGAGAAAGCGACGGCCAGCGCGTCGACGATCGTGCGATAGAAGCGCAGCGCCGGACGCCGCACAACAAAAGCGATCAGCGGCACATGGACGATCAGGATTTGCAGCACGACACCCGCCGCGACCGCGACGGCGAGCCAGCCGATATTGGCAAACACCGCGACGCCATTGTCGGCAACCGCCTTGGCGATCAGCGCGAGCACGCCGAAGGGGGTGGCCTCCATGACGATCCGCACCAGATGAAACAGCACCTGTCCCGCCGATTGCAGCAGATCGGCCATCGGGCGCCCCTGTTCGCCCGCCAGGATGACGCCGAAGCCCAGCAGGATCGAGAAAAAGATGATCGCCAGCATGTCGCCGTCGACCAGCGACTGAACGATATTGACCGGCACGATGCCGACCAGCTGGTCGTGGAGCGATTTGGGTTCACCCAGCGCGTGCGGCGCCGCGCTGCCCAGCGCGGCGCCCTGTCCGGGTTCGAGCAGCAGGCCGACGATAATACCGATCGACACCGCGCAAAAGGTCGTAAACGCGAACAGGCCGACGGTGCGCGCGCCGACCGAGCCGAGCTTGCGCGGATCGGCGAGCGCGGTGACCCCCGACGCGATGCTGATGAAGACGATCGGGACGACGAGCATCCGGATCAGGCGGACGAACAATTCACCGATGACGGCGATGGCGGATGCCGCCGCGGGCCAGAACAGGCCCAAGAGCACGCCGATCACCATGGCACCCAAGACCCGTTGCCACAGCGGCACCGCGAACCAGCGGCGAAAAAATCCTGTCATCGGCCCTGTTGCCCCGATCGTGTCAAATCCCGCCCCAAAAGCCGGGCCGCGGCGGCGACAGCAGACCATTTGCCCCGCTGACCCCGTCGGCGCGATCCTCGGCAAGCCAGAGCGGTCCGTCAAGGTCGGCGAACGCGCTATTCGCGGCAATCGCCCACGCGGGAGCGATCGACAGCGACGAACAGATCATGCAGCCCGTCATCACCCCCAGCCCGCGCGCGCGGGCCGCATCCGCCAGTTCAAGCGCAGCGGTCAGCCCGCCCGT
>CAZCUW010000015.1:0-61686 GCA_964502035.1 uncultured Sphingopyxis sp. | reverse complement strand
CCCGGTGATCCCTGAAACCCAGCTGGCTTCGCGGATCATGCGCCGCGCGCGGCGCGGGCTCATCCGCCGCCCACGATTGTGCGTCAGGAACAAAAAGCCGAGGATGCCCACAACGAAAAGAACGACCGGAAATCCGATGCGGATCACCGGGTGCACCGTCGCAACCCCGGCGTAGATCGCGGTCGGGGTCGTCGCCGCCAGCATCAGGAACAGCATCGGGGTCAGCGTTTCGATACGATTGGCGCGCAGGATCGCGACATCGTCGCGAATATCCTGTGGAACCGGCGGAAAAATCCGCGTGATCAAGCTGTTAAAGACCCCCGTCATACCCCCCGATAGCAAGCGCGGGTAAAGCATCGGTTAAGGATCGAAACTGCGTCTTATCATTTGCTTGGCAAAGGAAATGCTGGCGAATGGCCGCAAAAATTAACCCTGTCCGGCGACCGCAACCCGCTCTGTTTCGGGGCTCGCCGCGGGCTCGGCTTCGCCGCGGTCGCGCCGGAACGGGTAGAGGAGCTGGCGGGCGTAGGTGGCCGGAACATCGTCGTCGATGCCATAGCGCGTCGGCATCGCGTCGCGCCGCATATGGGCGGTGCCAAAGACGATATCCCAGATCGGAAACTGGGCCGAAAAATTGCGGTTCCACGCCTCCGGATGATCGGCATGGTGCCAATGGTGGAAACATGGCGACGCAAAAGCCCAGTGCAATGGGCCGAAATTGATGCGCAGATTGGCGTGCAGCATCAACGAATGCCATTGATACAGGATGAAGAAAATCGCGATCGCGCCATCCGCAAAGCCGAGCGCAAAGACCGGGGCGATCGACGCGCCCTTGGTCAGGATCTGGTCGACCGGGTGGACGCGGTGCGCCGCCAGCCAATCCAGTTCCTCGATGCTGTGGTGGATCGCGTGAAAGCGCCACAGCAACGGCAGGGTATGGAACAACCGGTGCATGGCATAGAAACACAGGTCGGCGACCAGCATCAGCGCCACAACCTGAAGCCACAAAGGTTGCTGTGCGACGCTGGCGCGAAATCCGGTCGGCAGCAGCGCCTGCCCGATGGCGATCGACCCGGCCGCAACGACCAGCAGGCCGATGCCGATCGGGATGCGGTTGAGAAGGAAAAAGACGGCGTCGTTGAACCAGCCCCGCCGCAGCGGACCTTGCGCCGGACGCGCCGGCAATAGCCGTTCGAGCGGCAGGAAGATCAGCGCGATCAGCCAGGCGCTTTGCAGGTCGACCAGTTTCAGCAGGAAATCCACCGCCGCGCCGCTCCGTCAAAAAATATAAGGGATCAACCGGTAACGCACCTTGCGGCTCAATTCCTGATAGGCCGGATCGGCCATCAACACACGTTCTTCGGCCAGGATGCGCGAGATATTGAGCGCCAGCCCCAGGCTATAGACGCCCAGATTCCACCAATTGGGGCCGCTGAGCAGAAAGCCGAGGTGGGTCAGCGTGTAGCCCGCATACATCGGGTGTCGCATCAGGCGGTACGGGCCGCTGACCTTGACCCCGCGGTTGGCGGCGATCACGCCAAAGCTGCGTCGCAGCGTGAATTTGGCGTAAAGCTGGAACAACATGCCGCCGATGATCAGGAAACTGCACAACGCCAACGGCACCAGCGGGGTATCGCTTGACGCCGTCACCAGCATCGGGGCGAGCGTCCCGCCAAACCCCAGCGCCCAATCGCGCGGGCGCAGCGAGATGGTGTTGGTCGCGCGGCGGAAAAGGACGAAAAAGACGACGCAGCTTTCCGCGACGAGGAGCAGCCAATTTTGATAATGGCCGGTTTCGATCGCCGAGGGGATCAGCCTGGAGGCCAGCAGCCCCAACAGCACGACGACCACGGCCTTTTCCAAAAGGTCCCAATCGAAACTGCGCGCTGCTGGCTGCGCCTGCCCACTCGATCCGCTCATGGTGCCATATCCCCACTATCTGGGGGATCGGATAGCGCCGGGATGGTTACCAACCGGATAATTTTGCGCGTTTCATGCGCGGAGCACCGACTTATTTGTCGCGTTTCTTCCGGTGGCTGTCGAGGTCGAGCACCGTATGGTCGCCGCCTTCGGGCAGCAGACCGAGACGGCGCGCGACTTCCTGATAGGCTTCGACTTCGCCGCCAAGGTCACGGCGAAAGCGATCCTTGTCGAGCTTTTCATTGGTCGTCATGTCCCACAGACGGCAGCCGTCGGGGCTGATCTCGTCGGCGAGGATGATGCGGCTGAAATCGCCTTCGTACAGGCGCCCGAACTCGAGCTTGAAATCGACGAGGCGGATGCCGACCGCGGCGAACATGCCGCTCATGAAATCATTGATGCGGATCGCCATGTCCTGGATGTCGTGCAGCTCTTCCTGGCTGCACCAGCTGAAACAGGCGATATGCTCCTCGGCAACCAGCGGATCGCCGAGCGCGTCATCCTTGTAGCAATATTCGATCAGCGTGCGGGGGAGCTGCGTCCCCTCCTCGATCCCGAGCCGCTTCGACAGCGTGCCCGCGGCAACATTGCGCACGATGACCTCGATCGGCACGATCTCGACCTGGCGGATCAACTGCTCGCGCATGTTGAGGCGGCGGATGAAATGATGCGGCACACCGATATTGCCGAGCAGCGTGAACACATGCTCTGAAATCCGGTTGTTGAGCACACCCTTGCCGTTGATCGTCCCGCGCTTTTGCGCGTTGAACGCAGTCGCATCATCCTTGAAATACTGGATCAAAGTGCCCGGTTCGGGGCCTTCATAGAGGATCTTGGCTTTGCCTTCGTAAATCTGGCGGCGACGGGCCATGGGCAGAGACTTTCCTTAGCGTCAAAATAGCTGGCCCCGGCAGAGGCGACTCATCGAAAGACGCGGTGCCGGGGCGATGGGGCGCCTATAGCGGCAAAGCCACGGCGCGTCACCCGTCATGCTCACCCGCCACTTTACGTCTACGTCAACTAGCGCTTGCGCTCGCACGGATCGCTTGCGACGATGGCTCAACCAAGGAGAGAGATCATGAGCTTTGAGCAGATTCGCCTCGACAAGCACGAGGGCATTGCGCTGCTGACGCTGCACCGGCCCGACCGGATGAACGCCTTTACGACCGAGATGATGCTGGAAATTGTCGCGGCGCTCGATGAATGCGACGCCGACGACGGTGTTCGGGCAGTGATCTTTACCGGATCGGGCGACCGCGCCTATTGCGCCGGCGCTGACCTGGGTCAGGGCGCGGCGACCTTTGATTATGCCAAACGCGCCGACAAGGCGGTGCTGCTGCCCGATGGCGTGGCAGCGAGCCCCGTCGCCGACGATGGGACGATCGACTGGTCGCACCCGCTGATCCGCGATTCGGGCGGACGCGTGTCGATGCGGATTTTCGACTGTAAAAAGCCGGTGCTCGGCGCGATCAACGGTGCCGCGGTTGGGATCGGGGCAACGATGACGCTGTCGATGGACGCGCGGCTGGCGAGCGAGACCGCGCGCTACGGCTTTGTCTTTGCACGGCGCGGTATCGTGCCCGAGGCGGCTTCGAGCTGGTTCCTGCCGCGGCTGGTCGGCATCCAGAACGCGGTCGACTGGTGCTATTCGGGTCGCCTGATCGACGCCGCCGAAGCGCATGACAAGGGATTGGTGCAGTCGGTCCACACCCCCGGCGAACTGGTCGATGCCGCGATCGCCAAGGCGCGCGAGTTGACCGATCACAGCGCGCCGGTGTCGGTCGCCCTCACCCGCCACATGCTATGGCGGATGCTGGGCGCACCGCACCCGATGCATGCCCACCGCTGGGACAGCCGCGCGATCTTTGCACGCGGACGCAGCGCCGACGCCGCCGAGGGCGTGTCGAGCTTCCTCGAAAAACGCCCCGCGAACTTCACCGTCAGCGTGGCGAATGATTATCCCTGGTTCGCCGAGTTCGAGGATACGCCGCCTTATTGATCAGGCGGCGTCATACTGCCGCCGCCCGCGCGTCGCGGTCATGCTGTGGGTCGCCTTCAGCGCCGGGGTGTGGGTGCGGATCGTTTCGACATTGTGCCAGTTTGCGGTCACGCGGTCGCGCGTCATTTGGACGGTCACATAGCCGCGATCCTGCGTGTTCGCCCATTTGAGCTGCGGCGAGGCGGCGCGCAGCGCCGACACCCGCGCCTCGTCCGATATGCCGCGGGTATAGGCCTCATAGCCGGGCGAGGTCACGCTGTGGCCGCCGATCTCGATTCCCGCCGGGCGCCCGCCTTCGCTAAGGTCAAAGGCCCAGGCGTTGTGGCTGTCGCCCGACAGGGTGACCAGGTCGGCATCGGCGCGCTGCGCCGCTGCGAGCAGCCGCGACCGTGCCGCCGGATACCCGTCCCACGCATCCATGTTGAACGGCAACCCCGCCTTGGCGGTAAGCTGCGCGGTTTCGATGCGGCGGCGGACATTGTCGGCCATGTTGGCACCGAACCAGTCCTTCGATTCGGGCGGGGTGAACAGGCTGCCCATGACGATCTGCTGGGCGCAAACCTGCCAGCGCGTTCCCGCTCTGGTCGATGCGGCGAGCCCGCCGAACAGCCAGTTTTCCTGGTCCGCCCCCAGCAGTTGCCGTTCCTTGTCGCGATAGCCGCCCTCGGCAAATTGTTTGAGCCGCGCTGCAATGTCGCCGCCGCCTGCGATCACGTCGTCGATCTCGAACGGCTTGTCGCGGCCGGTCAGGCGCGTTTCGGGCAGGAAGATCGTGGCGAGGTCGCCGACCTGATAGTCGCGCCAGCGCGTGTCGGCGACGGGCATCCATTCGCGATAGGCTCGCTCGGCAGCCGCAACGCGGTCGGGCCAGCTGCCTTCGCCGTCATTGTGATTCTCCGCGCCGCCTTTCCAGCTGTCGTTGGCGATCTCATGGTCGTCCCACTGGGCGATCATCGGGAACAGCGCGTGGAGCCGCGCCAGATCGGGGTCGCTGCGATAGGCGGCGTAGCGGAGGCGATAATCGGCCAGCGCCACCAGCTCGTGCGCCGGCTGGAGGTCGCGGCCCGGCACCGCCTGTTTGAGCGAGGGATAGTCGCCAATCGGATATTCATAGAGATAGTCGCCCGCGTGCACGACCAGATCGATGTCCTGCCGCGCCGCGGCATGGGCATAGGCGTTGAACCAGCCGAAGGGCAGGTTCGAGCAGGAAACGAGCGCGAGGGTGAAGGCGCTGGTCGGCCCGGCAGGCAGGGTGCGGGTGCGGCCGGTCAGCGATTTTGACCCGTCTGGAGCGACAAAGCGATAATAATACCAGCGGCCGGGTTCGAGGCCCGTAACCACCAGCTTGGCGGTGTGATCGCGGTCGCCGGTCGCGGCGACGCTGCCGCCGCCGGAAATTTTTGCAAAATCGGATGTTGCGGACAATTCGGCGGTCAGCATCGTGTCGCTCGCCGCGGCGTAGCGCGTCCACAGCAGCACCGAATTGGCCCCCGGCTCGCCGCTGGCAACCCCGTGGGTAAAGCCCTGCGCCATCATCGCGGCGGCCGCGCCCGGCAGCGACAGCGCCGCCAGTCCCGCGGTCCCCAGCACGATCAGCTGACGCCGATCCATTTCGCTCCATTGGTGATGCATCGCAAATCTCCTCCTCGACCGGCGGGTTCTTTGCCCGGCCTTTGTTACGATTCGGCGCCGCCCGGATTTGCGCTAACCCATGATCCCGAACGCGAGCAGCAGCAGCATGAACATCACGACCGCATAGATGCTGAAGAAAACGAGCAGCGTCGCCCGCACCAGCGCGCCGAAGCGCGAGGAGCGATAGGCGCCGCGCAGCTGGCGATACATGTGGAATGGCACAAACAGCAGCGCGAAGGCGGTCGCGACGTCGCCGAAGATCGTCAGGTTGAACAATCGCACGACCACGAACAGCAGCAGCATGAAGCTGATCGAATAGGTGACGAAGACGAAATGATCATAGGTGTGGAAGCGGCGGCTGAACGGAAACAGCAGCCACATAAAGGGCAGCGAAAGCGGGATCAGCGCCCAGGCGAATTTATAGGCGTTCGCCTGGAGTTTGTAGAACATGAGCGCGGGGTTCGCGATCGCCTTTTGCAGCCCCTGATCGATAAACGGCACCCCGGTATCGACCTTGGTCTGCGACAGGAAATCGGCCCCCGTCATCACCTGATCGACCGGATCGTCAAGCACCGGCGGCCCCTTGTCGAGTTCGGCCTGGGTCAGGCGCCGGGCGACGCGGAGGTAGCCGGCGCTTTTCTGAAGCGTCGCGCGTTCCTCCTCAAGCTGTCGCCGCTCGGCCGCCGGCAGGGCCTTGTCCGCCAGCCGCGCGTCGACGCGTTCGACTTCGGTCTCGAAACTCTCCTTGAGCGCGTTCGAGCGCGTCTGCGCCTCCGCCGCCTTGGCAATATCCTCGCCCACCCCGCCGCCGCTGCCGACCATCGCGAGCACCGCATAGGTCAGGAACACCGCGAACAGGAACAGCGCGAGCGGCGAGATGAAGCGCGCGCGCTCGCCGTGGATGTAACGGCGCGTCAGGTCGCCGGGCCGCCACGCGAGCAGCGGCAGCGTGTTCCAGATCTTGCCCTCGAAATGAAAGATCGCATGAACCAGATCATGCCCGATCGCGCCAAAGCTGCGGTGGACGTCGGCGCGCTGACCGCAATGATGACAGTGCGAACCGACCAGGCTGGTGCCGCAGTTCAGGCAGCGCAATCCGCCTGCCGATTCGCGCGTGTTGCCATGTTGTGGCTCAACCGCGCGGCCTGCCAGCCCCGCGGTTACTGCCGCCCCGATGCCCTCGATATCCCCGCTCATGGCGCCTTGCCTAAAGGCGGGCGCAGCGCGACGCAACGGGACTTTCGGGCGTCAGGCAAAACGTGATAGTGGCAGCGCCATGAACGCCGAAGCTCTCACCGCGCCGCCGATGCCCGGCGATGCCGTCGCCCTGATCGCCGACATCGGCGCGCGCGCGCGTCTTGCGGCGAAACGGCTGGCGTTGGCGGCCACCGCGGACAAGGCCGCGGGGCTGGTTGCCGCCGCCGCCGCGATCCGCGCCAGCGCCGCCGACATCCTCGCCGCCAATGCCGCAGATATGGCGGCGGGACGGACGAACGGGCTGTCGGGCGCGATGCTCGACCGGTTGCGGCTCGACGAGGGGCGATTGGCGGACATTGCCGGCGCGATCGACGCCATCGCGGCGCTGCCCGATCCGGCGGGCGCCGAAATCGAGCGGGTGACGCGGCCCAACGGGCTGGTGCTTACCCGGGTGCGCGTGCCCCTGGGCGTCGTCGGCATCATCTATGAAAGCCGCCCCAATGTGACCGCCGATGCCGCGGCGCTGGGGCTGATGTCGGGCAACGCCGTGATCCTGCGCGGCGGCAGCGAGGCGGTGCATTCGAACCGCGCGATCCACGCGGCGTTCGCGGCAGGGCTGGTCGAGGCCGACCTGCCCGCCGATGCGGTGCAACTCGTGCCGACGCAGGACCGCGCCGCGGTCGGCGCGATGCTGCGCGCGCAGGGGCTGATCGACATCATCATCCCGCGCGGCGGCAAGGGGCTGGTCGCGCGGGTGCAGGACGAGGCGCGGGTGCCGGTGCTTGCGCATCTCGACGGGATCAATCACCTGTATATCGATGGCGCCGCCGATCCCGCGAAAGCGGCCTTGCTGGCGGTCAACGCCAAGATGCGCCGCACTGGCGTGTGCGGCGCGACCGAGACGATCTTGATCGACCGTTCCTATCCCGCGCCGCTGGCGATCATCGATGCGCTGGTCGCGGCAGGCTGCGAGGTGCGCGGTGACAAGGCGATCATGGCCCTGAGCCCGCATGTCGAACCCGCGTCCAGCGGCGATTGGGACTGCGAATATCTCGACGCGATCGTGTCGATCGCGATGGTCGACGGGCTGAGCGGCGCACTCGCCCACATCGACGCCCATTCGAGCCGCCACACCGACGCGATCGTCACCGAGGATGCGGAGGCCGCTGAACGCTTCCTGGCAGGCGTCGACAGCGCCATCGTCATGCACAACGCCTCGACGCAGTTCGCCGACGGCGGCGAATTCGGCCTCGGCGCCGAAATCGGCATCGCGACGGGGCGGCTACACGCACGGGGGCCGGTCGCGCTTGAGGGGCTGACGACCTATAAATGGCTGGTGCGGGGGAGCGGTCAGACGCGTCCTTGAATCATCTGTATACAAGTGATACAAATTTCCTATGGATGCTACCTCACCGATCACAACGCGGCTGGATGCCGCGACGCTCGAAACGCTCGACCAATTGGCGACGCGATACGATCGCTCGCGATCTTGGCTCGTTGCGCAAGCGGTTCGACAATTTACCGAACGTGAAGCGGAAATGCTGGCCTTCGTTGAAGTGGGTGAGCGGTCGGCGCGCGAGGAACCTTTGATCTCGTCGGAAGAGATGCTGGATTGGATCGAAGCCAAGCGAAAAGAGATTCGGGCCAAGCGAAATAAAAAAGCTGCGTGACGCCGGTTCGCTGGTCCCGTCTTTCGCGCGAAGATCTGAACGACGCTGTCGATCATCTGGTCGATGCGGATTTCGAGACGGCGGACGGCCTGCTCGAAGAGGCTGCCAAAGCAACCTCTTTTCTCGCGACGTCACCTCGGTCCGGAGCACCATTAGCCGCGCAGAGCCGTCGAAAATGGCGCCTTGGAAAGCTGCCATATGTGCTGATCTACCATGTCGATACGAAGCGCGTTCTGATTCTACGCGTCGCCCATCTCAGTAGCGACTGGCAAACCCTCCTGTGATCCCCACCGGCCTCCTCGGCGGCAGCTTCAATCCCGCGCATGGCGGGCATCGTGCGATCAGTTTGAACGCCATGGATGCACTCGGCCTCGACGAGCTGTGGTGGCTGGTTTCACCGGGCAATCCGCTCAAGCCGAAAGCGGGCATGGCTTCGCTGCCCGCACGGCTCGCTTCGGCGCGGTACATGGCAAAGCGCGCGCCGATTCGCGCGACGGGAATCGAGGCCGAACTGGGCACGCGCTACACGATCGATACGCTGAAAAAACTCGTCCGCCGCTACCCCGATCGGCAGTTTATCTGGATCATGGGGGCCGACAATCTGGTCCAGCTGCCCCAATGGCGCGACTGGCGGGGGATAGCGCGACTCATGCCGATTGCGGTTATCGCGCGTCCGGGCTATAATGATCGCGCCCATGCAAGACGTGCGATGGGTTGGCTTCGGCGCTTCGTCCGGCCCGTGGACCAGAAATTGCATTGGACGGACTGGAGACCGCCCGCCCTCGTGTTCCTGCGATTTTCGCCCGATGTGCGATCCGCAACTGCGATACGGCAGGCCAACCCCCGCTGGTTCGAACGCTATGAAGGTCGCGCTTTGCGCGATCCGCTGACCCGTTCGCGGCTTGTGGACCCGACTAGGAAAGGACGCATTTGATCTCCGCCACCCAGGATGCCGCCAATGGCGCCGCATCCGCCCCAAAGCCTTCTGGCGATAACGTGGACGCGCTCCACGCTCTGATCCTCCACCAGCTGGATGAGGACCAGGCCCAGGAAACCATCTCGATCCCGCTTGCCGGAAAAAGCAGCATCGCCGATCATATGGTGATCGCGAGCGGCCGGTCGACACGTCATGTTTCGGCGATTGCCGAGAAACTGGCGCAGCGGATCAAGCAGGAAGCAGGCCGCCAGGTCCGCGTCGAAGGGCTGCCCAATGCCGATTGGGTGCTGCTCGATGCGGGCGACGTCATCGTCCACCTGTTCCGTCCCGAGGTGCGTAGCTTCTACAACCTCGAGCGCATGTGGTCGTTCGGCGACGCGCCGCCGGTTACCGCGGCAAATTGACGTCCGTCCCGCCACCCGGCTAGGCGGACGTTTATGTTGCTGCACATCATCGCGCGCGGGCGCATCGGGCGCGGGCCGGAGGCCGAGCTGGTCGAACGCTATATGAAGCGCGTGACCTGGGCGCAGAAAATTTCCGAGCTTCCGGATACCGGCGGGCGTATGCCCGCCGCGGCGGAAAATAGCCGCACCATCTTGCTCGATGAGGGCGGCGAACAGATGTCGTCGACCGAATTTGCCAAATTGCTCGAAAGCTGGCGCGACAGCGGGGTGCGGGAGGCGCGTTTCTGCCTCGGCGCCGCCGACGGCTTTACCCCGGCGGAGCGCGAAGGCGCCGCCAAGGTGATTGCTTTTGGCCGCGCGACCTGGCCGCATCTGATGGCGCGCGCGATGCTCGCCGAACAATTGTGGCGCGCCACCAGCATCGTCGCGAACCACCCCTATCACCGCGAGGGGCGGCAATGAGGCGCCTTGTCGCCAGTTTGACCGTCGCCGCAGTTTTTGCCGGCGGCGCGCTCGCCCTGGCGCAGAGCGATGTCTTCGACCCGCAGGTGATCGCCGCGCGCGAGCGCAACCAGTTGCTCAATGCCAAGCAGCAGTCGGCCGAAGCGATGGCGCGCAGCACCCGGCTGGAAGCGAAGGCGATCGCCGCGAGCAGCGAGGCCGACCGGCTGAAAAAACGCAGCGCCGCGCTGGCGGCGCGCATCCAGTCGGCCGAAGCCGACATCAGCGCCGGTGAAGCGCGCGTCGCGCTGGTCAGCCGCCGCCTGGCGGGGCAGCGCGCGCGGCTCGCGCAGCAACAACAGCCTTTGCTCGAACTCGCCGCCTCGCTCCAGCAACTCTCGCGCCAGCCGCCGGTCAGCGTGCTGGCGCAGCCGGGATCGCTGAGCGATATGGTCCACGCCCGCGCGGTGATCGACGCCGCAATGCCGGTGATCGAACGCCGCACCGCCGGGGTGCGCCAGGAATTGACGCTGCTGCAAACGACGCGCCGCCAGCAGGCGGTCGCGCTGAGGGCGCTGTCGGCGAGCAAGGTGCAGCTGTCGCAGCGGCGCGGCGCGCTGACCCGGCTGGAGAACGAAGGCCGGCTCCGCTCGCGCGAATTGATGAGCAGCGCGCAGCTCGAGGCCGACCGCGCGCTGGGGCTGGGCGAAAAAGCCCGCGACATCGTCGACCTGATGGATTCGCTCGAGGCCGATGGCGCGGTGCGCGCCGAACTGGCGCAATTGGCGGGGCCGCTACCGCGCCCGCGCAACCCGGCGGCCAATATCGCCAACGCGGCGGCGCCCGCGCCCGCCGAGGCCGCGCTGAGCGAGGGCGCCTATCGCCTGCCCGTTGTCGGGCGCATCGTCGCCGGGCTGGGCGAGGTCAACGACAGCGGGGTGCGGTCGCGCGGGGTCACGATCGCGGCGCGCCCCGGGGGACAGGTCGTAGCCCCCGCCCCCGGCCGGGTCAGCTTTGCCGGCGATTATCGCGGTTATGGCAAGATCGTCATCATCGATCATGGCGGCGGCTGGATCTCGTTGCTGACCGGCATGATCGGGCTGTCGGTCGCGGTCGGCGACACGCTGGACAGCGGCGCCCCGGTGGGACGCGCGGGGTCCGACGACAGCCGTATCACCGTCGAGCTGCGCCGTGGTGGCCGCCCGGTCGATATTGTCGCGATGATCGGGTGACGTCGCTTGCCGGGATTCGGGCCGGTTAATCCCCCGTTCGGGCGCTGTCCCCTATCGGGATGCACCGCTTGACGCCCGCGCAAATGCGTAGGAGGATGGGGTGCCGGGGTATATAGGACGCGAAATCCCGCCTGACTGAAAGACGCAGATGACCGACTCGATCAAAACGCCCGTGTCTCCGAAGCGCCGCTTTGCGTTGTGGCAGGGCGCCGCCGCGCTCTCGACGCTGGCGCTTGTCCCGCTCGCGACCGGCGCGATGGCGAGCGTCGACAGCAAGACCCAGGAAGAAATTTCGCGTTTCATGGACGTCTATCTGGAAGTGAAGTCGAATTATGTCGAACCGATCGACGATTCGAAACTGATCGAGGGCGCCATCAATGGCATGCTCGCCAGCCTTGACCCGCATTCGGGCTATCTCGACGCGCGCGGCTTTTCAAACCTGCGCACCCAGACCGACGGCGAATATGGCGGGCTGGGCCTGTCGGTGACGATGGAAGACGGCGTCGTGAAGGTCATCGCGCCGACCGCCGACACCCCTGCTGACAAGGCCGGGATCAAGTCGGGCGACTATATCACCCACATCAACAAGGAACTGATCTTTGGCCTGACGCTCGACGAGGCGGTCGAACAGATGCGCGGGCGTCCGGGCACCAAGATCGACGTCACGATCGTCCGCGAAGGCCAGGACAAGCCGATCGAAATGTCGCTGATGCGCGAAGTGATCGACCTGAAGCCCGTCAAATGGGAAGTCAGCGGCGATGTCGGGGTGCTGACCGTCACCAGCTTCTCCGCCGATGCGACCACCGATTTGCGCGCCGCGATGATGGCGGTCGAAAAATCGCTGGGCAAAAAGCCGCGCGGCTGGGTGCTCGATCTGCGCTCGAACCCCGGCGGGCTGCTCGACGAAGCCGTCGGGATCAGCGACCTGTTCCTGGAACGCGGCGAAATCGTGTCGCAGCGTGGCCGCCGCAAGGGCGATATCGAACGCTATTTCGCCGAACCCGGCGATCTGGCGGGCGGTGCCCCGGTGGTCGTGCTGATCGATTCGGGGTCGGCTTCGGCCTCCGAAATCGTTGCCGGCGCGCTGCAGGACCAGCATCGCGCTGTCGTGATGGGCGAACGCAGTTTCGGCAAGGGATCGGTGCAGACGGTGCTGCCGCTGTCCGACACCACCGCGCTGCGGCTGACCACCGCGCGTTATTACACCCCGTCGGGGCGCAGCGTGCAGGAGGGCGGGATCGATCCCGACATCCGCGTGCCGCAGTTGTCCGACCCCGATTATGCATCGCGGCCGAAATTCCGCGAAAGCGACCTGCGCCGTCACCTGATCAACGAGAAAAAGGTCGACGACGGATTGCTCGAAAAGGACGAAAAGGCCGATCCGCGCTTTACCGCGACCGCCGCCGATCTGAAGGCGAAGGGGATCGAGGACTTCCAGCTCCACTATGCACTGCAAACGATCGGGCGCATCAGCCCGACCGCACCGCGGATGGCGGCGCAGGCGACGAAGCCCGGCGCCAAGCCCGCCCGCCGTAACTGACGCATACTCGCCGTGCTCCCGCTTTTTCGTCATCCCGGCGAAGGCCGGGATCTCGCCGGTGCGTCAGAATGCGGCGATGAGATCCTGGCCTCCGCCGGGATGACGAATTGATTTGAGGTTGAATTGATGTTGAAATCGCGGCTTTCCGCGCCCCTGATCGCATTTCTGGCGCCGCTGCTGCTGTATGGCGGGGCGCTGGTGTCGCAATATGGCTTTGGCCTGCATCCGTGCGAGATGTGTTACTGGCAGCGGTGGCCGCATCAGGCGGCGATCGTGCTGGCGCTGCTCGCGCTGCTGCTGCGCGGCAATGACAAGGCGATGCGCGCCCTGACGCTGCTCGCCGCGCTCGCCATCGCCGTCTCCGGCGCGATCGGGATTTACCACGCCGGGGTCGAATATGGCTTTTGGGAGGGCGTCACCACGTGCGCGACCGGCGGCGGCGGGCCGGTGTCGCTCGACGCGATCATGAACGCGCCGCTGATCCGCTGCGACACCGCGCAATGGACGCTGGCCGGTATCTCGCTCGCGGGGTTCAACGCGATCTTTTCGCTAGGCGCGGCGGTGCTCGTCTTGACCTTGCTGCGCCGGGGGACCACATCGGCTGCATGATGAAAGCCCCTGCCAAGAGCAATCGGCGCACCGCATCGATGATCCGCGTCGACCAGGCCGGCGAATATGGCGCGACGCGCATCTATGCCGGCCAGCTCGCGGTAATGGGCGATCGCCACCCGATGGCGCGCGAGATCGCGCATATGGCCGAGCAGGAAGAGCGCCACCGCAAATTCTTTGACGACATGATCGCAAGCCGCGGGGTGCGCCCGACCATATTGCAGCCGTTCTGGAACGTCGCGGGTTTCGCGCTGGGCGCGGTAACCGCCGCAATGGGACCGCGCGCCGCGATGGCGTGCACCGCCGCGGTCGAGACCGAGATCGACCGCCATTACCGCGACCAGCTCGATGACCTCGGCGACAGCGACCCCGAACTGAGCGCCGCGGTCGCCGATTTCCGCGCCGAAGAGCTGGAGCATAAGGAAGCCGCGCTCGCCGCGGGCGCCGAAAGCGCGCCCGGCTATCCGGTGCTGAGCCTGGCGATCCGCGCCGGTTGCCGGGCAGCCATCGCGC
This sequence comes from uncultured Sphingopyxis sp., assembly GCA_964502035.1. GTDB lineage: Bacteria > Pseudomonadota > Alphaproteobacteria > Sphingomonadales > Sphingomonadaceae > Sphingopyxis. The sequence continues at coordinate 47,592 of CAZCUW010000015.1, read as the reverse complement.
TGTCGAAGCGTATCTGATAGATAAAGGCCTGCCCGTCCGTTCATGACCGATGCAGGGTCGCGGTGCCAAGCCGCACCAAACAAGACAAAGGAATATCCGATGACCCGCCTGCCCCTGTTCGCGCTGATCCTGGCCGGTAGTGCCGTCCCCCTGCCCGCCATGGCGCAGGAAGCGACGGTCGATGGCGAAAAGGTCAATCAGGTCGTCGTCTATGGCGACGATCAATGCCCAAAGGGTGCCGCCGACGAAATCCTGGTCTGCGCCAAACTTCCCGAGGGCGAGCGTTACCGCGTTCCCGAGATGCTGCGCGGCAACCCGCTCGACGTGCGCAACGAAGCATGGGCGAACAAGGTCGTCGCGGTCGAGCGCATCGGCCGCTTTGGCACCGACAGCTGCTCGCCGACCGGGCTGGGCGGCTTCACCGGCTGCACCCAGGCACTGGTTGCGGGCGCCAAGGCCGAACGGCAGGCCGCCGACAAGACCGACTGGCAGGCAATGATCGCCGACGAACGCGCCAAGCGCATCGCGGGCATCGATGCCGCGTCGGATGAGGTCGAAGCCGCAGTGCGGGCCGAGGAACGCGCGCTCGCCGAGCGCCAGAAAGCCGCCGAGGAACTCGAGCGTCAGGCGAGCGGCCAGGCGCCGATGCCAACGGCGCCCGACGAGGCCGACGCCGAGCCGCTGCCGGTGCCGCCGCAGGACTGATTTTTCAGATCGTCATTGCGAGCGGAGCGAAGCAATCCAGAGCGGCTTGCGCGCACTCTGGATTGCCGCGTCGCTACGCTCGCAATGGCGGGGTGTTTCAACTACGCATCAGTTCAGCAAATATTGCTTCCAGAACAACAGCGACGCCCAGAAATTATAGTCGGCATTTTCCTTCTTGGCGAAGCCGTGGCCCTCGTTGGTGCCGACCAGATGCCACGCCGTGCCGCCATTTCTGCGGATCGCCGCGACGATCTGGTCGGCTTCTGATGCGGGAACGCGCGGGTCGTTGGCGCCGGTGACGACGAACAGCGGTTTCTTGATGTCGGCGACCCGCGTCAGCGGCGAGATTTCCATCAGCTTGGCGCGCTGTTCGGGCACCCGTTCGTCGCCATATTCGACGCGGCGCAGGTCGCGGCGGTAATCCTGGGTGTTTTCCAGAAAGGTGACGAAGTTGGAAATCGCGACAACGCACAGGTTTGCGCGCAGCTTGGCGGCATAATGGGTTGCGGCGGCGTAGCACATATAACCGCCATAGCTGCCGCCGGTCAGCCCGAAACGCGCCGCGTCGAGGCTTTTGTCCTTGGCCAGCGCGTCGAGGAACGCGCCCATGTCCTTGACGCTGTCCTCGCGCTTGAACGGCCCGTTGTCGAGGCTGACGAAAATCTTGCCATAACCCGTCGAACCGCGGACGTTGGGATAGAAAAGCGCGATCCCCATTTCATTGAGCATATAGTTGCTGCGCCCCATGAAGCCGGGGCGCGACTGGCCTTCGGGGCCGCCATGCACACTCATGATCAGGGGCCGCTTGCCGGGGAATTTTGCCGGGTCGGGGCGATAGAGAAAGCCCGATACCTCGAGCCCGTCAAAGCTCTTTACCTTGACCAGTTCGGGTTCGACATTCTGGGTCACATCAAGCCCGCCGGTTTCGCTTTCGGTCCAGCGGGTGATCGCCAGCGTTTTCGGATCGACGCTGAAGGCGTCGGCGGCACTGCGCGCCGAGGTGAAGGTGATGCCGATTTCGCCCCACGGCGCGATCTCCAGCCCGCCGATGATCCCCGCGGGCAGTTTGTCGACGGTCCGCACCGCGCCCGTCTTCGGATCGAACAGCCGCAGGGTCGACGTCCCCGCCTCGTTGACGACATAGGCGATGAAGCTGCCGTCATCGGCGATATCGAACGTGTCGACATCCCATTTTTCTGATGGTCCTTTGGGCGTGAACTTGCCCGTCGCTGGGTCGAGCGTCCCGAGCCGCTGGAAATCACCGCCTTCGTCGCTGGTCATCCAGATCGTGCCATCGGGCGCAAAGGCGGCGCCGCCGAGCGCCACCGTCTTGCTGTGATCGCCGATCGGCGTCATCGCGCCGCTGGCGAGGTCGAGGCGGAACAGGTCGGCTTTCTGCACCGAGCTATATTTGCCGACCAGCGCCCAGTCCTTGTTCGGCGCGAAATCGAGCAGCCCCCAACCGCCGCCCTGAACCTCGGCCACCATCCGGCGCGTTTTGGGATCGCGCGGGTCCATCACGTAAATGTCGCTGTCGCGGCCGTTGCGCAGCGTCGAGGTAAAAGCGACAAGCTGGCCGTCCTTGCTCCACGCATTGAGCCCGTTGCGGCTCTTGCCATCGGTGAGCAGATCGAGCCGCCCGTTCTTCATCGCATAAATCTGATAGAATTCGTTGCCGCCAATGTCCTTTTGGACCAGCATCACATCGGCCTTTTGCGGTGCCCAGCTGCCCGACCCGACCGGCTCGGCCTCGAAGGTCAGTTGCTTGCGCGCACCCATCGGCATCGCGACCCGGTGGAGCTGCGCGGTGTTGCCGAAGCGGGTGGCGATCAGCATCGATTTATCGACGGGGTTCCAGCCGACAAAGCCCGCGCCGCGATTTTCCATATAGGGCCGCGTCGCCGCCGACAGGTCGGCGGGCACTTCCGGCATACCATCGGCGATCAGGGCAGCGGGTTTGGGTTCGACCGCGGGCTTGTCGCCCTCGGCCGCCGAAGCGGCGGCAAGCGGCAGGGTCAGGGCGGCGAGAAAGGCCAGATAGCGCATGATGATTTTCCCCGTGTTGCAGTGATGCAGTTCTACCGCGAATAGACGCTATCAACGCCGGGCACGGATGCAAGGCTTCGACCAACGGCGCCTCGGCTTCGACCACCGTCAGCCGTATTTCCCGGGCGCTTCGGCGCCGTCACGTGGCCGATCCGGCCATTTATGCAGCTTTTTTGGCGACCTGACGCGATTTGGTTGCGAATCCGGGGTGAATCGAGCGGAATTGTTAACGAATCGGTGCCAACCTGTCTTGACTCGGGAATAATGGGCTGAAATCGTGGCGTTCTGGGAATCGCCAGCCTAAGGGGGCTGAAAAAATGGCATCAGCATTCGGACCGCGCCTGTGGCGGCGCACGTCACCTAGCGTGCCGGCAGCACGGAGTCTTGGCCGCCGCATGACCTGGCACGCCGCTACCGCGCTGGTCGCTTTCGCTGCTTTGCAAATCTGGCTGGTGTCGAGTGCGATCGCTGCGGGCGCCTCATCGACGCTGATTTTCGTCGCGCTGATCATGCTGCTTGCACTCGCCGTTCCCGTCGCGCGATCGACCGAACGCCGCTGGTATCACCTCAGCCGCCAGGCGCTCGCCAGCTGGGGCCTGCACGCGCGCTTTCGCCGCGATGTCCGCCGCCTGTGGGTCGCCGCGCTGACGCTGCCCTTTCTGTGGGTCAGCGGCGCGATGGCCGCCACCGACGCCATCGCCGCAATCGTCAACTAAACACCCCCAACCAGGTTTGACGCCCTGCCGCGCGCCGTATAGGGCGCGGCAATGCTGACCGTTTCCGAAGCCCTCGATCGCGCGCAGTTGCTGTGCGACGCCGCCGCCAAGGTCGGCGCCGATGCCGCCGACGCGCTCTATTATTGCAACGCCGCCACGTCGGTGTCGATGCGGCTCGGCGCGCTGGAGGATGTCGAGCGGTCCGAGGGGCAGGATATTTCGCTGCGTGTCTTTGTCGGCCAGCGCAGCGCCAGCGTATCGACCGCCGACATGGATGCGGGCGAGCTGACCAAGCTGGTCGAACGCTGCGTCGCGATGGCGCGCGAGGCGCCCGAAGATCCCTTTGCCGGGCTCGCCCCCGAAGCCATGCTGTTCCAGGGCGCGGTGCCCGACTTCGACCTCGACGACGGCAGCGAGGCCGATCCCGCGGCGCTGCGCGCGGCCGCGCTGGCGGTCGAAGAAGCGGCGCGCGCGGTCGCCGGGGTGACCAACAGCGAAGGCGGCAGCGCCAGCCACAGCCGCACCCGCTTTGCGCTCGCCACCAGCCACGGCTTTGCCGGGGGTTACGGGTCGAGCGGCCACAGCTTGTCGGCGAGCGTCATTGCCGGCGAAGGCGCATCGATGCAGCGCGATTATGGCTGGCACAGCGCGCATCATCTGGCCGACCTGGAAAGCGCCGCCGACATCGGCGTCCGCGCCGGAACCCGCGCCGTCGCGCGGTTGAACCCCGGCAAGGCGCCGAACGACAAGGTGCCCGTCATTCTCGATCCGCGCGTCAGCGGCGGCATCGTCAGCCACCTGCTCGGCGCGATCGCCGGCCCCGCCATCGCGCGCGGCACCAGCTTCCTGCTTGGCAAAGAGGATCAGCTGCTGTTCGACCGCAGCATCATCATCCGCGACGAGCCGCATCGCCCGCGCGGCCTGCGCAGCCGCGCCTTCGACGGCGAAGGCCTGCCGACCGCGGCGCGCAATCTGGTCGCCGATGGCAAGATCACCGGCTGGCTGCTCGACACCGCATCGGCAAAGCAGCTTGGCCTGACCCCGACCGGCCATGCCAGCCGCGGCGGCGGCGCGTCGGGGGTGGGGGCCAGCAACCTGCATCTTGCGGCGGGCAGTATGACCCCGGCGGCGCTGATGGCGGGCATCGCCGACGGCGTCTATATCACCGAGTTGATCGGGCACGGCGTCAATCCGGTGACCGGCGATTACAGCCGCGGCGCGTCGGGGTTCCTGATCAAGGACGGCGTCATCGCCGGGCCGATTGCCGAATTCACCATCGCGGGCAATCTGATCGACATGTTTGCGGCGCTGATCCCCGCCAACGACCTGGAGTTTCGCCATGGCATCAACGCGCCGACGCTGCGCATCGACGGCATGACCGTCGCCAGCAGCTGAGCGGCGGATGCCCGGGCGCAACCTGGAAGCCGCGATCGCCGCGACCCGCGAGGTCGGCGACATGGCGATGGCGCGCTGGCGCGGCGAGGGACAGGCGGTCAATGTCTGGAACAAGTCGCACGACAATCCGGTCAGCGACGTCGACCTGGCGGTCGATGCGCGGTTGAAGGCGGTGCTCGGCGCGATGGTGCCCGAGGCGGGGTGGCTGTCCGAAGAAACCGCCGACAATTCCGACCGGCTGGCGTGCCGCGCGATGTGGTGCGTCGATCCGATCGACGGCACCCGCGATTTCATCCGCGGCCGTCCCGGCTGGTGCGTGTCGGTCGCGCTGGTGATTGATGGCACCCCCGAATTCGGTATCCTCTATGCCCCCGCGCTCGACGAATTGTGGGTCGCGCAAAAGGGTCAGGGGGCGCAGCTCAACGGCGACGCGCTCCATGCCAGCCGCCGCACCGATTTCGCCGGTTCGCGCGTTCCCGCCGATGCCTTGCCGCGCGTCGACAGCGATCTGGTGATCGTCACCAAACCGAACAGCATCGCGCTGCGCATGGCGCTGGTCGCCGACGACCGCGCCGATTTGGTCGCGACGTTGCGCTGGGGGTTTGAATGGGACGTCGCCGCCGCGGCGCTGATCGCGGCCGAAGCCGGCGCCGCGGTGACCGATGCGTTCGGCGCGCCGCTGCTGTTCAACACCCCGCGCGCCCAGGCGTTCGGGGTGATCGCCTGTGCGCCGGGGATTCATGCGGCGGTGGTCGATCGGCTGGCGGCGCGCGCGGCGGAGATTGCGCCGCGGACCGAGGGGCGCTGAGCGATCCGCGAGCGCGTTGGATGTTGGCGAAGGTGCCGCGTCGCGCGGGGCACCTTGTAGCAGTCGCTACGATCTGATAGATGCTCCTGTAGCAACTGCTACAGGGAGAATATCGATGTCCGCATCCCCGCACCGCCTGCCGTTTTCCACTGGCCAGATGGCGACGATGATCGTCTCCGGGATCATTTTTTGGTTCATCGGCGCGCTGATTTGCCGCGGGGTCGGCGCGATCGGGGCGTTTGAAGGGGGCAATCGGGCGCTGCTCTATGCCGCGCTGGTGCCCGGCACGCTGCCGGTGATCCTGCTGATACGCCGCACCGCACGGCTGGCACCCGATCAGGTGGCGCTGGGCAGCGCGATCGTCACCGCCGCGGCGATCGCGTGCGACAGTATCGCGCTGGTGGTGATCCCGGAGCTTTATGGCGCCGGGGTCGAGCAAACCGCCGCGTCGGGCGCGGTCATCCTGTGGGGCGGCGCGGTTGCGATTGCCCTGGGGTGCTGGCTCAACCGGGCTCCGGCCCGAAGCTGACGGCGAGCGCCGCATCGACCGCATCGCCCAAGCCGAGGCTGGTCAGCAGCACCATGCCCTCAACCTCGGTCAGCAACCGCGCGGCCAGCCCGATGCGATCGGCGGCGGCGCAGGCCAGCTGGTCGCCCGCCCACGCCAGAAAGCCGCGCCCGATGCCTTCCCCGACGCGAGCATAGAGCGCATCGCCGTGCGCGGCGCGCGCCGCCATGTCGAGCCACAGCCGCATATAAGGCCACAAAGCCGGATCGCGCAGCTGCGCCGCGAGCGCGGTTCGCAGCATTGCGTAGGGCAAAGGCTGCGGCGGCGCGGCGGCGACCAGCAGCGCGGTCATTCGCGCCGCGATCCGTTCGACCGTCGCGGCCATCACCGCATCCTTGTCGGCGAAATAATAGAGCAGCATCCGGTCGCTGGTGCCCGCCGCGTGCGCCAGCGGCCGCAGGCTCGACGCCGCAAGCCCATGCGCCAGCACATAGTCGGCAAGGCGGTCGAGCAGCGCGGAAAGACGGTCGTCACTGGCCATGGTCCAACCGCTGTGGCATATCCCCGAGCGCGGGGAAATCCCCGGCACAATACTTGACAAACCGGCCGACTCACCGTAACGGCCCAGCCATTCCGACAATATAACCGGACAGCGGCGCGCTTCAGTGCGTTTTCGTTGTCCGTTTTTCGCGTTGGAAATCAGACGCTTTGAGATGGGGCCGATTGCCTACGGCCCTGTGGAGCAGGAGAAAATTACCAATGGCACGTATCGCGGGCGTCAACCTGCCCACCAACAAGCGCGTGATCATCGCGCTCACCTACATCCACGGCATCGGTCGCAAGACCGCCGTCGACATCGCCACCAAGCTGGGGATCGACCAGTCGCGCCGCGTCCAGGACCTGTCCGACGCCGAAGTGCTGCAGATCCGTGAAACGATCGACGCCGACCTGACGGTCGAAGGCGATCTTCGCCGCACCACGTCGATGAACATCAAGCGCCTGATGGACCTCGCCTGCTACCGCGGGCTGCGTCATCGCAAGGGCCTGCCGGTCCGTGGCCAGCGCACGCACACCAATGCGCGCACCCGCAAGGGCAAGGCCAAGGCGATCGCCGGCAAGAAGAAATAAGATCAGAAAATCGTCCGGGGGACGATTTTCCTTATTTCTCCGCCGGAGGCAGCTCTCGAAACAGCACCGCCGGCCGTTCAGGATTTAGGATTTAGGAATTCAAAATGGCTCGTGAACCGCAGCGCCTTCGTCGGCGCGAACGCAAAAACATCTCGTCGGGCGTCGCCCACGTCAACGCGACCTTCAACAACACGATGATCACCATCACCGACGCGCAGGGCAACACCATTGCCTGGTCAAGCGCCGGCATGATGGGTTTCAAGGGCAGCCGCAAGTCGACTCCCTACGCGGCGCAGGTGTGCGCCGAAGACGCCGGCAAAAAGGCGTCCGAACACGGCGTCCGCACGCTGGAAGTCGAAGTGAAAGGCCCGGGCGCCGGTCGTGAATCGGCGCTTCGCGCGCTGCAGGCGGTCGGTTTCCACATCACCTCGATCCGCGATGTGACCCCGATCCCGCACAATGGTGTCCGCCCGGCCAAGCGCCGCCGCGTCTGACGCCTGCTTCGGATGCGCCCCATTTCCGGGGCTGCATCCGCTAAACTCTTAACGCCGGACAAATTGGCCGACCCCCAATTCGTCCCGCCAAAAGCAAAGGGAAGACCATGACTGTCAATATCCGGAACTGGCAGGAATTGAAGAAGCCCAGCAACCTGGAAATCAAGGCTGGCAGCGACGGCAAGCGCAAGGCGACCTTCGTCGCCGAACCGCTCGAGCGCGGCTTTGGCCTGACGCTAGGCAACGCGCTGCGCCGCGTGCTGCTCTCGTCGCTCCAGGGTGCGGCGATCACGTCGATCAAGATCGAGAACGTCCTCCACGAATTCTCGAGCCTGGCCGGTGTGCGCGAAGATGTCACCGACATCGTCCTCAACGTGAAGCAGATCGCGCTCAAGATGGAAGGCGAAGGCCCGAAGCGGCTCCAGCTTTCGGCGACCGGTCCCGCGACCGTCAAGGCCGGCGACATCATGGTGTCGGGCGACATCAAGGTGATGAACCCGAACCATGTCATCTGTCACCTCGATGACGGTGCGACGCTGAACATGGAATTGGTTGCCGACACCGGCAAGGGCTATGTTCCCGCCACGGCCAACCGTCCGATCGACGCGCCGATCGGCCTGATCCCGATCGACTCGCTCTACTCGCCGGTGCGCCAGGTCGCCTACAAGGTCGACAATGCCCGCATCGGCCAGGAACTGGACTATGACAAGCTGAACCTGACTGTCGAAACCGACGGCACGATCACCCCGGAAGACGCCGTGGCCTATGCCGCGCGCATCCTTCAGGACCAGCTGCAGGTGTTCGTCCACTTTGAAGAAGCGATGAACGACAGCGGCATGATCGGCATGGCGGCATCGCCGACCACCGCCGACGAGAGCGACGTCAACCAGCTCAACCGCTTCCTGCTCAAGAAGGTCGACGAGCTCGAACTGTCGGTCCGTTCGGCTAACTGCCTGAAGAACGACAACATCATCTATATCGGTGATCTGGTGCAGAAGACCGAAGCCGAAATGCTGCGCACCCCGAATTTCGGCCGCAAATCCTTGAACGAAATCAAGGAAGTGTTGTCGTCGATGGGTCTGCGCCTGGGCATGGACATCCCCGGCTGGCCGCCGGAGAACATCGAAGAAATGGCCAAGAAGCTCGAACAAGAGCTGCTGGGTTAAAATCCTCCCCGCTTGCGGGGAGGTGGCAGCCCGAAGGGCTGACGGAGGGGGTTCGCGGCACGATGCAATGTGTCAGGCCGAAGCCCCCCTCCACCACCGCTTCGCGGCGGTCCCCCTCCCCACTTCGTGGGGAGGATCAAACGGGAATGGGTCGGCCCGCAATCGACCTGGCTTGGGGTACCTCACACGGCCCCTCTGACAAACGAAGGAAGTTATCATGCGTCATAAATCGGGTGGCCGGAAGCTGCAGCGCACCAGCGCGCACCGCACGGCCCTGTTCCGCAACATGTCGGCCTCGCTCATCAAGCATGAGCAGATCACGACCACCGTCGCCAAGGCGAAGGAACTGCGTCCCTATATCGAAAAGCTGATCACGCTGGCCAAGCGTGGCGGCCTGGCCAATCGTCGCCTCGCGATGAGCCGCCTGATGGACGACGTCCAGCTGGTCAAGCTGTTCGACACCCTCGCCGAGCGTTACAAGGACCGCAACGGCGGTTATGCGCGCGTCATCAAGGCCGGTATCCGCGCCAGCGATGCGGCGCCGATGGCGATCATCGAACTCGTCGATCGCGACGTCGATGCCAAGGGTCAGGATTCGGGTCCGGTCGAGCAGTATGACGAGGATATGGCCGAAGCCTGAGCTTCGCGCTGACCGCACGAAATCGAGGGCGGCCTTCCGAAAGGATGGCCGCCCTTTTTCGTGGGCGGCAGCCGCCTTGCGAGCTCCTGCCGCCATGGTACCCGCCCCCGGGGCGATGTACTCGCACATTATAGGACCGCCCATCGCGATACCGATCGTGTATCCAAGGCCGGATCATGATCGAAAGTAACGCCGCCCGATGCCCGGTGACCGAATAGCAGCGGACTTAGCGCAGCCGACGTCTGCCGGGGCCGAATCCTTTGGCTCCCGCAAGCGGCGCCTGCGGGTGACACGCCGCTTCAGCCAGACGCAGCTGGCGGCGGCGCTCGATGTCAGCGTGCCCGCCATATCGGCGTGGGACAAGGACCGTACCCGGCCGCGCCATGGCCGCGTCGAGGCACTGGGCGCCTTGCTCGGCGTGTCGGTCGCCGAATTGATCGGTGGCGACAGCCGCGAATTTACCCCCGACATGCTGGCCGAAAGCCGCGCCCACATCGCCCGCGTCGTCGGCACCACACCCGACAAGGTTCGGATATTGATCGAGTTTTAGGGCGGTGCGGTTACGGCAAGCACCGTAGCCCTCTGAACAGGGACGCGCAGGCTACACACCGACACGATTGACATTCGATCCTTCTTGCCTGATATTTCTGTTATGACAGAAATTATCGAACATGAGTCGAAACTGTCCCCGGCGGCGACCGAGTTCATCCTCCATTGGGGAAATCTGGGTGGGCAATGGGGGGTCAACCGGTCGGTGGCGCAAATCCATGCGCTGTTGTTCGTGTCCGACCGCCCGCTGCATGCCGAAGACATTGCCGAGATGCTGGGGCTGGCGCGGTCGAACGTCTCGAACTCGATCAAGGAGCTGCTCGGCTGGCGGCTGATCCAGCGGGTGCCGGTGCTGGGCGACCGGCGCGACCATTTCGCCGCCGAAACCGACATTTGGGAAATGGTGACGCGGATCGCGGCGGGGCGCAAGGCGCGCGAGATCGATCCCGCCGAAGCGGCGCTGAAAGCGTGCGTCACGCGCGCGGCAAGCGATCCCGAGCTGAGCGCCGGGGCCAAGGCGCGGCTCGCCGACATGCTCGATTTCGTGACGACGATGAGCCGTTGGCACGACGAGATGCTGAACGTGCCCAAACCCGCGCTGATGCGGCTGATCAAGCTGGGCGCCGGGGTGACGAAGCTGATCAACTGGCGCCCCGGTCGCGGCAAAGACGGCGGCCGGGACGCCGGGTAGGAGACGAATGATGGGGCGGCGATTGGGCTATAGTCACGGGATCAAAGCCCCCTCCCCCGGTCCGCGCGAACGGGGCGGCGAGGATAGCGAAGCCCGCACCGACGACCGCTTTCGCCGCCTTGTCCCGCACGCCGCGTGGGACGCGCTGCCCGCGGATGTGCAGCGGCGTTTTTCCAAGCGGCTGACGGGCGTGGCGAGTGCGACCTATCGCGGCGAGATCGTGTGGACGCGGTTGTCGGGTGCGGGCTGGCTCCTCGCCCAGCTGTGCCGCCTGATCGGCGCGCCGCTGCCGCTGGCGGCGAGCGGTCCCGCGCCCGCCGCGGTGGCGGTCAGCGAGGACCGCCAGAGCGGCGGCCAATGCTGGACGCGGCTTTACGGCCGCCCGCGCGGGCACCCGCAGGTCATCCACAGCGCCAAGAGCTTTTCGGGGACCACGGGGCTGGAAGAGCATATCGGCGGCGGCTTCGGCATGGCGCTGACGGTGCGCGCCGAGGGCGATGCGCTGATTTTCACCTCCGACCATTATTTCTGGCGGCGCGGCGGCGTCCGGCTGCGGCTGCCCGGGTGGCTGACCCCGGGGCAAACCGTCGTCACGCACCAGCATCTGGGCAGCGGGTGCTTCGCCTTCGACCTCAAGGTCACGCACCCGCGGCTGGGCGAGATGGTCAACCAGCACGGGCTGTTCCGCGATGGTTGACCTGCGCGTCCTGCTGATCGGGGCGACGGGGGTGTTCGGAAGCCGACTGGCCGAGCGCGCGGTGCTGGAACCCGGCATCGCGCTGACGCTGGCGGCCCGCGACCGGGCCAAGCTCGATGCACTGGCGGCGCGGCTGGGCAGGCTGGCGGTGCGCGTACTCGACCGGGAGCGGGTGACCGGGGCTGACCTTGCCGGGTTCGATGTCGTGGTCGATGCCGCGGGGCCGTTTCAGGCGTCGGCGCCGACGGTGATCGACGCGGCGATCGCGGCGCGGGTCGATTATGTCGATTTGGCCGACGGGCGCGCGTTCGTTGCGGCGATCGGCGATCATGATGCGGCGGCCAAGGCCGCGGGGGTCAGCGTCACCTGCGGCGCGAGTTCGATCCCGGCGCTGTCGCATGCTGTGATCGACGCGCTGACCGCCGGGTGGACGGGCATCGACAACATCCGCATCGGCATCTTTCCCGGCAACCGCGCGCCGCGCGGGCTGGCCGTGGTGCAGGCGATCCTGTCCTATGTCGGTCACCCGGTGCACGTGTGGCGCGGCGGCGCGTGGACCGATGTGCCGGGATGGGGGATGACCCAGCGCTGGGCGGTGCCGGGGGTTGGGCGGCGCTGGGCGAGCGTGTGCGATACCCCCGAGCAGGATCTGCTCGTCGCGCGCTACGCCCCGCGCGGCAGCGCCGAGTTTTTCGCCGGAATGGAATTGAGCCTGCTGCATCTGGGGCTGGCGCTGCTGGCATGGCCGGTGCGCTGGGGGTGGGTGCGCAGCCTGCGCCCGGCGTCGCGGCCATTGCTGGCGATGGCAAAACTGCTGCTGCCGTTCGGGAGCGATGTCGGGGCGATGGACGTGATTGTGACCGGGCAGGATGCCGGCGGCGCGCCCACCCAAGCGCGCTGGACGCTGCGCGCCGACGGCAACCGCGGGCCGTATGTGCCGGTGCTCGCGGCGCTGGCGATGCTGCGGCGGTTTCAGGGCGGGCGCGCGCCTGCGCCGGGGGCAAGGGTGTGCGCCGGGATGCTGACGCTGGCCGAGTCCGCGGCGGATTTTGCGGCGTTGGGGATCGCGACCTACGAGGTGGACGAGGATCGCGCCCGCTTAATGCACCAGCTGTAGCTGCGCCCGGGTTTCGAGCAGTTCGTACCAGTTGAGATACGGCCAGCCCTCTTCGTCATCGACCACCTCCTGCCACAGGCTGCGGCACAGGGCGCGCACATCGCCGAGCGTCGACCTGCGGAAGCGGCGGGCGATGTCGGGCAGCGGTTCGCTGCCGAGACGGCCGAAGCGGAACCCCGGCCCCATCGCGTGGCAGATCGGGCTGAGCTCGCCATTGGCCATCACGACCAGCGGGTTGAGGATGTCCGAAAGCCGCGAATTGCTCGCTTCGCCGCCCTCCCCCGGCACCACCAGATCGGGCCGCGCGGCAAGCGTCGCGCGGTTGAACAGATCGACATGGATCGCCAGCCGCTCGCCATAATCGGCCTGCAATGCCAGCGCCGTCAGCCAGGTCCGCGCAAGGATTTCGCCGTCGAGACCGCCACCCGCAAGCCCGTCCTGGGCCGCGCCGACCATGCCGAGCGGATGCAGCTGGAGGATGCGCGCGCCTTGTTCGACCGCGAACTCGGCCATCCACGGCAGATCGGCCAGGCTGTCGTGGGTCACCGTATGCGCGATCCCGAACGGCAGCCCCGCGCCGCGCACGACGTCGAGCCCCTTCAGCATCCGCGCAAAGGCGGTGGGCGAGCGGCGGATGTTGTTGTGGACCGCCTCGCGGCCGTCGACGCTCACCGCCACCAGATCGAGCAGCGCCAGCGCCGCGGCGCGCCGCCCGGTCAGCACCGTGCCGTTGGTGACCGCGAGGCGCCGCAGTCCCAGCGCCTTTGCCGCCGCCAGCACCGCGGCGAAATCGTCGTAAAGAAACGGCTCGCCGCCCGAAAAGGCGACGACGCCATAGCCTTCGTTCGCGGCCTCCTCCAGAAAGTCGATCAGCGCGCCCGCCGGCAATTGTTCGGTTTCACGCGGTCCCGAAGCCGAATAGCAATGCGCGCAGGCGAGGTTGCAACGACGGTTCAGGTGAACCTGAACCGTCTTGCTCGCAATGGCACCGACCAACGGTCAGTGCCCACGCACCGCGACATGGACATTGACCAGCCGTTCGGCCGGGATGCCGTTGATGATGACGCTGGGGTTGAGCGTGCCCGCGCTGAGCAGATCGCCCAATATCGTGCCGATCTTGGTCCGCGGCACCTTGAAATGCACGCTCGCCAGATCCTCGAACGGCGGGATGCCATTGTCCAATATGTCGATGATCTGGATGTCGCCGCTCGCTTCGATCTTTGCGACATGCTCGGCAAAGGCCTTCATTCGGCCCTTGTCGAAACGTGCGGAGGAAAATTTGGTGGCTAAGTGGTGGGTCGCTTGCATCGGGAATATCCCTTCCGGTTGCGCAGCCCGAACAATTGCGACCCGTGGCTGCGGCGACTCGGGTAAATCGACACGCGATAGCTGGCAAGTTGGATACCGGAGAATACTGTAATCGAAACACCTGTTTATGCCTAAACAACTGATACACTATTATTTATGGCCCACCGCGGCACATAGTCGGGCAGAATGGGAAGGTAGGCTCGCGCACCGTCGGCGGCGAAGGATGCGGGACAAATCCACTTGCCCCCGGCTTTTCCATCCTTACATATCGGCGCACGATAATTTCCCCCGGATCATGAGGATCGCCTTGCCATGTCCCGTAAAGCCCTGTTCGCGCCGCTGGCGCTGGTTGCCCTTTCGATGACCCCCGCAGCGGTCCAGGCAGCCGAAGCCGCGGCGGCGTCGGCGCCGACGCTCGCCTATCCCGACACCGCGCGCGGCGACACCGTCGATCCGCAGTTCGGGGTCGATGTCGCCGATCCCTATCGCTGGCTGGAGGACGATGTCCGCGTCAATCCGAAGGTCGCCGATTGGGTCGCGGCGCAGAACAAGGTCACCGACGCCTATCTCGCCACCCTGCCCGGCCGCGACACGTTCAAGAAACGGATGACCGAGCTGTATAATTACGAATGCTTCGGCCTGCCGACCAAGGCGGGGACGCGCTATTTCTATACCCGCAACGACGGGCTCCAGCCGCAATCGGTGCTGTATGTCCGCGAGGGGCTGAAGGGCGAAGGGCGGGTGCTGATCGACCCCAATTTGTGGGCCAAGGACGGCGCCACGGCGCTCGCCGAATGGAACCCGTCGGAAGATGGCAAGTATCTGCTCTATGCGGTGCAGGACGGCGGCACCGACTGGCGCATCGTCCGGGTCAAGGACGTCGCGACCGGGCAGGATCTGTCCGACGAAGTGCGCTGGGTGAAATTTTCGGCGCTCGATTGGGCTAAAGACGGCAGCGGCTTCTATTATTCGCGCTTCCCCGAACCCGCCGCGGGCGGCGCGTTCCAATCGCTCAACGAAAATCACAGCGTCTATTTCCACAAGCTCGGCACCCCGCAGAGCGCCGACGTGCTGATCCACGCCACGCCCGCCAAGCCCAAGCTCAACAACGCCGCGATCGTCACCGACGACGGCCAATATCTGCTGGTGTTCGGGTCGGAAGGCACCGACGCGCGGCTGGGGCTGACGCTCTATCCGGTGGGCAAGCGCATCGGCAAACCGATCATTTTGGTCGACGATTTCGCCAACAACTGGGACTATGTGACCAACCAGGGACCGCTGTTTACCTTTGTCACCAACAAGGGCGCGCCGCGCGAGCGGCTGGTGTCGATGGACATCCGCAATCCCGGCAAGCTGACCGAACTGGTCGCCGAAAGCGCGAACACGCTGGTCGGGGCGTCGCGGGTTGGCGACCGCATCATCCTGTCTTATCTGGGCGACGCAAAATCGCAGGCCGAAATGATCGCGCTCGACGGCAAAAAGGTCGCCAACATCAACCTCGCCGACATCGGGTCGGCATCGGGGTTCGGCGGCAAATCGAGCGACCCCGAAACCTTTTACGCCTTTTCCAGCTATGCGCGGCCGACCACGATCTACCGGCTCGATACCGCAACCGGAAAAAGCGAGATTTTCGCCGAGCCCAAGCTGACCTTCGACCCCAGCCAATTCTCGGTCGAGCAGCGTTTCTATAAATCGAAGGACGGTACCGAGGTGCCGATGTTCATCGTGATGAAGAAAGGCCTCGACCGCAGCAAGGGATCGCCGACGCTGCTTTACGGCTATGGCGGGTTCAACGTGTCGATGACCCCCGCTTTCTCGCCCACCCGTCTGGCGTGGGTCGACAAGGGCGGGGTGCTGGCGATCGCCAATCTGCGCGGTGGCGGCGAATATGGCAAAGCCTGGCACGATGCCGGGCGGCTCGCCAACAAGCAGAACGTCTTCGACGATTTCATCGGGGCAGGCGAATATCTGATCGCCCAGGGCATCGCCGGCAAGGGGCAGGTCGCGATCGAGGGCGGATCGAACGGCGGGCTGCTCGTCGGTGCGGTCACCAACCAGCGTCCCGACCTGTTCGCCGCGGCGCTGCCCGCGGTGGGGGTGATGGACATGCTGCGTTTCGACCGCTTCACCGCCGGGCGTTACTGGGTCGACGATTATGGCTATCCGTCGAAGGAGGGCGATTTCCGCAATCTGCTTCGCTACTCGCCCTATCATAATATCAAGGCGGGGGCGGCCTATCCCGCGGTGCTGGTGACCACCGCCGACACCGACGACCGCGTCGTGCCGGGGCATAGTTTCAAATATACCGCGCAGCTTCAACATGCCGAGGCGGGGAACAAGCCGCATCTGATCCGCGTCGAAACCCGCGCCGGCCACGGCAGCGGCAAACCGACCGACAAGATCATCGCCGAGGCCGCCGACAAATATGCGTTCGCGGCAAAGTGGACCGGGCTGACCGTCGAATAATGTCCTATGCGCTCGCCTTCACCGCCACCGACCCGGCCGGACTATGGGCCGAGGCGGGCGACGCCGCCGCGGCGCTGGTCGCGGGCGAGCCCGACGGCATCGCCAATATGGCAAATGTCGCGGCGCTGATCTGGCAGGCGATCCCCGACCTCAATTGGGCGGGTTTCTATCGCTTCGACGGACAGGAACTGGTGCTCGGGCCGTTCCAGGGCAAGGCCGCGTGCATCCGCATTCCGCTGGACAAGGGGGTGTGCGGCGCCGCGGCGCGGCTGCGCGCGACGCAGCGGGTCGATGATGTCCACGCCTTTCCCGGCCATATCGCGTGCGACGCCGACAGCCGCAGCGAGCTGGTCGTGCCGGTGATCGCGCACGACCGGCTGGTCGGCGTCCTCGACCTCGACAGCCCGCTGGCGGGGCGGTTTTCGGCCGCCGATCAGGCGGGGGCCGAGGCTCTGGTGGCGCGGATCGCGGGGGCGCTGACATAGCCGTTACCCCTGTATCGCCTGACCCAAATCGGGACGCAATCCTCACGGTTAACGGATTCGCGAAAAGCCGCCAATTTTGCTAACAAGCTGTTAACCAATCGGTTCGGGCCGAGGGAACAGGGAGTTAGACATGCGCACGTTCGTTCTGTTGGGGGTGGCCGCTGGGTCGTTGTTGCTGGCGGGCCGCGCGCATGCCGAAGCGCCGATGATCGACGCGCGCGCCGCCGCGGATGTCGCAGCCGGCGTATCCTATGATCACGACCCGCGCCCGGCGCTGGATTATGGCGCGCCCGCCGATCCCGACGTGCGCGTGTACACCGGCCATGCCGACCGGGTGCCGAGCGAAGTCGAATATCGCCGCGTGTCGGGTTACGACGCCGAGGGCCGCTGGACCGGCACCTGGAACGGCACCTATGAAGCGCCCGACGGCCGCCGCTACGACGGCAGCTATGAAGGCACGGTCGAGGGGCATGGCGCCGGTTATGCGCCGCCGCCCCATCCTTATTACGGCGGCGGGTACGACCCGCGCCACGATGCAGAAATGGAACGCCGCTGTGGCCGGGGGGGCACGGTGGGCGGCGCGGTTGTCGGCGGAGTCGTGGGGGGCGTCGTCGGCAACCGCATCGCCGGGCACGGTGATCGCACCGCGGGCACGCTGATCGGCGGTGGCCTCGGTGCGATCGCCGGTGCCGCAATCGGCAATGCGTCGGACAAGAAGACATGCGACGCCTGGTGGTCGAGCCGCGGCGCCTATCATGGCGGCGCGAGCTATTATCAGAGCGGCTATGGTTACGGCTATGGCTATTACACCCCCGGCGTCGTGGTCACGACGATCATCACCGGCGGCGCGCCCGTGGTGACCGAAACGGTCGAGACGACCACCCGCACCTATTATGAAAATGCGCCGGTGCGGAAACGCTATGTGGCGAAGAAAAAGTGGAAGCCGCGGCCCAAGCCGCGCTGCGCCTGCTGACATACCCTGACGCAACCGACAAACACCCCCTCCCCTTCAGGGGAGGGGCTTTAAGAAGTGCACACCGACTCGTCGCGCCAGCGCAACGGTTCAGCGGCGCGAAAGCATCGGCGGCCTAGACCAGCGATTTTTCGGGCTGGATCATCCGTTGCCCGTCCTTGGGGAGTATCCCTCGATGCGTAAGTCCACCAGCCTTGCCGCCGCGGCCGCCGTCGTCATCACCTCGGTCGGGTTCAGCGCCGTCCCCGCCGAAGCGCGCCAGCGTCACGGCGGCTGGGGCTATCGCCATCACGACCGCGTCAGCACCGGCGACGTGCTCGGCGGCCTCTTGATCATCGGCACCATCGCCGCGATCGCCGGCGCCGCGAGCAAGAACAAGCGCGAACGCGCCCCCGACTATCGTTACGATCCGCCGTATCGCGACGACCAGCGTTACGACCAGCGCGACAGCGATTATGTGCCGCCGGTCGACGACCGTCCGGAAACCGGCGAGGCGCGCGGCTATGGCAATGGCGACGCCCAGACCCGCGCCGCCGATGCGTGCAGTTGGGCGGTCGAGGCCGAAATGGGCGACGACGCGCGCGTCGATCGCATCGACGGCACCGAGGCCAATAACGGCGGCTGGTATGTCACCGGCACCGCGTCGCGGCTGGGCGGCGAGGTCCGCAGTTTCGGGTGCAGCTATCGCAACGGCCGCGTCGTCGACGTCAGTTTCGGCTGACCCTTCCCCTTGATCAAGATCTTATGCGGGGCCGCGTCACCTTTGGGTGGGGCGGCCCTTCGCTTTGAAGCTGAACCGCAGCAAAACCAAGGCTGAACGCCAGATAAGCGACGGGTTCAGCACCGCGTCACCCGCGAATCGCTAAACCGTCTCCAACAGGCTGCAACGCTGCTGCCTGCGCCTGAAGGAGACCGAACCATGGCTATCAAGACCAACCTGACCAAGGCCGCAATTGGTGCGGCCACCGCTGGCGCGATGTTGATGAGCGCCGGGCCCGCCGCTGCCCGCGACCGGTATGACCGCGACGGAATCAGCGCGGGCGAAGTGATCGCCGGCGCCGTTGTGCTCGGCGGCCTCGCCGCGATCCTGTCGAGCGGCAACAACGGCCGTTATGACCGTTACGACAACCGCTATGATCGCTACGACGACCGTTATCGCGGTCGCTATGATGACCCGCGTTACGGCTATGGCTATGACTATAACCGCTATGGCAACAGCCGCAGCGCGGTGAACCAGTGCGTGAACGCGGTCGAAAGCGGCAGCCGCCGTTACGGCAGCACCGACGTCACCCAGGTGACGAGCATCGATCGCAAGCGCGACGGGTATAAGGTGAAGGGCCGCGTCGTCGTCCGCGACGGCTACGGCGGTCGCTGGGGCCGTGGTGGCTATTACGACCAAGGCAAATTCAGCTGCGACATCCGCTATGGCCGGGTGCAGGACATCCGCTTCTCGGGCCTGCGCTAACGACAAAGCCCCTCCCCAACAGGGAGGGGCTTTTCTTTATGCCTGTAACCCCGCATGAAGCGGGGATGATAAAACAAAGCCTGCTCGCCGCCCTGCTCCTCGCCGCGCCTGCCATGGCGCAGGCGAAGGACGAAACCCCCGCCGCCGACCCCGCGCGCTTGAAAGCCGACGTCGAGAAACTGGTGTCGTTCGGCACCCGCCACACGCTATCGTCGGCGACCGATCCCAAACGCGGCATCGGCGCCGCGCGCAATTGGGGCGCGGCCGAATTCGGTCGGATTTCCAAGGCTTGCGGCGGCTGCCTGGCCCTCGAACGCATTGCCGATCGCATTGACGGGCCGCGCGCGCCGGACGGCGTCATTGTCGAAAATGTCCTCGCGATCCAGAAAGGCACCGGCGACCCCGCGCATGTCATCATCATCGCGGGCCACATCGACAGCCGCGTCACCGACCCGATGAATTTCACCGCCGACGCCCCCGGCGCCAACGACGATGCGTCGGGCACCGCGCTGGTGATCGAGGCGGCGCGGCTGTTGTCGAAGCAGAAGCATCGCGCGACGATCGTCTACGCCTTGCTGTCGGGCGAGGAACAGGGATTGTGGGGCGGGCGCTTGCTGGCGAGGCACGCCAAGGCGCAGAATTGGCTGGTCGCGGCGATGCTGAACAATGACATCGTCGGCGGCGTGCACGGAACCGACGGCACGATCGTCGCCAATCGGGTGCGCGTGTTCAGCGAGGGCATCCGCGCATCGGAGGATCTGGCGGCGCAGCTGGCGCGGCGCGGCATCGGCGGCGAGGACGACGGCCCGTCGCGCGCGCTGGCCAAGGCGGCGATCCGGGCGGGGGAACAGAGCCCGGCGATCGGACTCGAAGTGCTGGCGGTGCGCCGTCCCGACCGTTTCCGCCGCGGCGGCGACCATCTGGCGTTGCTCGAACTCGGCTATCCGGCGATCCGCTTCACCGTCGGCATCGAGGATTATGATCACCAGCATCAGGATCTGCGGACCGACAATGGCCGCAAATATGGCGACACCGTCGACGAGATGGATTTTGCCTATCTGGCGCGCGTTACCGCGCTGAACGTCGCGCTGGCCAGCGAGCTGGCGGCCGCGCCGCCCGCGCCCGCCAGCGTCAGCATCGACGGCGCGGTCAGCTCGAACACGACGGTGAAATGGACACCGGTCAAGGATGCCGCCGCCTATCGCATCCACTGGCGCCGTGCCGACACGCTCGACTGGACCGACAGCCGCCAGGTCGCGGGCGACGCGGCGAGCGAACTGGTGCTGCCTGGGGTGATCGTCGACGACCATTTCTTTGGCGTTTCGGCTCTGGCGGCCGACGGCAGCGAAAGCATCATCAGCTTTGCCGGGCTGCCGCCCGCGCCCTGACCCGAATATTACCGAACACGCTATACGAAAATTTACCTTCCGCTGTTACCGCAACACCGGGACCATGAATTTTTCGGCCAACGTGGGGGTTGGGCGACAGCAATGGGTCGCGCCATGTCAATTCCCGAGGCTCCCCCAGCCTCACCGCCCCCGGACGAAAAGCGCCAGCCGCGCCAGTCGCGGCTGGTCAAGGCGGCGCTTGCCTGCACGCGCCTTGGTCAATTCGATGTCACGATCCGCAACGTGTCCGAAACCGGCATCGGCGGACAGGCGCCGACCGCGCTGCATATTGGCGAGCGGGTCACGGTGTTTCTGCCGGGCCACAAACCGATGCTGGGTTCGGTGCGCTGGGTCGCGGGCACCCGCTTCGGGATCCAAACCGACCGGCCGGTCGAAACCAGCCAGCTGCGCGCCGCGCATGGCAGTGGGGCGACTGCACCGGAAAATGTCGCGGGGTTCGAGATCATTCCGCCACCGTCCGCCCCCGCACGCCGCCCCGGGCTGGTGCTGGGCGCGGCTCAACAGGGCCATTTCGGGCGCAGTGTGTGGCAGGATAAGCGGTAATAGAGGCGGCGTCGATTTAGCAGTGCTGCCGTTTCCTATTGCCGTCATCCCGGCGAACTTGGGCGGACTGGCCTTGGAACGCCGCCGCCTCTCGTCCTACCCAACGCCCCAAAAGAAAACCGGCGCGGATTGCTCCGCGCCGGCTTCCCTCGGTAAACGATATAAAGCGCGACGCGTCAGGCGACGCGGCGCACCTCATTGCCTTCGTCGTCGATGTCACGAAGAACATAACCGCGGCCCCAGACCGTCTCGATGTAATTTTCGCCTTCGCACGCCAGCGCGAGTTTTTTGCGCAGCTTGCAGATGAAGACGTCGATGATCTTCAGTTCGGGTTCGTCCATCCCGCCATAGAGGTGGTTGAGGAACATTTCCTTGGTCAGCGTCGTGCCCTTGCGCAGCGAAAGCAGCTCGAGCATCTGATATTCCTTGCCGGTCAGATGCACGCGGGTCGTGTCGACCTCGACCGTCTTGGTGTCCAGATTGACCGCCAGCTTGCCGGTCTTGATGACCGACTGGCTGTGGCCCTTCGACCGGCGGACGACCGCATGGATGCGGGCGACCAGTTCGTCGCGGTGGAACGGCTTGGTGACATAATCGTCGGCGCCAAAGCCGAACGAACGCACCTTTGAATCCATTTCGGAAATGCCCGACAGGATCAGCACCGGCGTCTGCACTTTCGCGGTGCGGAGCTTTTTCAGCACGTCATAGCCGTGCATGTCGGGCAGGTTCAGGTCGAGCAGGATGATGTCGTAATCATAGAGCTTGCCGAGATCCAAGCCTTCCTCACCCAAATCGGTGGTATAGACATTGAAGCCTTCGGTCGTGAGCATCGTGTCGATCGCCTTGGCGGTCGTCGGCTCGTCCTCGATCAGCAATACGCGCATTGGGCACCCCTCGATTGTTTCCCACGATGATCCCGCGACCGTCCGCATGATCATCTTGCGATGCCACCGACGACCCCCGTTGCGAGACTGCCGGAACATTAACCACGAAACTAATGAAGGGAAAAGGTTAATTTTGATTTAACCCGCGGAACTCCGCGAGTCGCGGCGAATCAGAGCCGCCGGATTCGCGGATTTTTTACGCCATCCCCAGCGCCAGATGCGCGGCGTGTGCGCCGGTGCATGACCGCTTTAGCCCATCGACGAGATAGTCGGCCAGCGCGCGCACCCGCGCCGGGCGCAGTCGCGACGGCGGCGACAACAGGTGCAGATAGGCCTGCGGCAGCGACCAGTCGGGCAGGATGCGGACGAGCGCCCCCGACGCCAGCGCATCGGCGGCGATGAAATCGGGCAGCACCGCAATGCCGCCGCCCGCGATCAGCAGCGGGATCATGATATCGCCATTGTTGGTGAACAGCGGCCCGGTCGGGATCACCGTCGCTTCCTCCTCGCCGCGATGGAAACGCAGCGGCAGGGTGCGCTCGCGGTGGCCATAGCCGATCAGCCGATGGCCCGAAAGATCGAGCGGATGGCGTGGGATGCCGTGCCGATCGAGATAGGCGGGGCTGGCCAGCACCGACGCCGCCACCGGCGCGATCGTGCGCGCGAGCAGGCTGCTATCCTCCATCGTGGCGATGCGCAGCCCCAGGTCGATGCCCTCGGCCACCAGGTCGTGGCGCGCGTCGCTGAGCATCACGTCGATCTCGACCGCCGGATGCTGGTCGAGAAAGGCGGCAAGCGGCGCGCCGAGCACCTTGATGCCAAAGCTCATCGGCGCGGCCAGGCGGATCGGCCCGGCCAGATCGACGCGGTCGCCGCGCGCCGCCTCGGTCGCTGCGGTCGCCGCCGCCACCATTGCCTGCGCCTCGCCGAGCAGCCCCGCCCCCGCGGTCGAAACGGTGACGACGCGCGAGCTGCGATGGAGCAAGGCAATGCCGAGCGCCGCTTCGAGGCGGGTCACCGCTTTCGACACGCTCGCCTTTGACATCCCGAGCGCGGTCGCCGCGGCGGTAAAGCTGCCGCCATCGGCGACGGCGACGAAGCAGGCCCAGCCTTCGTAATCGGGTAGCGACATTCCGGTGCTCCGTTTCAACAAATGGGATCGCTCCACTCACCGCGTCATTGCGAGCGTAGCGAAGCAATCCAGGGCGGTTACCGCAGGCTCTGGATTGCCGCGTCGCTTCGCTCCTCGCAATGACAATTGATGCGATTACGGAAACGATAGATTTCTATCTACGCTATTTTAGAAACAATCCCAATCGCTATCTTGTCCTCAACACCGAAGCGCCGCCGGGCATCGTGCCACGGCGCGGCGCGACAGAAAGGACAAGGCCATGATCGACATTCGCAAATTCGACACGCTGGGCCACGCCGACCACGGCTGGCTAGACGCCCGCCACCACTTCTCCTTCGCCAATTATTATGACGAAGGGCGGATGGGCTGGGGCGCGCTGCGCGTCTGGAACGACGACGCCATCGCGGCGCAGTCGGGTTTCCCCCCGCACCCGCACCGCGACATGGAAATCATCACCTATGTCCGCACCGGCGCGATTACCCATCGCGACAGCATGGGCAATCAGGGCCGTACCGCGGCGGGCGATGTCCAGGTGATGAGCGCCGGCACCGGGGTGACCCACAGCGAGTTCAACCTGGAGGATGCGGAAACCACGCTGTTCCAGATCTGGATCATGCCCGATCAGGGCGGCGGCAACCCCGGCTGGGGCGCGCGGCAGTTTCCAAAGAATGATCGTTCGGGCCAGTTCGTAACCCTGGCGAGCGGGATCGAAGGCGACACCGACGCGCTGCCGATCCGCGCCAATGCCCGCGTCGCGGCGGCCACGGTGAATGCCGGTGAGCGCGTGTCCTACGACCTCGACGCCGGGCGTCACGCCTATCTGGTTGCCGCCAAGGGCCGCATCCGCGTCAACGGCACCGAAGCCGACCCCCGCGACGGCATCGCCCTGCGCGATGTCGGGACGATCATCGTCGAGGCGCTTGACGACGCCGAACTGGTGCTCGTCGACAGCCTCTGACGACCGCTTGGGCCGCCGCCCTGCCCCCTCCCTTGGGGCGGCGGCCCGCTCTGGTGCCGCGAGTTCCCCGGCTCGCGGCACCTCCCCTCCCCTCCCTTCCAAGTCCCACCCAACCCAAACCAAAGGAGTCATCGCATGTCGCATATTCTTCGCATCGACGCTTCGGCCCGCCACAGCGGTTCGACCACCCGCCAGCTGACCGACCAGCTCGTCACCCGCCTGGTCGAACAGGGCTATGGCGCCGCGGTCACCCGCCGCGACCTGGCCGTCACCCCGCCCGCGCTGCTCACCGAAAGCTGGGTCGGCGCCAATTTCACCGACGATGCCGAACGCAGCGACGATCAGCGCGCCGCGCTGGCGCTTTCCGACGAGCTGATCGCCGAACTCGAAGCTGCCGACACCATCGTCATCGGTGTGCCGGTCTACAACTTCGGCATCCCTGCGGCGCTGAAGGCCTGGGTCGACCTGATCGCCCGCGCCCGCCGCACCTTCCGCTACACCGAGGCCGGCCCCGAAGGGTTGCTCAAGGGCAAGAAGGCCTATCTGGTCGTTGCATCGGGCGGCGTTCCGATCGGCAGCGACTATGATTATGCGAGCCGTTATCTGCTTCAGCTGCTGGCCTTCGTCGGGATCACCGACGTCACCGTCATCGCCGCCGACCAGCAGTTGATGGACGGCGAAGCGATCACCCGCGCCACCGCGGCGATCGAAGAGCTGAAGCAGGCCGCCTGACATGTCGATGCGCCGTCTGCCGAGCTTGTTCCTTTCGCATGGCTCGCCGATGATGGCGCTCGAGCCCAGCCCGGCGCGGGATTTCCTCGCCGGGCTGGGCCGTCATTTGCCGCGCCCGCGCGCAATTCTGGTCGTGTCGGCGCATCATGACGCCGCCTATCAACATGGCCGCGCCACCGTCACCGCTTCGTCGGCGCCGCCAACCATCCATGATTTCGGGGGCTTTCCCGACGAACTGTTCGCAATGCGCTATCCGGCGCCGGGCGATCCGGCGCTGGCGGCGCGGGTCGTCGACCTGCTCACCGACCGCGGCCTCAGCGTCACCGCCGATCCCGACCGCGGGCTCGATCATGGCGCATGGGTGCCGCTGTCGCTGATCTACCCCGCCGCCGACATTCCGGTCGTCCAGCTGTCGATCGCGTCGAACGCCTCGCCCGCATGGCATTTTGCGCTCGGCCAGGCGCTGGCCCCGCTGCGCGACGACGGCGTGCTGATCATCGGGTCGGGCAGCATCACGCACAATTTGCGCGCGCTGTTTTCGGCGCGCCTGCCGATCGACGCCGCCGCACCGGCGTGGGTCACCGGCTTCACCGACTGGGTCGCCGAGCGGATGGCGGCGGGGGCCTTCGACGATGTGCTGCAGTGCGTCGAACGCGCCCCGCACGGCGCCGACAATCATCCGACCCCCGACCATATTCTGCCGCTGTTTGTCGCGATGGGCGCGGGCGGGACGCCGTTCCACGCCGAGCGGCTGCACCACAGCATCACTTATGGCCTGCTCGCGATGGATGTTTACGCTTTCGACTGAGCCATGGGCCGCCTATAGCGCGCCATGCTCCTTTCAGACCGTGTCCTGTTCCTCGATGGCGAGGCTCTCGTCATCGACAAGCCCGCTGGCCTGCCCGTCGACGCCCCGCGCGACGGCAGCATCAGCCTGGAAAACCATCTCGACCTGCTCAAATTCGGGTTCAAACGCTGGCCGCTCGCGGTGCACCGGCTCGACCGCGACACCTCGGGCTGCCTGCTGCTGGCGCGCAATCCCAAGGCGCATGGCCGTTTCACCCGCGCTTTCGAGGATCGCGAGGTCGAAAAGCAATATCTGGCGATCGTCGATGGCGTGCCGGAGGCCGACAGCGGCACGATCAACCTGCCGCTGAGCAAGGTGTCGACCGCCGAGGCGGGCTGGCGGATGGTCGGCGACCCGAAAGGCAAGCCATCGATTTCGCATTGGGAAAAGCTGGCGGTGGTCGATGGCCGCAGCCTGCTGCGCTTTCGCCCCGAAACCGGCCGCACCCACCAGATCCGCGTCCACGCGCTCGAAGGGCTGGGCTTCGCGCTGGTCGGCGATCCTGTTTACGGGCGCGGCGGCACCAAAACCCGGACCTTGTTGCACGCCGAACGGCTGGTCGTAAAACGTGACGTCAAGCCGTCAGTAATCGCCGAGGCACCGTTCCCCGATGCGTTTATCGCGTTGGGATTTACGGCGCCGGAGGGAGCGGAACCAACGCGTGGCTGAGATCCCCGAAAGCGCGATTTCGGAAAAATTTCTCGCGGGCACCGGGCCGGGCGGGCAAAATGTCAACAAGGTCGCGACCGCGTGCCAGCTGCGCGTCAACGTTTATGCGCTGGGGCTCGACCCCGACGCCTATAAACGCTTGAAAACGCTGGCGGGCAGCCGGATGACGACCGACGGCGAACTGATCATTCTGGCGCGCCGTTATCGCACCCAGGAAGCCAACCGCGCCGACGCCCGCGAACGCCTGTCGGCGCTGATCGATGCCGCGCTGGTGCGCCCCGAACGGCGGATCAAGACCAAGCCGAGCAAGGCCGCCAAAGCGCGCCGGGTCGACAGCAAGAAAGCGCGCAGCAGCGTCAAGGCCGGGCGCGGACGGGTGCGCGGGACCGACTGAAAATCCTGCGATGACAAGTCTTTACCGTCTCGACGCCGCCGCCGCCGCGATCGCCGCGGCGTTCAACGCCGAGGCAGGCGGCGACCCGTGGAGCGGCGATTATGTCGCGCCCGGGCGCCCCGCGCCGGTGATCGTCAGCGACGGCCGCGGCGGCGCGCGCCGCTTTCTGCGCCCCAAACTATGGGGGGTGCCGCCGCCGCCGCGCGGCGACCGGCCGGTGACGCACGTCCGCAACCTGCAAAGCCCGTTCTGGATCGGTACGCTGCGCCACGCCGAGCTGCGCTGCCTGATCCCCGTCACCGCCTTCGCCGAATGGTCAGGACCGGAGGGGGCGCGCCGCCAGCACTGGTTTTCGGTGCCGTCGCAGCCGATCTTCGCCTTTGCCGGCATCCACCGGCAGGGCGAGGATTGGCCCTGTTTTGCGATGCTCGCGACCGACCCCAACCGGCTGGTCGGCCAATATCAGCCGCATGCGATGCCGGTGATCCTGCATCCCGACCAATATGCGACCTGGCTGAGCGGCGAATGGCGCGATGCGGTGGCGCTGGCGGTGCCCTATCCCGGTCAGGCGATGGCGGTCGGCGACACCCCGCCGATGTAGGCGATTTTCACCATATTCCTTCACTTCAAGGTAACCACCAGCGCCGTAAAAGCAGGCGAATCAAATCAACCGCTGGGACCAAAACAGTGTTGGGGAATCGCATCATCGAGGCCAAACGGCCCGCCACCACCGGCCGCCGCGCCGAACGCGCTCCGGTACAGGCGCGGGCGCGCTATCGCGAGGCCGGACTCAACCCGTTCGACGTCGAATTGTTCGACCTGTCGTCGACCGGGTTTCGCATGGTCACCTTTTTCCGGCCGCAGCTCGGCAAGCATATCTGGGTCAACCTGCCCGGGCTGCAACCGCTCGAAGCCATCGTCCGCCGCGCCGATGGCAACAGCTACGGATGCGAGTTCGTCCACGCGCTTCACCCGTCGGTGGCGAAGCATCTGCAGGTCAAGCTGCGCTAAAATCCCCTTCGTCATTGCGAGCGGAGCGAAGCAATCCAGGGCGGTTACCGCCTACTCTGGATTGCCGCGTCGCCTTCGGCTCCTCGCAATGACGGAAGAGGTCAGCCCGCCGCTGTCTCCGACTTCTGCAAAATATGCTGCCACTCGGCGGGCGTCACGCGCCCGACCGACAGCCGCGACTGGCGGATCAGGTCCATGTCGGCGAGCTTGGGATCGGCCTTGATCGCCGCCAGCGTCACCGAATGCGCCAGCGGCCGCACGGGTGCGACGCGCACCACGACCCAGGGCGAGCCCTCTTCGGCGGTCGGGTCGGGAAAGGCGGTTTCGGTAACGCGCATGATCCCCACGCATTCCTTGCCGATATTGCTGTGGTAAAACAGCGCCTCGTCGCCGACCTGCATCGCTTTCAGATTGAGCTTTGCGGTGTGGTTGCGCACCCCGTCCCAGATGCCGGTGCCTTCGCGCACCAGCTGCTCCCACGGATAGGCGTCGGGTTCGGATTTCATCAGCCAATATTGCTTGCTCATACGCGCTCTTCTTAAGCCCCTCCCCTTCAGGGGAGGGGTTGGGGTGGGGTTTCGCGGCGTAGAGCAAGGCCGATGGACCCCACCCCGCTGCGACTAGCGAACAAGTTCGCAAGTCTCGCTGCCCCTCCCCTGAAGGAGAGGGGCTTGGCTTCTCTAGGCACCCCCGCGTCGCTTGAAAAGAGCGAGCCTCTTTCCCTGCCCCGCCGACACCCCTACATGCGGGAACAGAGTCGCGGAGGCCGAGCCCCGCTCAAAAAATGGATGATGATATGACCGCCGCTGTTCCGACTATTTCGATGGCGCTTCCCGCCGATCAGTTTGCCAAGGATTTCGGCGCTTCGTTTGAACGCTTCGGCTTTGCGATGATCACCGATCATGGCATCGACCCGGCGCTGATCGACGATGCGTGGGACAAGGCAAAGGATTTCTTCGCGCTGCCCGAGGAGGCCAAGCGCGCCTATCACATCCCCGGCGGCGGCGGCGCGCGTGGCTATACGCCGTTCGGGACCGAGATCGCCAAGGGCGCGAAAGAGGTCGACCTCAAGGAATTCTGGCACGTCGGCCGCGATCTGCCCGCCGGCCACCGGCTCGCGGCGCAACAGCCGAACAATGTCTGGCCCGCCGAGGTCGCGGGGTTCCGCGCCGTCTATGACAAATTATTCGCCGAATTCGACCGCGTTGGCGGCCAATTGCTGTCGGGCATTGCGCGCTACCTGGGCCTTGCGCCCGATTTCTTCGACGACACGGTGCTCGACGGCAACAGCGTGATGCGCCTGCTCCGCTATCCGCCGGTTGCGGCGCCCGCTAAGGGTATCCGCGCCGAAGCGCATGAGGACATCAACACGATCACCCTGCTGCTCGGCGCCGAAGAAGCCGGGCTCGAAATCCGCGACAAGGACGGCAGCTGGCTGCCGGTCAGCCCGCCGCCGGGCGCGATGGCGGTCAATGTCGGCGACATGCTGCAACGGCTGACCAACAACAAGCTGCCATCAACCACCCACCGCGTCCGCAATCCCGATGCAGGCCGCGCAAGCGTCGCGCGTTACTCAATGCCCTTCTTCCTGCACTTCCGCTCGGACTATCCGATCGAGACGCTGGCCAGCTGCGTCGATGCGGCGCACCCGGACCTGTATCCGACGTCGATTACCGCTGATGAATATTTGCAGCAGCGGTTGCGCGAGATTGGGTTGGTGAAATAATCGAACCCTCAGGTTCGTCACGCCGGACTTGATCCGGGGTCCATGCGCCCATGCCCCGCCTTATGCCGGGGGGTCCGATGGATCCCGGATCAAGTCCGGGATGACGATAATGGGGGTCAGCTTTCGGTCGATAGTTGCGCTACCGCCCCGCCCAATAATCAAACACCCCCTGCTGCTGCTCGCGGATAAACCGCGCCGCCGCCGCCCCCTCCCACGGGCCGTCATAGCCGAGCAGCAGCGCCGTCCCGCCGACCCACCAGCCCTGCCCGGGCAGCCGGTCGCTTTCGCGGACCACCAGCACCGCCAGATCGGGTTCGCCGCCCGCCGCGCACAGCCGGTCGACCTCGGCCAATGTCTTGCACAGCGCGCGCATCTTGGGCCGGGTGAAGCGGAACCCCAGATCGCCGAGCAGTTCGGAATAGCTGACCGCGCGGCCCGCGCGCGCCGCTTCGGTCAATATCGCCCGGATGCGCGGCGCGTCGCCGAGCGCGCTGGCGTCGGCGGCCAGCGCCGCGCCGCCTAGCCCCCCGTCTAACGCGCCTTTGGCGGCCACGGAATGAAACCGGAAGTGCGCGCAACATAGGCAGCATAGTCGGGCCGCGTCTTGTGCAGCCCTTTTTCCAGCAGCGCCTTGCCCGACCATTTGGTCAGGGTGAAGGTCAGGAACAGCGGTCCGATCACGCTGGCCAGCGCGACCCACGGCCCGATGTCGGCGGCGATCAGCCACAATCCCCACCAGGTCAGCGCGTCGCCGAAATAATTGGGATGGCGCGTGTAGCGCCACAGCCCGGTGTCGAGCACCTGCCCCTTGTTCGCCGGATTCTTGCGGAACGCATCGAGCTGCGCGTCGCCGATCGTCTCGAACGCAATGCCGATCAGCGCCGCCACGACGCCGATGATCGCGAGGATACCAACGCCGTCCGCCGCCGCGCCGCCGCTCGCCCAGATACCGATCTGCGCCGGCAGGCAGGTGATGAACAGCAACGGCGCCTGCGTCAGGAACACGGTGAGCAGCGCCGTCTTGCCCCAGCTCCACTTTTTCGTCTCCATCGTCCGCGACAGGATTTTGGCGTAGCGCGGATCCTCGCCATGCTTGACCCAGCGCAGCCCCAAGTGGATCGTCAGCCGCAGCCCCCACAGGCTGGTCAGCCCAAGCAGCAGCCGCGCATGCAACGTATCGGCCCCCGCCTGCCACGCCGCGCCCCACGCGAGCAGGACCATGCCGAACGCCCAGAAGGCGTCGATGAACGACACGTCGCGGATGGCGACCGAAATCGCCCACAGGATCAGGATCACCCCCAGCAATCCGGCGAAATTGAGCGCCAGCAGCATCAGCAGGTCGGTCATGGTCGCACCTCCGTTTCCGGGCCGTCGCCGACAATATCGTCGATCGAGCGCACCGCGCGCTCGGGGATTTTGGGGATGCAGGTGCGATAGACCTCGAGCACCTTGAGCATGTCGGCGCGAAAGTCGCCGCTCGGCCAGATCAGCGGACCGAGCCCGCCGGTCTTGGTCCCGTAATCCATGAAGCCGACGACCATCGGCACCTTGGCCGCCAGCGCGATCTGGTAAAAACCGGTGCGCCATTTCGTCGTCTTGCCGCGTGTCCCCTCGGGCGCGACGGTCAGCATGAATTCGGCGCGGCGCGCGAACTCGGCCACCATCTGCTGCACGACATTGCCGCTGTTGCGGCGATCGACGGGAATACCGCCCATCTGTTTCATGAAACCGCCGATCGGCCATTTGAACAGCGACAATTTGCCCATGAAATGGGCGCGCAGCCCCAGGTCGGCGGTCAGGCCGAGGAAGTTGACGAAGTCCCAGTTGCTGGTGTGCGGCGCCGCGATCAGGATGAAGCGCCGCGGTTCGGGCACCTGACCCAGCGCGCGCCAACCGCGCACCCGGTACATCGCCAGCAGCAATCGCCGCACCATCCGCGCCGTCAGCCCCGGTGGACCATCGCTAATCGTCGTCACGCGCTCTCCTCTACCCACCGCACGGCTTGCGCGAAAGATCGGGGCTTCGCAAGGGGGCGCGATGACGGGTTGCGGCCCGCGACGCTTTCTGCTCCCTTCGGCGGCCGAACCGGGGAGGGACATTCGATGAAAATGCTGGCTTCACTGCTGTTGCCCACGCCAGATCGCCCTATGTCGGGCGCGATGATATGTTCGATCTGGTCAAGGCTTATACGGACTGATCCATGACGTCGCCACATAGGCGTTGGGCACAAACCCACATTTGTGGTAACATGCAGCCCGTGGTCACAGGAGTTTTGACATGAGCCGCTTGACGATCGACATTTCGGATCAACAGCACCAAAATTTGAAGGCGCTGGCCGCCTTGCAGGGCAAGACGATCCGGCAATATGCGCTGGAACGTTTGTTCCCGCAGCCGGGCGGCGAAAACGAGGCGTGGCAGGAGCTGAAGACGCTCCTGCGCGAACGCATCGCCACCGGTTTAGCGGGTGAGTTTTCGGGCAAGAGCATCGACGAAATTGTCGACGAGGAACTGGCGAGGGACGGCAACGATTGACGCCTGCCTATGTCCTGCTTCCGGATGCCGAGGCCGACTTGCGGGCGATCGTGCGCTACACTCGCGCGCAATGGGGCGACGCCCAAACCCGAAGCTATGTCGCCAAGCTGACCCGTTGCATCGAAACTATTGCTGGCGGCGAGCGGCCCACCAAGGATTTGAGCGACCTGTATCCCGGACTGCGGATGGTCCATTGTCAGCATCATTTTATCTTTTGTCTGCCACGCGATGATGCCGCCGCGCTTGTCGTTGCGATCTTTCACGAACGCATGGATTTGATGACACGACTGGCGAACCGATTGAAATAGCCGACAGGGTTCAGAAAGGGGCGACATGAAGAATTATTATCGGGTCATGCCAGGTCGAGGCAGCGTATACGCACAAGCGTGCTTCGACGGCGCATTCATCGGGACGCATTTCGATATTCACGACGATCTGACTGGCAAGCTGCTCGACACATCGCGGCAGTTCAACAAAACCCATGTGCCAGTTTATCTGAATGTCCATCCGACCAAGAGCAGGGTTGCGGCCGGCTTGGCTTGCGGCGCAATCTGGACGGTGTCGAAAGGGCTGCGGCCGGGTGATCTGATTCTGTCCCCCGATGGCGCCGGTCGCTATCGTGTCGGCGAGGTTGATGGCGAATATTGGTATGCGGATGGCGACATTCTTCCCCACCGCCGCCACGTCCGTTGGCGTGACGTCTTTATTGATCGAGCCGCGATGAGCGACGCGCTTAAAGGCTCAACAGGTTCGATCGGCACGGTGTCAAATATTACCACGCACGCTGACGAGATTGAGGCGCTGATCGGTGGGCGTCCGACTCCTGTTCTGGCGCCCATCAGCACCATCGAAGGGATCGTCGAAGATCCACTGGCCTTTGCGATGGAACGACATCTCGAAGATTTTCTGGTTGCAAACTGGAGCCAGACTGAACTCGGCCGTGACTACGATATTTTCACTGATGACGGCGAAGTTGTCGGTCAGCAATATCCCACCGATACCGGTGCACTCGACATTCTGGCCATCAGTAAAGATGGCAAGCGGCTGCTGGTTGTTGAGCTCAAGAAGGGCCGCGCCAGCGATGTCGTCGTTGGCCAGATTCTTCGCTACATGGGCTTTGTACAGGATGAATTGGCCGAGCAAGGTCAGACGGTTGAGGGGGCAGTCATCGCGCTTGATGACGATCATCGCATCCGGCGCGCACTTGCGATGGTGCCGAGCATCAGCTTTTTCCGCTATAAAGTCTCCTTCCAACTGGTTCGTGCGTGACCAGATATAGCCACCGCCGCTTGGCCTTTGCCTTGACGCGCTAGCCTTGCTATCGCGCCGCGACCATGGCGACCACCACCGACGATCCCGACAACCCAGAAGCTGTCCCCGGCATGACCGACACGCCGTTCGGCAGCGCGCTGTCCGAACGTTATCTGGTCTATGCACTGTCGACGATCACCGCGCGCTCGCTGCCCGATCTGCGCGACGGGTTAAAGCCGGTGCACCGCCGCCTGTTGTGGGCGATGCGCGCGATGCGGCTCGATCCGTCGCAGGGGTACAAGAAATCGGCGCGCGTCGTCGGCGACGTCATCGGCAAATTCCACCCGCACGGCGATGTCGCGGTCTATGACGCGATGGTCCGCCTCGCGCAGGATTTCTCGCTGCGCTATCCGCTCGTCGACGGCCAGGGCAATTTCGGCAATATCGACGGCGATAACGCCGCCGCCTATCGTTATACCGAAGCGCGGCTGACCCGCGTCGCGGTCGACCTGATGCAGGGACTCGACGAAGGCACGGTCGATTTCAAGCCGACCTATAATGGCGAGGATGAAGAGCCCGAGATCATGCCGGGGCTGTTCCCGAACCTGCTTGCCAATGGCGCGAGCGGGATCGCGGTCGGCATGGCGACGAACATCCCGCCGCACAACGCCGCCGAAGTGATCGACGCGGCGCTGCTGCTGATCGAAAACCCGCGCGCCGAACTGGCCGAGCTGCTCGAACATGTCAAAGGCCCCGACTTTCCGACCGGCGGCATCGTCGTCGACAGCGCCGAAACAATCGCGCAAGCCTATGCCACCGGCCGCGGCGGTTTCCGCGTCCGCGCGCGTTTTTCGACCGGCAAGCTGGCGGACGGCGGCTGGGACGCCGATGGCATCGAGAAGCAGCCCGGCGGCACCTGGCAGCTGGTGATCAGCGAGATTCCCTATGGCGTCGCCAAGGGCAAGCTGATCGAACAGATTGCGCAGCTGATCGCCGACAAGAAATTGCCGATCCTGGAAGATGTCCGCGACGAGAGCGCCGAGGATCTGCGCATCGTCATCGAACCCAAGAGCCGCAATGTCGATCCCGACATCCTGAAGGAAAGCCTCTATCGGCTCACCGATCTGGAGAGCCGCTTCGCGCTGAACCTCAACGTCCTCGACGCGACGCGGACGCCCAAGGTGATGGGGCTGCACCAGTTGCTCACCGAATGGCTCCAGCACCAGATCGTCGTGCTGGTGCGCCGCGCCCAGCATCGCATCAACAAGATCGACGACCGGCTCGAGCTGGTCGCGGGCTATATCATCGCCTTCCTCAACCTCGACCGGATCATCGCGATCATCCGCACCGAGGATGAGCCGAAGCCGGTGATGATCGCAGAATTCATCCTGACCGACCGCCAGGCCGAGGCGATCCTCAACATGCGGCTGCGGTCCTTGCGCAAGCTGGAGGAAATGGAGCTGAAGCGCGAGCAGGCCGATCTGACCGCCGAGCGCGAGGAGCTGGTCAAGCTGGTCGAAAGCCCGCAGCGCCAGCGCACCCGGCTGCGCAAGGATCTCGAAAAACTGCGCACGGTGTACGGGCTCGACACCCTGCTCGGCGCGCGCCGGACGACGATCGCCGAGGCCGCGCCGGCGCGCGACATTCCGCTCGATGCGATGATCGAGAAGGAGCCGGTGACGGTGATCCTGTCGAAACGCGGCTGGATCCGCGCCCAGCGCGGCCATGTCGCCGCCGATCAGTGGGCCGAATTCAAGTTCAAGGACGGCGACGAGCTGTTGTTCGCCGCGCACGCCCAGACCACCGACAAGCTGCTGGTCGCGGCGAGCGACGGGCGCTTCTTCACCATCGGCGCCGACAAGCTGCCCGGCGGGCGCGGCTTTGGCGAGCCGCTGCGGTTGATGGTCGACATCGATCCCGAGGCGCGGATCGTCGCGATGATCCCCGCGCACGCCGACGGCCGCCTGCTGCTCGCGTCGTCGAGCGGGCACGGCTTTGTCGCGCAGATGGGCGAAGTCGCCGCCGAAACGCGCAAGGGACGCGGCGTCGTCAACCTCAAAACCGGCGCCCAGCTTGCCATCGTTCGGGCGATCGGGCCGGGCGACGACAGCGTCGCGGTGGTCGGCGACAATCGCAAGCTGGTGGTGTTCCCGATCAGCGAAGTGCCGGTGATGGCGCGCGGTCAGGGGGTGATGCTGCAACGCTATCGCGACGGCGGCCTGTCCGACGCGGTCAGCTTTGCCTTTGCCGAGGGGTTAAGCTGGGCGATGGGCGGCGACACCGGGCGCACGCGGACCGAGACCGACCTGGTGCCGTGGCGCGTCGCGCGCGGCGCCGCGGGGCGGATGCCGCCGACCGGTTTCCCACGCAATAATCGTTTCGGCTGACCTTATTTTCAGCCTGCCGTAAATAGCTTCTTTACTCCCCACCCCCTAGGTCATGGCCAATGGGGAAAGGTCGCACAAAACCCGCTATCATGCCTATTGATCGAACCGGTGAAGACCGGCCCTTGTTGTTCGTCGGTTGGATCGACGCACTCCCGGTCCCGGCGGCGCTGATCCGTCCGCTCGCGCGCGGCAATTTTCGCCTGCACGCCAGCAACGCCGCGTTCGACCGGTTGCGCCTGTCCCCCGCCGGCGCCGACGCGCCGATCGAATTGTTGCGCGCGATCGAGCGCGCCGCGCAAGACCCCGACGACACCCAGGAATTCTCGTGCCAGCTGGGCGAAGGCGTCGCGGCGCGCGATCTGCGCGGATCGATCGGGCCGCTGCCCACCGAATCGGGCGACGAGACGCTGTTCCTGCTGACCTTGATCGACCGCACCCAGGAAATGATGACCGAGCGCAATTTGCGCCGCGAGCTGGTGTCGGACAGCCTGACCGGCCTGCCCAACCGCCCCGGGTTCGAGGAGCTGGTCGAACTGCGCAGCGCGACCGATGGAGTCGGCGCCGACCATGCGATCCTGCTGCTCGACCTTGCCCGGTTCAGCCGCATCAACGAACATATCGGCCCGATGGCGGGCGACGAGCTGATCATCACCGTCGCGCGGCGGCTGAAATCGAGCCTGCGTAGCGGCGACATATTGGCGCGCACCGGCGGCGACGAATTCGCCATTTCCACCCGCGTCGCGGGCGGCCGCGCCGACGTGCGCGAGATGGCGCGGCGAATCCGCGGCTGTTTCGACCATCCGTTCCGGATCGGCGAGCTGAAGGTCAGCGTCGATTGCGCAATCGGCTGCGCGATCCAGCCCGCAGCCGAAGGCGATGTCGCCAACCAGATCCGCCACGCCCAGATCGCGTTGAAGCGCGCCAAGCAAACCGACCGGATCGAAATCTATGAACCCGAATCGGCCATGCTGTCGGACAATCGCTTTGGCCTCGAAACCGAATTGCGCAACGCGATCGAGCAAGATCGCTTGCACCTGGCCTTTCAACCGCTGATCGAACTGGCCACCGGCCAGGTCGCCGGGTTCGAGGCGCTGGCGCGCTGGGACAAACAGAATGGCGATTCGATTTCGCCCAGCGAATTCATTCCGATCGCCGAGGATTCGGGCCTGATCGTCCCGCTCGGCCAATGGGCGATCGGCAAGGCAGCAGCGGTCCTCGCCGACTGGGACAAACAGAATGGCGGCAAAATCGTCGACTGCTATTTTTCGGTCAATGTCTCGGCGATCCAGCTGCTGCGCGACGACATCGCCGCGGTCGTTCGCCAGGCGATGGCCAAGCACCGGATCGGCGGCGAACGGCTGATGATCGAACTCACCGAAAGCGCGATCATCGGCGACCCCGATCTCGCGCTATCGGTGCTCAGCGAATTGAAGGCGCTCGACGCGCGCGTCGCAATGGACGATTTCGGCACCGGCTATTCGAACCTCGCCTATCTGCAACGCTTGCCGATCGACGTGCTCAAGATCGACCGCAGCTTTGTCGAACATATGGTTGATGACCGCGACAAGGTGGCGATCGTCCGCACGATCCAGAGCCTGGCCGAAGTGCTGGGGATGAAGACGACGGCCGAGGGCGTCGAAACCGCCGACCAGGCGCGGCTGCTGTCGGCGCTCGGTTGCGATTTCGGACAAGGCTATTTGTTCGCGCGGCCGCTGGAAAGCCATGCGGCGCTCGATTTCTGGCGTCAGTCGCTGGTGCGCCCGATCTTCTGATCGACCAGTTCGGCGACACGGGTAAAGTCGGGAAAATCCTCGGCAACCCACGCCGCTTCGACTGCTTTCAGGATACGCGCCACCTCTGGCCCCGCAGCGACCCCGCGCGCGACGATATCGCCGCCCTTGATCGGCAGCTGCGGTGCCTGCCAGTCCGCCAGCGCGCGCGCCGCGGCGGCTTCACCGGCGATCAGATGGACGTCGCGTGCCGCGTCGATCCCGATCGCATGCGCCAGCTGCCGGACCGGACGCGCGATGTCGCCGCGATGCCCCGCCACCGCGGCCAGATATTTGCGTTGCCGCGTCGATAGCCGCAGCCGGCTGGCCACTTGTTCGGCGACGGCCGGATTGGCGGGCAGCAACGCCGCGAGCCGCCGATGCGCTGCGACCGGCACCCCCGCCGCCTGCTCATTGACGAGCAATCGGTCGAGCGTCGCCGCGAAATCCGGATCGAGTTCGGGCAACATCACCGCAAAAATGCCGTCGACCGCCATCTGGCCGACGATCGCGCGCGGATCGGGCAGCGCCAGTATCTTGGTCATTTCGTCGGAAATCCGTTCGCGCGACAGGCTTTTGAGCGACTGACGCGCGGTGACCACCGCGGCGTGGCTGGCCGCGTCAAGAGCGCCGCGCCCGAACCGCGCCGCGAAACGATAGAAGCGCAGGATACGCAAATGATCCTCGGCGATCCGCGTTGCGGCGTCGCCGATGAACCGCACCCAGCCGTTTTTCAGGTCGTCGAGGCCGCCGAACCAGTCGTCGATTTCGCCGGTGTCGGGATCGGCATAGAGCGCGTTGATCGTGAAGTCGCGCCGCGCCGCATCGCCCGGCCAGTCATCGGCAAAGGCGATCGTCGCCCGCCGCCCGTCGGTTTCGACATCGTGGCGCAGCGTCGTAATCTCGTGATGGTCGCCGCTGGCGATCGCGGTGACGGTGCCGTGGGAGATGCCGGTCGGGATCACCTTGATATCAGCCGCCGCCAGCCGCCGCGTCACCTCGTGCGGCAACAAAGGCGTCGCCAGATCGATGTCGGTGACCGCCAGCCCGAGCAGCGTGTCGCGCACCGCGCCGCCGACGATCTTGACCGCCCCGCCATCAGCGCCGAGCGCCGCGACGATGCGGCGCAGCCCGGCGCGCTTGCGCCATTCGGCGTCGGGCAGCGCCGTCACCGGTGCCAGCCCGCCGGCATCCGCCGCGCCAGATTGATGATGATCCCCGCCGTCACGCCCCAAATCCGCCGCCCCTGCCACTCCATGTCATAATAATGCCGATCCTGGCCCTGCCAATGCGCTTGCTGCCGCTGATAATTGGCGGGATCGAACAGCATATCGAGCGGCACTTCAAACCAGTCTTCGACCTCGTCGGGATTGGGATCGAGCGGCAGGTCGGGCGGAATGACGCCGAGCACCGGGGTAATCCGGTAGCCACTGCCCGACAGATAGGCCTCGGTCACCCCGGCGACCATCACGTCGCGGCGGTCGAGGCCGATTTCTTCCTCGGCCTCGCGCAGCGCCGCGTCGATCGCGTCGCGGTCGCCGGGGTCGATCTTGCCGCCCGGAAAGGCGACCTGCCCGGCATGGCTGCGCAGCCATTGCGGGCGCTGGGTCAGGATGACCCCGGGATCGGGGCGGTCGGTAAAGGCGATCAGCACCGCGGCATCGCGCAGCGTCGGGGTGCCCAGATAGGCCTCGTCCTCGCCCGCGTCGGGCAGCAGATTGCCCAGCGCGGCGCGCAGCTTCGCCGACAGCATCAGCGATCGACCAGCGGGAATTGGGCGCCGTTCGACCAGATCGCGGGCGGATCACTTTGGTCGGCCAGCGCCATGTCGACGATCTCATAATAGAGCGCACGGTCGATCCGCGCCTCGAGGCCGTTGCCGATGGCGCCGCGCACGTGCAGCCGCGGGTCGGGGCTGTCGGGGTCGCTGCCAAAGCGGAGCGGGTGATCGGGTCCGGCCATGACAAGGTCGTCGGTGTCGAGCCGGAAGACGAGCTTGCGGGTCTTGCCCTCGCCCTCGCTTTTCAGTTCGACCGCGCGAAAGGGCGTGTCCTCGACCACGATGCCCAACCGTTCGGCGGGCGTGACCAGCACATGACTCCCATCGGCCTCGCGGCGCAGGATCGTCGAAAACAGCCGGACCATCGCGGGCCGGTTGATGCGCCCGCCCTCATGGTACCAGCTGCCATCGGCGCGGATTTCCATGAAGCTGTCGCCCTCACGCTCGGGGTGCCAGCTTTCGACCGGCGGCAGCTTGCGCGCCGCGAGCAGCTCGGCGGCTTCGGTCAGCGAGAGCTGCGAAAATTCCTTGGGAAGCGACGGCGCGGGGGTGACCATTTATCCGACATAGGCGGACGGACGCGCTGTGCAACCCCGAGCACGGTCAGCGCGGACCGATCATTCCCGCACCGGTCGGCAGGCTGTGCCCGTTCACCGCGCGCGCCAGCAGGCGCCGCTTCTCATACGGTCCCGGCAAATCCCACGCGCCCGTCGCAGCGGCATCGAACCCGAAAAAGCGCCCATAATATTCGGGATCGCCGATCATCATCAGCGCGCCGTCGGCCTGGGTTTCGGCCGCTGCCAGCATGTGCGCCATCAATATGCGGCCATGCCCGCCGCGCTGGACGTCGGGGCGCACCGCAACCGGCCCGACCATCACCAGCGACGTCGCGGTGCCGTCGGGAGCCCGGTGCGCCACCGGCCAGCACTGGATCGTGGCGATCAACGCGCCATTTTCGACCAGCGCAAAGCTGAGCGCGGGCACCGCATCGACGCCTTCGCGGATACGATAGGCGGTTCGCCCAAAACGGTCGCTCCCGAAAGCGGCATCGAGCAGATCCTCGACCGCCTGCGGTGCCATATCCGACAATGGAAGTAACTCGACCAACGCGCGCCCTTTCGCTAATGCGGCGGCGCTTTAGGGGTGCAGCGCGGCGATGCAAAGCCGAATGTCGCCCGCGTTCGACAGGATTTCTTGTGACCGATACATTGTGGCTGGAGGTGGACGGGCTGATCGCCCAGGTGCTGACCGGCATTTATTCCGAAGAAACCCATCTGCCGCAACCGCTGCGCATCGGGGTGCGCGCCCGGTTGGCGATGGCCGATCATTATGATCCGACGACACCGCTCAGCGCGTCCAAAAACTATATGCACCTGAAATTCGCGGCGACCGAGGGTATTCCCAAGGATGTCCATTTCGTGCTGATCGAAAGCGTCGCCGACCATATCATCGACACCTTGTTCCTGCAGGACGACAAGGTCGAAGAGGTCGAGGTCAAGATCGTCAAACTGGCGATCGCCGAGGACGGCGAAGAAATCGGCATCACCATGCGGCGCGCCCGCAAATGACGCAAAAGCTGGCACTGGTCACGGGCGGACTCCACCGCGTCGGTGCCGCGATTTCGGCGCGGTTGGCGCGCGAAGGCTATGCGCTGGCGATCCACAAACGCAGCCCGGGCGACGCCGACGCGGTGCTCGCCGACGCGCTGGCCGAGACGGGCGCGATCAGCCACCGTTTCGCCGCCGACCTGGCGGATCCCGCCGCGGTCGACGCGCTGATCCCCGCGGTGATCGACAAATTCGGCCGCGCCCCCGACCTGGTCGTCAACAACGCCGCGCTGTTTGCCGAAGGTGCGTGGGCCGATTTGTCGGCAGCGGCGCTGACCGAAATGATGCAGGTCAATCTGTCCGCGCCGGTGATGCTTGCGAAAGCGCTCGTCGCCGCGAGCGAAGGCCAGCGGCCCGCGATCGTCAATATCATCGACCAGCGCGTCGCGCAGCCGGTGCCCGATCAGCTCGCCTATAGCCTGTCGAAATCGGCGCTGTGGCAGGCGACCGTGACGCTGGCGGTCGCGTTCGGAAACCGCGCGCGGGTCAACGCCGTCGCCCCCGGGCTGACGCTGGCGACCGACGATTATTCAGCGGCGCAGGTCGCGCGGCTCGCGGGACGGATGCCGCTGGGCGCGCTACCCACCCCGGCACAGATCGCCGATGCGGTGGTGTATCTGGCGCGCGCCGACGCGGTGACCGGGCAGACGATCTTTGTCGACGGCGGCGCGCATCTGGCGCCGATGGGGCGCGATTTCGTGGCGTTGGAGCGGGATTAGCTCGCAAAGAAACCGTAGCCCTGAGCCTGTCGAAGGGCGCCTATCCTGAGAAGCGCCCTTCGACAGGCTCAGGGCTACGGTTTTGTGTAACCGAACAGTTTCCTCAATAAATATGCACCGCCTTGGTCACCAGATAGCCGTCCAGCCCCTCCGGCCCGCTCTCGCTGCCGAAGCCCGATTCCTTGATCCCGCCGAACGGCGTGTCGAGGGTCGAGATGACGAAGCTGTTGATCCCGACCATGCCGCTTTCGACACCATCGGCGATGCGGTTGATGCGGCGGCCGTTCTCGGTGAACGCGAAGGCCGCGAGGCCGTAAGGCAGCCGGTTCGCCTGCTCCAAGGCTTCGTCTTCGCTGCCGAACGGGCGGATCAGCGCCATCGGGCCAAAGGGTTCGTGGTTCATCGCATCGGCGTCGAGCGGGACGTCGGCGATCGCGGTCGGCTGGAAGAAATAGCCCTCGCCCGTCGCCTCGCCGCCCGCGATCACGCGCGCACCCTTGGCCTTCGCATCGGCGACCAGCGCCGCCAGCGCCGGGGCGCGGCGCGCGTTGGCGAGCGGCCCCATCTGGGTGTCGGCGTCGAAGCCGCTGCCAATCTTCACCTTCGCGGTCCGTGCCGCAAAGCCCTTCACAAAGGCGTCGTAGATACCCTGCTGGACATAGAAGCGCGTCGGCGAGATGCACACCTGTCCGGCGTTGCGGAACTTCTGTGTCACGACCTTGTCGAGCGTGGCTTCGAGGTCGCAATCGTCGAAAATCAGCACCGGGGCGTGGCCGCCAAGCTCCATCGTGATCCGCTGGACGCGGTCCGCAGCAAGTTTCATCAGATGCTTGCCGACCGCGGTCGATCCGGTGAAACTGACCTTGCGGATCACCGGGCTGGCGAGCAAATGGCGGCTGATCCGGTCGGGGTCGCCATAGACGAGCTGGACGACGTCGCCCGGGATGCCCGCATCGGCGATGCAGCGCATGATCGCGCTGGTGCAGCCCGGCGTTTCTTCAGGCGCCTTGGCGATCACGACGCAGCCCGCGGCGAGTGCGGGGGCGATTTTCTTGACCATCAGATTGACCGGGAAGTTCCACGGGCTGAACCCCGCGACCGGCCCGACCGGCTGGCGCAGCACCATCGTGCGCTGGCCCGCGGGCCGCTGGAGCACGCGGCCTTCGATGCGTTTGCCCTGCTCGGCGAAATAGTCGAACAGCCCCGCCGCCGACAGCACTTCGCCGCGCGCCTCGGCGATCGGCTTGCCCTGCTCCAGCGTCAGCAGCGTCGCAATATGCTCGACGCGTTCGCGGATGATGCCCGCCGCCTTGTGCATCAGCGCGGCGCGCTCGTCGAAGCTCTTGGCGCGCCACACCGGCCAGCCGCGGTCGGCGGCAGCGAGCGCCTCATCAAGATCGGCAATGGTGGCGACCGGCAGCTCGGCGATCGTGCCTGCGGTGGCGGGGTTATACACCGGCCGCTCCTCGCGCCCCTCACCGCTCCGCCAGGCGCCGTTGATGAAAAGCTGAAGGTCGGCGTCGTAGGTCGCGGTCATGGGATGTCCTTGGTTCTAGAGCTTCGTCATTGCGAGGAGCGAAGCGACGCGGCAATCCACAGCGTGCTGTCTTGCCATGCCGATAGCTGGAGATTGCTTCGCTTCGCTCGCAATGACGGAGTGCGATATAGGATCGGCTCAGCGATAGTTAAAGCTGATGCTGATCCGCTCGCCCTTGCCGCTATGCGGCATCACTTCGTGGCGCAGCCAGCTTTCCCACAGGAACACCCGCCCCGCCGCGGGCTCGGCATAGACGAAGGGCAGCAGATGTTCGGGTGCATCGGCGGTGCGCCCCGGCGCCGCCATCAGCATCGCGAGGCGCGGGTCTTCCAGTTTCAGCGCCCCCGACCCCGGCGGCACCGCGACATAGAAGGTCCCCGACACGATGCTGTGCGGATGGATATGGCCGCTATGCGTACCGCCGGGTTTCAGGACATTGACCCACAGGCTGTCGAGCTTCAGCGGTTTGGCGAGGTCGAAATGCGCCGCCTTGGCAAAGGCTTTCACTTCCTTGTCGAGCAGACGTTTCAGGTCGTGGAACGCCGGGTCGCGCTCGGGCAGGTCGCCGAGGCTGGCGTAGCTGGTATAACCCTTATAGCCATGCGCGCGGCTCCATGCGCGCCCCGCGCCATCTTCCTCGGCGAACAAGCGGCTGCTGTCCTCCAACTCGGCGAGCAGGTCGGGCGAGCCGATATCGGCCTCGTAGAAAATACTGGCGAAGAGTGAACGAACGGGCATGATGGTCGCAAAGCACAGCCAATGTGCGCACGCAAGGGAGACGGATATGGCCGAGTTCGAATTGATCGCCGACGGATTGCGCTTTCCCGAGGCGCCGGTGGTGATGGACGATGGCAGCGTCATCGTCGTCGAGATCGAGGCGGGGCGGATCACGCGCTGTTGGCCCGGCGGCCGTAAACAGGTCATCGCGACCCCCGGTGGCGGCCCCAACGGCCTGGCGA
This sequence comes from uncultured Sphingopyxis sp., assembly GCA_964502035.1. Classification (GTDB taxonomy): domain Bacteria; phylum Pseudomonadota; class Alphaproteobacteria; order Sphingomonadales; family Sphingomonadaceae; genus Sphingopyxis. Next base: position 3,389 of record CAZCUW010000015.1, on the reverse strand, counting down.
TCGGCCCCGAAGGCAAGCTATATTGCTGCAACAACGGCGGCTTCAACTATGTCGAAGCGAACGGCTATCTCGCCCCGCACGGCATCGCCAGTGATTATTCGGGCGGGCGGATCGAGCGGATCGACATCGACACCGGCGCGGTCGAAATCCTCTACCAGAGCGGCGATCATGGCGTCTCGCTGCGCGGCCCCAACGACATCGTGTTCGACGCCCACGGCGGCTTCTGGTTCACTGATCACGGCAAGGTCGACTATGCTGCGCGCTGCCACGACATTGTCGGCATCTTTTACGCCAAGGCCGACGGCAGTTTTATCGAGGAAGTCATCTTTCCGTCGAACAACCCCAATGGCGTCGGCCTGTCCCCCGACGGCAGCGCGCTGTACGCCGCCGAAACCTACACCTGCCGCCTGATGAAGTTCAACATTATCGCCCCCGGCAAGGTCGCCGCCGACGCCGGCCCCGGCGGTCCCGGCATCCCGCTCTATCGCCCCGCAGGCTATAAATTCTTCGACAGTCTGGCGATGGAGGCATCGGGCAATATCTGCGTAGCGACGATCGGCGAATCCGGTATTTCGGTGATCTCGCCCGCGGGGGAACTGGTGGAATTTGTCGCGACCGACGATATTTTCACCACCAACATCGCGTTCGGCGGCCCCGACCGGCAGGATGCCTATGTCACCCTGTCGGGCACCGGGCGGCTGGTAAAGACGCGCTGGGCCAGGCCGGGGCTGCAACTCCAATATTGAGTGGGATCATGCACGAGGAAACCCATGCCGCCAGCCGCATCGGCTGGCTGCGCGCCGCGATCCTGGGCGCCAATGACGGGATTGTGTCGACCGCGAGCCTGATCGCCGGGGTCGCCGCGGCGGGCGTCTCGCAATCGTCGATCCTGGTCACCGGCACCGCGGGGCTCGTCGCGGGCGCAATGTCGATGGCGGCGGGGGAATATGTGTCGGTGAGCTCGCAGGGCGATGCCGAAGAAGCCGATGTCGAGCTCGAAAAGCGCCACCTCGCCGCCGACCCCGAGTTCGAGCTGGAGGAGCTGACGCAAATCTATCAGCAGCGCGGGCTCGACCGCGCGCTCGCCGAGCAGGTCGCAGCGCAACTGACCGCACATGATGCGCTCGACACGCATCTGCGCGACGAGCTGGGGTTGACCGACGCGATGACCGCGCGGCCGGTGCAGGCGGCGGCGGCGTCCGCAGCCAGTTTTGCGATCGGCGCGGCCTTGCCGCTCGCGACGGTATTGCTCGATCACGGCGGCTCGTTGCCCGTCACGGTGTCGGCGGCATCGCTGGCCTTCCTCGCCATCCTCGGCGCGCTTGGCGCCTGGGCAGGCAATGCCCCGATGCTGCGCCCGGTCGTCCGCGTCACCTTTTGGGGCGCGGCGGCGATGGCGGTAACGATTGCGATCGGCTCGCTTTTCCACACCGCCACCGGCTGACGTCCGCGCCGCGGCGATTGTCAGCGCGGGCTGCATCTGTATGACTATCGATCATCCCGCGTGGGCGGGCAAGACAATCGGAGGGGTCCGCAAATGAGTGCAACGAGCTGGGCGATCGACATCGATCGCGACGATATTACGCAAGCCCAATTGGTCGCCGACCCCGACAAGCCGCTCGCAGCGGGGCAAATCCGCGTCCATATCGACAGCTATGCGATGACCGCGAACAACATCACCTACGCCGTGTTCGGTAAGCCCGCCGGGCTGTTCGGCCCAGATAAAAATGGGAGGGATCAGGGCTATTGGGACTTTTTTGCCGAACCGGGCGAACCCGGCCGCCTGCCCGTCTGGGGTTTCGCGACGGTGGCCGAAAGCGCGGCCGACGGGGTAGCGGCCGGCGACCGCTTTTATGGCTATTATCCGATGGCGAGCGATGCGGTGCTGACCGTCGGCAAGGCCGGACCCGGCGGCTTCACCGACGTGACCCCGCGCCGCACCACCCTGCCCCCCATTTACAACAGCTACCAACGGATCGAGGCGCTGGCCGACTATCGCGCCGCCGACCATGATTTTTGGCCGGTGTTCCGCCCGCTGTTTCTGACCGGCTGGCTGATCGCCGACCAGTTCGAGGACGCGGGCGATTATGGCGTCCAGCAGATCCTGATCGCCAGCGCATCGAGTAAGACCGCGATCGGGCTGGGCTTTACCCTCAAGCAACGCGCCGACCGCCCCGAAACGATCGGGCTGACCAGCGCCGCCAATGTCGACGCGCTCGCCGCGCAGGGCATTTACGACCGCGTCATCAGCTATGACCAGATCATGACGCTCAACGCATCGACCCCCGCCGCACTGGTCGACATGGCGGGCAATGGCGCGGTGACGCGCAGCGTCCACAGCCATTTCGGCGGCCAGTTGCAGGCCTCGATCGTCGTCGGCAAGTCGCATTGGGACGCGCAGGCCGACGCCGAAGGCCTGCCCGGCCCCGACCGCCAGGGCTTCTTTGCCCCGGGGCGCAGCCAGAAACGGATCGCCGATTGGGGCGGCGCGGTGTTCGGGCAAAAGATCGCCGCGGCGTGGCTGGCGTTCATGGACGTGGCCCCGCGGATCGCCAGCATCGATCAGCGCAGCGGCGGCGACTCGGCGCTCGCCGCCTATCGCGAAATGCTCGCGGGACGGGCCGATCCGAAGACCGGGATTGTCATCGCTCCATGACGATAACCACCGTGATTTTCGATTTCGGCGGCGTCATCACCTCGTCGCCGTTCGAGGCGTTCAACCGGCTGGAGGACGAACGCGGGCTGCCGCGCGATTTCGTGCGCCGCGTCAACGCCGCCGACCCCGACCACAATGCCTGGGCGAAGTTCGAGCGCGCCGAAATCGATGCCGCGACCTTTGACACCTTGTTCGCCGCCGAGGCGCGCGCGCTCGGGCATGAACTCGCGGGCGAAGCGGTGCTCGCGGTGCTTGCCGGGGCGGTGCGCCCGGCGATGGTCGCGGCCCTCGACACGCTGAAAGCCAAGGGCTTCACGATCGGCTGCATCACCAACAATGTGCCGTCGGGTCACGGTGCGGGGATGGCGCGCAGCTTCGCCAAGGCCGAAGAGGTCGCCGCGATCATGGCGCGGTTCGACCATGTCATCGAATCGAGCAAGGTCGGGGTTCGCAAACCCGATCCGCGCATCTACAAAATGATGTGCGACGCGCTGGACGTGGCACCCGCCGCCTGCGTCTATCTCGACGACCTCGGCATCAACTGCAAACCCGCCGCCGGGCTCGGCATGCACGCCATCAAGGTGACCAGCGGCGAGCAGGCGCTCGCCGACTTGTCGTCGGCGCTGGGGGTGCCGTTGGCCTGATGATCGGGCTTGCGATCACGCTGTAGATGACCGCTTTGGGGTGGGGAGCGGACATTCACGCAGACCTACGCCCTCCCCTTCAGGGGAGG